>JBCNVK010000001.1:0-486453 GCA_039630245.1 Bacteroidia bacterium
CAGCTTGGCCCGGCTGAAAGTCAGCGGCATTTCCTCCACTTCCACCGGTTCCCCCACTACCGCCACAGGCATTTCCTGTCCCACCGCAGTTATTGCACCCAAAAGCATTACAAACTCCACCCGACTCGCCGCCCCCGGCCCCCCAGCATCCTCCCCCTCCATTTCCACCTGCACCGCCGTTAGGCCCAGGAGCCCCATCAGCTCCGCGTCCCGCCGTTACATCGCACCGCACTATACGGTAGTCCGCACACCCCGCTAAGTAGATTCCATACACGCTCATCCCATGATTAGTAGGGCGCACGCCCGGAGCATACCCCTGAACATCCAGCGTAATATCTTGTAGGCGGAAATTAGATATGTTTACACCTCGTATACCTATTAGCCGGGGTGGCCAGCCCGTTTCGGCGTTAGCCGTAGTTCGGCGCAGGCGCGTAACGGCTGCGTTGGTCTTTTTCCACTGCTGGGTGCGATCGTAGCCCCCATCCCAATACACATTAGAGCAGAGCTCTAAGGTATTATTCAGCGTATAATCGCCCGTAGCTAGGCGAATAACATGCGGGGAGTTAGGTGTAGCCGTGGCGCAGGCCTGCTGGCGCGCCCAGAAAATATCTGCTGGGTTATCGCGCGAGCCGCAGTTGGGCCCGCCTGCACAGCCACCGGGGGCGACGTACCATATGCGCCCCTCGCCACAGGCATCCTGCGCCCACACTAAGGAGATAGTACCAACAAGCCCAAGGAGAGTTCGTCGCATCGGAGCGAAGATAGGGAAAACGCTGCAATCTGCCACCAGCTATCCAAGCGGCTTTTTGTGCGGCTGGGTAGCGAACGTAAGCATGCTAGCAAAAAGTAGGGCGTAGACCATGCGTCTGGGCATTGTATGAGGCCTCGGCCTCAAGCGAAAGAGTGTTTTAGGATTTTATGCTCAGTTAGAGCCTATAAGCCGCTTTACGGGGTAGGGGGGCTGGGCGTCGGCCGGGGTATAGTTATAGGGTGCCCACTTGAGGAGGTGCATTTCCTGGAGCGGCGCGCCCTGCTCGCTCCATAGGCGCAAGCCCAAGGGCAGCCCGCGCCGGAAGTAATGCGCCGCTAAAAGTAGGCCCTCGGCGCGGAAATGCCGCAGCCATGGCGTCCAATCAAAGCCCAGCTTTTCCGCCCAGAGGACTTCCAGCCGCTGGCCGGGCAGGTGGAAAATGGCTCGGACCGCCTCCTGCCCCTCCACTACCTCATACCCGGCCACTTCCACTTTTTGGAATAGGACGGTATCCGGCGAGAAGGTCGTTACCTCGTAGGCTATCCTTTTGGTATGGTCCAGCCAGTACTTTTTGTCCGGCAGGAGAAGGAAATCCAGCTCCCCCTGGAGGGTATCCCAAGTGCCTTTGGCTATAAGGCGCACGTGGGTAGGGGCCAGGCGAAGCTGGAGTTCTACTGCCTGCCGCTTGACGGGATCCTGGCTAAAGAAGGTAAGCTGGTACTGCGCCCAGAGAAGGCCTGCAAGCCCGAGGAAAGCCCAGGGTTTCATAGTTAGGGACCGATTCGGCCTTTGAGGAATTGGGTGAGGTAGTTTCCGTCGGGATAGGGCTCAAGGGCGGCCCCGCCGATGCGGCGAATGGCATAGCCTGCTGCGCCGCCGGGCTCTAGCTGATGGCCGCCAGGCGGCAGACAGCCAATACTAATCGGAATATCAGGGAGGGGCCAAGGCATATCTATGTTGCCGCCGATGCAGACTTGGACATGGCCCGGGCGGCCGGGATAGCCGTATTCGCCGCCATTACCGCCGTAGCCTTGACCCGTTACATTGATAACTGCAGGCCCTAAGGAGAAGGAGGTCGTGTAGCTCAGCAGGCCGCCTAAGCCGGCGTAGGCCGTAAGGCCGCCTGTGGCATCCTGGCCTGGGGCAAAGTAGCCGATCGTAAAGTTACCGCTGGGGCGACCGCCGCGGCCAAGCTGGGCACCACCACCTCCACCCGCCGCTACCCCTACCGAGAAGCTGATAGGGCCTATTTCAAACGATTGCTCTACCCCCGCCGAGCCGCCACCACCCCCGCCACCAAAAATGTAGCCGTTGCGCAAGTAGAGGTAGGTGCGCGTAGTGATATGCATGGCATCACCTCCGGGGGCGCCCGCCTGGCTGTATCGGGGGAAGGGTGCCCCGCGCGCCCCATCCCCCCCCCGCCCTAGAAAAGCTCCCTCATGGATAAGGGCCACTACGGACTGCGGATGAAGACTGCCTGTAGTGAAAGCGGGTACGTTCGTACTACTTGCGCTCACTTCTACCCCCGGATGCGTATGTACTATGACGCAGACGGGCTCATTTGTGGGAATATTCGGATTGCGTGCGGTGAGATTGTAATCGGTCGTGCTATTTAGGATATCCACGCGAAAGCAGCTACGGATAGTGAGGGTATAGATGACATTCTTGATGGTATTTCCGCACACAACTTGGACGACGACGGGATAGGTGCCCGACGGGGCGATCGGCTCTGCCCGAATAGTTAGGGTAGCCGTACCCGAGCCGTTTAGAATAGGTGGATTAAAGCTGTAAGTAGTGTGAGGTGGGAGGTTGGAGTAGATTTGGAGGGCGACGGGCTGGGGCGTCCCCGCCGTCTGCGTGAAGGTAAGGGTAGTCTGAACCGACTGCGTATTCACATGGTCTATGACGCCCGAGTTGGGGTTGAGGCTGAGGGTGAAGTTGCAGTCATCGCACGACTCGGCGTAGGCGGGAATCCAGCACTGGCCGTTGAAGTATTCTACCACATTATTGTCTGTATTGTAAATGACCAGGCCGGCGGGTGGATTTTGGATGGCATCCCGCTGGGCCCGTGTGAGACGAGGGAGGAGAAGGCCTTTGTTAGGGCTTTCTAAATGGAGGATGGCGGAGGGGTGCGGTTCTAAAATACCGATGCCTACGCCCTGACCAAAGAGTAGCCCCGCAAGCCCAAAAACCCAGCACCATCTATACCACATTCGCTCCAAAGATAAGAAGTTTAGGTCAAATTTAGCCAGCGGCTCGGAGGGGCCTTAGGCGCTGCTGGACGAAATCCTCGGTAATGACGAAGTGCGCGCCTTTAGGCCGGGTGAAAAGGAGGTCCTCCAGAATAGTTTCCAAGAGGCTGCGGAGGGCGCGGGCCCCCGTGCCTATTTCCAAGGCCGCACGTGCCAGCACGCGGAGGGCTTCTTCGGTGAAGTCCAGCTGAATCCCATCCCAACTCAAAAGCGTCTGGTACTGCCGCACTAAGGCATTTCTGGGCTCGGTAAGAATGCGGTAGAGAGCCTCTTCGTTTAGCGGCTCCATCGCCGCTATGACAGGCAGCCGGCCGATGAATTCGGGTATAAAGCCGAATTTGCGCAGGTCCTCAGGCTGGACGTAAGCATAGAGGGATTCGGGCCTCTCCTCTAAGGTGCCGCTGCGGCGGAAGCCTACCACCTGGCGACTCAGCCGCCGCGCAACGATTTTGTCAAGGCCTTCAAAGGCCCCCCCGCAGATAAAGAGAATGTTTTCGGTATTTACTTGGATAAAGCTCTGTTCGGGATGTTTGCGGCCGCCTTTGGGGGGCACATTCGCTACGGTGCCTTCTAAGAGTTTGAGGAGGGCTTGCTGGACGCCTTCTCCCCCTACATCGCGCGTGAGGGAGGGGTTTTCCGACTTACGGGCAATCTTGTCAATCTCGTCAATATATACTATGCCGATTTGGGCGTACTCCACCTCGTAGTCCGCCGCCTGGAGTAGACGTACGAGCACATTTTCTACATCCTCGCCTACGTAGCCGGCCTCTGTAAGCGTAGTGGCATCGGCGATAGCAAAAGGCACTTCCAACAACTGGGCAATAGTGCGGGCCAGGAGGGTTTTGCCCGTCCCCGTGGGGCCGATGAGTAGGATATTGCTTTTCTCCACCCGTACGGGGGGAGGCTGATCGGGATTAGCCAAAAGGGCCGCAATGCGACGGTAATGGTTATAGACGGCAATAGCCAGCTTACGCTTAGCGGATTCCTGTCCTACGACGTAGTCATCCAAGTAAGCCTTGATTTCGGCCGGAGAGGTTTGGGGCATTTTCCAATGGCGCAGCCGCAGGCCGCGCCGCGAAGCCTTAGCCGCCTCGTGTAAGTACTGGACGCACTCCAGGCAAATATGGGCTGGCTTTAGCGGCGAGGCGATAAGGGGTACCTTGGGGTTAGCGCTACCGCAGAAATCGCATTTAGGCCCTTCAGAGGCTCCCATCGCGCGCCGGCGGCCGAAGCACCTCGTCAATTATCCCATAGGCCTGAGCCTCATCAGCTCGCATCCAGTAGTCGCGATCGGCGTCTTTCCAGATTTTCTCGTAAGGCTGGCCCGTATGGTAGGCCAGAATTTCATACAGCTCGCGCTTGATGC
Organism: Bacteroidia bacterium; assembly: GCA_039630245.1. GTDB lineage: Bacteria > Bacteroidota > Bacteroidia > SpSt-205 > SpSt-205 > SpSt-205. Next base: position 4,370 of record JBCNVK010000001.1, read on the forward strand.
GCTGGATTTCGGCGTGGACGATTTCAATGTCGGAGGCTTGGCCCTGGACGCCGCCCAGCGGCTGGTGAATCATCACACGCGCATGAGGCAATGCCGCACGCCGGCCCTTCCGCCCAGCCGCTAAAAGAATCGCCGCCATAGAAGCCGCCATACCCGTGCAAATGGTATGTACGGGCGGGCTCACATACTGCATGACGTCGTAAATGCTTAGCCCATCATACACCGAGCCGCCTGGGCAATTTATGTATATGAAAATATCCCGCTTTTTATCGGCCGATTCCAGAAAGAGCAGCTGGGCAATCACGATATTGGCTATCTGGCTATCTATGGGATAGCCAAGGAAAATGATGCGATCCATCATAAGGCGGGAGAAGACGTCCATGACGGCGATATTGAGCTGGCGCTCCTCAATGATGTTGGGCGTAAGGCCGTAGAAGGTGCTACGCAGGCGGGCCTCATACTGATCTAAGCGTAGGCTACTCAGGCCATGCTCGGCCCTGGCGTATTTGCGAAACTCCTCGCCTAAGGTCATATTAGGTATAAAAATAGGGTTTCGGCGGAGATGGGGTGAGTTTGCGGCGGCCCTAAGCGCGCTTTCAGCCACTCCTGAAAGCGCGCATGCTGAAGCGAGTCCTTGAAAACCTCCCCACTTTTTTGGAGAAGGTGGCGTAGGGCGGTTTGGCGCTCTTCCTCGGCGCTTTCCAGTCTATCCAGCCAAGCCTGGGCCTCAGGCGAAAGGTCAGGAACCTGCTTGAGGCGCTCCCAGAGCTTCTCCTGCATTTCCTCTTCGGATACTTGGAGCTCGGGCATGTGTTCGGCGTAGCTGGCAAAGAATACCCGCCAAGCTAAGTCTTCTTTGTACTCGCTATACTGGCGGGGATGGCCATTCTGGCCTGAGCGGGTGCGCAGGTAGAGGAGGTAGTTATAATAGGCTAGGTCTTCGGGGATAGTTACGCCGGCGGCTTTTAGGAGCTGCTGGCGCTGAAGGCGGCGATTGAGCCGCTGGACGGTTCGCTCAGTCAGCCGGCGAAGGAGCCCTTCCCAAAGGGCCTCCGGCTGAGCCCGCTCTTCTGGGCTAATTTCCAGCTGCGCTAAAATTTCGTCTAAGCTGGCTGGCTGGACTAAAGCCGCAGAAGCTACGCTCAGTTCTATCGTAGATTCGGAAAGCGTCAAGGGGGAGAAATCCGGCTCTTCTAAGCGGATGAGGTCAGTATAGGGCATGAGGTGAGCCACGGGGAGGGAAAATTTCTCGCCTAAGCGCCGTCCCGCCAGGAGTTCCCATGAAAAGGGCCGAATGAGGGTATTCCACGGTAGGCGCAGGGAGGGTTTTTCCCTGCGCTCCCAGAAGAGGCGCACAATTAGCCCGCGCTCGGCCGGTATGGAAGCCGGAAGCGCCTCCAAAGGCTCTAACTTACCGAAGATAAGCCGCAGAAACTCCTTGTAAAGCTGCACATCGGCGGGGTTAGACTGATAGGCATACTCCATAAGGCGCACCTCCCCCAGCGGAAGCGGCTGGTCGGGCACCGTCAGAAACCGAACCTGATACACATAATCCGGAAAAGGCGGCTGGGCCTGAAGCTTCTCTGGGGTATGGGCATAGTAAGGAAGGCCTATAAGCTTGCGATTCCCAAGGGTATCCCGCAGCGCCTCAAAGAAATGCGTAAGCAGCACGTCGCTGAGTATGGACTCGCCCTGCCGGGCCATGATTACCTCGGCTGGCACCTGACCGGGCCGAAAGCCTGGAAGCACTAGCTCCTTGCGCAGGGCTCGGATGCGCTCCTGGTAGCGCGGGCCGTATTGCGCAGCGGGTACCACTACCTCTCCCTCCCCCAGATAAGGCTTGGGAAACCTTATCGTAGCTGGCACAGGTGCGGATGGAGGGACTCGAACCCTCAACCCTTTCGGGACCAGATCCTAAGTCTGGCGCGTCTGCCAATTCCGCCACATCCGCGTGGCACCGGCGGGACTCGAACCCACATTTGGAGTTTAGGAAACTCCCGTTCTATCCTGTTGAACTACGGCGCCCCAGGCAAAGGTAGGGAAAACCCGCCAGTGAAGAGCCGACGGCTATCCGAGAGAGTAGCTACCTTTGGACGGATGGAAAACCTACCCGTTGTAGACTTGGAGGCCTTTCGCCAAGGCACGCCGAATGAACGGGCGCGCTTTGTTCAAGCGCTTGGGGAAGCTTTCCAAGAAGTGGGCTTTGTCATCGTGCGGCATCATCGGATTTCGCCCGACCTCCAAGCGGCGATTTATGCGAAGACGGCGGCCTTTTTCGCCCTACCACCTGAAGTAAAGCAGCGCTATATCGTGCCCGGCACGGCGGGCCAGCGCGGCTATACCCCTCCCGACCAAGAATACGCCAAAGGCCGAGATGTGCCCGACCTCAAGGAATTCTTCCACATCGGCCCTGAGATTACAGATCCTACTGATCCCCTCTACCATCGCCTACCGCATAACGTCTGGCCTACAGAAGTGCCGGGCTTCCGGGAGGTAATGGAGGAAGCCTACCAGCGCTTTTTGGAAACTGGCCAGCTGCTTTTGGAGGCAATAGCGCTATACTTAGGTTTGGAAGCCGATTACTTTGTGCCGCGCATTCGGAATGGGCCGAGCCTTCTGCGTCTTTTACACTACTACCCCATTACGCCAGAGACGCCTGTACCGCCTGGCGCTACGCGCGCCGCTGAGCACGAGGATATTAACCTAATTACCCTTCTCATAGGGGCTAGCGCCGAGGGCCTGGAAGTCCTTACGCGTCAGGGGGAATGGCTTGCGCCGCGCGTGGCGCCCGATGAAATGGTAGTGAATGTCGGAGACATGCTCCAACGGCTTACCAACAACTACCTACGCAGTACGACGCACCGCGTAGTACTTCCTCCACCGCCCCTGTGCTACCAGCCGCGCTATTCGGTACCGTTTTTCCTGCACCCTCGGCCGGAGGTAAGCCTCGCCTGCCTGCCTAATTGCATCAGTGAAGCCAATCCCAAGCAGTATCCGGATATTACGGCAGAGGAGTACCTTCGGGAGCGGCTGGTAGAGCTTCGGCTACTTCCGCGCGCCTAAGAGCGGGCCAGCGTCTCACGCACTGCCGCGCCCAGCGAGGCCGGCGGAGAGTCGCCCCGCAGAACCGCCACAATAGCTCGGAGGAAAGGAAAGCGATCCAGTTTCACAACCTCCCCTAGACTTTGTGCGGCGTAATACCCCTCCGCTACCATGCCCAGCTTTTGGAGCGCCGCCGAGGGGCTATACCCCTGCGCCAGAAGCTGCCCAAGCCGCTGATTACGGCTATGAGCACTAAAGGCCGTTACTAAAAAGTCCCCAGCCCAGCCCGGAGAAAGAAAGGGAATCGCCTCTTGGGATACCCATTCGGTAAGTACCTCTTGAAGCTCTCGTAGGACGGCGGCGGCTAGGGCTGCGCGGGCATTATCGCCCCACAGGCTCACTACGCCCATCCCCACGGCATAGATATTTTTGAGCACGCCTACCCATTCTAAGGCCTCTAAGGCCGAAGTGGGCAGTAAAGCGAAATAAGAAGAGGCAAAAAGGGCCTCTAAGGTAGAGTAGCGCTCAGGGTCAGAGGCGGCAACGGCTACCCAAGTAGGGCGCCGCTCTATGACCTCCTCGGCGTGACTAGGCCCGCTGAGTACGGCGAAATCCCACACCCCCCGCGCCTGCAGATAGGTGGTAGGCCGGCGCGGCGGATTAGGTAAAAGCCCCTTTGTGCAAGAGACCCAGAAACCCTCTAGCTTAGGCGCCTCAGCCAGCACCGGCTCCACATAGCGGGAAGGAAGCGCCAAAACCGCCGCTTCTGCACCTTGCAGAGCCAACTCCAGCTCCAGCCCTATCCATTCCAGTTGGGCCAGCGGAAAGCTCTTATCGGGGAAAATGGTGGGGTGTCGCCCAGTGCGGCCAAGCTGCTCGGCGATTTCTGCATTATGCACCCACCAGCGCAGCGTGTGGCCTTTTTCAAAGAGAACTGCCGCAAGAGCACAACCCCAGCTCCCGGCTCCAATTAGGGCTACTCTCATAGGGGCTTTTTGGGCTGTACGGCTGCGCTATCCTGCAGCGCCGTCTGAAGCAACTCATAGGGCCCCGTTACGATGAGGTCATTAGCCTTGAGGCCGCTTTGGATTTCTATCCTTTGGTCATCGGAAGGGCCGAGGCGTACTTCGCGCCAGCGCGCCCGGCCGTTCTCCACTACGAAAACGCCCTCTTTGCCTCCCCGCAGCACTACCGCCTGAAGTGGTACCGTGAGAACCCCCTCCCGCCTATCGTAAAAAATGCGCACGAGCGCACTCATCTCGGGCCGTAGCGGATACTGGCGCCGATCATAGGCCGCGCTATCAATAAGCACCTGTACTAGGTAGGTGCGCGTTTCTTCTAAGCTGAGGGGATTGGAGGCCTCGCCGCTGCCCGCACTTCGGCCCGAACTGTAGCCTACCTTGATCACTCGGCCGGGCAGACGCAGGCCTGGGTGGGCTTGAGGCTCTACGACGACGGAGTCCCCCACATGGAGGCGGATGACATCGTTTTCCGAAATCTGCGCCTCGGCTACTAGCTGGCTGAGGTCGGCGATGCGCAGGCTTTCGGTGCCGGCCATTTGACCTACACCTACCACCCGCTGACCCACGCGCACGTTGAGGCGGGTTATGATTCCATCCGTGGAGGCATAGACCGAGGTGCGCTGCAGGTCCAGCTGCGCGCGGCGCAGGTTAGCCTCGGTACTTTGAACGCGGTAAAACGCGGCTTCTACATTACTGCGGGCGGCTTGGAGCTGGGCCTGCACTAGGCGATAGCGGAAACGGGCGTTATCCAGCTCGGCCTCCGAAATAGCGCCGCGCGCCTGCAGCTGAAGTGCTCGCTGGTAGGCTAGGGACTCCTGCGCCGCAGCCACTTCCTGTTGGGCTAAGTTAGCCCGCGCCGCCGCGTACTGCGCGCGCGCCTCCGCCAGTACGGCCTGCATTTGCAAAACAGCCGTTTGATAATTATCCGGCCGAATTGTGAAAAGTAGCTGGCCCCGGCGGACCGTATCCCCCTCGCGCACATAGATTTGTATCACTTCGCCTGAGATATCTGGGCTTATAGGCACTTCGGAAATCGGTCGCAGTATGGCCGTCTCCGTTATGAAAGGTAGAAGGGTCTGACGGCGCACGGTATCTACTTCTACGCTTAGGGCACCTGAACCGCCCACAAGCCGACCTATCCCCCAAATGAGGAGAAGCGCTAGGAGCGCTCCGCTAATCAGCCAGCCTAACTTCCGGCGTTTCCTCATAGCTCCCGGTACTTACCTAAGTATGCCCCCAAAAGGAGCGTACGAATCTGCCGCTCCAGACGGGCTTGTTCCAATTCTAAGCGGGCCTGAGCCGCCGTAGAGAGGGCCTCCCGATAGCTCCAGTAGCTTATGAGGCCGGCTTGGTACTGGGCCTCGGCTTGGGCTAGGGCTTTTTCGGCGGTTTGACTACTGATCTGAAGGGCCGCCTCCTGAACTACGGCATTTCGCCAAACTAAGTAGGCCTGCTGCGTGCGGCGCACCACCTGCTGGGTTTGAAGGCGAAGTTGAATCTCTGCTGTTTCTACGCCGCTTTCCGCCCGCGCTAGCCGAAGTCGCCGCCGAAACTGCTGAAAGATGGGAATGGAAAGCGAGACGAAAATAGATTGATTGAAATTTTCCCGCAGTTGGCGCTCAAAGGAGAGCGGCTCCCGTACTACCCCAGTGGGAGTGATACGGAAGAGGCCAGCGTTGGAGGAGTAGTTCGTTTGGAGGGAGGCGCTGAGATTGAGCGTGGGGAAAAATTCGGCGCGAACCGCCTTACGCGCGTAGGTTTGCTGAAGGAGGCGCCAGCGGGCCTCTTCTATCTCGGGGGCCTGCTGGAGGGCAAGCGTAATAGCCTCTGCTTCCGAAAGCGGGCCCAAATCCACTGGCGGAAGGCCTAGGGTGAACTCTACGCTATCTACGGGCGTCGCCTCAGCGCCCATGAGCTGGAGAAGGAGCAGTTTATTTTCCCGGTGGCGGTTGTAGAGGGCGAGGTATTGGGCCTTTTCGCGCAGCAGCTGGGCCGCTAGCGTGAGGCTATCCGTAGAGAGAGCCTGACCTACGGCTAAGCGGGCGCTCTGACGATTTAGCTGGTCCTCTAGCCGGCGTAGACGCCACTGCGCCAGTTCTAAGGTTATAGAGTCGCTGAGGGCCTGCTGGAATTGAAGTAGGGCTTGGGTGAGGACTTCCGCTTCGGCACGCCGTTGGGCCGCGCGGGTCGCGGCAAGCCCAGCCTGCGCCTGACGCACCAGATAGTGGTTAGCAAAGCCCGCAAAAAGCACCCAATTCGCCGCCAGCGAGGCAGAACTGAAAGTGGTCGTCTGCTGGACGCGCTGGAAGGCAAAAGGGTCAAAGGTAGTCCCGTAGTTTTGGGTAGCGCTGGCGTTTGCCGTAAGGCTAGGTAAGAAGTTGGCTTGGGCTTGGTAAAGCTCCCAGCGCGCTGGGGGTAGGGCGGCCATCGCCTGCTGGATCGTCAGCGCATTCCGCCGAACCCCCTCTAAAAACTCACGTAGGCTAATCCAGCGCACCCCAGCAGGCGGGAAAGCGGGGAGAGAGCCGATTTGCCCGAGAGCTACAGCGGGTAGCCAAAGCAGGGCTCTAGCCCTCATACGCCAGCCAGTGCAGACGATCGGGGAGACGCTGAAGGTAAAGGGCCTCTCCATTTGGGATTACTGCAGAACTCTCGGGGTAAAGAATAGTGTATAATGCAAAGGGTGCGCGCCAGCGTACCTCCCACCCTGCAGGCAGGGTCGTACGCCATCGGTCTAAAATTTCGGGTGCGGCCTTTACGGCGAGGGCTGCTGTACGCATGCCACCTTGGAAAAAATAGATGAGCGCTCCCTCCCGCTCAAGCCCCTGTATAAGGTGAGAGGAAGCAATCGGCGTAAGGTCCGTGCTACAGACTTCTATGAGGGTCAGACCGCTACAGCGGGTATGAATGGGCGGGAGGTGGGAGGCTTCTTTCGGGCTAATGCAGGTGCCTTCGGCTTCAGGGCTGAAGTAAGGCCGCACGTACAGGGGAATTCCTCCCTCCCAAAGGGGCCGTAAGGTGCGCGGATGGAGAACCTTAGCCCCATAATAGGTCATTTCGGCCGCCTGGCTATAACTGAGCTGGGGTAGAGGTTGGGCCTGAGGGTCTTGGCGCGGGTCAGCCGCATAAATCCCGCCTACATCCTTCCAAGCAATCATGCCTTCGGCGCGCAAGAGTCGCGCAAAAAGAGCCGCCGAATAGTCCGATCCTTCTCGCCCCAGCGTAACGCTACGCCGGCGCAGATCCGAGGCAATATACCCTTGCGTGATTACCAGTCCATGCGTCCGAAAGAGTGGCACTAAGAGGGCATCCACGTTCGCCTGACTGAGGCTCTCTATCACATTAGGCTCGGGGTAGTGGCCATCCGTAACTAAAAGCTGGCGCGCATCCACCCATTCTAAGGCAAAGCCTTGACTTTGGAGAAAAGCCCGTACAATCTCACTGCTTATAAGCTCGCCATACACCAGTACGCCATCCACGGCCGAAGGCGACTCATCGCCTAATTGCAGGAGGGCCTGGAGGCGCTGCCAAAGGGGGTTCCAATACCGCTTGGTAAGATCGTTCCATAGCGAATCGGCCAAGGTCGCAGGCAAAAGCTGCTGAATAAGCTGCTGGTGGAACTTCTGGAGATCAGCGTAGCGGCTGGCTAAAGCCGCTTCGGCGCCCTGCTCCGCTAAGCGCACCAATTCCAGGAGATGATTAGTAGTTTTTCCAATCGCAGATACCACCAGAAGCCGCGGCTTCTCTGGATAGATGTGCCGGAGGATGTAAGGAAGCTGGGCAAAGGCATCGGCGCTACGCAGGCAGCCGCCACCCACCTTCATGATCCACATCGCCTGCAAAAGTACTTTTTCATAGATTGCTACGGTGCGTGCACGGACGGACTATTTAGTGATAGGCTCCGGCGTAGCGGGACTTTTCTTTGCCCTGAAGGCTGCTTCGCACGGAGAGGTGCTTATTCTTACAAAAGACAGGCCTGAGGAAAGCAATACTACCTATGCCCAAGGCGGTATAGCTGGCGTATTTTCCTCCGAAGACAGCTTTGAGGCGCATATTCAAGACACACTGACGGCGGGTGATGGACTATGTCGTGTGGACATAGTGCGAGAGGTGATTAGGGAAGCGCCTAGCGCCATAGAGGAGCTCATGAGCTACGGCGTGGAATTTGACAGGGATGCGGAGGGGCATTTAGCCTTAGGCCGGGAAGGGGGGCATTCCTATCCGCGCATTTTACACCGCGGGGATGCCACAGGGGCTGCCATCAGCCGCGCCCTTCTCAAAGCGGTCCAAAACCACCCGCGCATCCAGCTTTGGGCAGGATTCTTTGCCTTAGACCTCATCACTCAGCACCACCTGGGGATATATGTCAATCGCGGCTATCCGGGGATTACCTGTTATGGCGTCTATGCCTTGGAAGAGCGCACGGGTGCGATTTGGACTATTCTGGCGCGCGTAACGGTATTAGCCTCTGGCGGAGCGGGGCAGGTATATGCCGTAACCACTAATCCTCCTACGGCTACGGGCGACGGCGTGGCCATGGCCCTACGCGCAAAAGCCCGCATCGCCAACATGGAGTTCTACCAATTCCATCCTACGGCGCTTTACGAGCCAGAGAAGCGGCCGGCTTTTTTGCTCACAGAGGCTCTGCGCGGAGAGGGGGCAAAGCTTTTAGACCCCATTCACCACCGTCCCTTCATGGCTAAGTACCATCCACAGGCTGAGCTTGCCCCGCGCGATGTGGTAGCTCGGGCTATAGATACGGAGGCTAAAATCGCTGGTACGCCCTATGTGTATTTAGATGCACGCGCCATACCGAATTTGCCCCAGCGCTTTCCTACCATCTACACCTACTGCAAGCGAAAGGGCTTGGATCCGACCACGGAGCTCCTGCCCGTGGCCCCAGCGGCCCACTACATGGTAGGTGGCATAGATACGGATGCCGTGGGACGCACCTCCATACAGCGGCTGTATGCGATTGGTGAGGTAAGCTATACAGGACTTCATGGGGCCAACCGGCTGGCTTCTAACTCTCTTTTAGAGGCGCTCGTATTTGCCCGCCGCGCAGCGACCCATAGCGCCCCACTCCTCAAGGAGTACAAATGGGAAGAGAAGGTGCCCGATTGGGACCCGCGCGGCAGCCGCCACCCCGAAGAGATGGTCCTTATCAGCCACAACCTCCAAGAGCTGCGCACGCTCATGAGCAGCTATGTAGGAATTGTACGCTCCACTTTCCGTCTAGAACGGGCCCGGCGACGCATCGCCCTCCTCTACGAAGAAACCGAAGCCTTCTACGCCCACACCTACCCTTCACGCCCGCTTTTTGAGCTGCGCAACCTCATCGCCATAGCCTACCTCATCGTCAAATGCGCCTCCCTCCGCAAAGAAAGCCGAGGCCTCCATTATATCTTGGACTATCCCAATAAGAATCAGCAGCTGGTCGTGGATACCTTGGTATAGGCTTCGGCCAAAGGCGTAGAGTTTAGCGATTTTTCCCGTATGCTGCCCCTGCCCTTAGAGCATAAGCTGGCTAAAACCCCTGAGAGCCCTTGAAAGCAATTTTAGCCTGAAGTCCAGCCATAAGAAGTTTCAGGAATTCCGGCTAGTCTGCGCGAAGTACTCACAGTAGTCTGTAAAGGGGCAGTCGCTACAGCGCGGCTTGCGGGCCGTGCAGTGGTAGCGCCCAAAAAGAATAAGCCAGTGGTGCGCGCGCCCTAAGTATGCTGGCGGGATGATAGCCGTAAGCTCCGCCTCTACCTTTTCGGGCGTTTTACCCTTCGCTAGGCCCAGGCGCCGACTGACGCGGAAGACGTGTGTATCTACCGCCAACACAGGGGCCTGCCAAAGTACCGAACTAATCACATGGGCGCTCTTACGACCAATCCCTGGGAGCTTTTGAAGTTCCGCCGGGTCCTTGGGCAGCTCACCGCCGTACCTTTCCATCACCGTGCGGGCAAGCTCCACCAGCCGCTGAGCTTTGGAGTTTGGATAGGAAATGCTTCGGATGTAGGGCAGAACCTCGGCTGGCTCCGCCTGAGCCAAAGTGGCAAAGTCCGGAAAGCGCGCAAAAAAGGCCGGCGTTGTTTGATTGACGCGTACATCCGTACATTGAGCCGAGAGAACTACAGCTACCGTCAGCTCATACGGATTGCGGTAGCGCAGCTCAGTCGTAGCCTCCCCATACCGCGCCTCCAAAATCGGCAGGATATAGCGCAGCTTCTCGGCAGGGCTTAGCGACATACCGCAAAAATCCCACCTATTTTTGCTTGGTGGAGGGATTTTTAGGCCTAATATGGCTCCAAGTAGGCCCTATTATAACGCACCGTCCTACGCAGGGAATTAGCGGAAGCATTGTGGAGCGGGGCGCTTTGCAGGTGGAGTCGGGGTATCAGCCGCTCTTTCAGCGGGGGGCTACACCCCTGCCTGAGCTTATTGCACAGGTGCGGGTAGGCCTCGGGCGCCGAAGCGAAGGCTTTCTCACTCATGCCCTCACATGGCCACCTGCTCGGTTTAGCTTACAGGCCCTGGCCTTCAAGCAGCGCCTCTACAGCAGCGCTTTTCTAACCCTTACCGCTGCGCTCTGGGGTTATGCACCGCTCAGCAGTTACGCCGCTGGCCTGCAGCTTTGGCTTCTTGCCGACCTCACCCCGAGCCCCAGGGGTACGCTTACCCTAAATGCCATAGGGGGCTATTTCGGCCAACCGCAGGTCGTGCTGGCAGGCTTTTACACGCATAGTTTCACCGACCGCCTATTTGGCTGGGTAGAGGGCTTTGCCTACCTTCCTGAAAGCGGAGGCACTCAGCGCAGGCGCTCGGGCGGCGGATTAGGCTTTCAGTACATCTTAGGAAAGGCGCAGCGTACGGCTATAGACCTCGCCTTTAATGCCGCCTACTTACCCAACGAAAGGGCAAGCCAGCTTCAGGTACTTTTTGGACTAAGCCGGAAGTTCGCCTTTAGGGTGCGCCAGATGCCTCCTCCGAGGGTGCCGTAGGCGAGCCCCCTCGCCCCAAATGCGCATGCCAGTAGCTATAGCCAAAATAAATCAGCAGCCCCACGCCCGTCCAAACGCCCAAGCGTAGCCAGTTCTGCACATCCAGCTCCACAATAAAGTAAAGGGTGCTGAGAAGACCAAGGATGGGAAGCATGGAGAGGTTATACGAGACCACAAAGTAGCCTACAATGAGGAGAATCAGGAGAAGCACTCGGTAGCGCCAGAGACTTCCGCCTTGGCTCCAGTCCCATAGGGCGGCAAAACCTTGCGGATTAGATAGGTAGGCCCATAGAAGTCCTATCCCTAGTAGGCTTATATAAAGCCATCGGCCTGGGATATAAGGCACACGGAAGCGCGGCGCGTAGCCGACTGGGGGCCGATAGTGAAGGTAAGCTACCCCTGCACACACTACGGCAAACGCTACCAGCGTGCCCATGCTGGTCATATCCACCACGGCGGAAAGAGGCGAAAAGAACAGTGGCATGCCTACAGCTAAGCCCGTAAGAAGGGTAGCCCGATGAGGCGTGCGGAAGCGTGGGTGAATGCGGCCCAACCACGCCGGCAGAAGCCCATCCCGACTCATCACGTACCAAATGCGCGGCTGACCGATTTGAAAGACCAGGAGCACGCTGGTCATAGCAATCACGGCACTTATGGCAATTAGCCCCGTAAGGAAACGCCGCCATCCCGCACTGATGGGAAGCTGACTGAAAACATACGCTAGGGGGTCAGGCACCGCAAGCGCCTTGTAAGGAGCGAGGCCAGTCAGCACCAAAGCTACCCCTACATACAGAAGCGTGCAGATAAGAAGCGCCAGGATCATGGCTAAGGGTAGGTCGCGGCGCGGGTTGCGGGCCTCCTCCGCTGTGGTAGAGAGCGCATCAAACCCAACATAGGCAAAGAATACCGCTCCTACGGCGCGCATAGTGCCGCTAAAACCATTTGGCATGAAGGTCAGCCAGCGATCTGGCTGGACAAAAAACGCCCCAAGCCCTATCACGAAGAGCACGGCGCCAATCTTGAGCGCAACGAGGAAGTTATTGGTAGTGCGGCTCTCCTTAATACCTATGTAGGCTATGGCCGTCACGAGGGCGTTGATAAAAAGGGCGGGAAGGTTAGCAATTAGGGGTATGCCGGCCCAGCGGGGGGCCTGCTGCCAGGCTTCGTAAGCAGGCCGAAGCGCTGGATCGCCCGTTTCTAAGAAGGCTTGGGCTTGTTTCCAGAGGGTAAGGGGGTCGGTACCCCAGTAGAGCGGTAGCGGAATACCCCAGCTGGCCAGAAGGGCCTGAAAGTAGCCCGACCAGGAGATAGCCACGGCGATATTGCCGACCGTGTATTCCAGCACGAGCATCCAGCCAACCACCCAGGCCCAGATTTCGCCAAAGGTGAGGTAGGCGTAGGTGTAGGCGCTACCGGCGACGGGCGTGTTAGAAGCCATTTCCGCATAGGCCAGCGCAGATAGCCCCGCCACAAAGGCCGCCAGCACAAATACCAGCGTAACGGAGCTACCAGCCATTGCCGCCGCCTCGCCAATCGTGCTAAAGATCCCTGCGCCTATAACCGCTGCAACCCCTAAAGCCGTAAGATCAAAAAGAGAAAGTATGCGTCGCAGTCCCTGAGGCGGAGTAGGCTCGACAGCCTTACGCCGAAAGATAGAGCGACTCACCCACGCTTAGCGATCGGCACATACTCGCGAAAGGTAGGCCCCATATAAACCTGACGCGGGCGCACAATAGGCTCGGCCGCCTTACGCATTTCCCACCATTGCGCCAGCCAGCCAGCCAGCCGCCCAAACGCAAACATCACCGTGAACATCTCCACAGGTATCCCTATAGCCCGATAGATAATACCCGAGTAAAAATCCACATTCGGGTAGAGTCGCCGCTCTATAAAGTAGGGGTCGCTCAAAGCTACCTCCTCCAGCTTTTTGGCTATATCTAACACAGGGTCGTGGATGCCAAGCACGTTCAGCACCTGGTCGGCCGCTTGCTTGATGATTTTAGCCCTTGGGTCAAAGTTCTTATATACCCGATGACCAAAGCCCATAAGGCGGAAGGGGTCATTTTTATCCTTGGCCTTATCTATCCATTTGTACACATTTCCGCCATCGGCCTTTATCATTTCAAGCATTTCAATTACCTCCTGATTAGCGCCGCCGTGGAGGGGGCCCCAGAGCGCACAAATCCCTGCCGCCACCGACGCGTAAATATTAGCCAGGGAGGAACCCACCGTCCGTACCGTGCTGGTAGAGCAATTCTGCTCGTGATCCGCATGTAGGATAAGGAGCTTATTCAGCGCATCTACTACGTGAGGATCGGGCGAATAGTCGTAGGTCGGCATGCCAAACATCATGTAGAGAAAATTATCCACATAGCCCCGCTCATTGCGTGGATACATGTATGGGTGACCTCGGCGCTTCTTGTAAATCCAAGCAATCAAGGTTGGCACTTTGGCCAGAAGGCGGATGATATTCCGCTCAATCACTTCATCTGGGGCATACGGGTCTAAGGACTCAGGATAAAACGAAGATAGCGAGCACACGACCGAGGCCAGCATGCCCATCGGATGAGCCGAAGAGGGAAAGCCGTCAAAGAATTTTTTAATGTCCTCGTGAAAAAGCGTGCGCTCCTTGATTCGCCCCTCAAAATCTTCTAACTGTGCGCGGGTGGGAAGCTCGCCATAAATTAGAAGGTAGGCTACCTCCAGATAGGAAGAGAATTCGGCTAGCTGCTCAATCGGGTAGCCGCGGTAGCGGAGGATGCCCTGCTCGCCATCAATGAAGGTTATGCGGCTTACCGTAGAGCCAGTATTCTTATAGCCTACATCCAGCGTAATGAGCCCCGTACGGTCGCGCAGTTTGGATATATCTAAGGCCTTTTCGCCTTCGGTGCCTACCAGGACATCCAGCTCGTAGGTTTGACTGTTGTAGTGGAGAAGGGCTTTTTCCATGCGGCGAAAATACTACAAATATCTTTGCAGCGTAGTGAGCCTTATCGTAACAGGTATCCACACCGATGTCGGCAAGACGGAGGTAGCGGCTATCCTTACGGCCGGACTGGGCTGGACGTATTGGAAGCCTATTCAAACGGGCCATCCGGCAGATCGCGAGCGGATTAGCCAGCATGGCCTGCCTACCTACCCTGAGCGGTATCACTTAGCGCTACCTGCCGCCCCCCTAGTAGCCGCACAGGCTGAAGGCATAGCGATTGACTGGGCGCAGCTAGCTGCCCCCCCACCTCCTGGCCGGCTTGTCATAGAAGGCGCTGGCGGGCTGTACGTCCCCATTACGCCTCGTCATTTTTTGATTGATCTTTTTGCGCAGTGGCGGCTGCCCGTAATTCTCGTCGTGCGGCCCTACCTCGGCGCTATGAATCACACCTGGCTTTCCCTACGGGCTATCCAGGCCCACCAGCTCCCGCTTTTGGGGATAGTTCTGAACGGGATCACAGGCGATCCGAGTGAAAACTACTTTCGCCAGACCTTTGAGGTGCTGGGCGAAATCCCGTGGGGCTATACGGGCAGTTTAGTGGAGGTATTCAGGACAAGCGGTTTGGCGGCCCATCTACCCGAAAGGCTGAGGGCGCTAAACCTATAGAGTACGCACCAGAAGGACGGGCTGACCTTCCGTGACAAGTGCGGTGCCTTCAGTAATCAGCGTATCCCCTTTCTGAAGGGGGCCTGCCAGCGCTGCCGCGCGCCCTTCCGTAGCTAAGAGCTGCACGCCTACCCGACGTGCGAGGCCACCCCGAGCCACATATACATAGGCCGAGGTATCCTGAAACTGCACCGCCTCAATAGGCACCACCCAAGCCTTATCCAGAACTAGGCGCGGAATACGCACATACGCCGTCATATTCGGACGCAGCCAGCTTCGGACCTCCGCCGGAATGTCCCGAATTACCACCGTATAGGCGCGATTGAGCAGGTTAAGATTTTGCGAAGCTACGGCTATACGGCTGGAGAATTTCGCCGGTATATCGGGTATTTCTACCTCTACCGGCAGGCCTGCTGCACCTAGGCGGAGGAAACTCTCGGGTATATCTACCTTTATTTCCCAGCCTTCCGAACTCATTAGACGGATGGCGGGTATGCCGGGCATGAGCATTTCGCCTAACCGCACCAGAACCCCATCTACACGCCCGGCAAAGGGCGCCCGCACTTGAGCCGAGCGCAGCTGCTCTTCCAGCGCCGCAAGGGCAGCCTCCAAAGACTCCTTATTGCTCTTAGCCGTAAGGTACTGGACCTCGGCGCCGATACCTTCTTCGTACAGCTGCTTTTGCTTTTCGTAAAGCGTCTGGGCTAAACCGAGACGGCTGCGCACCTCGGCAATGTTTTTGCGTAGGGCTTCCGCATCCTGCTCAAGGAGAACCTGCCCCGCCTGTACAAAGTCCCCCTCCTGCACATATAGCCGTACGATGGGCGCCGGTAGGCGCGCCGTAAGCGTTACTACCCGCCGATTATCTACGCTGCCCTGGAAGCGGAGATAGGCTTTGAAAGCCTGCGGTTCAAGCAAAAGGTAGCTCACGGGCATGGCCTTACGGCTTTGCGCCTGAGGTTCAGCCGCCTGGAGCTCCTGCTCCAGCTCCTGAATCTGCGCCTGCAGGCGTATAACCTCCCGCCGCAGCTGCTCAAGGCGCTGCTTCTTCGCCTCTAAGGAAAGATTTTTCGGTCGGGACTCGGAGTGGCAACCCCATAAGAGAAAACCTAATACGCTAATTCCCCAGTACCGCATAGGCCTATTCCGTAGGAAGGGTTCCAATCGCTTTTTGCCAATCCACATACGCTAAATAGGTCTCTAAGAGCGCCGTGGTATAGCTACTCTGGGCTTGCTCGTAGCTCGTCTGGGCTTGAAGAAGTTCTAAGTTTGAGCCCACGCCTAGCTCTTGCTTGCGGCGGGTGGTGCGGAGCACTTCCTCTGCCAGCGCCAGATTGCGCTTTTGAATTTGAAGGGCCTTTAGGCTGCTGAGAAATTGCCGGCGCGCATTTTCGGCTTCTAGCGTAAGGGCTTGGCGAAGCTGAAAGAGGTCATTTTGATTTTTTTGAAGCTCTAGGCGCGCTTGCTGGATTTGGCTTGCGCGGCGCAGCCCATCAAAGAGGGGCACTTGCAACTGGAGCCCTATAAAGGCTATCGGAAACCAGCGCTGGCGCGTGTCTAAGAAGTCAAACTTGCGCCGTTGCGCCTGAGCCGTAAGCGTACCCACAAGGCTTAGAGTAGGCAAATAGCTTACTTGGTAGCGCCGCACATTTAGTTCTAAGGCGCGCCGCTGGGCCGAAAGCACCTGATACTCCCAACGCCGCGTAGGATCAAAGGAGGCCAAATCTAAGGTGTCGGGCAGGCTTTGCAAAAGCTCCTCGGGCACAAGGGTATCTGTCAGCGTGATCGGGGCTTCTAAAGGCATCCCCATTTGCAGCTTGAGGGTAAGGTAGGCTAGAGCAGTAAGCTCCTTAGCCCGCTCGTATTCCGTCTGGAGGTTAGCTAAGGCTACTTGGAGCCGCTGTACATCCAGCTTTTCCGCAAAGCCCTGCCGGTAAAGCGCTTCCGTCTGGCGGCTAAGTAGCTCTAACTGATTTACGCTTTGGGCCAGCAGGCGCAGACGCTCCTGGCTAATCAAAGCAGTATAATAGGCCTTCTGTACGGCCACTACGGTCTCGGTGCGGGAGCGCTGGTAAGAGCGGCGAGTAAGTTCTTTTATGGCTTGAGCCGCCTGCAGCCCGACAAAGTAAGTCCCGTCAAAAATCAATTGTACCCCCGTCAGGCTTAGGTCTAAATTGTAAGGCACCCCAAACTGCACGGGGAAAAACTCGCCCCGTACGCGCCCGCCGGTAATGAATTCACTGGGCACAAGGGAGGTGGGGATTTCTATGAAATACCGAAAGCTAGCACTACCTGTGATTTGGGGCAGGCCGGCGGCGCGGACTTCGGCGATTTTCTGACGGGCTAAAAGATAATCTAAGTAGGCATTTTGCAAGGCTGGGGCGTGGTTCAGGGCATAGCGGATGCAATCCCGCAGGCTGAGGGCCTGAGGCGCCTGCAGGAAAATCCATAAAAGAGGCAGGCTAGCGTGCATAGCTCTGGCGGATAAGCGGCTTATAGGCTTCCAAGGCCTGGCGGCCCTTTTCGGTACAGAAGCTGTACAAAAGCAGGAGGAGGGTCTCGGCGTAGATCTCCGCTACGCTGCGCTGCACCTGCTCGGCAAAAGTAGGATTTAGCACCACATGCAGCATGACATAACTTACCCAAGCGGGTATGAAGTCCTTGGGTAGGTCAGGGCGAAAGACCCCCTCCTGAATGCCCTGTTCTAAGGAGAGGGTGAGATGCCGCAGGATTATCTGCTGAATGCGCGGAATAATCAGCAGGCGCAGATGGGGCACCAGCCGGCGCAGCTCGGAAAAAAGCACAGGATTGAGGGAGGTCAAGGTACCATAAGCGTAGTTAGCGATAGCGGTCATCGCCGCAAGGATGTCCTGCTGATGCTTTTGCCGTAGCTCCTGCATTTTTGCCTCCATTTGGTCTAAAAGCGCCTCCGCACAGGCCGCCACTAAGGCTTCCTTAGAAATAAAATGCTCATAGAGCGTCTTTTTGGAGATGCCTAAGGCCTCGGCGATCTGGTCCATCGTCGTGGCGCGTATACCCTGCTGCATGAAGAAGCGCTGAGCAGTGGCGACAATAGCCGCACGCACACGTGCCGAAACCCAAAAAACTCCGAGAAAGTTCCCAGTTTCCCCTTTGGCCGTAGCTTTGGCTATGGCCGAGGAGCTGCGCTTGGGATGGGTGCAATATGACCTAGTGTGGGAGGATGTGGAAGCCAATATAGCTCGGGTAGATCGGCTGCTCGCAGGGACTGAAGCGGCAGTGTGGGTCCTACCCGAAATGTGGAGTACGGGCTTTTCCATGGAGGTCGCTTCGGCGGAGCCAGAGGGTGGGCCAGCCTGGCAGGCCATGCGCCGCTGGGCTGAAACGAAAAATGCCCTAATCATCGGCAGCGTCAAGGTACAAGCCGAAGGCCAAGCCCGCAATAGAGCCTACCTCGTATTTCCGGATGGGCAATACGCCTTCTACGATAAGCGCCACCTTTTCCGCTTAGCGGGGGAGCATCAGCACTTCGTCCCCGGCCACAAGCCAGTAGTAGTAGAATGGCAGGGGTGGCGCTTAGCCGTACAGATATGCTACGATTTACGCTTTCCCGTATGGAGCGCACGCCGGCCTGGGTACGATTATGATGTTCTTATTTACGTAGCGAACTGGCCGGCCGTGCGCCATACGCATTGGAGCCGCCTTCTACCCGCCCGAGCCATAGAGAATCAGGCCTATGTCCTCGGAGTAAATCGGGTGGGACGCGATGGTCAAGGCCACCTCTATTTGGGCGGCAGCGCCCTCTGGTCGCCTAAGGGCGAGGTGCTCCTACATTCAGGCGAGGCCGAGGGCGCCTTCGTCGGCGTGCTTTCCTACCCCGAGCTAGTCGCCTACCGCCGGGATTTCCCCTTTGCCCAGGATGCCGACGATTTCCAACTCCTCCTCCATCCACCCTCTGGCTATCCACAGGGTACCTCCCCTTAGGCCGCTGGGCTTACCTTCGCCCCGTGTGGCTTAGCCTGCGGGGCGATAGGCTACTCTGGGCATTTGCCTTAGGCCTAGGTTTCATAGGCCTTCTGGTAGTTTATAGCGCCACGGTAAGTCTAGTCTTTCGCTACCACCCCGAAATGCCTGAATATTACCTAGTGAAGCAAATCCTCACGCTGGCTTTAGCCCTTTTTCTGGCCTATGCCGTGCATCTTACGGACTATCGGCGCTGGGGGCCTCTATTTGAATATCTCTGGTGGCTGAGCGTAGCGCTACTGGCTTACCTTTTCCTGCGCGGCAGCGGCGCCCAACGCTGGCTGTACTTAGGCGGGATATCCTTCCAGCCCTCGGAACTCACGCGTTTTACGCTTATGGGCCTTCTGGCCTATCGGATGGCCCTTCATGGGGAAAAGAATTGGGGCTGGCCCGACCTGCTACCCTTAGTGGCGCGGGTGGGCATCAGCTTTGCCCTTATTGCGCCCGTTAACCTAAGCAACGGCCTTCTCCTTCTGCTAAGCTCGGGCCTCTTCCTCTATATAGGCGGGGTACCGCTAGGCAAGCTTCTAAGACTTGGAGGCCTGAGTGGCATAGCGCTGATAGCCCTTTTTCTTTCGGCGCCGCGGGCGATGGTATGGCGCCAGCGCCTCATAAACTACTGGAAAGGCGAAAAAGCTGGCCTACAGCGTGCGGATGACTATCAGCGGGCCCATGCTTCGCTGGCCGTCTACTCGGGCGGCTTGTGGGGCCGCGGACCTGGCCGCAGCCTCCAACGCTACTACCTACCGCAATCCTACTCCGACTTCGCCTTTTCTATTCTCATTGAGGAATATGGCCTCATGGGCGGCTTGGTCGTCTTAGGGTTGTATGGGGGCTTCCTAGGCCGGCTAGCCGTCTGGGCCACCGCCGCCAGCGGCTTTGCCCAGCTCTTCCTGATTGGCACTTTTCTGCATACAGCCCTCCAAGTAGGCATTCACATAGGGGTAAGCTTAGAACTTTTACCTATCACGGGTGTACCCCTCCCTTGGATCAGTCTAGGCGGTAGCGCTCTGCTGGTGCAGGCGCTTATGTTAGGGCTTAGTCTCTCCATTACGCACGCTTTACGGCAAAAGTCATGAGTCTCCTTATTGCAGCGGGTGGTACAGGGGGACATGTATTTCCGGCCCTTGCTGTGGCCCGTGCTTACCGAAGGCTTTATCCGCAGGCCCGACTTTACTGGGTTGGGACGCATGGCGGCCGCGAAGCCCGCTGGCTTAGCCGGGAAAATATCCCCTTCTACGGTGCCCATATCCGCGGCTGGCAGCCTAAAAAGGGCTGGAAAAACCTTTTCCAACTCAGCTGGCTACCCGTAGCGGCGGCTGAAGTAGGCTGGCTATTTAGGCGATGGCGGATTCAGGGGGTCTTTACTACAGGGGGCTACCCTGGCCTAATGCCCGGCCTATGGAGCGCCCTCCTGCGAAAGCCTTTGATAATTTTAGAACTTAATCGGCATGCAGGCCGTACGGTCCGCTGGCTTGCACCGTATGCGCGGCTTATCTTAGGGGCCTTTCCAGAGATAGAGGGCTTACCTAAAGAAAAAGCGCCTACTTTTTTGGGGGTGCCGGTGCGCTTTGAGGCCGGGGATAGGCAGCGCTATACCCCAGCCGCTGCCCGCCAAGCTTGGGGCCTCGCGCCAGACAGGCCCGTAGTACTAATATTAGGCGGCAGTGGGGGTTCTACGGCACTCAATAGGGCCATAGCCGCCGCTTTACCCGCTTGGCTAGCGGCAGGGGCGCAAGTCATTTGGCAGGTTGGCGCGCAGCCGCCAGCAGAGGTGGCCCCCTCCGAAGCCCTCCGTATGGTACCTTTTATTGAGGATATGGCGCAGGCGTATATCGCCGCTGACCTCGTGGTGAGCCGAGCGGGGGGCGCTACTTTAGGTGAGCTGGCTTGGTGGGGCAAAGCAACGGTACTCGTACCCTCCCCCCATGTAGCAGAGGACCACCAGCGCAAAAACGCCGCCTATTGGGCCCAAGCCGGCGCGGCCTATGTCGTAGAGGAGGAAGATCCCCAAGCGTTGGCTCAGGCCGTGCTCAAACTCCTCTACGATGCCCCAGCCCGTCAAGCCCTTTCAGAAGCCGCCCACCGACTCACCCGGCCTGATAGCGCACTTCTCATTGCCCAGAAACTCCACACCCTCCTCTATGGGGTTTCCTAATCGGCTACGGCTATGGGGAATCGGCGGCGTGGGGATGAGCGCCCTGGCCCAACACCTCCACGCCTTAGGTCATACCCTCTCGGGCTACGACCGAGAGCCCTCGCCCTTCACGGCACTCTTGGAAAGCTTGGGCATTCCCATAGATTATATGGCGCGGACCGAGCCCCCAGACGCAGTAGAAGGCATAATCTATACGCCGGCTATCCCGGAGGATTTTCCGGAGTGGCAGTGGGTGCGCCAACGAAACCTCCCCGTCTGGCGTCGGGGTCAGGCTTTAGCCGAAAGTGTAGCGCCTTTTCAGGTCATAGCCACTGCTGGGGCCCATGGTAAAACTACCACCGCCGCCATCCTAACCTGGCTCCTCCACGCCATGGGGGACACGCCCTACAGTTTCGTAGGGGGGCTGATGCGCAATTTTCAGCGCAACTACGTAGCAGGCACTACGGCGCTGGCCGTGGTAGAGGCGGATGAGTACGACCGCGCCCTTCTCCTTCTTGAGCCGGCCTACGCTATCCTACAAAGCCTGGACCCAGACCACTTGGAAATTTATGGCTCCGCTGAAGCCCTGAGAGCTACTTACAAAGCCTTCGTGGAGAGAGTAAAACACCTTGTGGTAGCGCCAGAAGGGCTGCTGGACTTAGGTCGGCCGCTCCTGCGGTATAGCCTGCAGGCGTATCATCGGGAAGGCGAATGGACCTATTTCACCTATGCGTGGGAAGGGCGGCGGCGGGAAGCAGGGTGGCATCAATTAGGCCGGCATTTTGCGGAAAATGCGGCCGCAGCCCTCACCCTGCTGGAGGCCCTTGGCTATCCAAAGGACCAGCTCCTGACCGCTCTGCCAGCCTTTTCAGGCGTAGAACGACGCATGGAGATTTATACACTTCCAGACGCTCAGGTAGTGGTAAGCGATTATGCGCACCACCCCACCGAAGTCCGTCGCACGCTGGAGGCCCTGCGTGAAGGCTTTCCACGCCATCGCCTTTTTGTCTTTTTCCAACCGCATTTATTCAGTCGTACCGCTTTTTTTGCGCGCGAATTTGGGGCTGCCCTTAGCCTGGCCGATAGGGTCATTCTGTTGCCAATTTACGCCGCCCGAGAAACTTCCACAGGAGAAGTAAGCCACAGGTGGATTTCTCAACATCTCGCCGTAGACTTCGCCGAGCTTTTACCTTTGGAGACCGAAATGCGCGCCTTCCTTACCTACCAAAAAGTACCTTCTCGCCCTACCATCTGGGCCTTCCTCGGCGCAGGTGATATTTACAAGTTCGCCGAGCTGGCTACACGGATTCTCGCAACAAAATAGCCATGATTTGGCGTTCGCTTTTGTCTATCGTAGGTCTAGGGGTGGGGTGGACAGCGGGAGATAGGTTCTATCGGCAGCTTCAAAGCCAAGCGGGCTGGTGCTTACATGGGGAGGGCCCCCTTTGGGATAGCCTTGCCATAGCCCAAAAATTTCTGGACAGCTCTACGCGTCCTCCTTTCGCCTCCCTTTGGGAAACCTATCAAAAAATTCAGCGTGAAGGGCTATTTGAAAAAATAAGGTTCTCCTACACGGGCAAAGGAAAGGTATGTCTTTGGCTAAGCACACGGAAGCCTTTGGCTCTTGTATCTCTGCCGGGCCGGCAGTACTATATGGATGAAAGTGGACATCGGCTTGAGGCTATTCGGCCTCTATCCCTACCGATTATTGAGGCTTTGCGATGGGATACGCTGGCCCTGCATACGTTCGCGAAATGGTGGGCGTCTAATCCCTGGTTTTACCAAGCCGTAAGCCATTTGAATCAGCGTACGGATGGGGTATGGGTAGGTCATCTAGAGATAGCGCCAGAGGATTTTATACTGGGCCGCTCAGAGCATTTAGGCATTGCGTTAAGCCAGTGGCGTGTGTATCTACAGCGGGTTCAACCCCTTTTAGGCGCCAATAGCTGCAAGGAAGTACTCCTTTTCGTCCCTGGCCAAATTATCTGCCGATGAGCCTTATGAGAGAGCTATACACGGTAGCCGATATTGGTACGCAAGAGGTACGTGTCCTCATCGGACAGCCCGAGGTAGGTGGTAGAGTAAGCATTTTGGGCCTAGGCCTTCAGCCAGCTCAGGGAATAGATGAGCGGGGTGTGGCGAATGTGGAACGGCTTGTGGAATGCTTGCAGAAGGCTTTGCAGCAAGCCAGCCAGCAGTCCAATGTAGCCGTCCAGCGGGTGTGGGTCAGCCTCAATCACGCAGACCTACACATGGAGTGGACTCAGGCGATTATCACCTTTCCGCAGGCGGATCATGAGATTAGTTGGGCGGATTTGGACCGGCTACGCCTGCAGGCCATTCAGCGACCCGCCCCCGCCGAAATGGAGCTTATCCATGCTATTCCGCAGGCCTATCGTTTAGACCATCGGCGCAACCTCCGCGACCCCATAGGGATGACGGGCATGCGCCTAGAAGGAGACTTCTGCCTTCTGTATGCGCCTAAGCATCACTTAGCGATGCTGCGCAAATGCTTCCAACGCTTAGGCTTAGAGGTAGAGGGCTTTGTAGCTAAGGCTCTCATGGAGGCGGAAATCTACCTTACGCCCGAGCAGAAAAGCTCGGGTGCGGCGCTGCTACATCTGGGGGCCCATGCTACGACCGTAATACTGTATGCGGATGGAATCTTGAAACACTTCGCCGTCTTACCCTTAGGCGGTCACCTAATTACCACTGATATACGGGAAGCCCTGCGGGTTATTCTGATTCCCCAGGCCGAGCGCCTCAAGCAGGAACAGGGCGTAGCTTTAGCCGCTAAGGTAGCTGAGAATGACATTCTGCGGCTACGCATTCCCGGCTATGCCGAGCCTATCCAGGTCAAACGGCGGTTTCTGGCTGAGGTAATTGAGGCACGCCTTCAGGAGATACTCCTATTCGTGGCGCGAGAAATAGAAAAAGCCGGCCTTTTGCGTCGCTTGTATGGGGGCGTGCATTTGGCTGGAGGGGGCGCCCTCTTAGCCGAAATAGAGTCGGTGGTAGAGTATGTCTTAGGCGAACGGGCCATGAAGGTAGATGTGACCCCTATTTTAGGGCGCGGGCTCACGGAGCCCGTACAAAATCCCCGCCTGGCTGGAGCCGTGGCTACCCTCTACGCTGTACCTAAGCTGCACGAGTTTATGCCTCCCCTTCCCACCACCAACATGCCCGAAAAGAAGCCTTCCGTTGAAAGAGGCCGCTTCTTCCAAAAAATACGCACTTTCATAGAGACTAACTTCAAAATACCCCAAGACCTCATAAACTGAAACTAAAAAAAAGCCTATATGAGCCTTTCCTTTGTTTCGGACAGTGCCCCTCCCATTATTATGGTACTCGGGGTAGGGGGTGCGGGCTGCAACGCCGTGGGAAACATGTACCAGCTGGGTATCCATGGCGTAGACTTCGTGGTATGTAATACGGACAGTCAGGTTTTAGGGCGCAGTGCGGTGCCCAATCGGCTGCTTATCGGCCAAAAGCTGACGGGCGGGCTAGGCTGTGGGGCTGATCCAGCGCGCGGCCGGCAGGCTGCTGAAGAAAGCCTGGAGGAGATTCGGGGGCTTTTTGCGCCGCACACCCGAATGGTATTTTTGACGGCTGGCTTAGGCGGTGGTACGGGTACTGGGGCGCTCCCCGTGATTGCGGAAGTCTGCCAGAGCCTCCAGCTGCTTACCGTAGCGGTAGTCTCGCTGCCCTTCACCTTTGAAGGCGAGATGCGCCGTCGCAATGCCCTCAAAGGCCTCCAAGCGTTAGAAGAATGCGTGGACGCCCTCGTCGTAATCCACAACGACAACATCCTGCGTGTGGCCTCCAAAAACATGCCCCAGAAAAAAGCCTTTCTCATGGCCGACCAAGTCCTCTACAGGGCCGTGCGTGGGATTGCTGAAATCATCACTAAGCCGGGGTATATAAATGTGGATTTTGCTGATGTCTCCACGGTGATGCGACGGGGCGGCTACGCGCTCTTAGGCATGTCTACCCAGCGGGGAGAGAACCGCGCCCTTATGGCGGTGGAGGAAGCCCTTAGCTCACCCCTCTTAGATGCGATAGACCTGCGTGGGGCACGCGGCCTGCTGGTAAATATCACCGCCTCAGAAGATACCCTGACCGTCCAAGAGACCGAGCAGATTATGGTCCGAATTCGGGAGGCGCTGGGGGAAACGGATACCCAGCTCATCATGGGGCAGGTCTTTGATGCCGAGGCTGGGGAGGAACTGAGTTTGACCCTGATTGCCACGGGCCTTAGCCGGCCAGCTTCTATAGAGCAGTCCCTGCGCACTATGCCGCCTAAGGAAAAAAAGCCTTCCCCACCCCCTATAGAGATGGAACTTCCCCTAAGCACCGAGCCGCCTATTCCCTCCCCTTCTGAACCACCTCGGGCTGCTTCGTGGAACCTAGAAGAGCGGCTGCGCGAGCTAGCCCAGGACCCGCGCGCACTAGAGCGGGCGCGGCATTCCCCAGCCTTTCATCGCTATGGGATTACGCCTCCCCCGCTTTCAACGGCTCGGATAGAACCCATAGAAGGCGTTGACCTCCCCATTCTACGCCGCCAAAACCCGCGCCTTCACGACAACGCCGATTGATGCCACGATGGTGGCTACGCTATGCGCGTCTTTGGATTGTGGCCCTTGAGGCGCGCACCGAGCTCGTTTTAGGACGCTGGGCCGCCCGCATTCTAGCGGTGATATTCCTAGGCCTAGCCCTAGCTTTTACGCTCACCTTAGCTACCTTGGCCCTTATTGCGGTGATAGCGGGCTTTCCGCGGTGGAGCCTAGCTTTCGGCCTAGCGGCCCTCATATGGATGGGCTTTAGCTGGCTTCTGGCCCTTTTTTTACCGCGCTGGCTGTACCGCCGGCTGATGGCGCGCCAATCCTTATATCGCTTACGGCTGGCTCAAGCGGGCATGCGCCTAATTGAGAAAACGGCTACCCCTCCCCCTACCGAACCGTCGGCTTTGCTTAATTTGCTTCCCTCTCTCTTACCCATCCTATGGAAGAAGGTGATTTGGCCTATTCTGCGGCGGTGGCTACCTTTCCGCTAGGAGGGTGGGGCGAAACCCTCAGCCGGAGTGCGCCGCAGCCCATCTGGCTGATTGATCCAGACTACCTTCCGCTGGAGCGGTATCCTCAGGCAGCCGAAGCTTATCTCCAAGCTGGCGGGAAATGGGCCCTCGTAGGCGGCAGCCTAGCCTACCAGACCGACTTAGCCCGCTGGTGCGAAAAAGCCCGCCCCTTGACTCCCCTTCCCCTCATCCTTTTCCCCGGCAGCCCCCTCCACCTCAATCCCGCTGTAGATGCGATTCTTTTTCTTTTCTTAGCCAGTGGGCGCAACCCCTATTACCTCATCGGCGCGCATGTAGAGGCGGCGCCCCTCCTATACCGCTGGCGTAAGGAAGTCCTACCTACCACCTACCTGCTGGTGGGAACTCTAGAGCACCTCCGCACGGTGCATTACCTCACCCATACGCTGCCTATACCACCTGATAAACCCGAAATTTTGCAAGCTACGGCGCTGGCCGGTCTATATTTGGGTCAGCGTTTTCTGTATGTGGATGCTGGCAGTGGCGCAAAAACTTCCTGTCCACCAGAGACAATTCAAGCGCTGCGTGCCGTTACCTCAGCCCCTCTCTTCGTTGGAGGCGGTATCCGAACAGCCCACACCGCAGCCGAGCTGATTGCCGCTGGGGCCACCTTCCCTGTAATCGGCACCGCCGCCGAAAAAGCTATCTGCACCCGCAGCTTCTGGGAAGAAATCTTTGCCCTATGCCCCTCCACCTAGCGCTTTTTCTCTACGCTATACTGGGTGATTTAGATTTTTCCCGAGGCAAATGGACCCTTGTGGGGGTTAGCCTACCCAATTATGCGCCGCATCCCCTTCAGCAGCGCTTCTCGGCTTTCCTTCTGCAAGACTCGGCTATCCTGTGCGAGATGCAGAAGCTCTGGGTAGGGCGGACTTTCTACGAAGACTACTGCGACTACCACTTCGCCCTCAAGCTCTATGAGGGGCGCACCCTTCGCAAGACCCTCAAAGTGAATCTCCGCTGCGGCTACATCACCGAAGGCGTCTTTTCCTATAGCTTCTCACCCGAATGGCTGGAACGCTTCGCCTCGGCTTTTCGCCCTATCTACTGGTCGCGCGTGTGGTTTCGTTATAACGAGCGTCTCCAGCTAGCCGTACGCGCCCTGCTGGAAGCGGAAGAGGTTTTCTTCTACGAGGAGCCCGAGCCGTATCTTTTTGAGGGGAAGTTTATTTTAGCCTGGGACAGCCTACACTGGCGGGTGGATCGCGACTCCCTGTACAGGGCCGTCCAGGCAAAGGTAATGGCCGCCTTCCCGCCCGGCCGCGTCTATGTACGGCCCTATTTCTTTTACTTAGATGACAAGGCCCTTCTGCACTTTCGCTTTGAGGTCTTTTGCAATCGGGCGGATTTTGAGGCCTACGGGCGGCGCCTACCTTTCTCGGTAAGCTGGCAGCCCCACATCCAGCCCGGCGAGGCTAAGCGGCTGATTTTGATTGGGGTAAATCGGGAGAAATTTCTGGCGTATGTGCGTGCTTGGCAGCAGAAGCATGGGGCCGTTTCGGAAATGCCCGACTAAGGAGCCATAATCCCCCAGTACTTCCCAGCGCTATCCAGCCTATACTCCCGTACCCTAAGTCCCAACTTAGCCCGTACTCAATCGCCACCGCTAGCCCGAGCGAACCTACCACGCCTAAAGGCACTAGCCCTTCCCTTATCGGCACAGCTAAACGGGAAAAAAGAAAAAGCCCTAAAAGCGGCCCATAGAGATAGCCAGAAAATTTGAGGAAGGTCTGAAGTACAAGTCCTTTTGGGGATAAGTGCTGATACAGCAGCATAAGGGCCCAGAAAAGGCTTGTCCAAACCAGAAGTAGGATATTCTTCATGCGGAGAGTTTCGTAGCGGGCTGGTAGAAGATTACGCAGCGTGGCGGTAGTAAGGGCCGCTAAGGTGCCATCCGCACTGGAAAGCGCCGCCGAAGCTACCCCCAGCACAAAAAGAATTTGGAAAAGGCCACCCTCCCGTTTCACTACTTCAGCGAAAATTCGGTCTGGATGACTTACGACCAGTCCTTTGCCCTGCGCATAGGCCCAAAGGAGGCTGCCCAGAAAAAGGAAAAGCATATTCACCGGCAGGAGCAGAAACCCGTATAGGAGTATATTTTTCTGAGCTGCCCGTAGCGTGGGTAGGCTGAGGTTTTTTTGCATTTGATCCTGGTCTAGGCCGGTCATGGCTAAAGCTATCAGCGCCCCGCCTAAAAAGTCCTTGAGGAAAAAGTGAGGGTGTGTCGGCTGAAGTTCCAGAATACGCGGCCAAGGGAAGTCGGATCTAAGCGCCGCCGGCCAAAGCAGGGCAGCCGTAATTCCTGCCGCCGAAAGAAAAAGGGTGGTCTGAAAAAAATCCGTGTAAATGATGGCCGCTATCCCCGTACGCAAGGTGTAGAGGAGAATGAGGGCTAGGCTGAGGGTAGCCAGAAGGGGAAGCGAGGCATTATTTAGGAAGGGCTGAAGGGCCCAAAGGGCTAGAAAAAGCCGTAGGCTACTCCCAAAGCCGCGCGCAAGGAGGAAAAATACGGCGGCGGTCTTTTCGGCAGCTGGGCCAAGCGTATGCCGGAAATACTCGTAAATAGAGGCTTGGGCATAGCGGTAGTAAAGGGGGAGGAGCCCCCAAGCGATTATCCCATATCCAAGGAGGTAGCCTACTACTACTTGTAGGTAGGTCCAGCCTTGGCTTTGGACGCTGGCGGGCACCCCTAAAAAGGTAAGGCCTGAGAGGGCGGTGCCGACCATGCCGTAGCTCACCCATAGCCAGTGCGCCCGCCGCCCTGCTACATAGTAGGTATTTAGCGTGGAGCTCCCATACCAGCGACCTACCCAATAGCTTATAGCCCACAATGCCCCTACATAGGCCAGAATTACCCACGCCACCTCAGTAAATGAGCTGGCTCATCCCCAGACCTACGAGCTCTACCTTATTTGTCACGGCCTGGAGGAAAAGAATAGCATCAATAATCTGGCGCTTATCGGCATAGGGGGTGATGGTGGCTAGGCTACTTTCGGCCGCCTTGATATAGTCGCGCAGGGCCTCTTCCAAGTCCTTCATAGCCTTTTCGTTGACGGGGCTTGAGGGTATGCGTAAATCATTTGGCACCTTAGGTTCTAAGCGCGCAAAGGGTAAGTATTGCAAAATCCGATAAAGGCGCGTCAGCTTAGCCACATAGATGCGGGTGAGCTCTATTTTGTCCATCTTTTCAAGGTCGCCCAGCGCATATATGATGGTAGCGCTACCGGGGAGGCTTTGGGGTTGAGAGGTATTTAGGTTCTCTGGAGTCGGAGGTGGCTGCTGAGCCCAGACCAAGGCTATACCTATTACCCAGGCTGTGCGGTGAACCATTACCTACTCGCGCTTTTGCTGGAGCTCGTTTTTGCGCCGCAGGTATTCTTTGGCCTTGTCTTCCATGCCGAGATAGGTAGTTACCTGAATAAGGCTCTGAATAAGCCCCAGATCGTCGTTGAGTTGAGCGTAAGCCTTTTCTAAATAGGGCAGAGCTAAGCGAAAGTACTCTTGCATCTTGGCAAAATAGCGCTGCTGGGCCTTCTCATCCCGGGTTTCGTTGTATTTGTACCCCATTTCGGCGCCTTGATTGACGTAGTGAGCGCCCAAGTTGTAGTTGGCATTTAGATTATCGGGATTGATTTCCAGTACTTTCTGGTAGTAGTAGACGGCCGAGTCGGGATTTACCTTTTCCCAAAGTTGGGCGTAGATAAGGAGATAGATTTCGTTGCGCGGCTCGCGCTCAATTTCTTGGCGGAAGCGCTCAAGGGCCTGAGATTGAAGTTGGGGATTTTGCAGGTAAAGGTTGAGTTCGGCTCGGCGGATATTTTCATCGGTAGGGAACTTCGTGCGGGCTTCAGCTACGATTTCTAGGGCCTTTTGGGCCTGACCTACGGCGCCATAGCCAGTGATTAGACTGCTATAGACAAAAGGCAGGATTTGGTCATTAGGCAAAGGTTTTTTTAGGTTTAGGGCAAGCTGGCGCGCGATTTCCAAGTCATTAATGGCGGCCTGCGTATCGCGCAGTTGCATTTGTACTATTCCCCGCAGCCCATAGGGAGGATAGAAGTCTTTTTGCCCCGCATATTCGCAGGCTTCTATCGCCCAAGTGAGGTACTGGCGCGCCTCGGGCAGCTTTCCATTTCGGAAAAGCTCAACGCCTTCGCGAAAGAGCATATTCACCGCCTGTGCACTAATCTGACGAAGCTCAGGCTCAAATTTCTTCGCCTCATCGTACTGGCGACACTGACGCAGCGATTGCATCGTTTCTTCAAAGAGGCTAGGGTAGCGGCTAAGCACACTGCTGGGATCGCGTGAGTTTATTAAAAGGGCCATGTAGGCTTGGGCCCGAATCTTATGGGCTTTGGCTAGATCTTGGGTTTTGAGAAGCTGCGGCGCAGCTAGAGCCTCCCGGATGTACTTGAGGGCTTGTTCAAAATCCCCATCTTGCACCGCCAGAGCGGCTGAGGTTATTTTACTTCGCTGCCCCCACAGCAGCGCTACGCCTAAGAGAGGGAAAATCAGTCGCATAAGACAAACTTACAAAAATCTGATGCCCTATCTTTGCCGTATGCGCCGTGGTATAATTCTCTGGCCTGTATTTGCTGCAGCCCAGAGCCTTAGTGAAGCAGAGCTGGCCCTCCTGCGAGAAAACTATGAGCGTGTCCTTACTATTACGCAGCAAATTCTCTCCGCTAAGCCCAAAGAGCTGTATGCCTACTACCTGCAAGGTCAGGCTTATATAGGCCAGTACCGACATAGCGAGGAAGAGGATACCCGGCGGAGCAGCCTTCTGCGTCAGGCCCGTACCGCCTTCACTACGGCCCTTGAGCGCAACACGAAATACCCCTATGCCCATATAGGTCTGGCAGAAGTAGAAGTACTGGAAAAAAACCCCGAAGCGGCCAAAGCTGCGCTGGCTAAAGCCGAAGAATATGGGGCAAACGACCCAAAGGCGCTGATAGAAGCTGCTCGGGTCTATACCCTACTGGGCGGCCGATTCGGCACAGATAAAGCCACGTTGCTCTACGCTAAAGCCCGAAATAAAGACCCCAACAACCCCGCTATCCTGCGCGGCCTAGGGAGCCTTTGGCTGGAGCAAGGCGTGATAGAACTAGCTATTGAAAATTACGATAAAGCCACACGTGCGGAGCCGAATAATCCTGAAAACTACTACCGATTGGGTCTGGCCTACCTCAAAGCAAAGTCCTACAGAGAAGCAGGCGAGGCTTTCCGCAAAGCCATAGGATTAGACTCCTCCTTCGCCCCCGCCTACCGTGAGCTGGGGGAGATTTACTATCTTGTACAGAAGTACCAGCAGGC
This sequence comes from Bacteroidia bacterium, assembly GCA_039630245.1. GTDB lineage: Bacteria > Bacteroidota > Bacteroidia > SpSt-205 > SpSt-205 > SpSt-205. Next base: position 35,562 of record JBCNVK010000001.1, read on the forward strand.
TAAGGAAAACTACCAGCGCTACGTAGCCCTTCGGCCTGAGCTGCCGGCGCGCGTCCGCTATGCTACCTTCCTCTACCTAAGCAAAGACTACAAAGCCGCCATAGAGGAAATTCGGCGCGTTCTGCGCGATACCTTCAGCATCACACTCCAAAGGCTTTTAGGGTATTCTCTCATAGAGGACGGCCAGTATGAAGAAGGCCTGCGCGAAATGGCCAAATACTTTGAAAAGCAGCAGCCTGAGCGCATCATTGCTAAGGATTATGGCTTCTACGCTCGAGCTCTGGACAAGTCCGGGCAAGACTCCGTAGCGGTGATCTACTACCAGAAAGCCGTGGAAAAGGATACCTCCCTTCTGATGGAGCTCTATCCTGAAATGGCCAATGCGCTCAACACCTTAGGCCGCCATAAAGAAGCCGCCGAAGCCTTAGAAAAAATTGTCGCTCGTAATCCCTCTTTGGAAAATATCTACCGGCTTGGCCGCACCTATTATAAGGTGGGGCAGACGACGAAAGATACCACCTATTTCCACAAAGCCATGCAGGCTTTCCAGCAGATACGCGAGAAGCGGCCTGAACTCCTTGCGGTCTATACCGAGCTGGGACGCTGTGCGGCCATGCTAGACCCCGAAAGTACGGAGGGACGCGCAAGGCCCTACTACGAAAAAGTCATAGAACTAGGCGGAAATGATCCGGCCAAATACCGCAATGACCTCATAGAAGCCTATTCCTATTTAGGCTACTACCACTATATCAAGGAAAACTTTCAGCTCTCTTACGAAGCCTATACCAAGCTGCGTGAGCTGGACCCCCAGAATCCGCAAGCCGCTCAGGCTATTCCTTACCTGGAAAGCGTCCTGAAAAGGAAAAAGTAGCATGCTGATCTATGCCGTGCGCATAGATATAGAGGCAGAGATTGCGGAGGCTTGGCGGGCTTGGATGGTGCATACCCATATTCCGGAGGTACTCCAGACGGGGTGGTTTCGGGGTCATCGGTTTGGGGAAGTTATAGAGCCGCCTCCGCCAGCTGGACGCAGGGTCTTTTTAGTGCTCTACGAAGCGGCAGAGGAAGCGGCCCTACGGGCCTATTTAGAGCGCGACGCGCCCCGCCTCCGCGCCGCCTACCCACCCGAATTCCAAAACCGCTTTCAGGCCGAGCGCTGGATTTGGCGCATGCACTAAAGCCCTGTGCGCAGACGCGGATCGCTCCACCCTGCCACAAGCTCCCCAGTTAGGTGAAGCCCCACAAAAAGTAGCGTAGAAATTTGGGCTATACCTAAAACGAGCGGATAATCGCTGCTCATAAGAGCCGAGAAAAAGAGCTTACCTACTCCCGGCCAATCAAATACCTCCTCAATAAACAGCGCACCGATAAAAAGCCCCGCTAGCCACTGGGAAAGGGAGGTGGCTAAAACAGGTAGGAGATTGCGCAGGATGTCGGACCTAAGGACCTGCCCAGGCGTCTTGCCTTTCGCATAGGCCGTACGCACAAAATCCGCCTGCAGGAGGCTCTGAGCCTGATGCAGCGTAAGCTGAAAGAGGTAAGCTGCTGGCCGAAGGGCCAAGGCAAGCGCCGGCAGAAAAAGCGCCTCCCACTGATAAACTAGCTGCTCCCGAAGGGGGTCATATGTCCGGATATACCCTCCCAAAGGCAAGGGAAGATCCACAAGGGCCACTAAGGCTAAAAGCCCTACGCCCACCACATACCCCGGCAGGGCTAAGAGAAAAATAGTCAGGGTATTCCAAAAAGGCTGAGGGCGGTAGGCGCAGTACAGGCCCCCCCCTACCCCCAGCAGCGCCGCTAAGGCCATCGCCGCACTCCCTAAAAGCAACGTGGCAGGAAAGTATTCTAAGTACAACTCCAGCACACTGCGTCCATACTGGTAGGATTCGCCCAGGTCGGGTAGCTGCCATTTCCCCTCCCGGTAGGGCAGCCAGCTGTGCCAGGCTAAGAGGTACTGCTTCCAGAGCGGCTCATCCAGATGAAGCCGCCGAATCACCGCTTCCAGCGTGGCCTTGTCGCTGCGCTGACCCAGAAGCATTTGGGCGGGGTCTCCCAACGCACGCAGAAAGAGAAAAAGGAGAGTAAAGCTTACGAAAAAGATAGCGGCCGCCCGAAGGCCGCTACGCAGAAGCCAACGCCCTACACCGCCAGCCAACCCCGAGCTACTTCCTGAAGCCCCTCATGCGGCACACGCCCTAAGACTTCTTCCAGAAAAGCCTGCGCAAGTAGCTGTCGGGCCTGTGCCTCCGGAATCCCTCGCGTGCGCAGATAGGTAAGTATCTCCCCCTCCATAAAGCCCGTAGTCACGCCATGCGTACAGCGCACATCATCGGCGAAAATCTCTAATTGCGGCCGGCTGTAGGCTACCGCCTTTCTATCCCAGAGAAGGGCTTTGTGCGATTGGTAGGCGTTGGTCTTCTGAGCCTGGCGATGGACGTAGATGCGTCCTTGGAAGGCGCTACGCCCCTCTGGATAGACAAGCGACTTGAAGAGCTGGTTACTTTCTGCGTGCGGCGCAGCGTGTTCTACTCGGATAGCGTAGTCCATGCTTTCGCCCCGCCCTACGCGGGCAGCTCCTAATAGATGAGCTACGGCGCCCTTACCGCTTAGGCGCACCTTTACCTCTAGGCGTTTCCATGGCACCGCAGCCGTAAGGTCATAGCCTTCCAACCGGCTCTCCGCCTCCTGCTCGGCTGAAAGGAGGATATAGAGGTAAGTATTTGGCGCTTTCAGATACGTAGGCACATACACGCGCGCCTGCGCCCCAGTGCTGAGATGTAGGTGCACCCGCACAATCATGAATCCTTCGCCTTGCGGTACGAGCCACACTTCGCCTTCAGCATGCGGCTCAAGGGAAACGGTGAGGAGCTGGGTCGTCAGACCTCCCTTTCCCGCAAAGTTCCAGCTTACGCAGCCCTGCCTAGCGATCCGGTAATGCGCACGCAGCGAGGCGCCGATAAGAAGGGCTTCCCAAGGAGAAGCCGGCGTAGGAAAGTTCCTTAAGGCTGGTAAAGCCTCGGAAGGTTCCACTATTTCCGCTGGGGCTAAGGCACTTTCAAAGGGGGACTGGGCTAAAAGCTCCACCGAGCCTAAGGTCCAAGGAAAGCGAAAGAAGTCGGTAGGAGTGTATTTCCAGTCCTCTTTATGGCGCAGTTCGGTGAAGAGCTGTTGTAGGTGAGCCTGCGCAGCCTGAGCCGACCAAAGTTCCTGAAGGGGGGAGGGAAAATCGCTTTCCCTTGCACTGCGCCGCAGAAGCTCCGTAAGATGCGCCGTCCCCTCCTCAAGCGAAAGGCTCGCTGAAATAGGCGTACTCATTTTTAGGCGCCAACGAGTTGTTCGTAGCCTTTTGCTTCCAGCTCTAAGGCCAGCTCAGGGCCTCCCGAACGCACAATACGCCCGCCCGCAAGGATATGCACGAAGTCGGGCTTTACATGCTGCAGGATGCGGTAATAGTGCGTAATGAGGAGGAAGGCCCGCTCCGGGCTACGCAGGGCATTCACGGCATCCGAAACGATCCGCAGGGCGTCTATATCCAATCCCGAATCCGTCTCATCCAGGATGGCTAGCTTAGGGCTTAGGACGGCCATTTGGAAGATTTCGGCTTTTTTGCGCTCGCCTCCAGAGAATCCTTCATTTACTGAGCGTGAGAGAAAGGAAGGGTCTAGCTTGAGTAGGGCTGCCTTTTCCCGCAGAAGCCTCATAAGGTCGGTTGTCTCTATGGGGTCCAGCCCGGCGGCCGCCCTATGAGCATTTAGAGCCGCCCGCAAAAACTGCACCATGCTTACGCCAGGAATTTCTACGGGATACTGAAAAGCCAAAAAGAGGCCCGCATAGCTGCGCTCCTCGGGACTTAGCTCCAGCAGATTTTTACCTTCAAAGAGGATTTCGCCCCTTGTAACTTCATACCCTTCTCGCCCAGCTAATACCGCAGCGAGGGTGCTTTTGCCAGCGCCATTGGGTCCCATCAGGGCATGCACTTCGCCTGGGCGCACTTCCAGCGTAAGGCCCTTCAGAATAGGTCGGCCTTCCACCTCTACGTGTAGGTCTCTAATGCTTAGCATAAGGTCTGAGGGTTACTCGCTGCGTATAAACAAAATTCCCTACCTTGCTCGGGGGGCGGTGGTATGGAGCTCTCGCAGCGGCTAATCTATACCCTCATGAACAAGGGCTTTGCGTGGGTAGGCCGAGCCAGCTGGCGCACACTAGACTTTTTATCGGGCTGGATCTATCGGAGCCTAACGAGAGGGCTGCGCTACCGCCGCTCCCTCGTAGCCGCCCACCTACAGCAAGCCTTCCCAGAACTCTCCGAAAAAGCCCGCCAAGACATTGAAAAGGCCTTCTACCAGCTTTTCGCCGACTGGATGGTGGAGGTAGCTTTTATGCATGCGCGCGGTTGGGAAGCCGTAGCCGAACGGTTTGAGATAAAAAACCTCCACCTTTTTGATGAGGCTCATGACCGCGGCCAATCCGTGATTGTAGCGATGGGGCATCAATTCAACTGGGAATGGGGCGGCTGGGTGGTGCGGCGCGTCACGAAGGCGCCGATTCTCTGCGTGTATCTTCCTATCAATGCCGCTGGGCCGGATAGGTTTTTTCGGGAGCTTCGGGGGCGCTATGGGACGGAAATGCTGCCTTTGGGGCGGATGGGGGCTCGGCTGGCGCGCATGCGTCATCTCACGCATACGCTCATTCTGATGGCCGACCAAAGCCCCAGCGATTTAGCCCGCGCCCACTGGATACCCTTTCTCAATCGGCTTACGGCTTGGCACGGAGGGCTGGAGCGCAGTGCTCAGCTGGGCGGCTACCGCGTGCTTTTCGTAGAGATCGTGCGGGTAGCGCGCCATCGCTACGAGGCCTATCCTAGCCTTCTTACCGATACACCGGCGGCGCTCCCGTCAGGAGAGCTTACGCGCCAGTATGTGGCCGCACTGGAAGCCAGCCTTCGCCGTAATCCCGAGAATTGGCTCTGGACGCATCGGCGCTGGAAGCACAGCCCACCTGGCCTACTTTCGTCGCCAAAAGAAGCTATACAGAACGGGCAAAAGCCAGAGGTTGAAGAAGGCGCCCGCCGCTAAGCCGCCGATAATCGCCGTTGCAAAGGGGCGCTGTACCTCAGCCCCAGCTTGGGTAGAGATAGCCATCGGCGCTAAGCCAGCCATAGCCACGAGCGCTGTAGCTAAGATGGGTCGGCTGCGCTCTATCAGCGCCTCCCGCATACGCCGCAAAGGCCAGCTGGAAGGCACGCTGAGGTACCGATTGAGCAGCACCGTCCCATTGAGCGTAGCTAGGCCATAGGCGCTGATAAGCCCAATCGCCGCCGAAAGACTAAAGGGCAGGCCCCGCAAGGTAAGCGCTACCATACCGCCCCCCGCCGCGGCTAAGGAAACCACCAGCACCAAAAGCACCGCCGAAAAGCGGCCTAGCGTCGCATACATAAGCCCACCGATCAGGAGTACTACCGTAGGTACTACCCAGAAAAGGCGCTCGCGCGCCGAAAGGTAATTCTGCCAGTTTCCCCCAAAGCTAATCCGGTAGCCTGAGGGCAATGCGAGGGTATCCGTATAGGCCTTGAGCGCCTCCACTACTGTCAGCACGCCGCGCCCCCGCACGCCAATCCCAATTGAATAGCTCCGCTCCCCCTCGGCATGAGGAATTTCATTATACGAAGGAATCTGAGTTAGCGTGGCGATTTGACCCAAGGGAACCCACTTACCATCTTGGGTAGGAATGGGCAGCTCGGCCAGTTGGGTTTCGGTGCCTTCTAACCGAATAGCTACAGGAAAGCGCCATCCCTGCGGCGTAAGGAGGGGCGCTAAAGGGAGGCCTACCCGCAGGGCTTGAAGCCAGCGCTGAGCCTCCCCCAGCGAAACCCCATAAAACGCCAGCGCCTCCGGCTTCCATCGGATGACAAATTGGCGCGTGCCAAAAAGGTAAGGCCGAGCCAGGTCAGCTACACCCTTTACCTTGGCACAATAATCCGCAATTCTCTCGCCCCAGTACCGAAGCGTATCCAGGTCAGGCCCAATCACCCGAATCACAATATCTGTGCGTGCGCCTGCTAAAAGCTCATTGAAGCGCATTTGAATGGGCTGCTGAACCCCAATAAAAACCCCCGGGTAGTGCTGAACTATCAGACTCTTGAAGGAATCCGCCAAAGCCGAGCGCTCCAGAGGGTAGGAAGGGCGGCGCGTAAGAATAAGATCCGCACTCTCCACAAACATAGGGTCCATGGGAATCTCCGAGGTGCCGATTTTCGCTACAGCCCCTGAGAAAGCCTCTGAGAAGTGTGTGAGGAGTAGGCGATGTATGGCCTGACAGTAGGCGATAGTATGCTCCAAAGGCGTACCGGGCGGCAGGCGGGTCTCTACTGCAAAAGCCCCCTCATCCAGCTCAGGAAGGAAAATTGTCTCAGCGCGCAAGAAGCTCCAAAGGGCCGCGCCTAAAAGGACCAGCCACGCCCCAATAGGCCAGAAGGGGCGGCGCAGCCCCTGCCGAAAAAGCCATAGGCTGAAAGCATGAATACGCCCGTGAATCGTCTCCGCCAGGCGGCTTTTAGAGGGCCTGAGCCAGCGAGCCGCCGCCCAGGGTACAAACGTAAGGGCCAAAATAAGCGCCCCAAGTAGCGCAAACATCATGGTAAGTACCATGGGCCGAAACATTTTGCCCTCCACGCCGCTCAGGAGAAGGAGGGGGAGATAGACCGCTAGAACCACAAGTTCGCCGAAAAGGCTGGCTTGGCGTATCTGAATAGCGCCTTCTTCGGCGGCTTGGCGGCGCTCGGGCACTAGAGGTAGCCGTACCAGCACCGCTTCCACTAAAATCACCGCCCCATCCACAATAAGCCCAAAGTCTATCGCCCCTAGGCTCATGAGATTAGCAGAGATGCCAGCCAGCGCCATAAGGCCCAGCGCGAAAAACATCGCTAGGGGAATAACTAGCCCTACGATTAGTCCGCCGCGCCAGCTGCCTAGCAAGAGGGTCAAAAGCCCAATTACGATAAGGGCAGCCTTGAGGAGATTCTCGGCTACGGTGCGGAGGAGCCGACGGATAAGCTCCTCACGGTCTAAGAAAGGCTCTAGGCGTATGCCGTAGGGTAAGCGCGGCTCTAGAGCCCGAATGCGTTCCTTAAGTCTTCGGACCACCTCGGCGGTATTTTCGCCACGACGCACTAGGACAATCCCGCCTACGGCTTCACCGAGGGTATCTTTTAGAAGGGCTCCATAGCGGGGCAAGTGGCCCTCCCGCACATAGCCTACCTCCATTAGCCGAATAGGGCGGTCATGGCGGCGAGCTACTACGCTCTGTATTATATCTTGAGGACTGCGCCACAGGCCTTCTACGCGCAAGGAAAGCAGGGTGCCGCTACGCTCAATAAACCCAATTCCTATAAGCTGGTGGGTAGCTCTGAGGGCCTCTTCCACCTCGGTAAGGGTGATTTGGTAGCGCTGGAGGGCCTCGGGCCGCAGGCAAATTTCCCACCGTCGTACATAACCCCCAAAGCTGCTAATGTCCGCTACCCCAGGCACTTCTAAAAGGCTTCGGCGTACTACCCAGTCCTGTATAGCCCGCAGCTCCGTAAGCGAGACGGGGACAGCCGGCCGCAGGATATACTGATAGGCCTCACTGAGGCCAGTGCTCAGCGGGCCTATTTCTGGCTGAATGCCTGGCGGCAGCTGCTCGCGCACCGCTAGGAGGCGCTCAGTAATCTGCGCCCGGGCGCGATAGAGATCGGTTCCTTCCGCAAATACCACCGTTACCAGCGAAAGGCCCATGCGGGAAATAGAGCGCCACTCCACGCGGTCAGGCAGCGTAGCTAAAGCCGCCTCTATCGGGCGCGTGACCAAAAGCTCTACCTCTAAAGCGGAATAGCCCGGCGCATACGCATACACCTGCACTTGATTATTCGTGATATCTGGTACGGCGTCCACCTGCACCTCTAAAAGCCCATACACTCCCACCACGGCCATCGCGGCTACTATGGCCATCGTGAAAGCCGTATGGCGGATGCTCTGGCGTAGAAGCCAGCCCCACATCCCCGCAAAGCTACATATGGCCAAAGCCGTATATTAGAGGCATGTTCTGGCAGGAAGATGGCATAGATCTGGAAGGGCTTCGGCAGCGGTTTGAAAGCGAATGGCGCCAGGGCCAGGCTGGCTACTATAGCCAAAGCGAGCTGGAAGAGTTATGGGAGTGGTACATAGAGCATGAAGCCCTTTCGCAGGCCCGCGCTCTCCTGGCCCATGCCGAGCATCTTTATCCCGAATGGCCACGCCTCTCCTACTGGCGCAGCGTATTAGCCTACTGTGAGGGAAAAAGCTGGACGGCTTATACGTGGGGGCTGCGGGCCTTTGAAGAAAATCCCCCTACCCCCAGTTTGTGTAGGCACCTAGTGGAAACCTGCCTCAGCGTAGGCCGCACGGTAGAAGCCGAGCGCTTCTGGCGCACTTGGTGGGCAAGTAGCCCCACCCCGAAAGCCAAAGCCGAGAGCGCCATCTTCCTCGCTGGGAGCTATTACTGGCATCGCCGCCCTGAAAAGGCCCTTCCCTTTTTGTGGAAAGCCTGGCGGGTCTATCCGCCCTACCGCCTGAAGCTAACGGCTAAAATCGCTGCGCTTTACCACCAAACAGGGCGCCTAACAGAAGGTCTAGCGGCCTACTGGCGGTGCCTTTGGACTAATCCCCACCAAATTCCGGCTTGGCTTGGCTTAGCCCAGCTTTACCTCCACAAGCTGAGTTACAGCCAGCTGGAGCAGGCGCTTGAGCAGGTCCAGCGACTTTTAGCCAAGAAGCCCGAATGGACCAGAGCCTGGGCCCTCTATTACCGCCTGCAGGCCCAGGCCTACGAAGCCCAAGGTAAATTCGCCGAAGCCTTCCAAGCTTGGCTGCAAGCGCGCGAGTACGAGCCCTCCCATCCACTTACCCTCCTTCATCTCGTTCGCCATTACCAACGCTTAGGGGAAGTGGAAGCTGCCGAGCCTTATGTGCGGCGTCTCTATCAGGTAGGACTGCACCTGCCGGAGGTTCGCCAGCTCATAGCAGACCTCCACTGGAGCGCTCACCGCATGGAAGAGGCCCTGCTTTATTACCGTACCCTCCTCCGCAGCCCAGCCCACCGCACTCACGCGCTGAGTCGCCTCATTCAAGGCAGCTTTCAGCTGGGTAAAACCAGAGACCTCTTTCATTTTCTGCGCTATGCAGCCAAGCGATTTAGCGAGGAAGGGGGGCCTTGGCTTCAGTGGATTCAAGAGGCGTATGAAAAGGGCGCCCTTCCTTTGGCCTACCTTCTGAGCACCTATGCGCTTCGGGCTCAGAGCAGACGTCCCACCTCACGGCTCTACTACTGGCATGCGGCGCTAGCCCTGCGCTATAATAGAGTCCCGCGCGCGTTGCGCAGCTTAGAGCTGGCCCTTCTGGCCGATGCGGCGGAAGTGGGACTTTTTTACCGGCTTACGGCCGACCTTCCCCAGCTGCCTCGGCCTATCCAAGCGCTTCTGCGGCGGTATACTTAGCCCATGCCGGGCTACCTGGCTCTTTTAGGCCTTCTCCTTTATGGCCTTTTGGCCGTATATGCGGAGCGCAAGATAGCCGCCTGGATTCAGGATCGCCTGGGCCCCACGGAAACGGGTCCATACGGCCTTCTTCAGACCTTCGCCGACCTTCTTAAGCTTCTGCGCAAAAGCGAGACTGTGCCCGAGGAAGCCGTAAGGCCTACTTTTCGCGCAGCACCGCTGCTTTCGTTTGCGGCATTGGCCGCTAGTCTCACCTGGCTGCCTTTCCTTCAGCCCGCAAGCTCTAGTGAATTTGGCCTCTGGCTAGCTTCTCTGACACTTATTTTGCAGGCCGCTACCCTCTTTTTAGGCGGATGGGCCAGCGGCAGTAAATACGCCCTCCTAGGCGCCTACCGGCTCCTTGTGCTTGTTTTAGCCTACGAGCTCATGATAGGCCTTTTGCTTCTCACCCTTTTGGCGCACTACGGCACTTTTAGTCTGGCGGCCATGGCGGCCCAGCAGAAAGGCACTTGGGGCCTTTTCCAAAGTCCTTTCCTCTTAGGCGCCGCTGCGGCGTGGCTCTGGACAGCACTCCTAACCGCTCACCGCGCCCCCTTTGACCTCCCCGAAACCGAGTCCGAACTGGTCGCTGGCGCCCTCACGGAATATAGCGGGATTCGCTTCGCCCTTTTTATGCTTAGCGAGTATGGCGTTATGCTTCTTCAAGGGCTCTGGTTTGGGTACGGCTTCTTAGGAGGGCAGGGGTGGCTGGGTGCGCTGCTGGTAGTAAGCCTCCTGCTGATTGTGCGCTGGGCCTGGCCCCGCTGGCGCCCCGACCAAGTCCTAACCCTCGCCTGGACCAAAGGCATCCCACTCACCTTCTTTCTCTGGCTGGGCGAGCTACTTTGGCAGCGATTTATAGGAAAATCGTTTTGATTTGTGAGGCATGGCGCGGATTGCGTTTTACACGCTGGGCTGTAAGCTAAACTTTGCCGAGACGGCTACCCTTGCGCGGCAGCTTGTAGCGGCTGGTCATGTGATTACGGATTGGGAGGCCCCCGCCGATGTGTATGTGCTAAATACCTGTGCCGTGACGCATCAGGCCGAGCGAAAAGCCCATAAGCTTCTGCGGCAGCTTCATCGGCGGGCCCCGCAGGCCAAACTTGTCGTAACCGGCTGCTACGCCCAGCGCGCCCCAGAAGCCTTTCAAAACCTGCCCGGCGTAGCCCTCGTGGCTACTAATGCCCAAAAGCCAAACCTGGCTCAGGCAATTGATAACCTTATCCAGCAGGCCTTTACCAGTCCTGTACCGAAAGGGACCACAGAATGGACTTTCTGGCCCAGCAGCTCGGGTGAAGGCCGCACGCGCGCCTTTCTCAAGGTCCAGGACGGCTGCGATTACCGCTGCAGCTTCTGCATCGTGCCGAAAACGCGCGGGCCCAGCCGCAGCGCCCCACCCGAAGCCGTACTCCAAGAGGTGCACCGCTTAGCTGCCGCCGGCTTCCAGGAGATCGTTCTCACGGGTATCAACTTAGGCGATTATGGCAAGCCGCATGGCATACCTTTTCTGCAGCTTCTGCGCTGCTTAGAGGCCGAGGCCCCGCCTACCATACGCCGCTTCCGTCTCTCTTCCATAGAGCCTAACCTCCTTTCGGATGCGGTATTAGACTTTGTAGCAGAGCATCCTCGCTGGGCCCCTCACTTCCACCTGCCCCTCCAGAGCGGAAGCAACCGAATCCTTCGGCTTATGCGCCGCCGGTACCAGCGGGCGCTCTATGAGGATAGAATTCAAGCGATCCGAAAGCGCTTCCCCTACGCGGGGATAGGCGTGGATGTAATCGTAGGCTTTCCCTCTGAAAGTGAGGCGGATTTTCGCGAAACCTACCGCTTTTTGGAAGGGCTGCCGGTAAGCTACCTGCATGTCTTTCCATACAGTGAGCGGCCGGGTACGGTGGCCGCTACCTTGCCCGGCAGTATCCCTTGGCCTGAGCGGCTGGCCCGAAGTGAGGCTCTGCGCCTCTTAAGCCTTCAGAAAAAGCGGGCGTTTGCCGAAAGCTGTTTAGGTCAAGTGGTGCAGGTACTCATAGAAGAAGAGGGAGAAGGGCTTAGCGAGAATTACCTGCGCGTGCGGGTGCCCTCGGCCAGTGCAGGTACCTGGCTCCCCGTAAAGCTCACAGGGCTAGATGAAGAGGGTTTAGCTGTGGGCCTGCCCCTAAGTTCCAAGCCAGAAATACCTACTTTTGCCCTACATGGAAGTGGAGACCCTGCGGGCAGCTTATGAGGCACTCAAGCGAGAGGCGCCCCACCTCTACCTGCGTGAAGCCGCCCAGCGTTTGGGGGTTAGCGAAATGGCCCTCCTTCCGGTAGCCCATGGCGAGGCGGCTATTCCCCTCCGACCAGAATTTCCAGCCCTTTTTCAACGGCTACCGCAGCTGGGCCTACTCATGGGCCTTAGCCGAAACGAATGGGCCGTCATAGAAACCACAGGTCCCTACCCGGCGCCCACTTTTCAGGATTCTATCGGCCTTCTTACCAGTCCGATTATAGACTTGCGCCTATACCTCAAGCACTGGGCCTACGCCTATGCCGTAAATAGCTTCGGAAAAGACGGGCGGCCTCTCTACAGCTTTCAGTTTTTTACCCCTTGGGGCGAGGCTATCCATAAGGTCTACCTCAGACAGCCTGAGTACCTTCCAGCCTGGCAGGCCGTCGTAGAAGAATTTCGGCACCCTAATGGATCAGAACCTCCTCTCACTTCTCCCCCGCCTGCCGACTCTCTTACCAGCGAAGGCGCCGCAGATAAGGAGGCTTTCTTAAGTGAGTGGGCCCAGCTACAGGATACGCATGACTTTCATGCACTTTTGCGCCGATATGGGCTTTCCCGCCTTCAGGCTATGCGCTTAGCCGAAGGGCGCTTTGCCTGGTCCCTGCCGCCTTCCGCCGTAAGGGAGCTCCTCCACTGGGCCCGCCAAAGCCAAACGCCTATAATGTTCTTCGTAGGTAATGCTGGAATTCACCACATCTTTACTGGCTCTATCCACAACCTCTCCGAAGCCCGGGGCTGGATAAATGTGCTGGACGAGGTTTTCACCCTCCACCTCAATCCCGCTGGCTTGGCGGCCGCATATCTGGTAGAAAAGCCGAGCGCCGAAGGACCTATTTACTCCTTGGAACTTTTCGGGCCGAAAGGCGAGGAAATCCTATGGATTTTCGGCGCGCGCAAGCCTGGGCAGTTACCCCCCCCTGCATGGGTGGAGTACGCTAAAAGTCTTATCCAGCAAGCTGCCTATCCTACTTCCTAGCGGTTTAGCCTAGGTCCCAAAGCACCTGTCGGCTCTCTTAGGATAAAAAACTAAGACCGCGCAAGCCCGTGGCGCGCCTAAACAGGTGGCTTGAAGAGTTCAAAGGCTTCGCCGCAGTTATGGCAGCGGAAGATAGCCCGGCAGGCAGTAGGCCCAAACGGCGAGCTCAGGCTTACGGCCGTGGAGCTACAGCGCGGACAGCTTACATCGGCAAAAAGCACCTCCGGCTCACTGGAGAGACGCTTGGGTAGGGCAAAGCCGGCGCGCTGCAGGCCCGCCCAGCCAGCCGGCGTTACAGCTTCGGCCCGCCACGGCCGCCGATAATTCACCTCTACCTCTGCCTCAAGTCCCTTTCCCGCCAGCACGGCCTGAATCTCCGCCTGCAAAAGTTTTATGGCTGGACATCCCGCATAGGTAGGAATAAGCTCCACGCGCACCTTTTGGCCCTCTACGGCTATCTCCCCAATCATCCCCATATCTACTACCGAAACGTGGGGTATCTCAGGGTCCCGGACGGCCTGCAGCCACTGACGAACCTCTTCAGGCGTTACCATTCGGCTTCAGGTTCGGAAGCGCTGACTTCGGTCATTTCGGCTAAAAGCGCCTCAAAGTGCGGGCTGCGCAGCCCGTGGCGAGCCCCTTGAAGGGGCAGAAGCGCCTCAGAAGCAGGGGGCGTCACGTCAAATCCAATTCCCTCTAAAATCGGCGTGATAAGCTCTAGCCAGCGGCTTCGCAGTTCAAGATTAGGGGGCATCCAGCCGGCCTCTACCATGGCGGCCTCTTGGGGTAGCTCCTCAAAGAGCAGCCAGGCATACGGCCAGAGGAAGTGGTAGGCGCTCTTGAGCCGCAGATGCGCCTCTTGGGTAGAATGGCCGAGCTTTTCCACCCAGGTGCGGGCATGAAGCCAGTGGTACTTCTCCTCGCGCAGAAGGCGCTCGGCTAAGCCCGCCAGAGGCTCATAGCGGCTCTGGCGCAGGGCCTGCAGCCGTACCTGCTCCGCCGCATCGTAGAGGAAGTGCCGCATAAGGGCCTGCGCATAGTCATAGTCGGTATTAGGCAGTTCTACGAGGTGCGCACAGCGAAAGCGCTCCGCCGGCCGCTTGAAGGCATATTCATCTGGCGTAGGGAGACCCAAGTCGGTCAAAAGCTGGTAGTAGGCTTGGGCATGACCTACCTCATCCTGCCCGATAGAGGCAAAAGCAATATCCTCCTCCAAAATGGGCCCTAAGCCTATCCATTCGGCGTGGCGGTGGCCTAAAATGAGATCATCATCCGCCAGCGAAAGGAGGAGAATTTCTAAGGTTTCTAACACGACTGAAGGCGATGGCGGTACTTTTCTAGGCGCTCACGCGTGGTGAGGTACCCTTGGGGCTCGCGGTAGGATTTATCCGTAGCCGGCTGGAAGAGGTCCTCATCATTTGGTGCGGTCCGGTGAATGGCCTCCGTGGGTACTACCCACAGAGCGACACAGGTGCTACGGCGGGCATATTGCTCTTTAGCCAGTACTAAGGCCAGCTCTGGATCGGGCGCATGAAGAGAGCCTACATGCTGGGCATGACTGCCGCGCGTGCGCACCACGAAAACCTCATAGGTCTGCCACTGGTCCAGCGGCGGAAGGGGAGGCAGTTCTACATTCCATAGCGCCGGCTCAGCCCGCCGAATGCGCGGATCCAGCGAAGCCATCTCAGGCCAAAGGCGTTACATAGCGCGCCTGCGGGGCCTTGAGCGCCTCGCGGACCCAACGGCCGTTTGCCTCCGCAAAGCGCCGCACCGCCAGCCGCTCCGCATTACACGGGCCATTCCCATTAATCACTTGCCAGAATTCCTCCCAATTGGGATCGCTATAGACCCACCGGCCCGTTTCGGGGTCCTTATGCAGGAGGGGGTCTGGAACCGTCAGGCCAAGCTCCCAAATCTTAGGCACATACATGTCCAAGAATTGCTGGCGCATCTCGTCGTTGGTGGCCAGCTTGACTTTCCAGCGCACGAGCTTTTCGGTATGGACGGACTGCGTATCCGGCGGGCCAAAGAAGTGCATAATCGGGCGCCACCAGCGATTGAGCGCATCCTGAAGCATGGCCCGCTGCTTCGGCGTACCTGTAGCTAAATACACCACGCTGTCGTAGCCGTATTTCAGGTGGAAAGACTCCTCCCAGCAAATCCGCTCCAAAGCCCGCACATATGGCCCGTATGAACCCTTGGAGTTGGTAGTTTGATTGATGATAGCGCCAGCATCCACTAGCCAGGCGATGATGGCCGTATCGGCCCAGGTTTTGGCGGGATAGTTGAAAATGTTGGAATACTTGGACTTGCCCGAGAGCAGGTCGTTGATCATGGCTTCGCGGGATTTGCCTAGGGTTTCGGCGGCGCTGTAGAGGAGCTGGGCATGCCCTACTTCATCTTGAACCTTGGCCATGAGCGCCAGCTTACGGCGGAAATTCGGCGCGCGCGTGATCCAAGTACCCTCAGGAAGGGCGCCGATGATCTCCGAGTGCGCATGCTGCTCAATCATCCGAATAAGCTGGCGCCGATACTCAAAGGGCATCCAGTCCCACGGCTCTATTTTCTCACCACGGGCAATTCGGGCCTCAAACTCAGCGAGCTTCTCGGGATCCTCTTCCTCTATCTTCTTGCCCCAATTCGGGATTTCCTCGGGGCGCAGGACGAGGTTACCGTACATGGGTCAAATATACACATTTTTCCCTTCCGAACGTTCGTTCGGTCCAGCAGAAGGCCAGGAGGCCAAAAGGGATAAGGGGAAAAAGGAAGTATCGGCTTTGGAGGGTGCCGGCCCAGACGTGGCCTAACCAGGCCAGATGGGCCCCTAACGCTATAGCCGCCAAGAAGGGCGCTTGACGCCACCGCCAGAGGTACAATCCACTGCCTATAAGGCCGCCTATCACCCAGAAGCCCCACAAGAGGGCCGAATAGCCGTAAAGAAGGGCGTAAATGCCTGTAGTCCAGAGGGGTGTATAAACCAGCTGTTCCACCCAGTGGCAGGTAAAGAAGTGCCAGGTGAGATAAAGAAACCGCAGGCCAAAGTAGAGGAAAGGCTTTTCTTGACGCAGGCTGGCGCGCCAGGCCCCTGTGAGCCGCGCAATGGGTAAAATAGCGCTACTATCCCCTCGGGCTAGGGTTTGGCGTAGGGCTATAAGGGTCTTTTCCGCTGAAGGGCCAAAAGCCGTCGTATAGGCCCGCTCGGGCAGTTTGTAGCGGCTATAGAAGAAGTGCGCGGGCATTTCGCCGAAGGCATCCAGCCACTCAAAGGTGCGGCGCCATTCCGTACTATCTATGCCCGGCGTCCATATGGTAGGCTGAAGGGGCGTAGGCCGGCCATAGGCCTGCCACGTACAAGGCAGCCAAAATACTTCAAACGCCAGCAAGGGTGCTAGCGTCAGAAGCACCCGACTTACCGAACGGCTTACCCAAGCCACCCAGCCTATCACCGCAGGAAGAAGCGCTACCCCAATCGGCCGAATGAGAATCGCCTCTGTCAGGAGAAGGCCAGCTACGGCTAGCCACCGCCGCGAAACCCCACCACTGCGCCCAAAAGCCCAAAGCGCCCCAGTCAAGAAACTGTGAAATAGCCCTTCCGAGCCCATTACGAATTCATACCGCACGATGAAAGGGAAGGAGCCATACGAGAGGGCACCCAGCCAGAAGAGGCGCGCATTTCCCGTAAGTCGCTCCACCATATCCCCAAACGCTAGCGCCGCCAAACCACCCAAAAAAAGCTGGAGGAGTATCAGTACCTCCTGAATGCTGAGCCATTTAGCCAGGGGTAGATAGGCTAACCCCCATAGGCCATACCCGGGCGTACGGTAGTGGGCGCAGATATGCTGGAAGCAGTCAAGCCGCCCCGAGCGATTCAGGCATCGCTGGGCTTGTAGGAAGGGATAGAAGTAGCTGGGCGCATCAGGATTCCAATAGCTGAGCCGCCAGAAATAGCGTGGCTGATAGGGAAGAAAAGCGGGAATATGGGGCGCCGCCGTATCCGCCGCCTCTGTGCGGAAGCCATACCGCATCGTAGTAAGCGAAGGCATAAGCTGAAGGCCCATCCCCTTGTAGAGATGCGGTAAAGCAGCATAGTACAGCAGCCGTACCGCCATCACGGCTACCCATGCCCAGAGATAGCGTCCCATTTATCCCTACCTAGCCTGCGCCAGCCGCTGCCGAAAATCCGCCAAAATATTCATGTATGTGATGTAGGCCTCGTAGGGGGAGTTGTAGGGGTTGAAGTACTTATGCACATCGCCGTCGGCGAAGAATTTCGTGCACATGTAGTAAAAATGGTCGCTGGTCTGGAGACGCAGCCAGTCGCGCTGGATAGTGGGATCTTCTACTTTTTGCACGAGGGCTTCTAATTCGTAGAGGGTTTCAAAGGCATCGGTTTGGAGCTCGTTACCCAGCCAGGCGGTAAGGTCGCGTTCGGTATCGGCCCATGAGAGCGGCATAGGTACGGAAAGGGCCGCTACGGGCTTATATTGGCTTAGCACCCATGTAGGCGTAACAAAGCGAGCCAAACCTTCCCTAAGCAGAAGCTCCACCCAGGCTTCAAAGAATTCAAATATCCCGCTCTCCGCCCACTGATGCTCTCCAAACGTCTCGTAATCCATGAAGAGATTGACGAGCGTCTCCTCTGCGGGGAGGCTGGCGATCCAATTCGCCATTTTTTCGGCGGTGAGGGGCCATTCGCTCCAGCTTCGGTCAGAGAACCGGAAGGCGATATCGTCGCTCAATTTGTAATGGCGCAGGAGAAGGCCTATGGGGGCTTCACTGCTCTGGTAGAGGTAATTAGGACTGCGCCAGCCCAGCAAGGTATCCGCCCCCTCAGCTAGTATAGCCTGAAAGCCTAAGTTATGTACCCACCGCGCAAGCTCATCGTAGTACACCAGCTCGGTATTGCGGAAGACCTTAGGCGCCGCACCAAAGAGCTTGCGTAAAACCTCTATGTGCTGACGCACTTGGCGCTCAAATTCGGCCCGTGATTTGAGGCAAGCCAGGCTATGCGGATAAGTCTCGGCAATTAGCTCTACAGCCCCCGTGGCATGAAGGCGCTGAAAGCTCTCCAGCACCTCCGGCGCATACAACTGAAGCTGTTCTAAGAGAGTGCCAGTAAGCCCGAAGGCCACCGAAAACTGTTCCTTGCCCCATTTCTCTATAAGCCGTAGAAGGAGGGCGTTCATAGGAAGGTAGCACTTGCGGGCTATCCTTTGGAGGAGCGCTCGGTTATTGACCTCGTGGTAGTAGTCGTGCGTTACGCCGATGTCAAAAAAGCGGTAGATGCGTAGGCGAAAAGGCTGATGTACTTGGAAGTATAGGCAAATGTGCTTCATGAGAGAAGGGATCGGTAGGCTTCCACGACTTTAGCACTGGCGCGCTCCCACTGAAGCTGCGAAAGCTCCTGCTGGGCGTGTCGGATAAAGAAGGGGCGAATCCCCTTATACCGCAGCACGCCGTAGATAAGGTCCGCCAGCGCTTCTACATCCCAGAAGTTCACTTTGAGCGCATGGGGCAGCACTTCGGCTACGCCGGATTGGTAGGAGATGATGACGGGTACGCCAGCTCGCAGAGCCTCCAAGGCAGAAATCCCAAAAGGCTCGGAGACCGAGGGCATCACATACACATCGCTTAGGTCAAAAAGGCGCTCTACCTCAGCGGGAGGCAAAAAGCCCGTGAAGCTAAAGCAGGCCCCAAGCCGCAGTTGGGCTACCCGATGGATTACCGAACGCAGCAGATCACCCGTACCAGCCATGACGAAGTGCGCTTCGGGCAGCCGGGGCGCCAGTAAGGCCGCCGCCTCCACAAAGTACTCGGGCCCCTTTTGAAAGGTTACACGCCCAAGAAAGGTTACTACCTTGCGGCGGGTAGGCGGACGGCTCACGGGGGCCCGATCCTTTGGAAGTACGGCGTTATGCACGGCCCAAACCTTAGCCGGATCAATCCCATAGCGCTCCACCACCACGCTGCGCGTATAAAAGCTCACGGCTATGACCAAGTCCGCCCCCTCTAGGCCAGCCTGCTCAATCGCCCGAATCGTAGGATTGGGATTTTCGCCCGAACGGTCGTACTCGGTAGCATGCACATGGACCACGAGCGGCTTACCCGTTTTTTCCTTAAGCCAGAGCCCGGCCAAATAGGTCAGCCAATCGTGTGCGTGGATAATGTCAAAGGTTTCCCGCTCGGCTAAATGACTCACGGCAAAGGCATAGCGATATACTTCGCCCAGTAGGTCAGGGCCGTACCGCCCGGTAAATTCTAAGTGTAGGACGCCTTCGGCCGCTTCGGGCAGGGGGGGCGGCACGCTATATTCCAGCACAGGGGCCGTAATCTGCTCTAAGTAAGGCCCTAAAGTCGTAACTACCCCATAGAACCGCACTTTTTCTCCGAGTTCAGCGATTGAAGCCGTGGTGAAGGGAATAGGAATTTCGTTCGCCCCGAGGAGGCGGTAGCCATCGGGGGGCTCCTCGCCCGTTCGGAGCGGCATGACAAAGGTCACCTCTACCTTATGGTAGACCAGGCCTTTTACAAGGCCGTAGCAGGCTACGCCAAGGCCGCCGGCGATGCGTGGGGGAAATTCCCAGCCCAGCATGAGCACCCTCATGGGCGTTCTAAGAAAAAGCTCAGGCGCAGCAGCTCGCCTACGCTCCAGGCTTGGGCGGGAGCGCCCCGAGGTAGGTGGGGCGCATCGCCATCGTAAATTTCGGCTATAGTCCCCCAGCCGTAGGCATAGGCGGCTTCTTCAAAACCTTGCCAGAGCTTGCGCAGGGCTGGTTTGGCCGCTTCACCCAGCAGGGCAAGCTTCGCATCGGCATAGGCGCCCAGAAGCCAAGGCCAAACGGTGCCATTATGATAGGCGCGGTCGCGCACCGCTGGCGGCCCTTCATAACGGCCATAGTATAACGGATCCGCCGGCGAGAGCGTACGCAGCCCGCGCGGCGTCAGAAGATGCCTTTCAACCGTGTCTAATACAAGTTCGGCCACCTTATCGCTTATAGGGCGGTAGGGCAAAGCTACGGCTAAGAGCTGATTGGGGCGAATTTGCCAGCTCGCCGTGCTGGGCGTACACCAGTCAGCCAGGTAGCCGCGCGCCTTTTGCCAAAAGGTGGGCTTGAAGGCGGCTAAAACCTTACGGGCCACTAAGTCCCAGCGCCAGCGCACCCCTTCCGAGGAAGCGATAGCAGCCACGAACCGCAAAGCGGCATACCACAGGGCATTGAGCTCTACGAGCGCGCCTTCGCGCCAGACTATCGGCTGGCCCTCCGTCTGAGCATCCATCCAGGAAGCCGGCGGCACCGCCTTAAACCGCAAGAGCCCATCTTCTCCCGCCCACCGCTGAAGGTAATACACCAAAGTGGCCTGCAGCACCTCCCCATAGTAGCGCCAGATTTCTCCCGCTGGCATACCCATGCGGTGCGCCTGTATAAGCGCCCAGACCCACCACAGACCCGTATCCTCAGCCGTATAGGTATTAGGGAAGATAGTGGGAAATTGCCCCTCCTCGGAGCGATGCCGAAGCGCCGTCTCCATAATCCGGTGAAAACGCTGCCCTTCCTCACGCGCTAAAGTGAGCCCTGGTAGGCTAATAAAGGTATCCCGCCCCCACACGCTAAACCATGGATGTCCGGCCACGATATACTCTCCACCATCCGTGCGCAGGAAAAAATGTTCAGCACTTTCCCAGAGAACCTCCTGAAAGCTTTGCGGTGGCTTAGAAACCGCTAGCGTGGATAAGAGGGGTGGCCGCGCCTCTGGACTAAAGGCAATATAAATCTCTCCTGGCCCATGGAGTCGCCATTCCCAGCATTCCAAGCTCCACAGATTTTCCTGGGCGGGGTAGCCGCGCGCCGCCTCTTCGGGATAATACACGCCTTCGTAAGTATAGGACCAAGGCACAAAGCGCGGCGCCGGAAAAGCCTGAAAGGTAAGCGTAATCCCCTCGCCAAGGTGTAGGCGATCCCCTCGCCGCTCCAGCTGAGGGGGCTCTGTTCGTAAAGTATGCCAAGGGCGTACGGCCCAAAGGGGTACCCACCGAAAAAGAACCTCGTCCGAAAAGCTGTACCGCAGCACCCAGAGCGGCAGCTCCCGCACTACATACACCTGCTTTTCAATCCGCAGGTCCCCAATCTGGTAATACCAAGTCCATCCTTTGCTTGCGCTAAATCCCTGAAGGTGCTTATACCCCTCCCAGCTCAAGCGGCCATGAAAGAACTGCGTAGTGAGAAGAAAGTGCCCTTCCTTGACCAAAATATCCTCTTGCATTTGGGGGAGGAGCTCATACCGCTCAAACCCTTTCCACAGGGAGAGCCAGCTGTGGTATTTACGGGTAGGGCAGCCCCACAGGGTAGTCATAGCATAGCCGCCCCAGGGCGCTGATTGGACTACTTCACGCCGAAGGGCCCAGCTACTTTCTACCAGAGGGAGCCGCCCTACCTGAGCCACAGCCGCAAAGATAAACCTTCCCTTCCAAGCTAAATGAAAGCGCGGCCAAAAAGCTAAATGCTCCTATGAAAGACCAGGCCGATCGCTGGCATTATACTCAATTTTAGGCCTCAGACCAGCTCTTAATCCTCCTCTTCTTCTTCCTCGCCCTTTCGCTGGCTCAAAAGGTCGCCTAAAATGTCGCGGAAGGAAATCTCCTTTTCCGACAGGGTGCGTCCAATGACGGAGACCTCTGCTAGGCCATGGAGGACCAGCTCCATCCAGATATGGGGCGGCCCAGCTAGGCCGGTATTTTCTACCAGCCGCGCCAAATGCGGTATGCGCTCCAGGGCACGTCGGTAGGCGCTATCCGCCATCGTGCGCGAAAGGAGAAGCTCATTCCCCGTTGAGAACCAGTCCACTATGGGCTGATAAGGGTTAGGCTGAGAGGTGCCTCGCTTGAAGCGGTCCGGCGCCGGAAAATGCGCTAAGAACTCTTCCCGAAGCGCCCGATGACAAAGGTAAATCGCTACATTTTGCACCCCTTCCTTTTCCCCTTCGTAGACCAGCTCTATTTTACCCGTGATCGCCGGTATAGCCGCATAAATATCCATCGGACGCACCACTGTGCTTTCTTCTCCATTTAGGACCATGCGCTGCTCCGCCCAAGCCACGACACATTCATAGGCCGATATCGTAAGGCGGGTAGATACACCGCTTTTGGTGTCTATATGTTCGCTTTGGCGGGCCAGAAAGCCCAGTCGTTCTATAGCTTGGGCGAGAACGGGTGGCACCGTGATTCGTTCTCTCTGCCCCGGCGCTAAGGACGCCTCCTGCTGCGTGATCCGCCGGCTAGCCTCCAAAGAACGTGGATAGTGCGTGAGTATCTGACTACCAATTCGGTCTTTGAGAGGGGTTACAATCGTGCCGCGCTGCGTGTAATCCTCTGGATTAGCCGTGAAAACAAACTGAATATCCAAGGGCAAGCGCAGCTTATAGCCCCGAATCTGAATATCCCGCTCCTGGAGAATATTGAAAAGGGCTACCTGAATGCGCGGCTGAAGGTCCGGCAGCTCATTGATTACAAATATCCCGCGGTGGGCGCGAGGAATAAGCCCATAGTGGATAACGCGCGAGTCGGCATAGGGCAGCTTGAGCGTCGCCGCCTTGATTGGGTCAATGTCTCCAATTAGATCGGCTACTGAGACGTCGGGGGTGGCGAGCTTCTCCGTGTAGCGCTCCGTACGGTGAATCCAGCGGATAGGCGTGTCAGGGCCTGCTTCTTCCACGAGCTTCTTGGCTTCGGGCGTAATAGGATTGAAAGGGTCCTCGGGCAGCTCCACCCCCTCAATCGCTGGTACCCAAGGGTCTAAGAGTTCCACTAAAAGGCGCGCCAGGCGCGTCTTCGCCTGCCCCCGCAAGCCCAAAAGGAGAATATTGTGCCGGGCTAAAATAGCTGTACGCAGCTGGGGCAAAACCGTATCCTCGTAATCGTAAATCCCCTGAAAAATAGGCTGGCCGGTGCGCAAAGCGGTCAGAAGATTTTCCCGCAGCTCATCCTTGACCGAGCGGCTGCGATAGCCCGACCGCTGAAGCTCCCCTAGAGTACGCAGACGCAGTAGGGAGTCCATAGCCGTTGCAAACAAATATAAGCCCTGAACGCCACCAGTAGGATAAAAGCAGGACTAAAGCAAAATTTGCCTAAATTTGGGCATGCCTTATTACGTACAGCGCGGGCAGCTGCCACCTAAGCGGCATACGCAATTCCGCCAAAACGGTAAGCTGCTAGCCGAAGAACTCATAAGCACCGAAGGCTTTTCGGACCTGTATGCCCTTGTCTATCACGTACATCCGCCTACGATGGTGCGGGCGGTAGAGGAAGCTACCTTAGACCTGCGCCCTAAAGCAGCCGTACCTAATAACATGCGCCACCGGGCTTTCCGCGGCTTCCAAATAGCCCCCGACTCCGACTACCTAATGAGCCGAAAAGTCATTCTCTTCAACGACGACGTTCACATCTCCTTAGCGGCACCTACGCAGGGGTTTAGCGACTATTTCTACAAAAATGCCTCGGCCGATGAGCTTATCTTCATCCATGAGGGGACCGGCGAGCTGCGCACAGGCTTCGGGCGGATACCTTTCAAGCCAGGCGATTACCTTCACATTCCGCGCGGTACTATCTACCAGCTCCATTTAGACACGCCCCAGAATCGCCTGCTTATCATAGAATCTTACTGCGGGGCTATCCGCTTCCCCCGCCGCTATATGAATGAGTATGGGCAGCTCATGGAGCATGCCCCCTTCTGTGAGCGCGACCTGCGCCCGCCTACAGATCTAGAGACGCATTACGAGACGGGCGAATTCGTGGTAAAAATCAAGAAGCTGGGCGAGCTCTTCACCTACATTTGGGCTACGCATCCCTTTGACTTTGTAGGCTGGGATGGCTGCCTGTATCCATATGCCTTCTCTATACACGATTTTGAACCTATCACAGGGCGGGTACATCAGCCACCGCCGGTGCATCAAACCTACGAGGCGCGCCAGTTTGTCGTGTGCTCCTTCGTACCGCGCCTGTATGACTACCACCCGCTGGCTATTCCCGCACCCTACAACCACAGTAATGTAGACTCCGATGAGGTCCTCTACTACGTAGAGGGCGAATTTATGAGCCGCAAGCACGTGGAGCGGGGGATGATTACGCTGCATCCGATGGGGATTCCCCATGGCCCTCATCCCGGGGCGGTAGAGCGCAGCATTGGCGCTAAGGAAACGCGCGAGCTGGCGGTAATGATAGATACCTTCCGCCCGCTGCGCCTGACCGCCGAAGCCCTCCAAATTGAAATCCCCGAATACTACCTGAGCTGGCTACCTGAAACCGAAAAAAATCCCTCCCAAGTATGAATACCGCAACCCAAGTCCAATCCACTTCTGCCCAGACGGCAGACTTCCTGCCGATTTTGGGGACGGATTACATAGAATTTTATGTAGGTAATGCTAAGCAAGCCGCCTACTACTACCAGCACGCGTTTGGGTTTCAGCCGGTGGCTTACCGCGGGTTAGAGACAGGCTATCGCGAAGCGGCCAGCTACGTGCTTCGGCAGGGCAAAGTTACCCTGGTATTTACCACGCCCTATCACCCGGGTAACTTCATCGCTGACCATATCTACCGCCATGGCGACGGGGTACGTGTGCTGGCCCTTGCCGTACCCGATGCCCGAAGCGCCTATGAAGAAACTACCCGCCGCGGGGCTAAATCTTTCCTAACCCCTATTACCCTTTCCGACAGCGATGGCGAAGTAGTCCTTTCGGGCATTCATACCTACGGCGATACCGTACATGTGTTTGTAGAGCGCACCAATTACCGCGGCCCCTTCTTGCCCGGCTTTGTGCCATGGTCCGGCTTCGGGCAAAGTACCCCCGTAGGCTTCAAGTACGTGGACCACTGCGTGGGGAATGTGTACCTCGGCGAAATGAATCAATTCGTAGCCTTCTACCGCGACGTGATGGGCTTCCACCAGCTCATCTCCTTTGACGACAAGGACATTTCTACCGAATATTCGGCCCTCATGAGTAAAGTGATGGCCAACGGGAATGGCTACATCAAGTTCCCCATAAACGAGCCCGCCAAAGGCCGCCGCAAATCCCAAATAGAGGAGTACTTAGAGTACTACCACGGTCAGGGTGTCCAGCACATTGCGCTAGCGACCGATGACATCATCGCTACCGTGCGGGAGCTGCGCCGGCGGGGGGTGGAATTCTTAGAAACGCCAAAGGCGTATTATGAAACCCTTCTGGACCGCGTGGGGCCCATAGATGAGCCCGTCTCGGCTTTAGAGGAGCTGGGTATCCTTGTAGATAGGGATGATGAGGGCTACCTGCTCCAGATTTTCACGCGCCCGGTGCAGGATCGCCCTACGCTCTTTTACGAAATCATTCAACGCAAGGGCGCCAAATCCTTCGGCAAAGGCAACTTTAAGGCGCTCTTTGAAGCTATAGAGCGCGAGCAAGCCCGCCGGGGTAACCTCTGACGGTGCGCGCCTACGTTTTGGCCGCTTTCCTGGGAGGGCTTCTGGCCCAGGATAAGCCGGCTTATGCGCTATATTCTAGCCAAGGTAAGCGGCTCAGCTACACAGCCCTCCTTCGGCAGGCGGAAAAAGCCGATGTAATTCTTTTCGGCGAGCTACATAACAACCCCATAGCCCACTGGCTGGCCTACGAGCTAGTGCGGGACCTTCATGCGCAGCGCCCGGGCCGCCTTCTATTAGGCTTAGAGATGCTGGAGACCGATCAGCAGCCGCAGTTAGACCAGTACCTCCGCGGAGAACTCCCAGACCTACAAGGAAAAATAACGCTCTGGCCGAATTTTGCCACGGACTATGCCCCGCTGGTGGCCTATGCGCGTGCAGCGAAAATCCCCTGCTTCGGTACAAATGCGCCGCAGCGGCTAGTACGGCAGGTTGGCCGAAGCGGCTTAGCCGCCATAGAAGGGTGGAGTGAGGCTGAGAAAGCCTACGTAGCCCCTCTACCCTTTCCACGCTTAGATAGTCTCCCTACTTACAAGCAGCTTGACTCGCTGGCTCAGGCGCATGGCATGCCGGCGGAACCCTTCCGCCTAGCGCAAATGCTGCGTGATGCCACTATGGCCTACACGATTAGCCGGCAGTGGCGGCCGGGTCAAATCTTCTTCCACCTCAATGGCCGCTACCACAGCGACTACGGTGAGGGAATAGCTGCCTACCTACGCCTATACCGACCAGGCCTGCGCCTCCTTATCCTCTCCACCGAAGAGGCCTCCGAACCCCAACGCTACCGCCCCCCTTCCGGCTTAGCGGACATTATCTTAGTCGTGCCTGCCTCTATGACGAAAACGCACTAAGGATGTACTTTGCGCCCCGTTATCTATGGCTAGCTAAGCCGCCCCTTGAGCGCCTTCAAAAAGGCCGAGGCGAACTCACGCTCTTTTTGTCCCCCTCGGATTGGCAGCCAGAGACCCAAGCGCTTCTGGGAAAAATTTTAGAAGCTGTACGGCGCCACCTAAGCGAGGCGGAAATTTGGCTGGCGCATAGGGCGCTGACCTTAGAGCGGCTGAGGCTCTTTGCTACGCCCTTGCTTTGGGTATTTGGGCCTATCACACCGCTCAAAAGAGGCGTCTACGAAGCGGAAAGTTACGCGCCTATAGCTCCCCCTAAGGGCCCTTTCTCCCAGCGATGCGTTTTCGTTCTACCTGCCCTTGCAGAGATGCTAAATAATCTCCCAGCGAAGAGGGAAGCATGGCACTATCTCAGCGGGTTGGCTTTGAAGTCATAAAGGTGGAAGGCGCCGCCCGGGCTGGCTGGCTTTATACGGCGCATGGGGCCGTACCTACGCCGGCTTTTATGCCTGTGGCTACCCACGGTGCCCTCAAGGCTTTCCCGCACCATCTCCTTCGTGACGCACGGCTTATTCTGGCGAATACCTACCACCTCTATCTGCGTCCGGGGCCCCTTCTACTTAGCGAGGCCGGAGGCCTACACCGTTTCATGGGATGGCCCTATGCCCTGCTTACCGACAGTGGAGGCTATCAGGTATTCAGTCTGGCTAGCCATCGCCGCCTGACGGAAGAAGGTGTATACTTCAAATCCCATTTAGACGGTAGCTCTCATCTCCTCACGCCCGAGAAGGTGGTAGAAATTCAGCGGGCGATAGGTTCGGATATTCAAATGGTACTGGATGTATGCCCGCCCTATCCAGCCAGTGCGGCGGAAATGGCGGAGGCGCTGCGGCTTACCCATGCATGGGCTCCCCGTGCCCGCCGAGCTTTTTTGGAAGACCCTGCGGCTTACGGCTATCCTATTCAGCAGTTTGGGATTGTTCAAGGTGGCGTAGACCCAGAGCTGCGGCGCGCCAGCTACGCGGCCCTAAGGTCATGGGGATTTGAGGGATGGGCCGTAGGCGGCTTAGCCGTAGGAGAACCCTTTGAACTGCGCCAGCCTATACTTCACCTCATGGGTCAGCTCCTTCCCGAGGATAAGCCGCGCTATGTGATGGGCTTAGGCACGCCGCGCGACGTCTTGGAGGCTATTGCCGCAGGGATGGACCTCATGGATTGCGTCCTACCTACACGAAATGCCCGCCACGGCCAAATTTTCACTTCCGAAGGGATTCTCACTATCCGAAACGCCCAATTTCGCGCCGACTTTACCCCTCTACCCCCTTGGGGCTACACGCGGGCCTACCTCCATCACCTCTTCCGTACGCAGGACCCGCTGGCTTTCGTCATAGCTACAGCGGCCAACCTTCACTTCTTTCTTTCCCTTTTAGCAGAGGCCCGGGAAAGGATTTTAGAGGGCACTTTTGCGGAATGGCGAGCCCTTGTGGAGCCCCGACTTAGCCAGAGGTGTAGCACCGTTCAATAGGTACGCTTAGGCGGTGGGACTTGCTCGTTCAGACGGCCGCAGAGGGGGCGGCGCTCCTGAGCCCATGTTTGGTACTCCCGCTGCCCTATCCCTAAACTTACGGCCCGCTTATACCACTCTTCGGCTTTCTCCACATTACATAGCACATCGTACATAAGAGCTAAATTATAAGCCGCACGCTTGGCGGCAGTCTTATTGGGGCTTTGGGCTTCTTTTTCCCAAATAGCGATGGCTTCATTCCACTGGCGGCCTATCAAGGCCGTCTTAGCCTGCTCTAAGCCTGGCGAGCCGCGCACAAAGAAGGCAATGCGCCTATCACCCTCTGGATACACCGTAAAGCAAGGACAAATCCGCAAAAGGTATTTCTCCACCGCCGCTATATGCGCCTCACGAATCGTGGAGGACCTTTCAAGCGAGCCGCTGGTTACGGTAGCCTCGTCTATGACTTTAGCCGTTTTAGGGTCATAAAGCCGAAAGCCTAAGAGCGCTTCGGGCTTCTGGGGCGAGCCGCCTGGCAGAAGCGTCTCTAAAGCTAAGATAGCCTGGGCTTGGGGCACGCGGCTATGAATAATCCGCAGGCTCTCGGCGGGAAGGGGCGGCGGCAACGAACCCTCTAAGGTACCCTTCCACTGCAGCTCTAAGCCAGCCATAAGTGCCTGAAAACGGCCGCATTCATTTAGCCGGTTGTGTAGATGCTGCAGGGATGTCTGCGGCGCACGCTCCAACCACTTCTCATCAATTATACCTGCTACAGCTCCCGACGCCGCCCCCATCGCTGCCCCCATAGGATTAAGGGTCGCCATCCCACTCAAAGCGCCTTCCACCACCCCGCGTTTCTTGTAAGCCTCTATGATTCGCCTCCGATCCGCCTCAGGAATTAAGCTGCGATTCACCAGCGCAATTTTCTGAATGGAGCTGGGCAGTTCTATCTCTGAAGGCTTCCAATTGCGCAGATCCACGGTATAATAGGGCTTGCTACAGGCGGTAAAGAGAACCGCCAAGCCCAATCCAACAGCCTGAATGGCTAAGATACGCATGCGCAAAAGTAAGCAAAAGGTGTATATTCGCTTTGCGTGAGCACCGAACAGAAGGTAGTAATTACGGCGGCTTTGACGGGGGTTTTAGCCACGCGCGAGCAGTGCCCCTATATTCCCTATACGCCAGCGGAAATCGCCGAAGAAGGCCGGCGGGCCGTGGAAGCCGGCGCAGCTATCCTCCATATTCATGCCCGTAAGGATGACGGCAGCCCGGCCTTTGACGTAGAGACCTACCGACGCATTTACGAAGAGGTGCGCCAGCGCCTGCCCGATGTGATTATCAATTTCTCCACGGGCGCTGTAGGCATCCCGCGCGAGCAGCGCATCCACCACATCACCGCCCTAAAGCCCGATATGGCCGCCCTCAACATGGGCTCTATGAATTACGCCATTTACTCGCCCAAAGCGAAAAAATTCTATTTTGATTTTGTCTTCCAGAACCCCTTCCACGAGATCCAGTACTTTCTGGAACGGATGCTTGAGGCGGGGGTGCTGCCAGAGCTGGAGGCGTTTGACTGCGGCCACATCCATAACGTGACCCCGTTCATAGACATGGGGCTTTTGAAGCCGCCATACGTGTTTAGCTTTATCATGGGGGTGATGGGGGGGATCCCCGCCACGACGGAAAATTTAGTACATCAGGCGCGCAGCGTGCCGCCTGGCTCCCACTGGCAGGTGATTGGTATAGGGCGCAAGCAGTGGCCCCTAGCCGCAGCTGCGCTCACCCTAGGCGGGCATGTGCGGGTAGGACTGGAAGACAATTTCTACCTGCCCAACGGTGAAATGGCCCGCTCCAACGGCGAGCTGGTAGAGGCGGCCGTGCAGCTGGCGCGCCTAATTGGACGTGAGCCTGCCAGTATAGCCGAAGCGCGGGCTATACTCAAGCGCCCTTTAGGCTAATGTTTGCCGCTGGGCTGCTTCAGGATCAAGTAGCCCTCGTTACGGGCGGCGGTAGTGGCATCGGCTACGCTATCGCCCAAGAGTTTCTAAAAGTCGGCGCTACCGTATGGCTATGCGGCCGTCGCGTAGAAAAACTCCAGCAAGCCGCCGAAACGCTTAAGGCCCTAGGCCCCGTGCATTTCCAAAAGTGCGATATACGGGAGCTAGCCGAGGTAGAAGCCCTTGCACAGGCTATCCAAGAGACCCACGGCCGCCTGAACGTACTGGTAAATAACGCCGGCGGGCAGTTCCTCGCACCGGCCGAGCAGATTAGCCCGAAAGGTTTCCAAGCCGTGATAAATAACAACCTCATCGGCACTTGGAACGTAACCTACACCTTGGCGCACCGCTTTTTCCTTCCTGCTCGTCAGGGCGTAATTGTAAATATTATCGCAAATATCTACCGAGGCTTTCCAGGCATGGCGCACACGGGCGCCGCGCGCGCAGGGGTAGATAACCTTACGAAGACCTTAGCCGTGGAGTGGAGTCGCTATGGGATCCGGGTAAATGCGATCGCCCCTGGCATCATCGCCTCCTCGGGCCTGGAGCAGTACCCCCCCGAAGTGCGCCAAACGCTGGCCGAAGCCATACCCCTCAAGCGACTGGGGCGCGTAGAAGAAGTAGCCTACCTAACGGTCTTCCTCGCCTCCCCTATGGCGGCCTATATCACGGGCGAGACCATATACGTAGATGGCGGTCAGCGCCTGTGGGGTGATTTTTTCCGAATGTGATACTATATTTGTCTCATGCCCCTCCCTCCTGGCCCGCTTCTGCCTACGCATATGCACTACTTCTATCGGTGGGAGCGGGAGAAAGCTCAGGCGCCTTTCTTATACCAGCCTTATGGGAGAAAGTGGCATATACGGACCTGGGCTCAGGCTGGGAAGGAGGCCCGCCAAATTGCCAGCGCCCTCCGAGCGCTTGGGGTAGAGCGCGGAAGTTTGGTAGGGCTCATTTCTAAAAACTGCAGCCACTGGATTTTAGCTGATTTGGCCCTTCAAATGATAGGGGCGATATCGGTGCCGTTTTATGCCAATATAGCCCCAGCCGACCTTGCCCTAATTATTGAAAAAAGCGGTATTACACACCTATTTGTAGGCAAATTAGACCCGGGCTATTGGGCTAAGGCCCGTGAGGCCATACCGCCGTCGGTTCAGCTTATTCGGTTTCCCGACTACCCAGCGTCCGATCAAATACGCGAGGGATTAGCTTGGGAGGCTCTACTAGAGACCTATCCGCCTCTACAGGAGGCCTACGAGCCCAAGGAGGAGGATTTATGGACGATTCTTTATACCTCGGGCACGACAGGCACACCGAAAGGGGTGATGCTCAGCTACCGCTGCCCTGCGGCTTTACTGCGCCACGAAGCCACCTACCGGGAAATCGGCATTTTTGACCTTAGCGAGCCGCGCTTTTTTTCCTACCTGCCCCTCAATCACATAGCTGAGCGCATGGCCATAGAGCTGGCCTGCCTTTACTTAGGTGGCACAATTGCCTTCGCTGAATCGCTAGAGACTTTTGCGCGCAATCTCCAAGATACCCAGCCCACCTTTTTCTTCGCCGTACCGCGTATTTGGCAGCGGTTTCGCTTAGCCGTGTTGGAACGCTTCGGCGAGCAGCGCTATAATCGGCTTATTCGCCTGCCCCTGCTCGGACCGCTGGTCAAAAGATTTATCCGCTACAGGCTTGGCTTAGGCAAGGTAGAGGTAGCGCTAACCGGCGCAGCCCTCA
Source organism: Bacteroidia bacterium (assembly GCA_039630245.1). Taxonomy (GTDB): domain Bacteria; phylum Bacteroidota; class Bacteroidia; order SpSt-205; family SpSt-205; genus SpSt-205. The sequence goes on from JBCNVK010000001.1 coordinate 66,874, forward strand.
CTCCAGAGCCCGTAAAAGCCTGGTTTCACGAGCTGGGTATTTTCGTTCGGGAAGTGTATGCGATGACGGAGAACTGCGCCGGCTGTACTATCATGCCCCGCAATTACCATAAGCCCCACACAGTAGGTAAGCCCCTTACGGGCGTGCGCCTCAAAATAGACCCAGAGACGCAGGAAATTCTCATGTGGGCGGACTGGGTCATGGATGGGTACTACAAAGAGCCGGAAAAAACGGCTGAAGTGCTACGGGATGGTTGGCTCCACACGGGCGATATGGGCGAGCTGGACGAAGAGGGCTTTTTGCGCGTCACGGGCCGGGTAAGCGACGCCTTCAAAACGGCTAAGGGTATGTTTGTAGTGCCCGGACCCTTAGAGGAGCCCTTTAGTAAGCTGCCTTATGCCGAGCAGGTATGCGTAGTAGGCGTGGGGCAGACTCAACCGCTTGTGCTTATCACCCTGTCGGAAATAGGCCGTAAGGAAGCCCCTACTACGGTAGCGGAGGCCGTAGCCCAGCTTATCCAGCAGCTAAACGCCCAACTCCCCCCCTACCAGCGCTTAGCTCGGGCCGTCCTCCTATCGGACACTTGGAGCGTGGAAAATAGCCTCCTTACCCCTACCCTAAAGGTTCGCCGTCGCCAAATAGAAGCCAAATACAGCCCCCTCTACGAAAAATGGCTAAGCCATCCCGAAACGGTCGTCTGGGCCTAACTAATTACTAAGCGCATATGAGCACACTCATGCACTCGTACTATTTCACGCAGGAACACGAGCTTTTTCGCCAGACCCTGCGGCAATTCTTAGAAAAAGAAATCCTTCCCCACATAGATGAATGGGAAAAGGCGCAACAGGTACCTAAGGAGGTTTGGAAGCGCTTTGGGCAGCAGGGCTTCCTCGGTGTAGATTACCCAGAAAAGTACGGCGGCGCGGGATTGGATTTCTTTTATACGGTGATTTTCTGCGAGGAGATTTCCAGACTCTTCTCTGGTGGTTTTGGTGTGGCGCCTATCGTCTCGCTCTATATGGCCGCCCCCTACATTTACAAGTATGGTACGGAAGCCCTCAAGGCGAAATACCTACCTCCTCTGCTGCGGGGCGAAAAGTTAGCGGCGATCGGCATCTCAGAGCCCGGCGCCGGCTCTGACGTGGCTAATATCCAGACCAAAGCTACCCGCCAGGGCGACCGCTACATCATCAATGGCCAAAAAACCTTCATTTCAAACGGCTACTATGGCGACTTCATCGTACTGGTAACGAAGACCAACCCTGCCGCAGGCCTGGACGGCTTTTCCCTAATTCTGGTAGAACTGGACCGGCCCGGTATCTCCAAAAATAAGCTCCAAAAAATGGGCTGGCATGCCTCAGACACGGCCGAGATCTTCTTTGAGAATGTGGAAGTGCCTGTGGAGAACCTTATTGGGGAAGAGGGCAAGGGGTTTTACTACCTTATGGAGGGCCTTCAGCTGGAGCGGCTCGTAGGGGCGATTGCAGCTATCTCGGGGACCGAGCGCCTGATAGAATACACGCTGGAATACATGGGGCAGCGGCAGGCTTTTGGACGGACCTTAGACCGCTTTCAAGTGCTGCGCCACCGAATGGCCCAACTGCATGCGGAGTGTGAAGTGCTCAAAGCCTATACCTACTATTGCGCCCGCCTACATCAGGATGGCCACTACGCCGTCAAAGAATGCTCCATCGCTAAGCTCCTTACTACCGAATTTGCCAACAAAGCCGCCTATGAATGCCTTCAAATGTTTGGAGGCTACGGCTATATTGAGGACTACAAGGTAGCGCGAGCCTATCGAGATGCGCGCATACTTACTATCGGTGCGGGTACGTCGGAGATTATGCGCGAGATTATTGCGAAAATGCTCATAGATGACAAAAAGTACCATCGGCCAGCCGCTGTGGCTAAAGATGAGGCAGAAGATTTAGCCAGCGTCATAGGCATTCTTCGGTCAAAGGCTGCGCAGCATCCTGTACCTGCGCCTATCCTGCTGGACCTCAGTGCGAAAAAACTAATTTTAGAGGGTCATGAGGTGCGGGAAGTAGAAGACGGCGCGCAAGCGGCCTGTACTATAGCGGTGCATCCCACCGATCTGCTAGCGCTACTCAAAGGCGAGCTTAGCCCGATGCAAGCCTTTATGGGCGGGCGGATTAAGGTTACGGGGGACAGTAGCGTGGCGATGCAACTGGTGAGCCTTTTTCGGTAAGTCCTTGCTTACCTTTGCAGGGTGAAGTGGCATACTTTAGCCGTGCATGCGGGTACGGAGCCCGACCCGCTCACAGGCGCCGTAATGGTGCCCGTGTATTTCACCTCTACCTATGCGCAGCAAGCCCCCGGCGTTCATAAAGGCTACGAGTACAGTCGCACCCATAATCCTACGCGTTCGGCTTTAGAGGCGGCTATCGCTCAGTTAGAGGGCGCGCCGTATGGGCTGGCTTTTGCTTCGGGGCTGGCCGCTACGGATGCAGTCCTCCGCCTGCTTTCTCCAAAAGACCATGTCATCGTAAGCCGCGACCTCTATGGCGGCACCTACCGCATCATGCGCCGCGTATTTGAGCCCTGGGGGCTGGAATTTAGCTTCGTAGATACCTCTAACCTTGAGCAGGTAGAAGCGGCCATTCGTCCGAATACGCGCCTTATTTGGATAGAGACGCCCAGCAATCCCCTTTTGCGGATTACCCCTATAGCCCCACTTGCGGAAATAGCCCATGCCCAGAAGGCCTGGCTCGTGGTAGATAACACCTTCGCCACGCCCTACCTCCAAAATCCGCTGGAGATGGGGGCCGACATAGTGGTTCATTCGGCTACTAAGTATTTGGGAGGGCATTCGGATGTAATTATGGGCGCTATAGCCCTCAAGGATGCGCAGCTATATGAGCGCCTGCGCTTCCTTCAGAATGCCGTAGGTGGGGTGCCAGGCCCTATGGACTGCTTCTTAGTGCTGCGCGGCCTAAAAACGCTGCCTCTACGCATGCAGAAGCACTGCGAAAACGCCCAAAAGATAGCCGAATTTCTGGCTACCCATCCGCGCGTAGCGCGGGTGCATTACCCTGGCCTTATCACGCATCCGAATTACCTTATAGCCAAGCAGCAAATGCGCTTACCCGGAGGTATGGTCTCGTTTGAGGTAAAGGTTAGCCGGCCCGAAGAGCTGCAGGGCCTGTGGGAAGCGCTGGAAATCTTCACTTTGGCCGAGAGCTTAGGCGGGGTAGAATCGCTCATCAACCATCCAGCCCTCATGACTCACGCTTCTATACCCGAGTCCGAGCGGGAAGCCCTAGGCATCACCGCCGGCCTTCTGCGCCTCTCCGTAGGTATAGAAGACAGCGAAGACCTCATTCGGGATTTAGACCGAGCTTTGAGCCGCCTCTAAGCTTTACAAAGCGCCATTTAGAGGGAAAACTATCAAAGAACGCTAACTTTGAGCTGCATATGAGCCTAAGGCCTGCCCTACTCTTTATAAGTTTATGGCCTGTCTATAGCCAGCGGATTGTTAGCCGCACGCAGATAGAGGTGAAGGGCTATTCCATAGAGCGCGTGGGTCTGCCCCGCTATCCTGTTTGGGCGGGCCCGGGGCGCTTCGCCTATATTGAATACTGGGCTCAGGGTAAGCCCCAGCCAGGCTACTACGTGGAGTGCCTAGACGCGCGGTATTATTCCGTTTGGTCCTATTTCATAGATATTCCTGCGCGTGGGCGTGACTATCCCTTGACGCTTGTAGGCCTTAAGGAAGCCGTAGTGCTGCTGTCGTATGACGAGGACCCGCTTACGCCGGGCGTGCTCCAAGAGGTAGCCCAATTCTTAGATCACCGCGGCCGTCCACTTTTGCGCAAATGGACGACTTTCTCGGCCTATGACCGCCAAGCGGCTAAGGCGATACGCGGCCTGAGCCTAAGTCCAGATAGCACCCATTTGCTATGGTACGCCTACCTCCCCGGCAAAAAGAAACCCATAGAGCAGGCCTGGTTTGCCCTCTGGCACCAGAGCGGACGAAAAGTAGTATATGCCAACGACTGGAATGTCCCCGCCCCTATCCTAGCCGCTTTTCCCGACAATAGAGGGAAGATTTGGCTACTTACTCAAAGCCCAACCGAAAGTCCTGTACTGCTGTACTATGACCCCACCACGCGGACTTTCCGAAGTTGGCGTCTCACCCCCGACTCCCTCTTGCATGCCCCTTGGCTGTATGTTACGCCCACCAGCATCTACGTAGGTGGCCTTATCCAAGGTCCGAAAAACCTTCCCTTAGAAAAAGGGCTCGCTGGGCGGTGGGCCATCGGACGGCTACCCCTTCCTCTAACCGATACTACGCAAATTACCTGGAGCCGCGCCGATATCCCCTGGACCGATCTTTACAAGGAACCTACGGGTTTTAGGGCGGTTCGTTTTCTGCCTCACGGAGACAGGGCTTTGTATATCCTTTGGGAGGACCTCCGGCAGAAGGGTGAAGCCTACTTAGCCTACGACGTATGGATTACGCGCTGGGAGAGCGGCGATAGCCTACGGCTTGCCTGGAGTTATCGCATAGAAAAAAAACAGCGCGAGCTAAGGCCTGAAGCCCTATCCTTCTACACGGGCTTGAGCAATGATTTTCTCTCGGTGGCCTTTCTTACAGAACATACGGGCCAAGGCAAGCTCCAAGTCCATCAGATTAATCACCAGACAGGCGAAAGCCTCGTTAAGGACTTAGCGGAAAATAGAACGGGGGACCTGCTCGTACTTCCTGGCCGTTCGGTGCAGCTAAGCGGGCGAGAGGTCATTACCTTGGCCCTGCCCGCGCCAGGCCGGAATGGCTACCAGATTTACCACCTTGAGCTCTGATGCCGCTAGACCAAGAGCGGGAGATGCCCTTCTGGGCGCATTTGGAAGAGCTGCGCGCCCATCTCCTGCGTAGCCTAGCGGTAATTTTCCTGCTGAGCCTACTGGCATTTTGGAAAGTACACTGGATCGTGGGGAAGGTGCTCCTTGCGCCGCTTCAGAGTGATTTCCTAACCTACCGCCTACTGTGCAAGTTGGGCCACTGCCCCCCTCCCCTCCACCTCCGCCTCCAAGCCGTGCACCCCTCCGAGCAATTCCTGAAAGCCATAGTGCTGGCCTTAGCCACCGGACTGGTGCTTGGCTTTCCCTACTTAGTGTGGGAACTTTGGCGATTCGTGCGCCCAGCGCTCTACCGTCACGAGCGCCAAGCCCTAAGAGGACTTGTAGGCTATACTTCGCTCCTCTTCTTTTTAGGCGTGGGCTTTGCCTACTTCGTGCTTGTGCCCTTCATGATGCACTTCTTTGCCCACTTCCAGCTTACACCGAGTGTAGAGAATATTTGGCGGATTGGGGACGTAATAGGCCTTACCGTGCAGGTCTGTTTGATTGTAGGACTTGTATTTCAATTGCCTTTACTTCTTTGGGGTCTGAGTCAGGTAGGCCTTATTTCGGCTGATGGGCTGCGCCGTGGACGCCGCTATGCGATTGCTCTGGCGGTTATCTTAGGAGGGGTGCTCACCCCTTCCCCTGACGTGCTGAGTCAGGTGCTTTTAGCCCTACCCCTGTGGGGGCTGTATGAGCTTAGTATTCTGATTGTGAAGGTAACGGAGCGCCGGCGCCATCTTACCTTTTTCACCCCTCATTAAGCCGTATATTTGCTCAGTGCTGCGGCGAGGGGGCTTAGGCTGGCTGATCTACGGCGCATGGGTCTGGGGGCAGACGGCCTTTCAAGGCGACCCTTTCCTACCCTTAGAAGACTACGCGCCGCCTCCACCACCCTCGCGTACGGTGCTGGGCACGCCTTCCCCGCTCTACTGGCAAAACCGAGCCGACTATGTTATGGATCTCCGCTTAGACCCTACTACCCACCGCCTTCAGGGCCATGCCCGACTCACCTATACCCATCAGGGGCCTTTTCCGCTAAGCTACCTATGGCTAGCCGTAGAGCCAAACTACTTTAGCCTGCGCAGTTATGGCCACCTGAGCCGAAATTTCCTCTGGGAGGATTTCCGACGGGATGTGCAGCGCGGCCAAGCCTCCCCCCTTCAGCTCTATGCTCGGCAAATTCAGCAGTATCTCAAGACGAACTTTCAGTTAGAAGCCCTTCTCTTAGAAGAGGGCGGTACCCTTAGGCCGGTCGCCTATCGCTTAGAAGAGACCCTTATGGAGGTTACTCTTCCCTCTCCGCTCCATCAAGGCCAGTCCGTTACGCTCCAGCTGCGCTGGAGCTTCACCCTGAATGACGCCACCGTAGAAGGGCGCGGCGGCTACCTTCTCACCGAGAAAGGGCCCATCTATCAGGTGGCCCAGTATTATCCGCGCCCCGTGCTGCTGAGCGATGTGCGCGGCTGGGAGAAAATGCCCTACTACGGCCCCAGCGAATTTGCTACGGAATTCGGTACCTACGAGGTAACTATCCGCGTCCCGCGCGGGTATGTAGTAGCTGCTACGGGCGTGCTCCAGAATCCCGCCGAAGTTCTATCCCCTACTCAGCTGGCACGCTGGCAGCGGCTCAACCCCGACTCTACAATACAGCTTATTTCAGCTTCGGAGCTGCCCAGCCGAATAGGTAAAGATACCCTAGCGTGGCGGTTTCGGGCCGAGAATGTGCGGGACTTTGCCTTCGCTGCGAGCCCGCGCTATATCTGGGAAGCCCGCTACACCCAAGTGCCGGGTGCCCCCCAGCCTACGCTAATTCAAAGCTTCTATCCCCCCGAAGTAGCCCCCCTATGGAAAAACTTAGCTCTCGCCGCCGCAGAACACACCCTCCACGAATATAGCCGCTATACGCTACCTTTCCCTTACCCTACCCTGAGCGTTACCTACGGAGGGGTATATGGGATGGAATACCCCATGATTGTCTTTTGCGGGCGGCAGCAGCTGGAAAAAGATGGCCGCTACACCGAAGCTACACGCCATGGCTTCGTCTCACTTGTTATCCATGAGGTAGGGCATAATTTCTTTCCCATGATCATCTCGTCCGATGAGCGGCGCTGGATGTGGCTGGACGAGGGCCTCAATACGTACTTAGAAAACCTTACCAAGGCCACGTTTGAGCCGCTTATTCGGGAGAAAGAGGCCGAAGCGGAGCGGGCGCGCGTGCGCGCCTACTTAGCCAGCGGGCAGAGCCAACCTATCATGGGGCATCCGCTCACCATTCGCGAAATGGGCGCTAACGCCTACCTCAAAGTAGCCTGCGGCTTGGAAGCCCTTCGGCACTATATCCTCACACCCGAAAGGATGGATACCGCCTTTCAGCGCTATGCGCGCACGTGGGCCTTCCGACATCCTGAGCCTTGGGACTTTTTCCGAATGCTCAGCGGATCCGTAGGCCAAGAGTTAGGCTGGTTCTGGCGCGGCTGGTTTCTGGATACCAGCTGGGTAGATATAGCCATAGATACCGTAAGCGTAGAAAAAGCCGAAGTAGAATCAGAGGTAGCCGAAGCTTTACTGGCAGAGGAAAGCGCTGCGATCCAACGCTATTTGGAGGCCCTTGCCGCTGACACCGCTTCTATATCCTTCTATACCAGTCGGCATCCTGAGGTGGTGGACAGCTTCGTGCAGGCCAATTATTTAGTGTATCAAAAGCGGCTTCGGGGGCGCCGGCAAAAACTTCAGGAAGCGCAGCGCGCAGCGGAAGCCTACCTTCGGAAGAAAAGGAAAGTGTATGCGGTACGGCTGCGCCTGCGCAATCTCGGCCGGCTCGTGTGGCCGATTTGGCTGCGTTTGGACCATCCAGAGGGCGTCAGTTCTTTATGGTACTTCCCTGCCGAGGCCTGGGCCAAGCAAACCAACCTTCTGGTAAAGGTGCTTTTTGTTCGTCAGCCTATACTCCGAGCCGAAGTAGACCCATTTGGCCTTTCTTTAGATTTACGCCGTGGAAATAATACCTACACCCTCCGAGGCGAGGCTGAAGGCACGCCTACAGCGGATTGAACGGGGCGTGCAGGCCTTAGTAGAGGCTTGGCACAAAGCCGAAGACAATCGGAAAACTTTAATTTTGTCTTGGCGTAAGCAGTGTGCTACCGCCCAGACTCATGTGGCACAGCTGCGCCAAAAGGTAGAAAGGGCTCTGGCTTATGTACGGCGAGATGACGCAAAGCTGGCTTATTTTAGGGCGACGCCTGACCGTTCAGGGCAGTCCGGATAACATAGCGCGCGTAGCCGCCTTGCTGAGGGAAATTGAGGCGCGGGGGGCTGCTTATGCTCGGCTCCAGCCTCAGGCTGACGAGCTTACACACTGGCTTATGGGGCTTCTGAGCGTCCTAGACAGTCTGGCTACGCAACTCCATCTCTATGAAGCCTTTACGCAGCGCTTGGAAGCGCTTCTTCCTCCTCAATTCCTTTCCGCCGAATTTACCAAACCATGATAACTCTCCTTCTGAGCATAGGTATAGGGGCTGTGGTGGGGGCGGGCTTGGGATATGGGCTATGGTATCGGCAAAGGCAACGGCTGCTGCACCAGCTGGCCGCAGAGCAGCAGCGCCTTCAAGCACGCGAAGCCGAAATCCAAACCCACCTAGCGAAACAGGAGCAGCTTATTCAGCAGCGCTTACAGGAGGCGAATCGTCGCTACCATCAGGCCCAGAAAGAAGCCGAACGGCATATTAGGGAAAAACTAGCGCGCCAAATCGCCGAAGCCCAAGAAAAATCCCGCCAGATGCTGCAAAGTGCCGAGGAGCGGCTACGCCTAGCCGAGGAGCGCCACAGGCAAGTCCTCCTTCTAGAAGAAAGCCTCAATCAGCGGCAGGAACAGCTGCAGAGCCAGTTAGCTGCCCTACAGCGGGAGTTTGAACGGCTCGAGCAGCAGAAGGAGGCTCAGGAGCAGCGGCTGCGTCAGATTCTCCTCCGAGAAGAGCGGCTAGCCCAGAGCGAACAGGAAGTGGCCCAGCGCCTCCAAGAAATAGCCGGCCTGACGCAGGAGGAGGCCATTCAGCGCCTTATGGAAAGCCTGCGCCAAGAAGCTGAGCGGCGCGCCCATACCCAGCTTCAGCAGATCCTAGAAGAAACCCGCCTGCGCGCCGTAGAAGAGTCCCAGCGAATTATTGCTACGACCCTCTCGCGCGTGGGGATAGAGCAGGCCATCCAGCACAGCATCACCACCTTCCCCTTAGAAAGTGATGAGCACAAAGGCCGCATTATCGGCCGCGAAGGACGCAACATACGTACCCTTGAGAGCCTTACTGGCGTAGAAATCATCGTAGATGATACGCCCGGCGCTATCGTAATCTCTTGCTACGACCCTATCCGTCGGGAGATTGCTAGCCGAACCCTTCAGAGGGTCCTAGCTGATGGACGCGTACATCCAGCCCGCATAGAAGAAGTGGTCAAAAAGGTAGAGCAGGAGATAGAGCAGGAGATTCGCGAAATAGGCCATCGCACCCTCATGGCTTTAGATATTCGGGGCGTACCGAATGAAGTGCGTGATCTTATTGGAAAGATGCGTTTTCGCTTTTCCTTTGGGCAAAATCTCCTTCACCACTCGCGCGAGGTGGCGCGGCTGGCGGCGCTAATTGCGGCTGAGCTGGGGCTGCCCAAGGAAAAAGTACGCCTAGCCAAGCGGGCAGGCCTATTTCATGATATTGGCAAAGTCTCGGATGAGAATCCCGAGCTACCCCATGCCCTGCTGGGAATGGAAATCCTACGCCGTCATAAAGAGCACCCCGAAGTGCTCAATGCCGTAGGCGCGCATCACGACGAGATAGAAATGACTACTATCCTTGCGCCTATTGTACAAGTAGCCGATGCTATAAGCGGGGCTCGCCCCGGCGCCCGCCGAGAAGCCGTGGAAAAATACATTCAACGCATTCAAGAACTGGAAAATATACCTAAGAAATACCCTGGCGTCAGCCAAGCTTATGCCTTGCAGGCCGGGCGCGAGCTGCGCATCATTGTAGAGAGCGATAAGGTCTCCGATGAGCTTACCGATAAAATAGCCCAAGACGTAGCTGAGGAAATCCAGAAAACCATGCAGTACCCCGGCCAGATAAAGGTAACCGTCATAAGAGAAAAGAAAAGCATCGCCTATGCGCGCTAAAAAAGATATCTTCCTGAAGTTTAGCCGCCTTTTTGTAGGCTTTCTCTTCATCTTTTCAGGACTTATCAAGGTAAATGATGTGCATGGCTTTTCTTACAAGCTAGAGGAGTATTTTGAGGTCTTTTCCAAGCATACGGGCTGGCCTTTTCATGAAGTCTTCGGTCCTTGGAGCTTAGGTCTGGCGGGGTTTATCGCCGTGGCCGAGACGGCTCTGGCCTTATTTCTCCTCCTAGGCTATCTGCGCCACTTCACGGCTTGGAGCCTGCTCCTTATGATAGTCTTTTTTACCTTTCTCACTGCGTATTCTGCTATTACCAAGGCGGTATCGGATTGCGGCTGCTTTGGGGACGCAATTAAGCTGACGCCCTGGCAATCCTTTGCCAAAGACGTGGTGCTTTTGGGCCTTATAGGGTATATCTTTCTCAAGCGCGAGGAGCTGGAAGCCTGGCTACCCCAGCCTTGGCAGGCTATCAGTGCGTGGGGGGGGGTAGGCCTGATAGCGGGACTAACGATGTACCTCTACCTCTACTTGCCGGCGATTGATTTCCTGCCTTACAAAGTAGGTAAGAACCTGCGCCAAGCGCTGACTCCAGGCCCTACGGGTACGCCTGAGATTACGGACTATGTACCGTTAGTGCATTCGGAATGCGCTGTGGATGAGCTCTCTGGTAAGGCTCTTATACTCGTAGCAAAGGACCTGAGCACCTTAGGCGAAAGGGAAATAAATGCTTGGCGAAGTCTGCTCCGAGACCTACCCAAGTCTATCAAGGTGGTAGGAATCACGGCTTCCTCTTCCTCGGTGCGAAGCGCGTGGCCGCAAGCCAAGGGGATTCCCGTTTGTTTCGCCGCTCAGGATCAAACGGTACTCAAGGCCATACTGCGCGCTTCGGCCGGGGCGCTTTACTTGGAGGATGGAGTAATTCGAGCCAAGTGGAGCTGGCGCCAGCTCCCCGAAGGCCGCGCTTTTCCTTTCTAAGGCTTCTAATAGGGACGACTTCTAGCGCCTCACCCGCCCGAGCTTAGCCTGGCAGCGCATCGTGTCTCCATCCTCATAGGCATATACATGCCGCAGAATTAGGGAGTCGCCTTGGAGCTCGCCGCTACCGGAGAGCCGCCTAGCTCCTACCTGTTGCCAGGGAATATCTACCACCGTGCTACTTTTGAGATAGCCTTTGTACTGAATATTCAGAATGCTGTCGGTGATGGTAAAACCGCCATCCGCCGCAGCGATAAGGTTGTAGGTGATTGTGAAGTTAGGCCCGCCACAGTTTTCAGTACCGCGCCAGTCGCCAAAAAACTTTGCGCGGGCATCTACTTCACAGCGGTCACCCTCCCAGGGTAAAACGCAGTTGCATCTACCATCCACACAGCTGCCGCCATTCTGACAATTCACATTCTTACAGGGATTTTTTTTGCAACCGCTTAGGCCCCAACCTATAAGAATAGCCAGTAGGGTCCAGCCTTTGAGGCAGACCCTTCCTCTACCTACGAAGTTCATAGAGCAGAGCTGGAGGTCACCCTCCTTGCCAGCGCAGCCCCCAGTAGAGCTCTTCCGCTAGCTCTGCTTCGGCAAAGGTAGATTTTTTTCTCACCGAAACTGAAAGTTATAGGTAATCGCTGGCACCCAGCGGAAAAGGTAGAGGTTGTAGGCCCGCTGGATATTAGGGTTGTCGGGGTCGCGCCGCAGACGCAGGGCCCACATGTTGCGCCGGCCGTAGATGTTATACAGGGAGAAGTTCCAGCTAGACTCCCAGCGGCGCCCTTCACGCGGCTTAGACTTCCAGGTTATAGAAATATCGGCCCGATGATAATCCGGCATACGGCGATTATTGCGCTCATTATAGACGCCGATTACCTGGCCGTCGTAGATGTACTTTGCTACGGGTAGGGTGATTGGACGGCCTGTGGCGTAGATGGCGGTAAAGGCTATCTCCAGCCGCCGGCTAATGGGATATTGGAGGACTAAAGTGGCTTGATGGGGCCTATCTACATAGTTCGGAAAAGGCCGAGGCGTAATTTCGGGGATATACCGGAAACTGCGGCTGTAGGTGTAGCTTATCCAGCCCGTGAGGCGGCCCGAAAGTTTTTGCAGCATCCATTCGGTACCATAGGCCCACCCGCGCCCCTGCACGATATCAGCCTCTAAAAGGGGATTTAGGAAAATATCCGCCCCTGCGCGAAAATCTACTACATTGCTCATCTGGCGGTAGAAGATTTCGGCGGAGAGGTCCCACTGGGTATTTTTCCAGCGCGGGGTGCCTTGGAGGGCAAGGGCGACCTGGTAGCCGTCCTGTCGCCGTACATTGAGGGTGGTGGGCCACCAGATGTCTGTAGGTAGGCCCACGGGCGAAAGCGTAGCTACATGGAGGAACTGCTGAACCCGACCGAAAGCGGATTTGAGCGCCCAGCGTTCCGAAAGCGCATACCGAACACTCAGGCGCGGTTCTAAGCCGCCCCAGAGGTTTATAAGCCGCCCTGCTGGGTAGATTAGCGTATCCCGTACGGCTCTTTCTTCCGAGAACGCATAAAGCGTGGCTGGGCCTAAAAGGCCAAAACCCGCCCAGCGTAACCCACCTTCCACTAGCCAGCGTGGGCCAAACTTGTATCCCGTCTGCACGTAGGCGGCGGCTTCAGCCCCACGCAAGGAAGGCACGCTATAAGGACGCACATTTGACGTGTCAGAGGTAGGCGTAAGCTGTCCAGGCAAAAAGGTATGATGCACCAGCATAGCCCCTAAACGCAGCTTGAGCCGCTCGGAGAGAAAAAAATCCATATCCGTCCGCCAGCCAAGGTCCTCTATACCCGAGCTAAACTTAGCCTGATTGCGCCCAGACTCCACCAAAAAGGCATAGTCGTACTTGCTGTAATAAAGCAGCGTATTGAGGAAAATGCGCGGAGAGGGAATAAAATTCCACCGCAGCGTGGTAGTCGCATTACCCCAGTTGAAGTCCAAGAAGGAAGTTTTGAAAACGTCGCGACCAAAGTAGCCCGAGAGGTAGAAGCGATGGCGGTCATTCAGGCGAAAATTGAGCTTGGCGGTGTAGTCGTAGAAGTAGAGGGAGGTTCGCCGTAGTTCGGGGTCTCTGGCGAAAAGAAGGAAGAGGTCTGCGTATGTACGGCGCCCGGTGAAAAGGCAGCCGATTCGGTCTTTCCACAAAGGGCCTTCTATATTTAGGCGTGAGGAGATAACGCCGATTCCCCCGCCTACTTGCCAGCGTGGGCTAGTCCCTTCACGCAAGCGCACATCCAGAACGGAAGAGAGGCGCCCGCCATACTCCGGCGGCATATACCCCTTGTAAATCTGAGCCTCCTGAAGGGCATCCGCATTGAAGGCTGAAAAGATTCCGCCAATATGGCCCGGGTTATAAACTACGGCTTCATCTAAGAGGACTAAATTTTGGTCGGGTGAGCCGCCGCGTACGAAAAAGGCCGAGCTTCCATCGCCCGCTGTGGCTATGCCAGGCAAAAACGAAAGCGAGCGCAACACATCTACCTCGCCGAAAAAGGCGGGCAGCTTCTTGAGCTGCTGCACTTCTAGGCGGTTCTGGCTCATGGCTGCGCTTTCAAAACGGCGCTGCTCATAGGTCTCTACTATCTCAACCGCCGAAAGCTCCACCCCTTCCTCCAGCAGAAGAAAATCCTTTTTGACATTGCTGCGCAGCTCTATCTGAAGGGTATCGCTACGGTAGCCCACGAACTGGGCCACTATTCGGTATCGGCCTGCAGGTAAGCGGAGGGCATAGTACCCGTAAGGATTTGTGAGGGTCCCAGACTGGCGCTCTAAGACCAGCACCCGTGCGCCCGATAGCGCTTCCTGGGTCTTTGCGTCGCGCACATACCCGCTCAAGGTGTAAGTAGTCTGAGCTAAGCCCCAGCTTACCAAGGCCCACAGGCGCATTGCTGTATAAAACAAAACGGCGGAGGTTTTTTTCCAGGCCCTTCACGGCTTATGAGCTGCGACAGACAGAAATAACCTCATCGGGCATCAGGCTTTGGCCAGAGGCAGATGAGCCCCTATACTTCGCCTGAACCTCTCTGGAGGTCCAGAATACTAGAAAAAGCAAGGTAGCTAGCCGAGCAAGGAGCAGGGCCAAAATGCCTGTATAGAGACTAGCCCAAGGGAGAATCGCCAGCAGCAGAGGCGCTAGTAGGATTAGGCCGCTTATTTCTACCACAGCTGAGAGCAGATTGAGGCGCGTGCGAGCCGCATGAATGAATAAGCCTTTGAGGTAGGCTAGGTAGGTTACTAACGCAGGCATCGGCAGCATGAGGAGAAGCCCCTTACGGGACAAGGGGTGAAGGGTAGGCGGTAGGGCAAATACCGTGCTGAGCCACCACTTCATGAGGGGTGAAAGGGCCCAGAGCAAAAGGGCTAAGCTGGTAAAGAGAATTATTCGGTGGGCAAAGGGGAGGAGCAAGGGGCGCAGGCGGGTACCTGCTAGTACAATCACTACTTCCTGATAGGCCACGCCGCCACAGGTAAAAAGAAAGGCGGTACTCATAACGGGTGAGTAAGCCGCTAGGGAGGGCAGCGCTTCTAAGCCCTGAGCCATAAAGCCGGTAAGGAGGGGCGTAAGTGCTACGTTGAGAAGGGAGGTCCAGAGGAGGGGGAGGTAGAAGGTGCCCAAGCGCCGATAGGAGAGCGGCGGTTCGTTACTGAGCGGAAGGCGGCGCAGAACGGTATGGGCATACAGCCGTATGGCTATCATCTCTGTAACTACGCCGGCGGAAAGCGCAAAGGCTCCTACCCACATGCCAGGCCAAAGGAAAAGCGCTTCAGCTAGCCAAGCACCGCTCAGCATTCCCGCTAGGCGTGCCAGAGTACCCCAAGCCACGCGGCGCGCTTGGCCTTGAGCAATCAAGACCCCTTGCCAGAGTCGCCTATACCCAATCGCCGCCGGCCAGGGAATCAGAAGCCAGATAGCCCCAGCCACTCGCTGGGCTAAAGCCGGCGCTAAATGCCAGATGTGCGCATTGAGGCGAAAAAATACCTCAGGAATGCCCAAAACGCCCATGAGCGCCGAAAGCGGCAGATTGAAGGCAGAGGCAAACCACCACAGGCGTTCATAGCTCGGTCGGTTATGCCCCAAAGCCGCCCCGGCACTTAGAAACATCATTATGGGTGACTCTACAAGCAGCGCGATAGAAAAGGCCACACTAAAGCCGGCTAAATTTTCCGTGGGTTCGGGCAGACGGCTAATCAGGCTCACTAGGATGGGGCCTTCTATGGCCATGAGGAGCCAGTTTAGGGCGAGGGGCGTCCATTGGCGCGCGATGAGGCGCAAGCCCATGCGCTGGGTTGGGGGCAGAGCTAAACTCAGAAGCGGCTTCATCGGCTGGGGCGGCGGTAGCCTTCGCTGATGATGTGCTCCAAAAGCTCTACAGGCGTATAGCCAGCCAAAAGTCCTTGATGGAAAAACACCGTTGCCGGCGTAAGCCCTGGCAAGGCATTTACCTCAAGGGTCCAAAATTCTACTTGCCCTTGGCCCAAGCGCCGCACAAAGCCATCTACGCGCGCATAGCCGTGAATGCCTAAGGCTGCGGCCAACTGCGCCACCGTCTGGCGCACCGCCTCTAGCGCCCGGGCATTCCATTCGGGGTTATCGGGGTAAATCCGCGCCGGCGTGACATTTTGCCCTACCCCAGTCAAAAACTTCTCCTCCAGCCGCAGAATGCCTTCCCGCTTGACCGTCTCACTGGGATAGAAAACCTCGTAGCGCAGAGAGCCATCATCGGCCGTATGCGTTATTAGGCCTACTGTAACTTCCAACCATTCTGGCCCATTTAGATAGGCCTCTAAAAGCACTTCCTCTTTGCGGGGGAAATCCTCCCCAGGCTGTATGGCTAAGCGGGTCTGAAGGTCAGGCTCTAATGCATCCGCACTCCGAAAAATGGCAGCGAGGTAGGCCTCCAACATGCGGCTGTCCTGGATTACTCGCACCCCACTGCTACAGCCTTCATCCACTGGCTTAGCAATTATGGGGTAGCCGCCAAGCTGATGCTCTACTATTTGCGCTACCCGGGTTGGATCAGCTAGCCATTCTGGCCGGCGAAGGTGGTAATGGAGCGGCACTAAAAATCCCTTAGCTTGAAGGAAAGCCTGAGTTTTCGCCTTATCCATCAGGAGGCTACAAACCTCAGCCGAACTGCCATTGTAAGGGATTCCCAGCGCATCCAGCTTTTTCTGAATAGTGCCATCTTCGCCGGGGCGGCCGTGAAGGGCTAAAAAGGCAAAGCTAATCTCCTGAGCAAGATTTTCCCAGTCCAAGCGCTGGGCGGCATAGGCTTCCGCTTCTAGGCTTAATCCATCTTCGGCAGATAGGGCCGCCCGTACTGAGGCCACCATTTCTGGCACCGTCGGGGCATATAAGGCGGCCTCCACGTCATCGGCATTATCCTTGAAAAGCAGGCGTGTAGGTAAGCGCCACAGGCGCAGCTCCGCCCCCGCTACCTCAAGGAAAAGCGGCACTACCTCATAGCGGCTACACAATTTCTCCACTACATTTCGCCCGCTTTCTAAGGAGATATGCCGTTCGGTGGAATTGCCCCCAAAAATTACGCCGATGCGCTTGGTAGGCGCTACCGATAGCCGCTCGCGCTGAGAAAGCTGCAGCCGGGCTTTGCGAAGGAAAAGGCGCGCCGTGCCCGTACGAGGCACCTCCAGGGACCTCTCTATGAGAAAGGTGAGAAAATCGCGCGGACTAAAGCCTACTTCGGCCGCTTGGTGAAAAAGCAGCGAGGCAGGTAGCATACCCGAAGTGGTATTAGGGTCATTGAAGAAGATGGTATCTCGGACTACCAGCCCATCTAAACGCGCATAGACCTGGAGGCCCGCCCGAGCAGCTAACCGTTCGGCCATTTTTTGGATTTCCGCATTCGGTAGGTCAGAGGAAGGCGTACGCTTGGAACTTATGCCCGAAAGGTATTTGGCCCGGTAATCGTAGAGAGGCCCGCTTTTTCTGATGTGCGTAGGGGGCAGGGCCACATAGTGCCCTGGCTGCGGCTCTATAACAATTACCGAAAACTCCTCCCCTTTTCGGTAGGCCTCAATGAGGAGGTAAGGCGGGGCATCCCAGGCCTCTAGCCAGCCGGTGTGTGGGCAGCGCTGCAGAAAATGGCGCAGTTCATTCCAATCGGTGATAAGCTCGCGGGCTACCCCTGCCGCATCTCGGTAGAGAAGGGGCAGAAGGAGGCCTTCGGTAAGGTCTAAAAGCTTAGGCAAAGGCGTTTGCGGCAGCCACTCTACCGGCCAGGTAAAAGACGCGCGGCAGCAGGCCTCTTCTAACCTCTCGGCCGATGGACAATAAACTACGCCGATAGTAGAGCCCTGAAAAGGATGCTTCACCACGCAGGGGAAATCTACCGTCTCCTGCACCAGCGAAAGAATTAGTTCGGGATTCTCCCAAAGCCATGTGCGCGGTACAATCGCATAGGGTAGTACAGGGAAGCCCTGGGCTTTTAGCCAGCGGCGCTGCTGGGCTTTATCTAAGCCCCAAGCACTGCCTAAAATGCCTGTCCCTACATAGGGGATACCTAGCTGTTCTAAAAGCCCTTGGAGGCTGCCGTCCTCTCCCCCTAAGCCATGCAGGACAGGGAAAACTACATCCACGCTATCCCTTAGGCTTTCCCAGGAAAGCAGGGGGCCCAAGGCCGCTAGCTGGGCCTTGTAGGAAGCGCTCTCGGGATACCATACCTGCTCGGCATAAACGGGAAAATTAATCTCAGGAGGAAGGTGATGCGGCGCAGGAAAAAAGTCGGTAATGCTTCCGTAGTAGAGGTAGCGTGGCGCCAAACGCACCAGCTGGTGAAAGCCATCTAAGAAGAGCGGCACGGGGGTATAGTAACGGCGATCCAGGGTATCCACTACGGTGCGGCCACCGGCATACGATACCTCTCGCTCCCGAGCCGCCCCGCCAAATAGAACGCCTACTCGCACCGTACAAAGGTAAGGCCTAGCTGTACCCAAGCCAGTGGAATAGGATTTGCCCCCTATTCCTCTTATGGCCGAAGAGCAAAGCCCTTTTCCTGAGGACATGGATACCCTAGCGTATGCCGTGCGCGCTAAGGGTACCCCTGAGTTCCCGCCTGTGGAAGCAGAGGTAATTTCTGTACTCCCCCTACGCAATACCGTGCTCTTTCCGGGGGTGATTTTACCGATTTCGGTCGGCCGCCCCAGCTCCATGCAGCTTCTTAGGGATCTGCGTCAGCAGCGCATGCCCTTCCTGGCCATCACGGCTCAAAAGAACCCCACCGAAGAACGCATAACTCCGGAAAGTATTTACAGTACGGCCACGCTGGCTAAAATTCTTCGCCTACAATCCACCCAAGAAGGCCAGATTACCCTACTCATTCAAGGCAGGCATCGCATACGGCTCACGGAATTTGTGCAGACCGAACCTTATCTCAAGGCCCGCTATGTATATGCGCCAGAGAACCTTCCGGACGAAGCCCATCAGCGCGGCCTACTTATAGCCCTGCGGGACCACGCCCTCAAAGCTCTAGAACTACTTCCAGATAGTCCGCAGGAGGCCCGCACGCTCATCCAAAGTATCCAAGGTCTGCCTTTCATGACGAACTTTTTGGCAAACAATCTGCCGATGGAACTGCCAGAAAGGCAGAGCCTACTGGAGCTAGATGACTTAGGCCAGCGGGCCGAAAAGGTGCTCGCCCAGCTTCAGGCTCAGCTTAAGGTACTGGAGGTTACTGAGGATATTCTGAATCGCGTCCGCACCACGCTTGAGCGCCAGCAGCGGGATTACATCCTGCGCCAGCAGATTAAGGCCATCCAGGATGAGCTGGGTGAGTCTCCCGAGCAGTCCGAAATCGCCCGCCTCAAGGAAAAGGCAGCTCAGAAAAAGTGGAGCGCCGAAGCTAAGGAAGCCTTTGAGCGTGAGCTGGCGCGTTTAGAGCGGATTCCACCCTTCTCACCCGAATACGGCGTAGCCACGGCTTATATTGAATGGCTCTTAGAGCTTCCGTGGGGCGAATACACGCAGGACTCTTTTGATTTACGGCGGGCGCGCCGCATTTTAGACCGCGACCATTACGGCATGGAAAAGGTCAAAAAGCGCGTGCTGGAGTACCTTGCTGTGCTAAAGCAGCGGCAGGACATGAAAAGCCCCATTCTGTGCCTCTATGGCCCGCCCGGCGTGGGTAAAACCTCTCTGGCTAAGTCCGTAGCCGAAGCCCTAAACCGCCGCTACGTGCGTATGTCGCTAGGCGGCCTACACGATGAGGCGGAGATTCGCGGGCATCGGCGTACCTACATCGGCGCCCTGCCTGGCCGAATCCTCCAACTTCTGCGGCGCGCCGGCACCAGTAACCCGGTCTTTGTCCTGGATGAGATTGACAAGATTGGACGGGATTTCCGAGGGGACCCCTCTTACGCCCTCCTTGAGGTGTTAGACCCTGAGCAAAATCACACCTTTCAGGACCACTATCTGGAGGTGCCCTACGACCTTTCGCGCGTGCTTTTCATCGCTACGGCGAATACGCTGGATACCATCCATCCCGCTCTGCGCGACCGCATGGAAGTGATAGAACTTTCAGGCTATAGCGTGCCCGAGAAGCTTGCCATCGCCAAGCGCTACCTGCTTCCGAAAGTCCTTCAGGAACACGGACTCAAGCCTTCTCAGCTTAGGCTATCGGAGGAAGCCTTCCTTCGCATCATAGAATACTACACGCGCGAGTCGGGGGTGCGTCAGCTTCAACGGGAACTGGCGGCGGTAGCCCGCTGGGCCGCGCTCCAGTTGGCGGAGCTCGGCCGTAGCCGCCGCCTCCACATAACCCCCTCCTTAGTAGAGGAAATCTTAGGCCCACCCCGCTTTGAGAAGGAAGCCTATGAGCAGAATTTACGCCCTGGGGTAGGCATAGGCTTAGCCTGGACGCCTTATGGGGGGGATGTCCTATATGTAGAGACCTTAGCCATGCCGGGCGAAGGGAAGCTCTCCCTTTCGGGCCAGCTAGGCGAGGTAATGAAGGAGTCCGCCACTATCGCCTACCACCTCGTGCGGGCCTACCGTCTAGCGCCACCCGAGTGGTTCAAGGCTCATGATATCCACATCCATATCCCTGCCGGCGCTGTCCCTAAGGATGGTCCTTCCGCTGGCGTGGTCCTCTTAGCGGCCTTAGCCTCGCTTATTACTGGCCGCCCACTGCGCCCCTACCTAGCCATGACCGGCGAAATCACCCTGCGCGGTAAGATACTTCCCGTAGGCGGCATCAAGGAGAAGCTTTTAGCTGCGCTACGCGCTGGTCTCCGTGAGGTAGCCCTTCCCGCCTCCAATCAAAAAGACATAGCCGAAATAGATCCTAGCCTTTTGGAAGGCCTTACCCTGCGCTATTTTGCCGATATTCCCTCTCTGCTCAACTACGCCATTGAAGGCCTTGACCTCTCCTCAGAGAGGCTTTTCCCCCTTCCTCTGACTGAACCAACTGGTCCCCAATCCCTAAATCCAGCGCTGATACGCGCGTAGCTGTTCCACTTTAGCACCTTTTAGAAGTGGCGGAGGTGTGGCAAACTTAGGGAGGCAGGCGAGTGCCCCCTCTCTACCTACCCTTCCACTGCGGCTTTCGTTTCTCTAAAAAGGCTTGGAGGCCCTCGCGCGCATCTTCCGAGAGGGCTAGCTCCATAAGGAGCTTGTAAAGCTCAGCCGGCTCCATCTGGGCCAGCCGACGGTAGGCGTGTATCCCTTTTTGCATCGCCAAGGGGGCACCTTCCCGCAGGGCCTCTAAGAGCCGATCACCTGCTGGAAACACCTCTTCCGCTTTATCTACCAAGTGCGTGATGATATGATGTGCGTGCAGCTCAGCGGCGGTGCGCCGGCCGCCCAAAAGACACCAGTGCAGCGCCAGCCGCGGCGGCATATAGGCCGCCAGCGCCTTCATCACCTGAAAAGGAAAAAGGCCCCGATGTATTTCGGGTAGGCTTACCTCTACCCCCTGATGCGCAATCACAAACGTAGCCTCTGTCAGCAAAAGCACACCCCCAGCAATCACCCTTCCCGTAACCTCCGCCAGAACAGGCTTATCTATCTCGGCGAAAAGCTCTTGCGGAATTATAGGCTTTTCGGCCTTAGGGACGGTGGAGTGGTGAGGTATATTTTCCGCAAAGCCGCGCAGGTCAGCACCAGCGCAGAAGACCTCCCCTTTCGCGCGCAGCCGCAGAAATCGGAGACTCGCTTTCGTCTGAAAGTAGGCTAAGGCATAAGCCAGTTCATTGAGCATAATGGGATTGAGGGCATTGCGGCGCTCAGGATTATTGAGCCATAGGTACAGAACGTCCCCCTCCTCCGCTAGCTCCACAAAGTGCCACTGAAACCGCGTCAGGGCATCGGACGCAATATCGGCAAAATAGCTGGTCATCCTTGCTCTGGTACGAGGCGCAGAAGTTCTCGGCCAGCTTCTACCTGCTCGCCTTCGCGGACGTAGACGGCTTCTACTGTGCCGGCTTCTTGGGCCTGAATGCGCTGCTCCATCTTCATGGAGACGAAGAGGAGAAGGGTTTGGCCGGGTTTGACGGTATCGCCAGGCTGTACGAGTACCTTGAGCACTTGGCCCGGCATGGGGGCCTGATAGGTGCCTGCCTTAAGCTCGGTACCTACGTCAGGGAAACGTGGAAGGAGCTTAGCCTGCGTGCTGCCCACGGCCATGAGATGAACCCAATATTGCTCCTCTTCCGCCGCAGAAGCCACATAAAGCGTCCAGCGGCGCTGGTCCCATTCGTAGGTAAGGTAGTGGTCCGTGCGCTCTAGCAGGTAGGCCGTCCCCTCCCAATCCTTACCTCGGCAGCGAAAAACTGGGCCTTCTAATGCCGCTACGCCAACTGTGTGGATTTCGCCCTGCAGCAGCCAGCCATAGGGAAGAGGCGCTTGGGGGGTATTGCGCCAGTTTAGGGGGAAGGTGGGAAGTAGAGCCCGAGAGCTGGCTTCCTGCCTAAGCCGCCACAGCGTCAGGCCTACTACACAGGCGGTCCGTTCGGCTTCCGTAAAGCGCCGCGCGGCCAAGAGGTGCGGCCGCTCCGCTAAGAAATGCGTCGTATAGCGCCCTTCCAGAAAATCCGGCTCCTCCAGAAGCGCCTGCAGCAGGGGCAGGTTATGCTGGATGCCTAGGCAAACTACTCGGCTTAGGGCGTAGCGCAGCCGCTGAAGCCCTTCGGCTCGGGTAGGGCCGTGGGCAATCAGCTTGGCTATCATGGCATCGTAATAGGGCGAAATCGCCGTGCCGCTCTCCACCGCCGCTTCTACACGTAGATAGGGTAGCTCAGGCACCTGCCAAAGGCGAACCACCCCCGTAGAAGGCGCAAAGTCCCGCTCTGGGTCTTCCGCATAGAGCCGCACTTCTATGGCATACCCTTGGGGCTGGAGGGCCTCTGGCTGAAGGGTAAGCGGCTCTCCCTGCGCCACCCGTATCTGCCACTCCACTAAATCCAGCCCCAGAATCATCTCCGTAACGGGATGCTCCACCTGAAGGCGCGTATTGACCTCCAGAAAGTAAAACGTCCTAGGGCCGGCGTATAAGAATTCCACCGTGCCAGCATTATCGTAGCGGAGCGCCCGGGCTAGACGCAGGGCCATCTCCCCCATCTCCTCCCGCTCGGCCGGCGAAAGGACTGGCGAAGGCGACTCCTCCACAATTTTTTGATAGCGGCGCTGGATCGTGCATTCCCGCTCCCGAAGGTGGATAAGATTGCCGTGTTTATCCCCGAGAATTTGAATCTCTATGTGGCGCGCCGCCGGGAAGTATTTTTCTAAGAGGAGCTCGCGGCTTCCGAAGGCATATTCGGCTTCGCGCTGGGCCGCTAGAAAAGCCTCCGCAAAAGCCTCGGGCGTTTCTACAATCCGCATGCCTTTACCGCCACCCCCAGCAGCAGCCTTAAGCAGGACAGGGAAGCCTAACCTTTCAGCCGCCGCCTGAAACTCCTCCAGCGTTGCGCCAGGTTCTTGAAAACCCGGAACGGTAGGCACCCCTACGGATTGAGCTAGGGCCTTCGCTTCGGCCTTAGAGCCCATGGCTGCAATCGCATCCGCATGCGGTCCTACGAAAATAAGCCCCGCCCCCGTTACAGCCCGCGCAAACTCCGCATTCTCCGCCAAAAAGCCATAGCCCGGATGAATAGCGTCTACCCTAGCCCGCTGCGCTAGGTCCAGAATCTTGGGAATATTTAGATAGGTCTCGGGGGCAGTGCTCCCGCCCAAAGGATAGGCCTCATCCGCTTCCCGTACAAAGGGATAGAAACGGTCTGCCTCGCTGTATAAGGCCACCGTTTGAATGCCCATTTTGCGGCAGGTGCGGATAATGCGCCGAGCGATCTCACCCCGATTCGCAATAAGCAGCTTACGAATCCGCATACGCCTCAGTGGCGAAAAGTTCCATACACGTGCGAAGGCCGGAAAGGCGCGTCATACACTACGGAGAGGCAAATACCTAAATACTCGCGCGTGGCCCGGGGGTCAATCACGGCATCGTCCCATAGCTGGGCCGTGCTGTACCAGGCCGTGGAAGTGCGCTCTACCTCCCGAATAAGCTGCGCCCGAAAGGCCGCCGCTGCTTCTGGATCATAGGGCATGCCCATGCGCTCCGCCGCCTGCCGCTGGATGATCTCCATCACCCCTGCCAGCTGCTCCGAGCCCATAACCGCAATTCGGCTATTCGGATAGGCCAGAAGGAAGCGCGGCTGATAGGCCCGCCCCGCCATGGCATAGTTTCCAGCCCCATACGACGCGCCCACCATAAGCGTGATATGCGGCACTTCGCTGTTAGAGACTGCATTAATCATCTTAGCGCCGGCCCGAATTATGCCCTCCTGCTCGTACTGCCGCCCTACGATGAAGCCCGTGATATTCTGGAGAAAGAGGATGGCTTTTTCCTCACGGTTGCACAGCTCAATAAAATGCGCACCTTTATTGGCCGAGTCGGGAAAAAGCACGCCGTTATTCGCGATAATTCCTACAGGATAGCCATAGATTTCCGCCCAGCCCGTAACTAAGGTGCTACCCCAGCTCGGCTTGAACTCCAAGAAGCGGGAATCATCCACAATCCGCGTAATAAGCTCGCGTATATCAAAGGGGTAGCGCGGGTCAGCGGGAATGATCTTCAGGAGGTCTTCGGCACTATAGCGGGGCGGCTTGGGTGTGTGGGTAGGCCGAAAGTGCGGCCGGGGCGGGTGCAGGTGGGCCACAAGCTCCCGGGCTTTCCGGAGGGCCGCCAGCTCGTTTTCCGCTAAAAAGTCCGCCAGGCCCGAGCGCGTCGCATGCATATCGGCCCCACCCAGCGTCTCCTCATCTACAATTTCATTGGTAGCCATTTTCACTAGCGGCGGACCGCCCAAGAATACCTTGGCCTGTCGTCGTACGAAGATGGTATAGTCGCTCATGCCCGGGACATAAGCCCCCCCCGCTGTAGCATTACCCGTCACTACAGAAATAGTTACTAAGCCGCGCTTAGAGCGGCGCGTAATCTCGCGAAAAATGGCCCCGCCGTAGTTAAAAATTTTAGCCTGCTCGGGTAGATCAGCGCCCGCCGACTCCACCAAATTGATGACAGGGAGCTGATTATCCATGGCTATCTCGGCCAGCCGCAGGCTTTTTTGAAGCGTTGGTTGGTCTATGGCGCCGCCTTTTTCGGTACCTACATTAGCAATAACCATGACCCAACGCCCAGCCACGAGGCCAATCCCCCCTACCACGGTCCCGCCCGGCGAGGAGGTTTTACTATCTAAACCCGCTAAAGGAAGCAGCTCCAAAAAGGGTGACCCCTCATCCAAAAGGTACTCAATCCGCTCCCGAGCCAAAAATTTGCCTTCCTGACGAGCTTTCTGAATATGCTTCTCTTTGCCTTGGAAAAGGGCCGCCTGATAGTGCGTATAGAGGGTCTCTATCAGGGCGCGCATTTGGGCTTCATTTTCGGCGGTGCGTTCGTCGGGCTGCCAGCGACTGGGAAGCAGCGGAAAAGGTGGCACGCGCCCTACCCCCTCACGAACCGAAAGGGTCATATATCCACTGGAAGTAGTACAACGCACCCAATACAGGTCCTCCTGGCACCTCTATGTGGCGATTATTTAGTACATTCTGGCCACCTATACGAAAGGTACTGTGCAGCTTAGGCAGGCGGTAGGACAGCTGGAGATCCACAAGCTGGTAAGTGGGAATAATCTGGGAGTAGAAGGACTCCTCAAAGAGGTAGGCATTTATCCAACGGTAGCCCACAGCAAAGCCCAAACGCCTACTGGGCAGAAGCTCCCGTGCGGTAAGATAGAGGTTTGCCTTATAGCGGGGGGTATTGAAGTTTGCCAGCAGTTTATCCAGCTTGGCCTCCTCGCTGAGGATAATTTCGGCATAGGTAAAGTTGCCGTTTAGAAAGAGCTGGCGCGTGAGGCTATATTGGAGGGTTAGGGCTAAGTGGTGTGTATACACGGGTGTGGAGGTATTGAAGAAGCGGCGGTAGGGGGTATAGGCTCCTGCCGCCACTGAGTCGGGCGTAAGACGCCCCACATACCAAGAGCCATCCGGCTGGCGAAAGCGGCGCGGCCCGTAAAAATCCACCGTCGCCATGAAATTGGTAAAGCGGGAGTAGGCGTAGTCTATGTCTATGAAAAGCCTATCGCCGATAAGGTGGCGCGTGCCCACCTCAAAGGAAGCCACTTTCTCGGGCTTGATTTCGCCCATAGGAAGGGTGCGCAAAAGGTCAGCGTAATCATTAGGGTTACTACTACCGCGCGTGCGATTAGCGAGAGAGTCTCGAAAGGCCTGAACCGACTCGGCGGAATAGTTGTTGTCTTTCACGCCGTAGGCTTGAGTGAATTGCTCTAAGGCGCCTATGTAGCGAAAGCGGCCTACTTCCAGGTCTATATATTGGGCTTGGAGGGTAGGCATACGAAAGCCTACTTGATAGGCCACACGGAATATATGCTGCTTTTTAGGGTCTATAGCCACAAGAAAAGCCAGGCGCGGCGTGAGATTGCCGCGAAAGTTTCTATTTTTATCGTAGCGCAGTGAGCCTTGGAGGCGGAGGCGCTCGGCCCAGAGCGGCTTAGTGGCTTGAAGGAAAATCCCATATTCATCTACGCCTATAGGCCCCGCCGTATCAGCGAAAATAGTGCCTTTGGAATTCATGAGGAAGTAGCGGTAGTTGCCCCCTACTAGGACCTGTATCCATCGCAAATGGGGTGTGAGGTCGTACTGCCCTTCTAAGTGGTAAATAGCGCTGCGATCGTAGAAGGCAGCCCCGCCTTGGGCGAAGTTAGAGCGTCCTATTACCTCCCGCAGGCGGCGTCGGAACTCTTCCGTGCCGGGCTGCGGTCGGGCACCGCCCTGCATGAGGTAGGCAAAGGACGAGCCTATGAGGCGCAGGGGCTCTTCTAAGGCCTGAGCCCGGTCCGAGTCGGCAAAGGCACGCGCCGCCGCATGATTACCCCCCTGAGGAATCCCTACCGCATCGGGATCAAGACCCGCAGTCTGTGCAATGCGACGCATTTGGCCTGTGTAAGTTAGCACGTACTGCGCCAGCCAGTTTATGTGTGGCTTGACACTACTGAGCAGATTGAGCGCAGCAAAACGACTGTCAAAGCTATTCCCCGAGTTTTCTAAAAGCGCATAGCCCCATACGCGGAAGTTAGGGCCGCTGGCTTCCAGCTTATTGACCGTAAAGAGAAAGTCCCGCAGGCTGAATCTATTAGGCCCTTGGTAGATCGTAGCACCGGTAGAGAGAAAGGCGTTGTAGCTCAGCTGGAGGCGGTCACTAAGTCGGTAGTAGAGCCCGCCATAAAGTTTGCCTACGCGTGCATCGTACTGGACGATTTCCCGTTCCCAATAGCCTGTACGAGCCAGATAAAAGTTCAGGTCATCGGGGTTATCGGGCGGGCCTCCCCCTAGCACAAGGCCGAGCTGAGTGGCTATTGCCCGCACCGTAGCGGGGTCAATGCGCGCCTCATCCCCGTAGCGATTCACGGCATCGTAGCCAGGATTATTTGGCCCCGGTATAGCATAAGCGCCAAGGGCGCCCCCATAAAGTCCCATATCGGTCCCGTTCTGAGCCATCCAGTCGTGTGCACTAAACCAGTTCGCAAATACCTTGAAGCCCAGCCGATTATTCCAGGCCTTTGCGTAGCGTAGGGCAATCTCGTACAGCGGGCGCGGCGTAGTATCGCGCCCATCCACATGATTCACGCCTAAGCGCACCAAGCTGGAAAAGCCAGGAAAGCGGAAAGGGTCTTTAGTATGCACATTTAGAATACCGCTGAAGGCGTTAGGGCCATATAGTGCGGAAGCCGGCCCCGGAAGCAGTTCTATGCTCTCTACATCTAAGTCGCCTGAGTTAGAAATTACCGCAATGGGAAAATTCAAGGCAGGGGCTTGCATTTCTATCCCATCCAGCCGCTGGACAAACCGTGGATTGGTCGTAGAGTTGAAGCCGCGTGTATTGATTACCTGAAAGGTGAGGCTAGAGGAGACCTGCTCCACGCCTTTGAGGAAAGTGATGTTTTGGAAAAAGTTTATGCCCGGGGCCTCGCCTATCTCGCGTGCGCTCATTTTGAGGACTGTTACGGGGGACTGCATTACGGTCTCACTTACGCGGCTGGCGGAGATGACTACTTCTTGGGCCCGTACTCCCGTCTCCCGCAGCCTAATGGTAAGCGGCTTCCCGGCCTCCTGCAGCCGAAGCGAAAGAGTTTGGGTTTCATAGCCTACGAAGGAAACCTCTAAGGTAAACGGGTCCGAGGGCTTCAGGAGCGTTAGGCGAAAGCTTCCGTCCAGTTGGACTACCGTACCTTGTACGGTACCGGCTACTTTGACGTAGGCACCAGGGAGGGGTTCGTCTTGCTCCGAAAGGACCTTTCCTTGGAGCGTTATGGAGGCCGGAGCTTCAAGCTTAGGCGAAACGGGTGGGGCAGTGGGGCGTACGCGCTCCTCCTGCGCCCATAACCCTACGCCTATCACAAATAAACCCCACCTGTGCATTCCCTCAAAAATAGTCTAATCACTGTACTCGGGCTCCTCTTCTACCTCCATATCCCATGCGAGGGTATCCGCCCCTACCGAGGAGAGTTCTATCTCAGAGATGGGCGGACTGAGCTCATTCTCATCTGGGAGAGGTATGGCGAGCGTATCGGCTTGAGGAAAGGGCGCGAGTTCTATCTCCAGTTCAGGCTCAGGGGGAGGGGCGGGGTGCTGTCGGGCTAAGAGGGCATTATGGTAGGCGCGTAGGGCAGCGATGGTCGTATAGGGCGGGGCTGCGACATATAGGCGGCCTTTGGCCCAAGGACGCGCAGGACTGCGCGGAGAATGGGCACTTAGGAGATAGAAGCCTGGACGAGTAAGCAGAATGACCGTTCGGCTTACACCGCTTGGATGTGGGACAAGCCGGGCCCGCCCTACCACGCCTAGGGCATTTCTTACTACGAGCCAGAAAGTATCGCGCTGGTACGTAGAGGGAGGCCGGTACTCCACATACACCTTACCGGCAGGTAGGAGGGTTTCGGCAAGGGCTAGCCGGCCATCTGCTCGTAGGCCTCGCCCCGTAAGGAGCGGCTGGAGCCAGATAACTAAGCCAAAGAGCATCTTAAGCGGCTTTCCATTTTATGGAACAGCCCATGGCGGGGTGCTGGGGCATAGGCGGGGGAGCACCGGCTAAAAGCGCCTCCAAGGCGATCCGCAATTCCTGACGCTGGACGGCGGCAGGATCTTTCCAATTGTCGTCCAGCCGGCCATGATAGTAAAGGCGGTGCTGGGCATCATACACGAAAAACTCGGGCGTGCAAGACGCGCCAAAGGCGCGAGCTACCTCTTGCGTAGCATCAAAAAGGATAGGGAAGGGGTAGCTTTTCATGCGCGTGCGCTGGCAGAGCGCCTCCGGCGAGTCCTCCTCCGGGTAGAGGGTAGGATCATTGGCGGCAATCCCCACCCACCGAATTCCCCGCGGAATAAACTCCCGGGCTAGCGCCAGCATTCGATCCTCTATGGCCTGCACGTATGGGCAATGGCCGCAGGTGAAAACTACCACCACCGGCGCCCTCTGAAGGTGCCGTGAGTCCCAAGGCTCTCCACACACGCTCAGAAGCTCAAAAGAAGGCATAGGGGTGCCCAGCGTTATCTCAGCGGCATAAGTAGGCATCTTTCAAAAGTACTATTTTTGTAGCAAGTACTCCATGAAAGATGGCACGGCTGGCGTGGTGCTGTGGGATTTGGAGTCGGCGCTGCGGTGGGCGGAAAGCCGCTCTATTTGGCCTCTAACTTTCGGTCTGGCCTGCTGCGCCATAGAGATGATGGGGGCCTTTGCCAGCCATTTTGACCTAGAGCGCTTCGGCATCTTTCCTCGGGCTTCGCCCCGTCAGGCCGACCTTATGATTGTCTCGGGCACTGTTACGGCGAAAATGGCCGAGCGCATTCGTCAGCTTTATGAGCAGATGCCAACGCCGCGCTATGTGATTGCCATGGGAGCTTGCGCTACAGCAGGTGGCCCCTACTGGCAGCATGGCTACCACGTAGTCAAGGGCGTGGATAAAGTTATCCCCGTAGATATATATGTCCCTGGCTGTCCGCCGCGCCCGGAGGCCCTTATTGATGGGATTTTGAAGCTGCGGGAAAAGATTCAGCGCGGCTAGTGGAGCCGAAGATTTTGGCGCAGACGCCTAATGAGCTGGTGCTTCTCAAGCCGCCGGGGATGCCGGCGCAGGCGGATGCCACAGGGGACTTGGACCTTCTGCGTTGGGCGCAAGCCGAAACGGGCGAAAAGCTCTACTTAGTCCATCGCTTAGATCGGCCAGTGGGCGGTGTAATGCTTCTGGCGCGCCAGGCGGCGCGCGCGGCCTATTGGAGTCGCCGCCTTCGCCAGCACAAGGTGCGAAAAGCCTACTTAGCTATTACGCATGCGCCTGTCTATCCGCCCTTTGGCCAGCTGACCCACTACCTGCGTAAAGACCCGCGGCGCCATCGGGCTATAGTCTCGCCCAAGCCCTTTCCCGAGGCCCAGATAGCCCACCTTCACTACCAGACTTTAGCCGAAAAGGAAGGGCGTGCCCTCCTGCTTATTGAGCCCCAGACGGGCCGCTTTCATCAAATCCGAGCCCAGCTAGCCGCCTTAGGCAGTCCCATAATCGGCGATATAAAGTATGGCTATCCGCCGCCTGCGCCTGATCCGCATAGCATAGCTCTATGGGCGTGGCGTTTAGAGGATTGGGTAGCCCCTCCGCCTCTTTCACCCTTTCCCTGGCAGCTTTTTGCCCCAATCCTAAAAAAACTTTTCCTCCCAACTTCCTAACTTCGCCCTATGCGTCAGGGCACGCTAAGCGTACATCTGCCCGGCATACTTCCCATTATCCGCAAGTATCTTTATACGCATTCCGATGTCTTTTTGCGCGAGCTTATTGCTAATGGCGTAGATGCCTGCCAAAAACTTCTGGCTATAGCCCGCAGCGAGAATCTATCCATAGACCCCTCTAGCCTCAAGGTGGAAATTCTGGCCTATCCGGCTCGGCGCCAGCTAGTAGTACGGGATAATGGTATCGGCATGACCGAAGAGGAAGTGGAGCGCTTCCTAGCCGTCATCGCCGCCTCCAGCGCCCAGGAATTCGCCGAAAAGTACAAGGAAACGGACATCATTGGCTTTTTCGGCATGGGCTTCTATGCGGCTTTTATGGTAGCGGAGAAAGTGGAGGTTCTCACCCAGTCCTATCGCGGTGAGGCGCCGGGCGTCCGCTGGGTCAGTACGGGTACCGAAACCTATGAGATGGAGCCAGCCCAACGCCCAGAAGGGCGCGGCACCACCGTAACCCTCCACCTTCATAAGGACTACGACGAATACGCCCAAATCTGGCGCATACGCCAAGTAGCCGAAAAATACGCCCGCTTCCTCCCCATTACGATTGAAGTAGAAGGAAGCCCCATCAATAAAAAACCCCTCTGGCGCGTGCACCCTACCCAGCTTGCCGAAAAGGATTACAAGGAATTTTACAAGCTTCTCTATCCGCAGCAGCCTGAGCCTATTTTTTACCTTCACCTCAATATGGACTATCCCCTGCACCTGCAGGGGATTCTTTACTTCCCCCCGCTCAGGCCAGACTCGGTCATAGAACGCAATACCCTGGCGCTGTACGTGCGCGGCATGTTCATCACTGACCAGCTGAGCGAGATTTTGCCTCCCTACTTTGAGCTGCTGCACGGCGTGATAGAGTCCTCGGATATACCGCTCAATGTTTCGCGCAGCCAGCTTCAAGTAGACCCTACCGTACGTAAGGTAAGCCAGTATATCAGCCGCAAGGTAATTGAACGGCTCAAAGAGGTCATGGAGACGGATCGCCCGCGCTACGAGCAGCTCTGGCAGCACATAGGGCCTTTCGTCAAGTATGGCATAGTGCGGGATGAAGACTTCGCCAGCCGAGCCAAAGACATCATACTCGTAGAGACCACAGCGGGCAAGCATTACACCCTCTCAGAGTATAAAGCCCAGATGGCTTCGGTAAAGAGTTCGTCGGGCTACTTAGTGGGATTTTATGCAAATGATCTGGGCAAGCAAGGAGCTCTGGCCCGCCTCTTTGAAGAGCAGGGCTACCTCGTGGTCAAAGCCGATACCGTCATAGATCCCTACTGGTTTTCCTATACCGAGGGGCGGGAAAACATTCGGTGGGTTCGGGTAGATGCCCAGGAGGCCGCCGAATGGCTAAAAAGTGACAGAAAGGAGAAAGATCTAACGCCCGAGGAAGTGGCGGAGGTGAAGAAAGCTTTAGAAAGCCTTACGCAGCTTCGGGTAGAGCCGCAGGCGCTGGGGCCTTCGGCCCCCGCGGCTTTACTGGTGCGGGAGGAGCTGAGCCGCCGGGTCTACGAAGCTACCCTACGTGAAGGGCCGCCTGCCCCCACGCGGCTTATCTTTAATACTTCCCATCCGATTTATCGCCGTTACCTTCTTAGTCAGGACATCCGATGGCTAGAACATGCGCGCGATTGGGCGCAGCTGCTCAGTGGGGAGCTTCAGGCCGAGCAGCTGCGGGCCTTCTTAGAGCGCGACTGGGCCTTGCTCTCAGCCTCTTAGTTAGCTGGACTAAGGCCCAGAACTTACCCCGTTTTCTCCAGCACGTCCCTCCCACCGTAGAGGCGCAGCTGCGCCGCATGAGCCTGGAAGAGAAAATTGGTCAACTCCTCATGGTGCCAGCTTTTAGTGATCCCAAAAGCCCTAATACTCAGGAGGTAACGCGCTGGATCACGGAATATGGGGTGGGTGGAATTATTTTTATGCGCGGCACACCGACTGCCCAGATAACCCTGACCAATACCTACCAGCGCCTGAGCAAGCGCCCGCTTCTAATAGCCATGGATGCGGAGTGGGGGCCAGCCATGCGCCTAGATAGCCTTCCACGCTACCCTAACGCTCTCACCTTGGGCGCCATACCCGACCATACGCTTATCTATCAGGTAGCGCGTAGCATAGGCCGCCAGTGCCGCCGCTTAGGCGTGCATATCAACTTTGCCCCCGTAGCCGACATCAATGTAAATCCCCAAAATCCCGTCATCGGCTTTCGGGCCTTTGGGGCAGACCGCCACCGCGTCACCCAGCTCAGCCTTCTTTTCTTCCACGGCTTAGAGGATGAACAGGTTATAGCGGTAGCGAAGCACTTTCCGGGCCACGGCGACACTTACTTAGATTCGCACTTTGAGCTGCCTGTACTCCCCTATGACACTACTCGGCTGGACAGTTTAGAGCTTTACCCTTTTCGGCACCTTATCAGGGCGGGGATACCGGGGATCATGATAGGGCATCTCCTTGTACCAAGCTTAGACACCTTCACGGCCACCGTCTCGCCTCGGGTTATCCGGGATCTGCTGCGGGCTAAACTTGGCTTTCAGGGACTGGTATTTTCCGATGCCCTAAATATGAAAGCCGTAGCCCTCTACTTCCCGCCGGGTGAGCTGGAAGTAAGGGCTTTAGAGGCTGGGGCCGATATTCTCCTGTATGTGGAGAATGTGCCTGTAGTCTTTCGCGCTATTCATGAGGCTGTGCTTAAGGGACGCCTGCGCGAGGAGGAGATTGACGAGAAGGTGCGGCGGATTCTTGCGCTCAAGGCCTACTTAGGCCTGAGTGAGCAGGCGCCCAAGGTACCCGTAGAAGGATGGCGAGAGGACCTCTGGGCCGAGCCCTTACTAGAGCCGCTTCGCCAGGCCTACATCCAGGCGGTTACCC
Organism: Bacteroidia bacterium; assembly: GCA_039630245.1. GTDB lineage: Bacteria > Bacteroidota > Bacteroidia > SpSt-205 > SpSt-205 > SpSt-205. Next base: position 100,061 of record JBCNVK010000001.1, read on the forward strand.
TACTGCAAAATCGCCGAGACCTCCTACCGCTAGGCTACTTAGGGGCGCGCCGGCTAGTGTATGTGCAGCTGGGCTACGAGCGACCGGCTCCCTTGTACCGCTACCTAGCGCATTACTGCGCCATGGACGCCATTGTCCTCCCTAACCCCGAAAAAGCTCCTCCCGAAAGCCTCCTCCAGGTCCTTCAAGGCTACACCACCTTCATAGTGGGATACTTTGGGCTTTCTAACAACCCCCGCCGCAACTTCGGCATACGCCCTAAAGCCCTAGACCTTCTTTGCGAAATCGCCCGAAGCGAGAAAGAAATCATTCTCTGCCTCTTTGGAAGCCCGTACGCTCTACCCTACTTCGGTAAAGAAACCGCTATAATTCTGGGTTATCAGGAAGATACTCTCGCTCAGTGGCAAACCGCTGGGATTATTTTCGGCACTTCGCCTCCCTATGGCCAATTATTTTTACCGCTTCCGCTTCATTACCCCCGCATGGTACGGTATAATCTCGGGCGGTATCGTCCGGTATATCCTTACCGTTCCCCCTACAGTTTTCAACGCACCGACTCGCTCCTGCGGCACTTTGTAGCCCAGAAGCTTAGCCCAGGCTTCGCCGTGGCCGTGATCTATCGGGATACTTTCGTATATACCCGCGGGGTGGGTAGCCTGAGCTACGAGGAAAGTCGAACCCCTTCGCCCACTCATACTTTGTATGACTTGGCCTCTTTGACCAAGGTCTGTGCTACCACCCTCATGGCCATGGATCTGTATGAGAAGGGCGTATTGCGCCTTTACGAACCTTTAGGCGTCCGCTGCCCCGAGTGGCGGGCCTACCCGCTGAGTCAGCTTACCCCCTATCAGCTCCTTACCCACACTGCTGGCTATCCGCCTACTTTACCGCTTCTTCCTGAAGTGCTGGCTAAAAAACCTTTCGCCTCGAACTTTTCTTTAGCCTTCCCTTTTGCCCTCAGCCGCAAGCAGTACCTACAGCGAGAATATCCTGAATATGTGTGGGAGAAAATAGCCCAGCTGACCCCAAATCCTGCAAAGAAAGTCATATACTCGGATATAGGCTTCGTTGTTTTGGCAAGTTACTTAGAGAAGCTAGCGGGCGAGCGCTTGGAGACCTATGTGGCGCAGCACTTCTACCAGCCCATGGGCCTATATGGCCTTGTTTTTCACCCTACTTGGTATGGCAAGGACTCACTATGTGCCCCCTCAGAGGTAGATACCGTGTGGCGCAAAGACACGCTGCGCGGCTATGTTCATGACCCTATGGCGGCCCTTTTAGGAGGCAGTAGCGGCCATGCCGGCTTATTTGGCACAGCGACCGATGTAGCCAAACTCCTCTGGCTTTTCTACCGAGGAGGCGAATACAGTGGGTACTGCTACCTTTCGCCCGCCACAATAGGCACCTTCACCAGCCCCGCAGAAAATCTGGAACGAGGCTTAGGCTGGGATAAACCCAGCGCCTCGCGCGGCAGTTCCCTTCCCCGTACGTTCTCTCCAGAGACTTTCGGCCATCTCGGCTTCACAGGTACTGCCGCCTGGTGCGACCCTAAACGTCACCTCATCGTTGTAATCCTCTCCAACCGCACCTACCCCTCCAGTAGCGACCCGCGCTTCAATCAGCAAAAAGTGCGGCTCCAACTTCTGGAAGCTATAGAGGCCGACTTAGGGCTGCGCTGAGGCGAATTTTGTTTCTTCCCAAAGCATGCGGCGTCTGGTACTGCTGACCGCCGGATTAGGCCTTAGCGGATGTCTCAAGCTTATAGATGTGGATGTGCCAGCCGATACCGGGGAGCTGGTCGTAGAAGGCTACTACAGTGATAGAGATACGGCTATGGTAAAAGTAAGCCGAACTGCGCCGTATTTCGGTGAAAGTGCCCCGCGCCCTATTTCGGATGCCTTAGTGATCTTAGAAGAGCTAGAGACTGGGGCTCGGGATACCCTGCACTGGCGGGATACGGCTTACTTCCGTGTAGGCGGTCAGGTAAGACCAGTAGCCGGCCACACCTATAGGCTCACCGTGCATACCCAAGAAGAGGAAGTCAAGGCGGTTTCGCGCCTACCCCGACGCGTTCCGATAGACACGCTGATTATTCTTTATAGACCCGCCATAGGGCGCTTGCCCGAAGGCTATCGGGCATTTGGCTTTGCTCGCGACCCAGGCGGAGAAGATAACGCCTACCGTGCACGCGTGTGGCGCAATGATACGCTCTTCAACCGCCCCGTAGACTGGATATACTCCGACGATAGGTACATAGACGGGCGGCTGATTGTATTTGAGTTTCCCTACCCCCTCAACTCAGGGGATAAATTTACCCTAGAGCTGCGCACCATACCGACGGAAGTAGTGCGGTATTACGACCAAGTTATTCGGAATGCCTTTGGGGGAAGTGGTGGGTTTGCCCCCCCACCCGATAACGCCTATTCTAACTTTCAGGGTGGTAAGCGGCGCGTGTGGGGATATTTCATGGCGTATGCCAGCGATATCAAAACCGCTGTAGCCCCTCAGCGATAGCGCTGCCAATCCTCTCGGTTAGGCCCAGTAGAGAGGGCGCCTACAGGCACCCCTGTTTCCTTTTCTAGGAAGCGTACAAATTCCTTGAAGTTTTCGTCGCCCAATGTACGCCAGCCGGAAAAGCTTTTGTAGGTAGGGTGCGTATCGGAGCCGCCAACGCGCACTTTTATTTCAGGTAGGCCGCAAAGGATATCAGCTTTTGTAAGCGCTAAGAGGGAGACGCCATTTAGGGCTATGGCATAGCGGAGCGCCACAAGGTCTAGCCAACCGCAACGGCGCAGACGGCCCGTCGTAGCGCCCCGCTCTCCACCCTTCTCCTGAAGCCAGGCCGCTAGAGGCCCATGAATCTCGGTTGGAAAGGGGCCACTCCCTACACGGGTAGTATAGGCCTTTAGAACCCCCCAAACCGTCCCAATAGCCTGCGGCGGCACACTAAGCCCCGCCAGTACCCCAGCTATAGTGGTATGCGAAGAGGTTACATAAGGATAGGTGCCCGCAAAAATATCTAAGAGCGTACCCTGCGAACCCTCCGCTAAAATGCGGTCAAACTGGCGAATCCAGCTGAAGGTCTCCACCCGCGGGAGGCTTCGCAGCAGCTCGATCCCAGCCCAGAATCCTTCTGGAATTTCAGGCGGGGGCGCATCGGGAAAGTGCCGCGCATGATAGGCGGTAAGCTCTTGTATCTGCTGAGGGAAGTTGGGGCTATCCAGCCAGGCCAAAGGCAGGCCCCGCCGGGCGTAACGGTCCGCATACGCTGGGCCAATCCCCCGCCGCGTCGTGCCTATCCGCGCACTTTCCGGACTTACCTCCTCCAGCCAGCGGTGAATAGGGAGGATGAGCTGTACACCCCGCCCTAAAGCCAAGCGCTCCCGCAAGGAGAGCCCCAATTCCTCCAGCCCCTTCACTTCCTGCGCAAATATCTCTGGATCTATCAGCGCGCCATCCCCAATAAAGCATAGTACGTTTGGGTGAAAAATACCCGCTGGAATCTGATGCAGGACTACCTTTTGGCCTCGGTGATAGAGCGTATGACCTGCGTTAGGCCCGCCCTGAAAACGTGCCACTACGGGGTACTCTGCCGCTAAGGCATCTACTACCTTTCCCTTGCCTTCATCGCCCCACTGGAGTCCCAGAACTACATCTACACGGAGCAAACCCATCTAAGACAGGGCCGCAAGGGCCTCCTCCACCGTCTCCCGAATAGGAAATACCGTATCTAAGCGCGTGATATGCAAAAGGCTGCGAATATTGGCCGGTAAAGCCGCCAGAATGAACTCCCCACCCGCCGAGCGCGTGCGGGAAAAAAGCGTAATTAACGATCCAAGCCCAGAACTATTCATGTTGCGCACATTAGAAAGATCCAAAATAAAGTTTCTCTGACCTTTTTCCAGAAGCTCTAGCAGGGCGCTTTTGAACTGTTGCTGCGTCGAGTCCCCCATCAGGCTGCCTTCCAGTCGGAAGACAATGGCCTTGTCCATATCTTGTTTGGTGTAGTTCATATGCAGGTCAGGATTGTAATTCATTTCTCTGCAAAGGTATAGACTTTAGGGCGGTGCGGACAAAGCGCATCCGTGCAACGGGCATATATTACTAGGTCGTGGCGGACGGCTTGCATCCGAAAGAGGCGCTCTATGCCCTGCAAAACAAAGCCCACTTGGGGATCGCAGAATTCCTGTATGAAGCCGCAATCAAGGCATATCAGGTGATCGTGCTGCTGTCGGCCTAAACTGCGCTCATAGACCATCCGCCCTTCATAAAAGCTATACCGCCTGACTAAGCCGCAGGCTAAGAATAACTCTAGCGTGTTATAGACCGTGGCCCTGCTTACTTTGAGGCCTTTTTTGAGGAGATGCATATAGAGGGTCTCGGCGTCAAAGTGCGTAAGCTCCTCGTAAATAGCACGCAGAATGTGGGTGCGTTCAGCGGTTCGGCGGAGGCGCTGCTGCGCCAAATAGGCTTCCAGATGCCTCTGGGCCTGCTGGAAGGCCTCTGAGGAAGGCATTGAGCGAATATAATTCTTTCCGAGAGTTCCGTACCTTTGTGGAAGCGGGCCTGTAGCTCAGCGGTTAGAGCAGCGGACTCATAATCCGTTGGTCGGGGGTTCGAATCCCTCCGGGCCCACGTGGAGATAAATCTCCGATGGACGGGTGCGGGTCTCCACTTTTTAGCGCAGGCGGAAAGTGGCCACACCACCGCTTATGACTCCCCCGTAGAAGTAGGGGGTACGGACCAGGCCATGCGGCCTATGGAGGGCCTTCTTAGCGCTATGGCGGCCTGCTTTGCGGCAGATGTGGTAAGTATCCTACAAAAAAAGCGCTGCGAGATTCGCCAATTTCGTGTGCGCGCTACGGGCGAGCGCCGCACGGAATTCCCGCGCATTTTCACCAAAGTGCATCTCCTAGTAGAAGTAGAAAGCCCTAATGCCCAACCCGCTGATGTGGAGCGCAGCATTGAGCTTTCCCGCACTAAGTACTGTAGTGCCATGGCTATGTTTGCCGCAGCTGGCTGTGAGATAGTGATTGACTATACCCTCCGCTCGAGCTAATGTGGGCAGTCACAGGCGCTACGGGCTTTGTAGGCTACCACTTTTTAGCCGAATGGAAGCGCCGCAGGAAGCCGGTGCCTTTGCGCCTTTTGGTACGCGACCCCACCCATCCAACCCTACAGCCTTATATAGGCGAGGTGGAGATTCAGCAAAGCGCCCTTCAAGACGCACATGCTCTTTTTGGCTTCTGCTCGGGCGCAGAAGCTGTGATCCATCTGGCCGCTACGATCAGTTTCTCGCCCCGCGCCCGAGCCTGGATGCACCAGACGAATGTAGAAGGCACGCGCAACCTTGTTAACGCCGCTTTAGAAGCGGGCGTGCGCCGCTTCGTGTACCTCAGTTCTATTGCGGCTCTCAGCCGCCCCGCCAGCTCTAGCGAGCCCCTGAACGAAGACACGCTCTGGGAAGAGTCTCCCTACAATACCTACTACGGCTATACAAAGTACCTAGGCGAAAAAGAGGTTTGGCGCGGCGGCGAGGAAGGGCTCTCTATTCTCATATTCAACCCTGGGATCATCCTAGGCCCTTACCTCAGCTGGGAAAAAGGCAGCCCCGCTTTTTTCCGCATGATTTGGCGAGGCCTACCATTCTATCCTGTAGGCAGTAGCGGCTTTGTGGGCGTGTCGGATGTCATAAGGGCCATTTTCATGGGTATGGAGCTTTACCCCGCTGGCTGGGGGAAGCGGTACATCTTAGTAGCGGAAAACCGAACCTATAAGGAGATTTTTGAGGCTATTGCGCGAGCCTTAGGACGACGCCCCCCACGCTTACCCATTCCGCGCCGTATGGCGGTAGGCTTTGGATGGCTAATGGAGCACCTAGGGCGAGCACTTGGCCTTCCAGCCGCCGCCACGCGCGAAACAGCCCGAACCAGCAGCGCCCATTTTGCCTATAATGGCAATCGTATTACCCAGACCTGGCCTTTTGTTTATACTCCCATACGAGAAGTTATAGAAGAGACGGCAAAAGTGTTTCTTTCTACCTATGCGGGTGCAGCTAAACGGTGAGGCCCTCACATTACCTGAGAACCTGAGTATTTTACAGCTTTTAGAGCGACTGGGAATTTCACCCGAAAGGGTGGGTTTAGCCGTAGCTGTAAATAGGCGGGTGGTCCCCCGCACGAAGTGGGGTTCTACGGTGCTGGCGGAAGGGGATCAAGTAGAGCTGGTATATGCCCGCCAAGGGGGCTGAAATAGGCGTAGTTGGCGCGGGGGCAGCGGGTTTAGGGATAGCCTGGAAGCTGGCCGAGCGCGGCTACACGGTTCTCTTGCTGGAGGCACGTGAGCCAGGTAGCGGTGCCATGACGGCGTCCGGCGGCATGCTTTCTCCAGCCTATGAGGCCGAGTATGAGGAAATACCGCTTCTGCAGGCCTTTCTTCACAGCCGGCGTCTTTACCCCGCATGGGCAGAAGCTTTAGGCGATATTGGCTATACCGCCTGTGGCACCTACGAGCTTGCCCTTACGCCAGAGGACGTGCCTTACGTAAGGCGGCGCTGGGAATTTGAGCGCGCCCAAGGCATAGAAGTAGAATGGCTGGAAGGCGCTGCCCTGCGGCGACATCTACCCTCCATCTCGCCCCGCATTCCCGCTGGCACTTATGCGCCCGATGAAGGGCAAGTCCTACCCGAGCGGCTGCGCGACCGTTTAGTAGAAGCTATTCAGCGCCACCGAGGTACCATCCTTTCTCACACTCCTGTCCAGCGTATTTCGTATGCGGCACAGGCCTTTCATCTTCATACATACCACCAAACCTACACTGTAGAAACCCTTATCGTATGCACAGGGGTGCCCTTAGAAGGGCTCAGCCTGCCCTTCAAGGTCTATCCTATTCGTGGCCAGATGATAGCCGTGGAATCACCCCATCCGAATTGGCTCTCGGCCCCCGTACGCTACTTCAACAAGATGACCGGCTACGGCTATACTATCCCCAAGGGCTCTTACCTTATCCTCGGTGGTACAGCGGAGGAGAAGGGGTATGATACGTCCCTCACCGTCGGTGGCGTCTTAGATATTCTGCGACGGGCTTACTACGTTTTCCCAGACCTATACGAGCAGCGGATTTTACGCTTTTGGGCTGGATTGCGCCCAGCTACGGCAGAAAGAAGACCCGTTTTTTGGAAGGTTAGAGGCCTCCCGCTCTACTATGTAAATGGCCTCTACCGAAATGGCATTCTCCTTTTGCCTTTAGTGGCTGAGGGGGTAGCGGCTTGGGTAGCCGAAGGCACGGTACATCCCCTTTTAGCTCCTTTCACCCGAGAGGTGGAAGAAGGAAGCTTAGCGCTTTCGTCGGCGCCACCAGCGCCATAGCCCCCAGCCTAAGCCGCCCAGCAGCCAAACCCACCACAGCTCCGCAAGCCAGAAGGTAAATCGGATAAACCCGCGCCATCCTTCAGCTAGGCTGCGCTTCAGGTGCCCTAAATAGCTCCCTCCTTGAAAATAGTCCAAGTAGTAGGGGTTATATACGGTAATTTCCACTTGCAGGTAGCGCCGCTCCAGCTCCTGCTGATAAAGCGTATCACGCAGCGCGGCATACTCCGCTAAGGCTCTCTGAAGTTCGCGCTCTATTGCTAATATATCGCTAGCGGTTCGGGCATTCTGGAGGAGGGCTTTGAGGCGCTGAATGGCCTCTTCCTTCATTTGGAGACGGCTCTGGAGGTGGTGTAGGCTCTCGGCAGGCCGCAAAGCGGTATAGTATTCGCTTAGCAGTTTGCCTAAGCGGCTTACCTGCGCTAAAAAGGCTGGGGCTTTTTCCTTAGGAAGGCGAAGGCGGCAGAGGTAGGCCTGGTTAGCGCGCCTTTCCCTATAGAGGAAATAGCCGCCTGCAAGGGTAGCCCAGTGGTGCAGAGAGTCTATAGCTGCCGGCCAATCATGCGGCACAAGCTCTAGAATGGCCTTATGCTGCTCGCTTTCCATGGGCGCTGGAGGAGCCCCACCCGTAGGACCACCACAGGCGGACAAGGCGAGCAGAATAAGGAGAAGACCCCGCCGCCCTTTCCGCATCTATCTAAGGTACATTAGGTTAGCCTTATATTTGCGCTGCATGAGCGAGGAGCAGGCGGCTAAATCCTCCGCTGAGGTATCCGAGGCGGCTAACCCCCTAAAAGCCCTTTGGCGAAGGTTCCAAGAGCGCCGCTGGCTCTCCTATGCAACGCTTGCGGTGGTTATAGTAGTAGTGGGGGTTCTGAGCTACTGGCAGTATCTGCGCAGCCAAAACGAGGAATGCCTGCGCGAGATGCGATTTGCGGAGAGTTACTTTCGGCAGGATTCATTTGAAAAGGCGCTGGCGGGCACGGCTACGGCTATGGGTTTCGCGCAGCTGGTGGAGGCCTATCCCCACACCGAAGCCGGTAATCTATGCCGCCTCTACGCTGGCCTATGCTACCTCCGCCTTAATAAGCCCGAAGCGGCCGTGGAGATGCTGGCCAAATACGATGCGCCCGATAGCTACTTAGGGGGGATAGCTTTAGGAGCGCTGGCCGGCGCCTACGCCGAGCTGAGAGAATTCAAGAAAGCCGCTCGGTATTATGAGAAAGCGGCCCGCCTCCACCGCAATAGCCAGACTAGCCCGCTCTACCTTATCCATGCGGGACTGTGCTACGAGCTGGCGGAAGAATGGGAAAAAGCCGCCAAAATGTACGAAGAAATCACCCACAAGTACCCGATGGCGATGGAGTTTTCTACGGCCCAGAAACACCTAGCGCGCGTGCGCACTCGGCATGCGCACTAAGCCCGTTCTTTACACGCCGCCCCCCTTTATTTTAGAGCGGGGGCGCCTTTTTGTGCTGCGTACGAGCTGGCATGAGGCCCTCACCCTTCAAATGTGGCAGGAAGCGCGCTATCGCCTGGATGAGATTGGCTTCCCGCCCGAACGTACCCATGTTTTCACTGTGCCGGGCGCCTTTGAACTGCCCCAACTGGCTGCTATGCTGGCGCGCCACTACAGCTGGCGCGTAGGCTTTTCCCAGCGCGTGGCTATCCAAGGCCCCTCGCACATCCAAAGTAACCTCCGCTTCCCCCCCTTTTTCATGGGAAATTTGGAGAGCCAACTGCGGGCCGAATTCCTCTTAGAATCGGCGGGGCCTATTGGCTACCTGCAGCCCTATGAGCCAGGTGAGACCGGTGAGCTGCCAGTCCTCCTCACGCTCGGCTGTATCCTCAAAGGTGAGACCGAACATAATCGCTATTTAGCGCAGGCCGTCTTTGCGGCCCTCCTCCATATTGCGATTCAGAGCGGCATTCCCATAACCCTAGGCATTCTGACGCCCGACACCTACGAGCAGGCGGTAGAACGGATCCCACAAGCCCGCGAATGGGCCGTAGCCGGCTTTCACGTATGGGCTACCCGCCTCAGCTTTAATAAACCTGTGTGACAAGGGGTAGCCTGCCATTTTTCTCCACCCTTCTGAGCAGCGGTTTAGCGCTTTTTCTACTGGGCGCCTATATCCTCTTACTGCTTTTAGGCCAGCTTCTTCTAGAGCAAGCGCGCGCAGGGCTAGAATACCGCGTGCATCTCTACACGCCCGTGGACTCCGTCCAGGTTCATGCCCTATATGAATGGCTTCGCCGCCACCCGCTCGTCCGAGAGGTGCGCTACATTCCCCCCGAGGAAGCCATGGAAAACTTCCGCGAAATAGCCGGCGAGGAGTTTGTGCGAGCTATGGAAGGCTTCAACCCTTTCCCACCCACCTTTCGCGTACTTTTCCACGGCGAAAAAGTACGCAGCGATAGCATTCTCCGCCTGACGGCCCATCTGCTAGAGTGGGATATGGTTAAGGAAACCGAATACCCCCGTCGCCTGCTAGAGATTTTAGAAAAGCGCACCACTACAGTGCAGACTATAGGCTTGGCCGTGGGAGTAATTATGGTAGTCGTTACTTTCCTGCTTATCTTCAATACGGTTCGCCTAGCCATATTTGCCCGGCGGTTGGAGATTCGTACGATGGAGCTGGTAGGGGCTACGCGCCACTACATTCAAAAGCCTTTTCTAATGGTAGGGGTTATTCAGGGTTTATTGAGCGCCTTTCTGGCTTGCTTGAGCTTGCACGGCGCCCTGCTTCTGATTGACCGCTACTTTCTTTCGCTGGCCTTTCTCCTGCGCGACCCGCGCTTGGCCTTTGTGTATGCGATTCTATTGAGTTTCGGTGGCCTAGTAGGCTACTTAGCCAGTAAATTTGCGCTGGAGCGGTTCCTGAACCAGACTTTAGAAAAGCTTATATGAAGAAACCGAAGCTGGAGGAAAACCCCATGCCCTTTACACGGGCTAACTACCAGACCTTGATAGTAGGGGTGATTATACTGCTTATCGGGTATGGGCTTTTGCTTTGGCCGCCCTATTTCGTAGATAGCCGCACTTTCTCGCCGGCGCTTTATATAGCGCCTTGGGTTATTGTAGGAGGGATAGGTACTCTTATCTACGCTATCCTGCGCCGATGAGCGTATGGGAGGCGCTCCTTCTGGCATTAGTAGAGGGCCTAACCGAATTCCTGCCTATCTCTTCTACTGGCCATCTCGTGCTACTTAGCACGTGGCTGGGAAAAGAAAAGGAGGCTTTTTTTCAGAGCTATGAGATTATCATCCAAGGAGGGGCCATTTTAGCCGTATTCTTTTATCGCTGGAGGCGATGGCGGGAGGTACGGCTTTACCCCCTTCTCCTAGCGGCCTTTTTACCGACGGCGGGGCTGGGGCTACTTCTGCGGGGTATGGTAGAGCCGCTCTTGAGCCAGCCAGCCGTAGTAGGCCTAAATTTAGTCTTGGGCGGTTTTCTTCTTATTGGGATGGACCGATGGTTCCGCCAGAATAAGGGCGTATTAGAAGGGCTTTCTCTAAGACAGGCTTTTGTTATAGGAATTGTCCAGGCTATAAGCCTTTTTCCGGGGGTTTCGCGCGCGGCAGCCGCCCTACTTGGGGCCCAACTGGTTGGACTCAATAAGAGTGCTGCGGCCGAATTTTCCTTTCTTTTAGCCGTGCCTACGCTGGGCGCAGCCTCGGCCTATAAGTTCTGGCAAATGCCTACTGCCCTTTTAGAGGCTCACTGGGGCCTTCTCCTCTTAGGTAGCGGGGTAGCTTTTGGCGTGGCGCTTCTAGCTATGCGTTTCCTAATGGGTATTTGGGAGAGGTGGGGCCTAGCGCCCTTCGGCCTTTATCGGATAGGGCTGGGCAGCGCAGTACTTCTATGGAGATAATCGCCATAGACAAGCCATATGGCTGGCGCTCCACCCAAGTCGTGGAGTGGGTCAAACGCACCCTAAGGGTACGGAAGGCGGGTCATGCGGGTACCTTGGACCCTCTGGCTACAGGTCTTGTACTGGTGGGGGTAGAGCGGGCCACGCGCTATTTAGCTGAGCTGCAGGCCCTGCCTAAAGAGTATTACGTACTAGTGATTTTCGGCTACCGCACGCGCTCAGGCGATGCGGAGTTTGCCCCAGAGCCAGTTCAAACGCCTGAGCCGCTAGGACTGAGCGAGCGAAAGGCCCTACTGGCGCAGTTTACGGGCCAAATCCTTCAGCGGCCGCCGGCTTTTTCGGCTCTGAAGGTGCAAGGCCAGCGGGCCTATACTTTAGCGCGCGCCGGCCAAGCGCTAACCCTAAGACCACGCCTAGTAGAGATTTACGCGCTGGAGGAGGTGTATTATGAGCCGCCGGCGCGATGGCTTCTGCGCCTCTCCTGCAGCAAAGGCACTTATGTGCGCAGCCTAGCAGAGGATCTCGGGACAGCCACTGGATGGGGAGCCTATGTCGGTGCCCTCCGCCGCACCCGAATAGGTTCGTACGTGGTAAGCGATGCTATCCAGCCTGAGCGCTACGCCTCTGCCTGAAGCCACTCGCTCTAAAGGGCCTATCCTCACCCTAGGCACCTTTGATGGTGTTCATAAGGGGCACGAATACCTCCTAGCAGCGGCCCGCGAGTGGGCCCAAGCCGAAGGCACTGGGGTGGAAGTGTGGGTATTTCATCCCCATCCGCGCGCCATTCTGCGAGGGGAGAGCCCGCCTCTTTTGACCACTTTAGAGGAGCGTCTTTTTCTCCTGCGCGCCCAAGCTGAGCGGGTGCGCGTAATACCCTTTACCCCTGAGTTAGCCAAGCTAAGTGCCGAAGCCTTTCTTACCGAATGGATACAAAAGGAGGCAAGCCCCCAAGGCATAATAGTGGGCTACGACCACCGCTTTGGACGTGGTCGGGAAGGGTCCGCCGAGTTCCTAAGGCAGCGTGGCATCCCCGTACGCCAAGTGCCGCCTTATACGGCCGAGGGCGCTATCGTGAGTAGCTCGCGCATCCGCCAAGCCCTCGCCGCCGGCGCCTTAGCCGAAGCCCAGCGCCTTTTAGGTTATCCCTATACCGTACGAGGTCTTGTTCAGCCTGGGCGGGGGATAGCCCGTACTTTAGGCACGCCTACGGCCAACTTAGCCTTTCCGCCCGAAAAAATTCGGCCGCCCGCTGGCACCTACGCAGGCTATGCAAGCCTAAACGCCCTGCCCTTGCCCGTTAGAGAAGGCGAAGCCGCCCTGCTCTACCTCAGCCCAGAGGGCGTATTAGAAGTCCACTTTCTCTACGGGACTTCGCAGCCGCTCTACGGGGCCTTGCTCGCCGCAGCCTTCTTACACTTCCTTCGTCCCTTTACCCCCATAGACTCACCTGAGGTTCTTAGGGCCCAAATCCACTCTGACTTAGAAGCGGCTCACCGCTTCTTCCAGCGGAAATCCTGAAGCCAAGGGGCCTTTCTGTATCTTTGTGGCGCTATGCGTACCCTAAAAAACCTAGGCGTACTCCTCAGCATGAGTGGGCTTATCTGGGCCCAAGCTAACACCTTCAAGATTGGAATCGTCGGTGCCCCCCAAACTACCTGGCTCCTCAATCAAGAAGACATGGATGCTGGCCCTATCTTGGACTACAAGACGACCTGGGGTTTTATGGGCGGGCTGAGTCTAGGTTACCATTTCTCCAACTATGTAGGCGTAGGGTTAGACCTCCTCTACTCCAGCGAAGGTCAGCGGTACACGGGTAAAGACGAAGCCCTGCAGCTTAACTGGGAAGGTAGGACGCGGCTAAACTATTTGAAGATACCTTTTCTCCTTCGGCTGGGATCAGACCCAGAGGCGCCTGTACAGCTTAGTTTCAACTTGGGCCCTCAATTAGGCCTACTTCTAAGCGCCGAGGACAAAATGACCGTTAAGCGGGGCAGCGCTGAGATCTCCCTCTCCGCAGGAAATAAAGAAGGTATCCTCTACGAGCAGAGCCCGACTAATCCTGTGCGCGTAAGCCTAGATAAGCCAGCCTACGCTTCTATGACATTTGGGGCTACGGTGGGCTTAGGTGTGGCCATCCGCCTTAGCGAATCGCTCCACCTATCCTTCCAACTGCGCGGCGACTACACTTTCACCGACATAGAAAATAAAAAGGCCGAGTATAGCCATGGCACGCATGCCCACGCTTACTGGGAGCAGGATGTCAAGTACCGTTCCGTCAGCCATACTAGTGGTGCGGGACATGATGAGCATGGGAGTGAGCGTTCCTCTACGGCGGCCTTGACCGGTGGGTTTTTGGTAGGCCTTACCTACCTTCTACCCCTTTAGTAAGGCATGCACCTGCCCCTAATGCGCTGTACGGTGGGGTATTTCCCCCTACGCCGGTGGCGCTAGTATAAGGGGCAGAGCCACAGGATTAGGGAGTGATAGGTGTAGGTTGCTTTTCTTTGCCCTGTGTGGAGGCTGAGCGCTATAGGGCTCTTCTTGGGCCTGTGGGGGAGGGCGCAGGACAGCTTCCCTCCCCCACCTTTTTACATTCACCCCAGTAAACGGCTAAGCCCAGAAGAGCTCGCAGAGAAACGCACCGGTACCTTCGTCACGGGTCTTCCACGCTGGGAATATGACCCTATTCGGGGATTCGGGCTTGGTGCGGAGGGTTTTCTGTATATAAATGGTACGCGCGCAGATCCCTTTTTCGCCTACACCGCCTATCGCCACCGCATAGATGCTAATATTTTTATCTTCCAGAATACCCGCTATAGCATTGTGGCAAATTATGATGCGCCCTTTCTCTTCGGGCGGCCTTACCGCATGCGGGCTAACATAGAGATCATCCGTGATCCAGATGCGCAATACTGGGGAATCGGCCGCAAGCATCTGTTTAGGCCGCTCTTAGCCCCACCGCGCAGGCCGGGCGAACCGCCCCGCGCCTTTCGCCGTATGGCGGCCTACGAAGAGGCCTTAGCCGAGCCCTTTTTAGGACCCGACGGTAACTACTATACAGATGAAAACTATGCCCGCATGCTTCTTGAATCGCAGCTTTACAACATAGCCATAGAGCGCCTGCTAGCAGGCGGCCGACTAAGACTTTTCCTAGGCTATGAGCTAGACCTTACGCGTTTTCGCTCGCATGCTGGCCACCGGACCAAAGTACGCGCCAGCAGCGGCGAAGTAGTAGAGGCCATTCAGCGCCCTACACGCCTCGACGAAGAATACCGCGATGGAACCTGGCAGCGCTTTCGCCTCAGCGGCTACGAAGAGAGCCGACGCTGGTGGGTCTCTAGCATTCTGGCATGGGCTATTATGTACGACACGCGCGATTTAGAACCCGATCCCACCCATGGCGTCTTTTTGGAATATTCGCATGAGCTCCAGACCCGCTGGCTGGGCAGCGACTTCACCCAAAATAAGGTAATGCTTCAAGCCGTCACCTTTTACACGCCCTTGCGCTGGGGCAAAAGCGGCCGACTTACTTTAGCCAGTCTTACGGCTTTTGGCTACATTTGGGGCCCACGCGTCAACTTCATAGAGCTTTATGACATTTCCAGCCAAGCTGAAGCTGGAGGTATCCTTGTGCTTGGCGGAGCCCGTTCAATTCGGGGTTTTCGGGAAAATCGCTTCGTAGCCCCCGTCGTAGCCCAAATCAACCTAGAAGCCCGAACGCACTGGTATGCGTTTCGCCTGCTTTGGCAGGATTGGATCATTGGTAGCGTAGTCTTCTATGATGCTGGCACCGTATGGGATGAACTGAGCCAAATAAAGCCCAATCTCGTTGGCTGGGTGGGCTCGCCCGGCGTAGGCCTGCGCCTCGCCTGGAACCAAAGCACGATTCTGCGATGGGACTGGGGCTTCAGCCGAGAAGGTAGCCAAACTTTTTTTGCTTTTCAGCATATTTTCTGATTAGTCTATATTTGCTCGTATGGGCCGCTGGTCAGGGCTAGTGTGGGCTTGGCTAATCTGGGGCTATGCGCAAGAGTGCGGGATCATTTATGTCACGCCTAATGGAGCTAATAGCGGTGCGGCAGGCACGCGCGCCAACCCAGCCAGCCTTTCGTATGCGCTTACACTAGTTTCGCCTACGGCGCGGTATTTACGTTTGGCGCAGGGAACCTACACGCTGGATGCACCGTTAGTAATCGGGATAGACAGCCTAATCTTAGAAGGCGGCTATTTACCCGCTCAGGGGTGGAAAAAATCCAATACGGCTACTACGACGCTGCGGCGCACGGCGGCGAATGTAGAGCCTAACCCCCCCCGTCTCACAGCGCTTCAGGCCGTGGGGCGACGCGGCTTTCGCTTACAGGATTTAGCCATAGAAGTAGCCGATGCACCCGGGCCGGGTATTTCTACCTACGGCGTGTATCTAAATGGTTGCCGAGATTACGCCATAGTGCGGTGTAGGATTCACGCGGGGAAGGGGGGCGATGGGGTAGATGGGGCACCGGGTCGGAATGGGGCAGCTGGAGCCCCAGGCCAGCCCGGCGGGCTAGGCTGTCGCCGCTGCGATCCTACCACACCGCCCTATACGAACTTAGGAGGGGCTGGCGGTAGCGGGTGGTCTGGCGGAGCACGGGCGGGCGGCCGCGGCGGCAATGGCGGTGCACGCGGCACCTCTACTAACTGCCTACCCATCATCCAGTGCGCCGACATTTGTGATCCGAACATCATCTCCGCCCCAGCCGGGCAAAATGGCCAGCCTGGCAATGGGCCAGGGGCAGGCGCCGGCGGAATAGGCAAACCCGGCCTATGTTACTGCAATAATGGCCTAAATGCCACCGATATAACGAACTTCTTCAACAACTGCCCTACCCCCTTTACTCAGCCTGACCATACGGGCACAGATGGGCAGCCCGGGGCCGATGGGCAGGATGGGCAAGATGGCCAGGATGGCGTAGCCCAATTCATAGGGGGCTACTTCGTACCACAGGATGGGACGGATGGAACGGATGGAACGGACGGAAGCGGGGGTGGTGGAGGAGGGGGTGGGGGAAGCATAGGCTGTATTCCTGGACTCAATGGAGCTACTTACAACTGGAATAGTCCCGGCGGGGGCGGCGGCGGCGGCGGCGAAGGCGGACAGCATGGCACTGCTGGGCGACGCGGTACGGCTGGCGGTGCCAGCTTCGCTATTTTTCTCTGGGGAAATGGCCCAAATGGCCTAATCAAGGATTGCCGTTTATCTACGGGCGGCGCAGGCCAAGCTGGTAGGGGTGGTGCAGGGGGCTTGGGCGGTGCTGGCGGCCTAGGCGGAGCGCCGGGTAACGACCGCCTCGTTACGGGCGGTAACGCCGCCGGCTGCGAAGGCGGCGCCGGCGGCCGCGGCGGAAATGGCGGCCGCGGCGGAAATGGCTCCGCTGGCATCGCCGAACTTATCTACCACCACAGCCTTCCAGGGAGCTACGCCCCTATCGTACAAAACAACTTCAACCCCGCTGAACCCCCTATCCTGCTAGAAAATCCTACGGCCTGCACCTACCAAGCCGTACAACTAAGCACTTCCACTCCAGGCAACTACTTTGTGTGGAATACGGGCGGCGAGCCAGCCGCCGTAATCGGTACCACCGCTTCCCCCACCTATCCCCAAGCCCGAGCTTATACCCCCACCCTATTAGTGGATGGTCTGCCCTATACGTATGCCGATTTTGTACTTATCCACCGAGCCGTACCACTGCCCCGCATCCAGGCCTCCCATACCACTACCTGCGCCGGCTCCTCTGTAACGTTTAGTACCTCCATAAGTGCCGATGGCTACGAATGGCTATTTCCTGGAGGGCTCCCCGCTTCGGCTAATACTGCTAATCCTGGTGCCGTAACCTTCAGCACCCCAGGAAACTACTGGGTAAAGCTGCGTCTGCGCCATGACTGCTGCGGCTTCACTCCCTGGGATAGCCTCCTGATACAAGTAGTAGGCACGCCCGTTGTAAATCTGCCGCCAGACACCTTCCGCTGTCCAAATGACCCCCCCATTCCCCTTACCGTTTCCACCCTCCCTAGCGCCACCATCACCTGGTACTACAATAACGCCATATTTGCTACAGGCACTCCCACCATAAATGCTTCCAACGCTGGGGAGTACGCGGTCGTGGTAACTTACCCCGGCGGGTGTGAAGCACGGGACACCTTTCGCCTCCGAATAGAGCCGCAGATTCCCGTTCGTTTGGGACCTGACATCACTTTGTGTGCGGGAAGCCCACCACCCCTCCTAGATGCGGGCTTAGCGGGTTTCCAGTATCTCTGGACCTATAACGGCGTACCGATTGCTACTACTCAAACCCTCCTGGCCGACCGAAGCGGCACCTATGCCGTACTGGTCAGCAACCTCTACGGCTGCACGGGAAGGGATACGATTGTAGTACAATATGAAACTTTCAGCGTGGACTTAGGGGTAGATACGGCCGTATGCGACCCTAATGGCGTACGCCTGCGCGCTGCAGGCACCTCATGTCAGTGGAGCCGGGATAATACACCTCTACCCGGAAATGCCTGCGAAATTGTAGCTAATGTATCGGGGACCTATCGGGTAGTAGCCCAGAGTGCTTCGGGCTGCTCGGCTGAAGACGAGGTACGGATTACAATCGGCACGCCGCTGCAGGCGCAATTCAGCGGGCCTGCAACAGCCCAAGTAGGGCAGCCCGTTACCTTTACCGACCAAACCACTCCACCGCCTTCGGCGCGCACCTGGAATTTCGGCGATGGCAGCCCGCCTGTGGCGAACCTGCCTAACCCTACGCATACCTACACGGCGGCTGGCCGCTATCCCGTAGTCTTAGCGGTGAGTAATGGCCTATGCAGCGACACCGCCGTGCGCCTCATAGAGGTCTTATGGAACTGTAGCGCTATCACTCTGGATGCCGCCTTCACAGCCTCACCTAACCCCGTAGACCTCAATACAGGGGGCGGTACGGTGCATTTCCGTAATACCTCCACTGGGGCTACCCGTTACCTCTGGCTTTTCGGGACCGGCGATAGTAGTACGGCTGTTTCGCCTTCTTATGCCTATACTCAGCCAGGCCGTTATACAGTGACTCTTATAGCCTATAACTACAACTGCACCGATACCGCCAGGAGTGAAGTGGAAGTAGTGCGAGACCTTCCCCAGGCGCTGGTAGGCAGCACGCCTTCTTCAGGTCGGCTTCACCTATATCCTAATCCAACGGCTAAATTCCTATACCTGCGGCTACCGGCGGGGGTGCAGAAGGGGATTCTCTGGCTTTATGACCCGGCTGGGCATCGGCTCGGTGAGTGGGCGTATGCCAATGCGGCTCACCTGCAGCTGGACGTAGAAGCGCTGCCAGCAGGCTATTACCTTCTCCTTCTTCAGGACGAGGGCTTGGGTACATTTCGCGGCAGCTTTGTGAAGGAGTGATGGCAGGCCCAGAGGTGTGGCATACCCCTTTAGCCTATCTCAAAGGCATGGGGCCACGCCGCGCCCAAGTCTTAGAGGCCGAGGTAGGACTCAAAACCTACGCCGACCTTCTGGAGTACTTCCCGCGGCGCTACTTAGACTATGCCCAGATTACTCCCATAAGCCAGGCCAGCTTAGAGCATGAGGGGGTTTTCCGCGGGCGGCTGGGCCCCTTTCAAGTCCGAGCACATCCTGGCCGGTCGCAAGCACTCCTCATAAGCACGCTCTACGATGGCCGAGCCTGGATGGAACTTCGCTGGTATCAGGGATGGGAATGGGTGCGCCAGAAATTCCAAGCAGGTCAGGAAGTCTTAGCTATAGGCCGCCCTCAGTACAAGCAGGGTAAGCTCTTTTTGGCTCACCCTGACCTTATCCCGCTCCGCGAAGGCGTCTCGCCCGACACCTACCTGCGCGTCTATCCTGTTTATCCCCTCACCGAAAAACTCCGCCAGGTTCAATTAGATAACAAGCGCTTCCATATGCTTTTTGAGGAGCTGTATCGTCTCACAGGCTTTGCGCGTGAGGATCCAATACCCGAATTTATACGGGCTGAGTATGGCCTTCTACCTCTGCCTGAGGCCTTACGCGCCCTCCACCTGCCCACGAGCGTAGAAGAGGCCGAACGTGCCCGCTACCGGTTCAAATTCCAAGAATTCTTTCTCCTGCAGGTACTTTTAGTGCGTCGCAAGTACCTCCTCCAGACCCAATACACGGCGCCGGCTTTCAACCAAGTAGGGCCCTTAGTGCGCGAGTTTTACCATAAATACCTGCCTTTCCCCCTTACCGAGTCCCAGAAGCAGGTGATTCGGGAGATTTGGCAGGATATGCAGCAGAATGTACCTATGAATCGGCTTATCCAAGGTGATGTAGGAAGCGGCAAAACGATTGTGGCCCTTTTTGCGGCGCTGATTGCCATAGGGAATGGCTATCAGGTGGCGCTGATGGCGCCTACCGAGGTGCTGGCGGAGCAGCATGCCCGCAGCTTCCGCAAATGGCTATCCCCCTTAGGCTTGGGCGTAGGACTTCTTCTCGGCAGTACACCCCCAGCCCAAAAAAAGCGCCTTCTAGAGAAGCTAGCTACGGGCGAACTGCCCTGCGTCATAGGCACGCACGCGCTCTTCCAGAAAGCCGTCCAGTACCACCGCTTAGGCCTTACTATTATTGATGAGCAGCATAAGTTTGGGGTGCGTCAGCGCGCTGCTTTATGGGAAAAGGCCCAGCCTTACCGACCCCATAATTTGCTTCTCACCGCTACGCCGATACCGCGCACTTTAGCCCTTTCGCTCTATGGGGATGTGGATGTGTCTATAATACGCGAGCTTCCTCCGGGACGCCAGCCCGTCCAAACCCTCCTGCGTACCGAGGCCCAGCGGCGCGAGGTATGGCAGCTTCTGCGCAGCGAACTCCAAAAAGGCCGCCAAGCCTACATCATCTACCCCCTTATAGAGGAGTCCGAAAAATCCGACCTCAAGGCCGTAACCGAAGGCTACGAGCTCATCTGTGCCACCTTTCCCGAGTATAAGGTAGGGATGATCCATGGACGTCTCAGCAGCGAACGCAAAGAGCGCGAAATGCAGCTCTTCAAGCTGGGACAGACTCAGATTTTAGTAGGCACGACCGTCGTGGAGGTAGGGGTAGATGTGCCTAATGCTACGGTGCTTATTGTAGAACATGCCGATCGGTTTGGGCTGTCGCAGCTCCATCAGCTACGCGGGCGGGTAGGGCGCGGAAGCTATCCTTCTTACGCTATCTTCATCGTGCCTAATACGCCAGGCGAAGTGGCCCTTTCACGCCTACGGGCCCTGGCCCAATATAAGGACGGCTTCCGCATCGCCGAAATAGACCTAAAGCTGCGCGGACCAGGTGACTTCTTAGGCACTAAGCAGAGCGGCCTCCCCGAATTCAAAATAGCCGACCTAATTGAGGACCAGCCCATCTTAGAGAAGGCGCGCCTTGCAGCGCAGCAGCTTATTGCCCAGGACCCTACCCTTCAGCTTTACCCTACCCTTGCCCAGTACCTACTGGAATACGCCGATAAATACCGCTTGGAGCTTTTTACGGCCTAGTGCGCACCCAGTGCAGAAAATAGCGGATGGCGGCTTGGCCTTTGGGTCCGAGGCGATAGGTGTAGCGATTCACATAGAGGTCTATATGAGCTATCTGTATGGCGGGGCTGATTTCGCGCGCATACTGCCCGATAAAGGCCATCAGGCGCGCGCTGCGATGGCGCTGGGCGCTGCGTAGGCTACGCCGAAGCGCCCGAATCACGGGACGCCGCCACAGCCCTTTCCGAATCGCTACCCCACCCAGCGGTACTAAATGGCCCGTTTGCGCCTGCCAATAAGCCCCTAAATCCTGAATAAGCTTGAGCCCATAAGCCTCATAGGTAAAGCGGCTTTCATGGATAATTACAGCGGCATCAATTTCTCCTGCCGCAACGGCCGGAATTAGGTGGTCATAGCGCAGAGCAATAAGCCGCTGCGCATGAGGCGCATAAAAACGGAAGAGGGCATAGGCGGTGGTGGAGAAGCCAGGCAGGCCGATAGAGGCCTCAGCCAGCTCAGCCCAGCTAAGTACCTGGCGCCCTACCAGAAGGGGGCCTACGCTTTCGCCCAGAGCGGCTCCTACTGGAAGCAAGCGATAAAGTCCCCTCGGAAGCTGAGCAAATTGGTAGAAGGAAAGCTTGATTATATCGGCTTTACCCTGCTGCGCCCAAGCATTGAGCGTCTGAATGTCCTCATAATCAAAGCTGAAGCGCAGGGGCGTGCGTATTTCGCCTAAAGCCAAAGGCCCCCAGATGAAGGTATCGTTGGGACAAGGGCTTATCGCTACGCGGAGAGACTTTTTCACAGGCGAAATTGCGCTAAGGGACGCACGGTATAGCCTTCGGGAATTTGGAAGGGCGTAACAGGATTGGAAGGATTGAGCTCCAGCGCCTGAGGGTAGAGTATCAGGGTGCTCTCATCGGCAAACTCAAAGCGCAGAGCAGGCAGGTTGGCGCGCCCTTCTTCCCAGTCATACAAAAGTGTGAGGGGAGGCTGAGCGGGAAGGTTGAGCGTCCATCGGCGGAAGGCAGTAGCTTGGGGCCAAAGCACCTCGCCTTCGGCCTGGTAGGCAGCCAAGCGGCCACTTAAAGCGTGTCGGACGGCATTCCACCGCCACTCGGCCGTCTCTAAACGCGGGGGGAGCTTGGCAAAAAGAAGGGCTACCAAATCTTGGGCGCTTAGAGCGGGCAGAAAGTGCCTAAGGCTATCCACGGGCCCTATATAGGCCGTCCGCTCAAGGCGATTCAGCAGAAAGACGCTATCGCGCCGCCAAAGGAGACGCAGACCCTCAAGCCCAAACGCACTGGCTGAAGCCCATAAGAGGGAATCGCCGCGCACTAAGAGGCGTAGGGAAAATTGCTGCTCACTGCCGTTTTTATAGACGGCTCGGTAGCTCAGTTTGAACGCCGCTGAGGGGGACTGCCAGCGCAGCCTTTCAAGTAAATGGGGAAGGCTAAGCTCTTCTGGATTAGGGGCTTTCGCCCTTAGCCGCGCTCGGCGCGCACAGGCAGTAAATAGAAGAAGGCTGACTAAACTATACCTTACGGCAGCGTGCGCCATAGCGGAGCTAAGGGATAAGCGGCTTTAGCATAGGTTTTCCAGCGGGCGTAGGCTTCGGGATGCTCCGTCTCCGAAAAGCGAAGCAGAAGATCCTCCCATAGCTCTAAGGGAAGGTTAGGTAGATTTTCCACTTGAAGGGCGTAGCGGAGGGCCTCATTCGGGCGTTTCTGGGCTAAAGCCAGAAGAAGGTTTAGCCATTCGGTATAAGGGCTTACGGTTTGAGTCGGTAGAGGATAGATGGCTTCGGTCGCACTACCCGTGCGAAGGGTGAAAATCCGCCACAGATAGGCGCCTATGGGAGCGGGATACAGATTTTCAAGCTGCTGACGCGTAGAGATGGAAAGGCGGCCTAGCTTCGCTTCGGCTAGAGCGGTATAATAGGCTGAAAGTTCCCGCAGAGGCGATTCCAGCTCGTCCACTAGTCTTTTAGCCCGCTGAAAGCTGCTTAGGGCTTCGCGCCAGAGATTTTGCTGAGCCTGTACGAGGCCTACCCAGATGAGTAGGCGCCCTTGGCCCGGGAAAAGTTCCTGAGCTCGCTCCACGGCTGCGGCTAACGAGTCGCCCCCTCCCTGCTGCCATAGTGCATAAAAGTAAGCCAGATGGTACGAAAGCTGGCTAGAGTCCAGGGCAATGGCTTGTTTCCAGGCCTTGCCAGCGCTATCCCATCGCCCCTTGCGCCTCCAGTACTGGGCCGCCAGTTCCCAGCCTACAGCCATGGGATAAGCCCGTAAAAAACTATTTAGCCGTTCTAAAAACTCCTCCTCTACGAAGTCGGCCTGGCTAAGGAGTTTGTAGCGGACTTCTAAGGGTATGCTGGAGATGCTGAGAAGCTCTTCCCATACCTCCCTGCCCCAAACGCTTTCAAAAACCTCTGGATAGTCCAGTACGACCCCCCAAGCCACTTGATTAGCTGAGTCTATGCGCAAAAGCCGCTGTACAAAATCTATCATGCAATTCATATTCCGGCTAAGCTCACACAAGCGTGCGCCGGTTTCTAAGTAGATTTCGTGGTTAGGCCAGAGATTCGCCAACGTTTCGGCAATCGCCACGGCGCGCCCTATCTGTCCCGCCTCTACAAACATGTGGATGCGAGTCTGAAAAATCTCCTCGTAATTTCCAGAAAGGTGCTGAAGCTTCTGGTAGAGCATGTCGGCTTTGTCCAAATCACCCTTTTCTTGATAGAGCTGGGCTAGACGCAGAAGTATTTCGGGGTTATTGGGCCAGAGGCTATAAAGTTTTTCGAGTACAGCGAGGGCTTCGGCCTCTTGGTTATTGAGCTGGAGCGCGCTTGCATAGCCTAAGGCTAGCCAGAGCTCGTTTGGGGCTTCCTTGTAGGCCTTTTCGGCATGGGTGAGCATGCGCAAATAATCCCCCTGCATGTAGGCTATCCGCGCTAAATAGTGGTGAATGCCAGGGCTATTCGGGACGACTTCCACAGCTTTATAGAGGTATTCGGCGCTTTCTTCATAAAGACCTTGGCTAAAAAGTACGACTGCTCGGGTGAAAGGGGCGGCCGCCGCTTGCCACCGAAGGGTATCTACCTTAGACGTCTGCCTAGATCTTTTCTGAGCCCAACTAATGGCCAAAAGGCAAAGGCTAAGCGCTTTCCACCCCATATCGGCTATAATCCCCTAAGTCTATTTCGCCCACCGCCTGACGGCAGTAGGCATGAGCCCCAATTAGGGAATTATGGAGGACTGAAGCCTCTACTACAGCGCCAGTGCGGCAGAGCGTATGCGAAAGGATACTGCGATAAACCCTTGCCCCTGCTTCTATGGCTACATAGGGGCCTATGACGCTAGCTTCTACCTCGGCGTTAGGGGCTATCCATACGGGGGGAAGAATATGCGCTGAAGGCGGCGGCGAAGGCAGGGAAGCGGCCCCCCGCTCCAGAAGGCGCGCCTGCGCTTGCAAAATAAGGAGGCGGCTGCCACAATCCAGCCATTCTTCCACAGGAAGCGCCTGCAAACGCCTTCCCGTCTCACAAAGCCATTGCAGCGCATCCGTAAGCTGATACTCCCCTCTGACCCGAATGTCCCGCTCAAAAAGGTACTCTATGGCCGGCAGAAGCCACTCCGCCTGCCGCAAGAAATAAACCCCAATAATTGCCAGATTAGAAGGCGGATCGGGCGGTTTCTCTACTAGCCGGCGGATGTAGCCGTCGGGCGAAAGTTCTACCACCCCATAGCTGCGCGGATCCGAAACTTCCTTTACCCAAAGGGCCCCATCGGCCTCTGGCCTAATAGTAGCCGAAGAGGTAAAAATTGTATCCGCAAAAAGGATTACGCAGGGACCCTGCAGATAATCCCGCGCCTGGTAGAGCGCATGCGCCGTCCCCAAGGGCACCGATTGGGTACAGAAAATCGCCTGACTCCCCCAGCGCTGGGCTAGCCTTTCCAAGAAGGCCCGATGGTCGGCGCTTAGCTCCCGTACTATAAACACCATGGCTTCTATAGGCTGGGCAAGCGCCCGACCTACCTCTTCCACAAGCCATTCTACCACTGGCTTGCCTAAAAGCGGAAAAAGGGGTTTGGGGGTGGTAAATGTATGCGGCCGCAGCCGCTTCCCCTCCCCCGCCATCGGAATTATCAAGCGCATGGCCGTCTTTCAAAATTAAGGGCTTTTTTGCCCTACGCGCGGCTCTTTACCCGCTAGCAGGCGCGCTAGGTTCTGGCGATGGGTATAGAGCACGAGTCCGAGCCAAAGCACGCCCGCCAGATAGCCTATGGCGCTGCCCTCCCCCACCACGCCATGCCACAAAAGAAAGCTAGCCACACCAGAAAGCGAGCTAAGAGACACAATCCAACTTAGGGAAAGGGTAAGGAGAAAAGTACCTGTAGCCGCTAGGGCGCTCAGCGGCTCGATGATAAGCATGCCCCCTAAAAGGGTGTTGATACCCTTACCTCCACGAAAGCCCGCCCATATGGGATAGATGTGGCCAAGTACCGCCGCCGTAGCCACCGCATAGAGCCCTGCTTCTGGCACGGCGCGCAGCTTAGCCAGCCAAACGGGCACCACCGCCTTCCCTATATCTACGACCTGCACAAGCACACCAGCCCAAAACCCCAATACCCGATAAACATTCGTGCTACCGATATTTCCGCTGCCGACTTTTCGAATATCCACGCCATAGGCACGCGCCAGCCATAACCCAGGCGTAAGCGAGCCCAGTAGATAAGCTAGGCTAACCCATACTATTACTTCCATGCGTTGCCAATATAAAAAGCCAGATACCCCGAAAGCCAGAAGCTGCGCTTGGGTTTATCATGAAGGGTTTGAATGGGCTGAAAAAAACCCTGAGCACGCAAACCAAGCGCTAGACTTCGCACAAGGGCTGGACTATGGCCCATATCTACAAGAGCCCCCACCTGAACTAAACCGCCCGGCACGCCCCGCACCTTATCAAAGCCTAAATAAAAATCCGCCTCCCCCACAATATCGTAGTAGGTATGCTGCCCAGGCTTATAGGTATCTATCTGAATAATCGCCTGAGTGGACGAGATAGGGATGGCAATTTCAATAAAGTAGGGCTTGAGCAAGGCTAAGGCAGGCCCTATCCCCAGTTGAAGACTGACTTGAAGGGGCGTAGTAGGGGTGCGATGCGCCACGATGTACTGCCACCCATATACCAGTTCCAAGAGATAGGCGTAGTAAAGCTTGCCAAAGACATAATCCTTACCTCCTTGATCCCGATAGGCGGAGCGGGTGCGCGTCTCATACTTTGTACGATAGGAGCTAAAGTCCCCCATCCAGAAGGAGCCCCTCTGGGGATCGGACCAGTTTTGCACCAGTACGCCTAAACCCCAGCCAAAAGAATGCAGAAAGGGGGAAGCCGCTATGCTATGAGTATAGGGCTCTATTGGTTGCCCCCATACCGCTACACTACATAGCAGCCAATACCTCCACATAGAAGATCAGCGTAGCGTTAGGTGGAATAGGGCCGTAGGCCTGGTTTCCATAGCCCAGCTCGGGGGGCACAATAAGCACGGCCTGGGAGCCTACTGGCAGCTGGGCTAACCCCTCCTCCCACCCCGCAATCACCTGACCACGCCCAAGCCAGAAACTAAAAGGCTGTCCCCTCTCATAAGAACTATCAAATACCTTCCCATTTGGCAGGAGCCCATGATAATGGACGGTTACCTGCTGGCCTGCTCGGGGCTGATTGCCTTCCCCCCGCCGATGTACATATATCTTCAAGCCTGAGGGAAGTACCTGAAGTTTAGTAGAGTCAATAGGATAGGGCACAAACTTCTGAGGCAAGGGCGTAGCGGGGGGAGCTGTTCGCAAAGCTTTATTCTTTTCGCCTGGGAGTAGAGCAGGCTTAGGTGAGTCAAGATTTTGAGGGGTTATATATGTACCTTCAGCGCTTTCACTGGAGCTGGTGCAGCGCCAGCCGCTCCAAAAAAGCCCTATAATCAGCCAGTAAGCGTGACGCATATACCTCTTGAAGGAGTTGCTTAGTAAAAGTTAGGCTTTCTTCTAATGAGCGGTAGAGCGTAGCCCCAGCGGCGTTGCGGTGCCCGCCCCCCTTATCAAAATGCTGGGCTACCTCATGGCAAGGGAAATCTCCCACACTACGCAGACTTATGCGAGTCGCCTCAGGATATTCCTTAAGCACTACGGCAAGCAGCACCCCCTCCAGCGCCAAAATCTGATTAGGAAGCGTCTCTACCTCTTCCCAATCCACCCCAAAGCGCTCCAGCTCACTGGCTGGAATAGGCAGAAGAAGCACAGGTAAGTCGTCCAACTTTTGGAGATAATTCTGGATGAGGTAGGCCTGTAGGCGAAGGGTAGAAAGCTTTTTGCGCTGGAAAATGTAGTGATGCACAGCTTCAAGGGGGAAGGGGGGCTGGATAAGCTCGGCCGCAATTTGGAGGGTTCGGGGCGTAACACTGCGAAACCGAAATCCGCCCGTATCCGTGATAAGCCCTGTATAAAGCGCTAGCCGCGCTGGCATAGCCAGCGGCCGAAAGGGCTCCAGAATTGTCTCATAAAGCAGCTCACAGGTGGCGGCCGCCGCCGGCTCCCAGAAATTCCACTGCGCCGATAAAGGCAGGCTGTCCGCATGATGATCTACCCAAATCAGCCGGGCAGGATCTATAAGGGCCTGTAGCGCTTCATCAATCCTATCCCACTTGCCAAAATCTACGCAAATAAAAAGGTCGGCCTCCCGCGCTGCAGCTAAGATAGCTTCCTTAGCCTCTGACCATATGGCGATAGCTTCCCAGCCAGGCAAAAACCGCAAATGCTGCGGCACAGGATCTGGGAGTACGGCTAAGACTTCCTTACCTTGGGCCCTCAAAGTGTGGTAAATACCCAGAAGGGCCCCCACGGCATCGCCATCGGGCCGCGGATGACTTAGGCAAAAGAGACGCTTAGCCTCAAGTAGGGCCTCTTTCCACTCCACTTACCACGAAGATAACCCAAAAACTGCCTCAAAAGGCGGAATTTTGCCGCAGTGGCGCCCGTATATGCGGCCATTTTAGCCCATGGGGGGAAAAAATGGCTAGAGCGATTCCTACCTACTGTGCTCGCCACCGACTACCCCAATCTCACCGTTTGGGTGATAGATAATGCTAGTAAGCCGCCCTTATACCCCTGGCTAAGGGATACCTTCCCAACCGTAAAAGCTCTACGGTACGAGGAGAATTTAGGCTATGCAGGGGGCTATCAGAGATTTTTTGAGGAGCATGGTCGCCATGTGCCTTACTTAGCCCTACTGAATAGCGATGTGGAGGTACCGCCCACTTGGCTTTCACCCCTGATAAGGCGTTTGGAAAAGTGCCCTCAGGTGGCGGCTGTCCAGCCACGCATACGCTCCTGGCAGGCACGTAATGAATTTGAATACGCTGGGGCCGCGGGCGGCTTCCTGGATCCTTGGGGCTATCCTACCTGCCGTGGCCGCGGCGAAAAGGACGAAAATCAGTACGCTCAGCCTTCGCGTATCTTCTGGGCTAGCGGCGCGGCTTTCGTCCTGCGCACCCAAGCTGTTCTGAATTCTCTCCAAGGCCTACTCTTCAAGCCCTACTACTTCATGCACATGGAAGAGATAGACCTCTGCTGGCGGCTCCAACGGGCTGGCTGGCAGATTGCCTATGAGCCGGCCAGCGTTATCTATCACGTCGGGGGCGGGTCCCTTACCTACACTGATGCCCAAAAAACCTACTACAACTTCCGCAATAGCCTTTTTTTGCTTTGGGAAAACCTAGGCGGTTTAGAACGCTACTGGCGTGTGGGGTGGCGGCTGCTGTTAGATGCCCCAGCAGCCCTTTATTTCCTTTTCCGCTACGGCCCAGCCCACGTCGGGGCCATCGCCCGCGCCCATTGGACGTTTTTCAGGTATGTGGTACGCCGCCGGCTAAATTCCTTTACGAGCCTGCCTTTTCGGCCTTTGCGTCAACTGGATGGAGTACTTCCTAGGCCCCTTCTATGGGGTACGACGAAGCCCCCTTACCTTCCCCTTAGCTGCTAGGCTTCGCCCTCATACCGGCTGCGCCAAGCATAAGCCGCATACCCTTGCCAGCGCAGGTAATCTGCCATAGCCTCAGTATAGCCATGAGTAAAGATAACCCGCTCAGGCTGCACTTCCCTAACGGTTTGGAGAATTTGGTAAAAGTCGGCGTGGTCGGAGAGGGGGAATCCCCTGTCGAGGGCCTTTTGGCGGCGGCGCCCTCGTACCGCCATCCACCCCGAGGCCTGAGCCTCCTCATAGGGCTCTAGCTGACTGAGCCACCTAGCCTTCTGCGCCGCAGGCGGAAGGATACAAAGAGCTCCCTTTAGGCGAGGTAGCGCTTCCGGTACGAGAACCTGCCACTTTCCCAACTTAACCCCCGCCTGCTCATACAGGTAATTTATCGCTGCGATGCTCTTATGCACATAGCAAGGGCCGGCTTCGGAGAGCAAGGCTAGAATCCTTTGAGCCTTTCCCAAAGTATAAGCATAGAGCAGCGCATTTTTGCCTTCCTTTCGGCAGCTTTCCCACCAGGCTACTATGGCGGCCATCACTTCTGCTGGAGCGCTCCACTGGTAAATCGGCAAGCCAAAGGTGCTTTCGGAAATGAGCCCATGAGCCCTAATCGGCTCAAAAGGCGCCGTAGTAGGATCCACCCATCGCTTGTAATCGCCCGTGAAAACCCACACCTCGCCGCGGTATTCCAGCCGCACTTGGGCTGAGCCCCGAATGTGGCCAGCTGGATGCAGGCTAAGGCGCAGGCCGTTTTGGCTAAGCGTCTCGCCCCAAGCCAGCGTCTGCAAGCGGATATTTCCCAGGCGATGCCGCAAAAGGGGCGCATTCTCCGCTGCGCATAAATAGGCTTCGCTACCCCGCCGGGCATGATCGCTATGGGCGTGCGTAATCACAGCCCGCGCCACAGGCGCCCAAGGATCTAAGTAAAAATCCCCAGGCACGCAATACAAGCCAGCTGGCCGAAGTTCAAGCCATGCCGGCAGGCCAGAGGTCTCGGAAGGGGACGGCATGGCGGAAAACGGGTGCTTGGTAGCAAAAAGTATGAAACTCGCCCCTTTCACCGCAGGGATCTACCTTCGGGGGAAGCTGCCGCAGCCAGCTCCGATTGTACGGTCTGCCTGGCAGAAAGTCGGGAAAAAACTGCGGCTCGGCCCAGCATACTATAGCGTGGAAGCCCCGCCGCAGAAGCCTATGCGCTAAAATTTTAGACCGCACAGGCCGGCCTATCCAGGCGGGAAAGAGCGGCACAAGCCCACTGCGCCTCACCAGCGCTGTCCTATAGGCCCGGATATCTACTAGATAGAGATCTCCAAAAGCCACATAGCCGAAGCCCTCCTGAGAAAGCCCCTGTAAGGTCTCAAGAATAACTGCTTCGTAGAGCGCATTAGGGCAGGGAAAGGGCAGGGAAACAAGGTGAAGGGATAAGCCAGCCGCTTCGGCCTGCCGCTGCGCCAGCTTTACTGGCACATTATGAAAGGGAATAGTCCCATCTGTCCGATGGGTAGTCAGAAGAAGCTCCACAGGCCAGCCTGCCTTGCGCAAGCGGTAAAGGGCCCACGCACTGTCTTTGCCCGTACTCCAGAAAAGTACGACCTTACTCCTCTTCCTCATCGCCGGCTAGCAGCTTAAGGAGGGCATTCCCCTGCGGCGCACCTTTGACGGCCCGCCAATAGGTATCCTTAGCATACGCCAAACTCTTCTGCCAGTCCACAATAGGCTGCGGATAGCCTAAACTAGCCCGAAGGTCTGGGTCGGGCATGTAGATTTGCGGCGCACGCAGGGAAGCTAGCTCTGGTACCCACTGGCGAATATAGGCGCCTGTAGGATCGTACAATTTGGCCTGGCGGACTGGATCAAACCAGCGAAAACCGCGGCCATCGGTCCCTACCCCCGCTTGATAGAGCCAATTGCCCCAGTTGCTGTACACATCGTAATCTATCAGTTGCGCTTCAAAGTAGGCAGCCCCCCAGCGCCAGTCTAAGAAGAGATTTTTGGTGAAGAAGCTCGCTACGATTTGACGGGCTCGGTTAGACATCCAGCCAGTGGCTTTAAGCTCACGCATAGCGGCATCTACGATAGGATAGCCGGTTTTTCCGTCTCGCCAGGCGAGGAAACGCTCTGAATCTTCTTGCCAAGGCAGTTTGAGGCCGCGTAGGCCGGAGGCGGCGAAAAACTTTCGGCCCCAGCGGGCACTCAGCCAGCGGAAATACTCCCGCCACAAAAGCTCAAAGAAGAGCCAGTAGGTAGATTCGTTGGCGCCGCGCCGCCGCTCCGCCTCCCGAAGCCGCTGATACACCCAGCGCGGGGAAAGGCAGCCCAGCGCTAGCCAAGGCGAAAAATGACTACTAAAAGTTTTTCCCTGAAAGGCGTTTCGGGTCTGCTTATAGGTGAAAACGGCTTCTTGGAAGTAGGTTTCTACCCAACGCTGGCCGGCGCGCTCCCCCCCTTGAAAAGGCTCCATTAAGGGCGGAAGCTGGCGAAGGCGCTTAGAAAGCCACTCCCACGTAGAAGGAAGCGGGGGGCTCTTTAGCTGCGCAGGGGTAGGCAAAGGCGCAGGCACTTGCAGGGTTCGCTCCACGAGCATGCGGAAGCGCGTGAAAAGCATCGGCAGGCCGCTAATCGGGAAAGGAAGCTGAGCGGAATCATAGAGGCTATTGGCTTCCACTAGGTTCAGGACAACCCCCTGCCGATTTAGGGCCTGGCGCACGGCTTCCTCATAGGCTATTTCTTCTACGGCCCATTCCTTATGGGCGTATATTGCTTCTAACTGGTGCTCAGCCGCCCAGGCAGGTAGCACTACGTCTGGCTCGCCTTCCAAGAGGTATAAGGAGATGCGTTCGGCTAAGTCTAAAAGGGCCTCTAACAGAAATCTCTCGCGCGTAGGGCCTATACGGCGCTCGGCGATTAAGGCGGGGGGAGGATACGAAAGGCGCCCCCAGCTCACGGCTGGCGGCCCCCATACGAAGGCAAAAATTACCTCTTCTGCACCTGCCTGCAGAGCCGCTTGAAGAGAAGGCTGATCATGGAGCCGGAGGTCATTCCGCAGCCATATACCTACGCGACGCGCCATCGCCAAAAGAACAAATTTCATTTAGCCCCTGCCAGCGTACCTTTGCAGACATGGCGGTGCGCGTAGGTATTAATGGGTTTGGACGGATAGGTCGGCTTGTATTGCGAGCCCTTTTAGAGAAGCCGGGGGTAGAAGTGGTACAGGTAAATGACATAACCGATGCCCCTACGCTGGCATACCTCCTCAAATACGACTCGGTTCATGGTCGTTTTCCCTATCCTGTCTCGGCACAGGAGGGCTATCTCCTTGTAGGGGAGCGGCGCATCCTCGTAACCGCTGAAAAGGAACCAGCCCGGCTAAACTGGGACAAAGTAGGCGCAACGATCGTAGTGGAATCTACGGGGAAATTCACGGACGGGGCGCAGGCGCGTCAGCACCTCGCTGCTGGAGCTAAGAAGGTAATTATTTCCGCCCCAGCCTCAGGGGATATTGACGCTACGGTGGTTTTGGGCGTCAATGACCATATCCTGCGGCCGGACATGACGGTGATTTCCAACGCCTCTTGTACCACAAACTGTCTGGCGCCCATGGTCAAGGTGCTGGATGAGGCTTTTGGCGTAGAACAGGGCTTCATGAATACCGTGCATGCCTATACGGCCGACCAGCGGCTTCAGGATGCACCGCATAAGGACTATCGCCGAGCCCGAGCCGCTAGTCTGAATATTGTCCCTACTACTACAGGAGCGGCGCGCGCCGTAGGCCTTGTCCTACCGCACCTAAAAGGAAAACTAGATGGCATAGCCCTGCGAGTACCCGTGCCGGATGGCTCGGTTACCGACTTTGTAGCCCTACTCAAAAAACCCGCCTCCAAAGAAGCCATAAATGCGGCCTTCCGCGAAGCAGCCCAAACTACGCTAAAAGGCATCTTGGAATACACTGAGGACCCCATTGTATCCACGGACATTATTGGCAACCCTCACTCCTGCATCTTTGACGCCCAGTCTACCATGGTGATAGGGAACATGGTGCGAGTGCTGGGCTGGTATGACAACGAATACGGCTATGCATGTCGTACGGCTGACCTCGTCGTGCGGCTAGCCCAAATAGCGGGCTTAGAGTAATGCCCCATCTTCCTTCCCTACGTCAGGCGGCCCTGCAAGGGCGGCGGGTATTTGCCCGAGTGGACTTCAATGTGCCTGTAGAAGGGGAGCTCATTACGGACGATCGGCGCATTCGGGCGGCACTGCCTACGATTGAATACCTTTTGGCCCAAGGGGCAGGCGTTATTCTGTGCTCGCACTTCGGCCGTCCCAAAGCCGGGGTACCTGACCCGCGCTATTCCCTTCAAGTCGTGCGTCGCCACTTAGAAAACCTCCTCCAGCGCCCGGTAGGATGGATTGCCGACCCTTTCACCCCTTTCCCCGTAGCGCCGGGCACCGTTTACCTTATGGAAAATATCCGCTTTTTCTCGGGTGAGACGGAAAATGACCCGCACCTAGCGCAGGCTTTAGCGGCTTGGGCCGAGGTGTATGTAAATGATGCATTTGGGACGCTGCACCGAGCCCATGCTTCGGTGGATGCCCTACCTCGCCTCTTTAGAGAAAAATACGCTGGCTTTCTTGTGGAAGCCGAATGGCAAAATGCTCAGCGGGTACTCTACACTATAGAACGGCCCTACCTCCTCATTGTAGGGGGGGCTAAGGTAAGCGATAAGCTTCCTCTGCTAAAGCACCTTCTTCCGCGTGCGGACAGGGTGCTAATTGGAGGCGGCATGAGTTATACCTTCCTCAAGGCGGAGGGACGACCAGTAGGGCGCTCTCTCGTGGAGGCTGATCAGCTGGAGGCGGCACGCGACTTTCTTGCTCAAGCGCGCCAGCAGGGCAAAACCATAGGCCTACCCGTGGATGCCGTAGCCGCCGAGGCCTTCTCCGCTGAAGCAGTGCCCCATATCTTCTCCCATGAGCCTGGCGCCTTTCCAGAAACCTATATGGGGCTTGATATCGGGCCAGCTACGATTGAGCTGGCACGCCGGCTTATCCAAGGTAGTCGCACGATTCTATGGAATGGGCCGATGGGCGTGTTTGAGTGGCCGGCTTTTCGGGCTGGTACGCAGGCTGTCGCCGAGGCCGTGGCGGCAGAAACCACCCAACACGGCGCCTATAGCCTTATCGGGGGCGGCGATACGGCGGCCGCAGTGGAAATGGCTGGCGTCGCCGACCAAGTCAGCTTCGTTTCCACGGGTGGTGGGGCGCTCTTAGAGCTTTTGGCGGGGCAGACGCTTCCCGGCATAGCTGCCCTCTTAGCATGAAAATTTGGCACACCTGCCTACTCCCCTCTGCCCTTCTGGCACAAATCTACTGGCAAGGGCTAGAGGAGGCCTTCCAACGCGCCCGCTACCAGGATCGGCTTCTCCTAATTTACCTCTATACGCCCTGGTGTGGCCTCTGCGTCCTTATGGATCAGATTACCTGGGCACATCCCGTCATCGCTACCTATGCGGTCCGCAATTTCCACTGCGTGCGTCTCAATGCCGAAAGCCGCGACTCCATTTTCTTCAATGGCACCTTCTTCCCATACCTGCCCGAGGTCCATGCGAATGAAGTGGCATACCTTTTGCTGGAAGGGAAAATGGAATATCCTGCCCTCGTGCTGATGGATCCCCGGGGTAGCACGCTCCTCACCTTGCGCGGCTATATTGAGCCGAAACTCATGGACGAGATTCTGCGCTACTTTGGCGGGGGATACTATCGCACGATGGGGTGGGAGGAGTTTCAAAAAACCTATCCCTCCCAACTATGAGCGAGGCGGAAAAGGTAGAGACGGAAAAGGTAGAACCCGTAGAAGTGGAGCTTCAGGCCTCTCCTAGCGCCGAGCCAGAGGCTTCGGAGGCCGCTGAGGTCAAGCGCCTGCAAGAGGAGGTAGCTTTTTGGAAGGACCAGGCGATGCGTGCTGCTGCTGAGCTGGAAAACTACCGCCGGCGCGTCCAGCGCGACCTTCCTCAGCATATCTTACAGGCCCAAGCGGAACTCCTGCGCAGCCTTCTCCCACTGATAGACAGCCTGAACCGAGGGCTTCAAGCCGCCCAAGAGGCCCCCGACCTAGAAAAACTCAAGGAAGGCTTAGAAATCACCCACCGCCAGCTCCTCCAAGTCCTCCAGCGCCTTGAAGTAACTCTTATTTATCCCGATATAGGCAGTCTTCCGAACCCCCAACTCCATGAGGTTCTTTCCACAGTACCAGCACCCGAGGGTGTGCAGCCTCATACTATCTTAGAGGTTGTACAGCCAGGGTATCTCTTCCGTGGGCTTCTGCTACGCCCCGCCCAGATAATCGTAACTGAATGAAAAAAGACTATTACGCTATTTTAGGCGTCCCGCGCAGCGCGGATTTAGAGACGATTAAGCAGGCCTATCGCCGCTTGGCCCTGCAGTACCATCCGGATCGCAATCCAGGCAATCGGGAAGCGGAAGAGCGCTTCAAAGAAATCTCGGAAGCCTACGAAGTGCTTAGTGATCCTGAGAAGCGCCGTCAGTACGACCTTTTTGGCACGGTTAGTTCGGCGCCGCCCCCTTCAGCAGACCCCTTTACACAGGTCGTAGAGGAAGTATTTGAGACTTTTTTTGGCACAGGACGCCGGCGCAGTGCGCGTCCCCAAGCCGTGCGGGGAGAGGATATACGCCTACCCTTAGAATTGACTTTAGAAGAGATTGCTACAGGCCTTACGAGGGAGATAGAATATCTGCGGGAGATGCGCTGTGAAGCCTGTGGGGGCACAGGCAGTGCGCAAGGTACTGTACCTTTTACTTGCAACCTGTGCGGGGGGAGCGGCCAGGTGGCTTACCGTGTAGGCGGAGGGTTCTTTGAGCAGGTGATTTACCAGACCTGCCCAGAGTGTAAGGGGCGCGGCTTTCGCATAGTAAGCCCTTGTTCAGCGTGTGAAGGCAAGGGAGTGAGGCCGCGCATGCACCGGCAGCTTATAGAAGTACCGCCTGGGGCTACGGGCGGCATGACGCTGGCTCTACGCGGAGCAGGCCATATGGGGCCGTGGGGCGGCCCTCCCGGCGACCTCCTTCTAGAGGTGCGGGAAAAACCCCACCCCATTTTCATACGAGAGGAATATAACCTGCTCTATGAGGCTTGGGTCAGTTACCCCGACCTCGTGCTCGGCACCACTCTTACAATTCCGCTGCTTGATGGCGAAAAGTTGAGCCTTTCTCTACCGCCGGGCACCCTTTCTGGGGAAGTTTTTCGCTTTACAGGCAAAGGCCTCCCGCATTACAATAGCCGAAAGCGCGGCGACCTCCTTGTACAAGTCCATGTATGGGTGCCCAAACGGATAAGTAGCGAAGACAAAAAACTCTTAGAGCTTATGCGCCAATCCGGCACCTTCCAGCCTACCCCTAAAAAATCTGAAAAAAGCTTCCTGCGCCGCTTTCGGGAATTTTTTCAAAAATAAGTATTTTTGAAGAAGTGCGGTATGTGGGTCTGGTTCTTGCGCTGGTGGCTTGCCGGCGCACTCTAACCCTACCCAACTACGAGGAGGGGCAGAGCCTTTTTCCTTTGCAAACTGGTCTTACTTGGATTTACCTAGTACAGGAAACGACTTATACTACTTCGGGAGCAGTGCCGCACAGGTACTTTCTGCGCCTACGTGTGGATACCCTTACGCGCGATGCCTACAACCGACCAAGCTACTATGTACTCTGGGATAGCAGCTATTCGGGCGCTTCGTGGAGCTTTTGGCGCGCTGGGCTGGCCTATCGCGATACGGCGCAAGCCGAGCTATGGGAGGATAATCGGCGCTACCTTATTTTGCGCTTCCCGCTCTCACCCTTTCTGCGGTGGAACCGGCACGCCTATACCAACCTACCTCCCGAATACGCCCGCTACGCCCACCTAGATACCACCTACACCCTCGATCAACGCCGTTTCCCCTCCAGCGTAATAGTTCTGCGCCGCGAGGACACCCTTAGCCTGCTGCAAAAAGCCTACTTTTTTGAGGTTTATACGCGCGGGAAGGGGCTTATTCATCGATACGAGCGCTTAGATGCGTACGACCTCTCTTCTAATGGTGCGCTGGTTCGCAGTACGGATAGCTATCATAGGGAGTGGCGCTTGGTCAGCCCTTGAAGCGCAGGACACAGTAGGAGTATATTTCTCCAGTCGGGGGTTTGCGTTTGACCCCTTTTATCGCAAGGCTATTCTGACAAACGATTCGGCCTCTTTATCGGGCAAGGCGGTTTTTCTCCTTCGGCTGGGTGATAGCGTGGCTCAAGCTTGGAGGGCAGAAGGGCGAGTAGGCGTAAATCTAAATCGCCTGCCAGCAGCAGCCGAGTATATTCGGAGTCCTCATACCCTGCCACCCACCTGGCGGGCTCTGGTGCTTGTACAGCGACTGGAACTCAAGGCCCAACCGCTCCAGGCCGTGTATGCTCGCAGTAACCGAATTCTTACCGATAAGGCCTACACCCTCCAAGTGCGGATAGAGGGGATTTGCTTTACCCAGGGAGATGCCTATCCGTTTCGGCAGGAACATCCTCTGAACAATCCCGGCTGGTTTGCAAGTTTGCGAAACTATCTTCAAGAACTTTTATGCCACTGAAAAGCCTACTGATGTGTGTGAGTTTGCTAGTAGTAAGCTGTAGTGGAGGGCGTCGGGGGCGGCGCGTTAGACGCCCTATAGATACACCATGCCCTTGCCATTCCCTCAAGTCGCCATTCCTACGCCAAGACCCCTCCGCGTCGGGAATTGGAGTCAGGCAAAAAATTGTACCTTTGAGTTATGCTTAGTCGCTGGCAGAAAAGGAGCATCTTTGCAGGGCTTTTGCTGATTGTGGCGCTTGCAGAAGCTTGTGCGCCAGGGCGGGCGAGTCGGATGACATGGATGCGTTCGGGTAACTGCCCGGCTACGCGCGTGGGCAATCACTTGTACTACTAAGGGCTATCCCTTAACTTCGCCGTGGAGACTTATGGCTAAGTGCGAGCGCGTGTTGGTGGCTGGCTCTGTGCTGTAGTACTAGTATTGGAAGGCGGTCGTGTTTGGGCGCAGACGCCGGATACAACACGGCGGCGGTTTCGCGATTCACCCGCCGATGCACCCGTTCGCCCTTCACCAGCTCCGCCTTGGATGCTTCCCCAGCCCAGCACCTACGAGGTAGTATATGAGCTAGCTCCCGATGGACGAGGGTATTGGGTACGCGAGCGCGTAGGCGGACGGGATATTCGCCCACCCTCCTATATCACGCGCGAGGAATACGAGCGGCTGCGTCAGCAGCGCTTCATCCATCAGTATTTAGACCGACGCAGTCGCGAGGCTCAGCTGGCCCCCGGCCGTACGCCCACCAGCCCCACCGCCCAATCCCTCTCCGGCCTTATTCCTCCTATAAATGTCAATAGCGAACTTTTTCGCGACATTTTCGGAAGCGGCCGCGTAGATATCCGCCCAAATATCAACGTACTTATAGACCTTTCGCTGCGCACTAACCGCATGCGTAACCCTGCCCTAACAATCCGTCAGCAGCGCAACACCAACCTTGCCTTCAACCAGCAAATCCAAATGAATGTGCTGGGTAGCATCGGCGAAAAGCTAAAACTGCGGCTTAACTGGGACACTCAGACAAGCTTTAGCTTTGAAAATCAATTCAAGATAGAATACCAAGGCTACGAAGACGATATTATCAAGAGCATAGAGGCTGGGAATGTAGGGCTGCCTTTAGGCGGTACGCTGATTACTGGGGGGCAAAACCTTTGGGGCATCAAGACCCGCCTACAATTTGGGCCTATCTTCGTCACCGCTATCGCTTCCCAGCAGCGCAGTAAAAGCCAAGAAGTCGTAGTAAAAGCCGGAGGTCAGCGCCAAGAGCGCGTCAAAAAAGCCAGCGAATACGACTTCAATAGGCATTTCTTCCTCAATCATTTCTTCCGATCGCTGTATGAACCTTCGCTTTCTACCCTCCCCGTAGTCTCCTCTCCCATCAATATCACGCGCATAGAGGTTTGGGTTACCAACCGCGCTAACGCGACCACCCAAAACAACCGGAATGTAGTAGGTCTTATAGACTTAGGCGAGAACGTGTCTGGCCGTGGGGGGCGCGTCTTCAATAGAGGGCTAGTGGTCACGGGCGACTACCCAGATAACTCGGCTAATGACCTCTATGCGCGCGTGACGCGCCACCCTGGGGCTCGCCTGCGCGATTCGGTGATCTATTACCTTACCCAAGAGGGCCTTACGAATGGCCAGGACTTTGAACTGGTAGAAAACATGCGCCGCCTCAATGAAAATGAATTCTTCGTTCATCGCCAGCTGGGATATATCAGCCTCAATATCTCCCTTCAGCCCAATGACGCCGTCTTCGTAGCCTATGAATACACCCTTGCTGGGGACAATCGGGTGTATCGGGTGGGTGAATTCTCAGTAGATCAGCCCGCTGACCCCCAAAATAGCAACGTACTCTTTCTCAAAATGCTCAAGCCGCAGGCCATCCGCCCTGCTCTAAATAATCAGCCTTACCCTACCTGGGACCTTATGATGAAAAATGTGTATCGGCTAGAGGCTTTCAACATTCGGCCAGAAGGGTTTGAACTTCAGGTGCTCTATGAGGC
The DNA here is from genome assembly GCA_039630245.1 of Bacteroidia bacterium. GTDB lineage: Bacteria > Bacteroidota > Bacteroidia > SpSt-205 > SpSt-205 > SpSt-205. Next base: position 139,448 of record JBCNVK010000001.1, read on the forward strand.
CACGGATGGCAGCGGCGATGTGGCGTATCTACCTTCACCCGATACGCGCGAGCGGCCTCTGATCCAGGTCTTAGGCCTAGACCGCCTGCGCAATAATATGGAGGCCGGGCCCGATAATACCTTTGACTTTATTCCTCAAATCACCATCTTTCCTGACCGTGGGCTTATTTTCTTTCCGGTTTTGGAGCCTTTTGGGAGGCATTTAGTGCGGCAATTCACCTCAGACCCTGTAAATGACTCTATTCGCTATGCGTATGACCCTCTCTATCGCCTCACGCAGGTAGATGCCATTCAATACTATCCTCAGCTCAACCGCTTCAAGCTGAAATACAGCTTTTTATCCTCCACAGGAGCGGAAATCAACCTCAATACGCCCCAAATTCAGCCCGGCAGCATACAGGTTACGGCGGGCGGGGCTCCCCTTACCGAAGGGGTAGACTACCAGGTGGACTATACTATCGGCAAAGTTACTATCCTCAATCAGGGCATCCTGCAGTCGGGTCAAGAGATTCGGGTGCGCTTTGAGACCAATCAGCTTTTCGGCATAGACCAGAAAACCCTCGTAGGGAGCCGCATAGAATGGCGCCCTTCGCCGCGCTTTCAACTGGGCGTTACGGGCCTGAGCTTCTATGAGCGCCCCCTGATCAATAAGGTGATTATTTCCGAAGAGCCAGCCGCCAACCTCATGTGGGGCACTGATATCCAACTCCAGGAACGTTCCCGCTTTATAAGTGCGCTGCTCAATAAGCTACCCTTCTACAGCACGAAAGAGGAGAGCGAAATTACCCTCAAGGGGGAATTTGCCCAGCTTTTGCCGGGGATTCCTCGTCAGGTGGTAGCCGGCGAAGAGAAGGGTATCGCCTACATAGATGACTTTGAGGGCCTACGGAATACTTTAGACCTTACGCAATGGACGCAGTGGCGGTTAGCCTCCGTACCGCCCCCGCTTCTGCCGGCCTCCAACCATCCACGGGCCGCTAACTTCACCCGCGCCGCTTTGTCCTGGTATTTTATTGACCCTGAATTCTTCAATCGGCCTTCTAGCTTCGGCTTAGATGACCAAAGCCCTACGCTCAATGCCCACTATACTCGGCGCGTGGAGCCGGCGGAGGTTTTCCCTAATCGTACCATAGCCGCTGGGAGCAATATCCTTACCACGTTTGACCTCTACTATAGGCCGCAGCAGCGCGGGCCTTACAACTACAACACTAACCCTGCCGACCTTCGGCCCGATGGGACCTTCCGCAATCCCGCTCGCAATTGGGCTGGAATCATGCGCCGCGTCATCGGAAATACCGACTTTGAGGCGGCTAACTACGAGTTTATTGAGTTCTGGCTCATGGATCCCTTCTTAGAAGACCCGAATGCCTCGGGCGGAGATCTATACTTCAATCTTGGTCAAATGAGTGAAGATGTGCTGCCCGACAATCGGCGGGCCTACGAGCACGGCCTACCCACTAACGCCGAAGATAATGCGGCCAACCGCAACCTCACCCTTACCGCCTGGGGCCGAGTACCAAATATTCAAATTCCTACACTGGCTTTTGACAATAACCCGGCCGCCCGCCAGTTCCAAGATGTAGGTTTGGACGGCTTAGGAAATGAAGCCGAACGCACTTTTTTTGCCGATTATTTACAGGAGCTTCAGCGCGTTCTTTCACCTGAAGCCTACCAGCAGGCCTCTAATGACCCCTCCAGCGACGACTACGCGCACTTCCGTGATATCTCCAGCTCTAGCATTCTGGAGCGCTATCAGCGATTTAGTGGGTTAGAAGGAAATTCTCCTATCCCGCGTGCGGGGGAGCCTTATACGCGCCAGGCCAGCGCTTTACCCGATGTGGAGGATATCAACTTAGATGGCACGCTAAATACCCAAGAGGCCTACTTTTCCTACCGCATTTCCCTGCGCCCCGCAGACCTTCAGCTGGGCCGAAACTTCATCGTGGATAAGCGGGAACAGGAGGTAAAGCTACCCAACGGCCGCACACTTACCACGCGCTGGTACCTCTTCCGCGTGCCCCTGAGCGCCGGTACGCCCGTGGGCGGAATACAGAATTTCAAGGCAATTGACTTTATCCGCCTGTATCTTACAAACTTTGATAAGGAGGTCGTCCTGCGTTTCGGTAAGCTGGAATTGGTAGCTCCTACCTGGCGACGTGCCCTTATCAACCTCAATCAGCGCAACGAAAGCCAAACTCCTGAACCTGGCACCGACCTTACCACCTTTGAAACGGGCACGGTGAATATTGAGGAGAATGGGTCGCGTCAGCCTTTTCCTTATGTCCTCCCCCCGCGTATTCTTCGTCAGCCTGTACCAGGAAGCCCCGTAGCAGGCATTTTGCAGAATGAGCAAAGTCTAGTGCTGCGTGTATGCAATCTTGCGGATGGGGATGCACGGGGTGTTTTCCGCACCTTCAACTACGACCTGCGCTTTTACGAGCGGCTGCGCCTTTGGGCCCATGCCGAGCCGCTTGTCGGAAGCCCTATCCCCCCCAATGTCAATACGCGTGGCGATGTCACCCTCTTTATTCGCATAGGTACCGACTACTCAGATAATTACTACGAGTATGAGACACCCCTCACGCTTTCTGAGCCAGGCAACTCTAGCCCCGAGAATATCTGGGCCAACAATATAGATATTCGTCTGGAAGACCTAAACTTTGTCAAGGTACTGCGCGACCAGGCTCGTCAATCACAGAACTTTCCGCTAACGCGGGTATTCTCTTATGTGCTACCTAATGGTGACAGAATTTCGGTGCGCGGCACGCCCCAGCTCAATAATGTCAAAGCCATTCTCATAGGAGTACGGAATCCGGATGACGGGCGCGGCCCCATATGTGTAGAAGTATGGGTCAATGAACTGCGCGTGACCAACTACAATACCCAATCTGGCTGGAGCGCTTCAGGCATAGTCAATCTACGCCTAGCAGATTTAGGCAACCTCTCGGTTTCAGGTAGCTACGGCACGCCATGGTACGGCTCTATAGAACGGAAGGTAAGCCAGCGCACTACAGAATGGACGCAGCGTTATACCCTCACAGGCGGCCTCCAGCTCCACAAACTCCTCCCCAAAGCCTTAGCCGTGGAAATTCCGGCCTTTTTCACCTATAGCGAAAATACCATTCGCCCGCTGTATAGCCCGTATGACCCCGATGTCCTTACCCGTACGCGCCTTGAGGCGCAATCCAACCCTTCGGCGCGCGATAGCTTGGAACGGATTCTTACCTCCTACACCCGCACTTATAGCTACACTTTCGCCGGCGTGCGCAAACTCTATCGCAATCCGCGCGCTAAAAAGCGCTTCTGGCACATCCAGAATTTCGCCTTTAGCTATGGCTACAACGAAACCTTCTCCCGCACCCCCCAAACCGAATACCTCATCAATCAGCAGTATACAGGCAGCATCACCTACAATTATACTTTCCAGATCAAGCCCTTACGGCCCTTCGGTTGGACTAAGTTTGCCCTCCTGCGCGACTTTAGCCTTACCTACCTGCCCAATCAAATCGGCTGGAAAGTAGAAGGCAATCGCCAGTACCAGGAGCAGCGGCTCCGAGCCGTTGGCGGAGGACATACGGTCCGACCTACTTTCTACCAGAACTTCCTTATCAATCGCCAATACTTACTCCAGTGGAACCTTACTCCCTCTATCAGCCTTAACTACAACGCTACTGTACAAGCGCGCGTGGATGAGCCCGAGGGCCCTATCAACACGCGCGAGAAGCGGGACAGTCTATGGCGCAACTTCCTAAGCTTCGGCAAGGACCCCGCCCGCGGGCGCTACCAGCGCATCAATTTCGGTCGGACGCTCTCCTTCCAGCAAAATATCACCGCCACCTACCGGCTGCCTTTTGCTAAAATCAAATGGACTGACTGGATTAGCAGTTCTATCACCTATACTGCAGATTATCGCTGGGTTACTGCGGCTTTAGGTCAAGAAGCTTTTGGTAATACCGTAAGTAACGGCCAAAACATTCAGCTAAGCAGCCAGTTTCAGCTAAGCAGCCTTTATAAGAAAATCAAATTCATAGACCGCCTCCTTGCGCCACCGCCTAAGCGGAATATATTTTCCCAGGCCGACAGCTCGCGCCGGCAAGGGGACGACCCCTACATCGCAATGCGCCACATAGGGCGAACAATAGGTCGGGTGATTTTCGGTATCCAGAGTGTGGATATTACTTATAGCCGTCAGCGCACTACCACGTTGCCAGGTTTCTTGCCGCGCCCAGCGAACTTTGGTTTGGATTGGGAATATACCGACACACTTACTGGGCGTCGTACTCAAGCCCCTGGATGGGCATTCATCTTGGGCGATCAGCCTAATCTCACGGGCGGATGGTTGAGAGAGGCCGCCGCCAAAGGCTGGTTTACCCGCAACCCGCGCTTTACCCTGCCCTTCCAGCAGACCCGTTCTACCCAGCTTAACCTCCGCGCCAACGTAGCTCCAGCCAAAGACCTGCGCTGCGACCTTACCTTTACCCGCAACGAAAGCCGCTCCGAAGGCGGCCTTTTCAGCTGGGATACCCTAGATCAAGACTTTGCCTTCAGTAACCGAAACGCCCAAGGCACCTTCAGCATGAGTTTTCTTTCGCTGGGTACAGCCTTTGCCGGCAAGCGCGATAAAGGCCTAGACCGCCTGGAAGGCGAATACCGCTACATATTTTCCCAGCGCCTGCGGCTAGCCAATCCCCTTTATGAAACCGCTCTCGGTCCACATGCTAGACCGACCCGGCGAGATTACTGGAACGGTTACACTGGCTCGCAGCAGGAAGTCGTCCTCCTAGCCTTCCTCAGCGCCTACGGCCCTTATAATCCTCAGCGCATGGCCCTTTCCCCCTTCCCCCAAATACCTCTTCCCAACTGGAATATCAACTACACTGGGCTTACTAACCTAAACTTTTTCCGCGAAAACTTCCGCAGCGCTACGCTCATGCACAGCTACCGCTCCACCTATACGGTGAATTATACCCTCAACCTGCGCGCTACCGACCTAAATGGGGACGGCCTCTCCGATACACCCCAACGCATTCAGAGCCCGCTAGACTCCTTACCGGGCCTGCCTATCTACAACTTTGAGCCCCTCTATGTCATAAATGCCGCCAGTATTCAAGAAAGCTTTGCCCCCCTACTCGGCCTAAATCTGGCTTGGAAAAATGGGATGAGCACCGTTATAGAACTTCGGCGCTCGCGCACGCTGACCCTAAATGTGGGAGCCCTTCAGCTCAATCAAAGCCGCACCACTGAAATCAGCTTCACTTGGAACTGGCGGCGCGAAAGCTTTCTACCCCCTTTCAGCCTCTTTGGACGCACCTTTGAACTGCGCAATACCGCTACCTTCCGCTTAGAAGTGTCCTACCGCAGCCTAGTCAATCAGAACTATCAACTGGATAATCCGGATTTCATCCAGCCTGTAGGTGGCACGCGCACTTTTACTATTCGGCCCTCGGTGGATTATACGATTAGCGCGCAGCTAACCCTGCGAGCCTATGTTGAACACACCCGCAATACGCCGGTCCTTTCCAACGCTTTTCCCACCTCCTTCACCGCTATAGGCGTCCAATTCCGCTTCACCCTCACTAACTAAGGGCCTGAGGCTTTCAGGGAGCAAGGCGGATTTTTTCCCACTGGGTCTCACGCTGGCGGTAGAGGATACGGTCGTGGAGGCGATGCGACCGGCCCTGCCAGAATTCAATCTGCTCGGCTTTGAGCCGATAGCCGCCCCAGAAAGAGGGACGCGGCACCGGCCCTTCGCCAAAGCGCTTCTGATACTCAGCCCAGCGGGCCTCAAGCTCGGAGCGTGTGATGGGACGGCTCTGAGGGGAAGCCCACGCCCCCAACTGGCTTGAAAGCGGCCGGCTCTGAAAATAGGCATCCGAAACCTCTGGAGGCGCCTTCTCTACAGGGCCTACTATGCGCACCTGCCGCTCCAGCGGCGCCCACCAGAAAACCATAGCCGCATACGGATTGTATGCCAGCTGCTGCGCCTTAGCACTCTCGTAATTTGTGTAGAAATACAGGTAAGGGGGGGTAAAGCCCTTTAGCAGTACGACGCGAGCATGCGGCTGGCCCAGCCTATCTACCGTGGCTAAGGTAAAAGCATTTGGCTCAGGCACCTTAGCCGCTATAGCTTCTTCAAGCCAGCGAGCTAAGAGAGTGAAAGGTTCATCGGGCAAAGTAGCCTCATCGAGCGCGGCCTGACTGTACTCCTGCCGCAGGCGAGCTAAGTCTCTATCCACCATATCCATTCTTCCGGAATTTCTCGCTCACCCTTTAGGGCTTTCCTATACTCAGTCAGAAGGTAGGAGGCTACAGGAAACTCAGGAGGCAAATGCCACCATTTAGCCTCGTAGTACAATTGAGAAATGGAAGTTATGGTGGCCGCCGTGCCCGTACCAAAAATCTCTCGGATGGCTCCGTTAGCTATACCCTCCGTAACCTCGTGAATGGAAATTTCTCGCTCCTCCACCGGCAGACCTAAGCGAGGCGCTAAGTAGAGTAGGGTAGCCCGAGTAATTCCTGGCAAAATAGTACCGCGCTGAAGCGGCGGCGTAAGTAAGCGCGGTCCTTTCAGGACGAGGAATACATTCATTGTGCTGAACTCTTCTATCCATTCATGGTGATGGGCATCCAGCCAAAGGGAGACTTGGCAGCCAACGGCATGGGCCTTTTGGCCGCTAAGGAGCGCGGCGGCGTAGTTGCCAGCCATTTTGATGTTTCCCGTGCCGCCCGGTGCAGCCCGCACCATCTCTTTCTCTACATAGGCGGCGATGGGCCCGCTATAGTAAGCGCCTACTGGGGCTAAGTAGATGAGAAGGAGGTGGCTCTCAGAGGCACGTACCCCCAGCCATGGGTCAGTGGCAAAGTACACCGGCCGCACATACAAGCCTTGGGCGAGGTGGGGTGGCAGAAGGTCGCGCTCTAGGTCCAGCAGGGCCTTTAGAAGGCCAGTGAAAAGCTCATATGGCACCTCAGGCATGACCAGGCGACGGGCTGAGCTATTGAGGCGCTGCCAGTGATCCCTCAGGCGAAAAACAAAGGCACGTCCACTGGGATGCCGGTAAGCCTTGAAGCCCTCAAAGAGGGCCTGGCCATAATGCAGCGCTGAGGTGCCTGGATGAAGGGCTAAGGGCTGAAGCGGCTGCACCCGAAAGCTATGCCAGTGGCCCCCGCTGTACTCCGCCACCGCCATATGTCGGCTGAAAATGCGCCCGAAAGGCAGGTTGTCCCAAGGTATCGCCTCCGAGCGCGGTGGTGCGGTTTCTATAGAAATAGAAATCTTCATAGGCTGACGGATTGCGGCACAGAGCGGGCTGGGCGCTGCCACAGCTGATAAAGCTCCGTGCCTCGAATCACCTGCCACAGCCCTACCAGCTGCGCCACATGCGCCAGTATAAAGTAGCCTGGCAGAAAAAGCCAGCGCCCCAGCCAGCGAGTAGGCAGCAAGCCGCTATAAAGAAGAAGCGCTTGGACGCTGGCTCCTCCTACCCCTACCACCCCCAACGCATACCCTAATTTACCCTGCAGCATACATGCCAGCGCCGCCAAGCCTATACCAAATAGCGCCATGGGCGCTATAAGATAGCGAAAGAACTTATGCGAAAGGAAGAAAAAGGTAAAGCACCCTCGCTGAATTAGGGCTGGGAGCGAGAGTACGTAGGGCAGCGTATGCCAGGCGGTGTAGGCGATGCGCACTTTTCGGGCAAATTCGGCCCGTGGGTTAGGTGAGGGGATTTCATAGGCTATGGCTTCTGGTTCAAGCAGCACTTTCCATCCCTTCCAGCCCGCTATTAGGTTGAGGTAGAGGTCGTCCCCCACTTTCTCGGGGAGCTCTTCCCAGACGACGCGCCGCAGGAGGAGGAAGCCACCGCCTAGCCCCAGCGCACAGCCCCAAAGGCTTTCCCATGCGCGCAACCGATTTTCGTACGCTAGGTAAGTCTGCTCCGCTCCGCCTACGGTAGCTGTGCGTGCGGCCGATTGCACCGAACGGCTACCGCCTACGATACCCACCTCGGGATCGGCCAGCATTTTCGCCATAGCTTTACGCAACGACTGGGGCGCCAACGGCGTATCCGCATCGGTAAGCAGCACATAGCTTGTATCCACCCACTGGCGCGCCTGATTGAGAGCATAATTTTTTCCTCTATGGGGCACAAGCCGGTATTCGGCTTCTGGATAGGCCTGCAGAGCGGCCAAGGTAGGCTCTAAACTCTCATCCTCGGCATGGGTAGAGATAACCCACAGTAGGCGAAGTCTGTCCTTAGGGTAGTCTAATTGGCGCAGCGACTCCATCTTAGGACGGACGGAATGGGCTTCCCGATAAGCCGGAATAACAACCGTAACCGGTGGTAGCTCAGCAGGGTTTTCAGACACCTTTAGGGGCCGTCGAAAAGCCGCGCTTACCCACAACCCCAACGGATACAGCGCGTACGGATAGAGCAGAAGGATGACCCCTACCCAAAAAGCTATCTCCCAGCTATTCACTTAGCAAAGGTAAGGCCCAAGCTTTTTTGTAACCTTGCCTTATGAAACCTTCTAAAGCACGGCTTGTTTGGAGCTCGGACCGCCGTAGCTGGGTCCTGAAGGTTATCGTACGCCGGCTAGGAGGCGGCAAGGAGCGCACCGAAATCACAGGGTTTTTAGGGGACTCTAAAGAGCTGGAGGCCTTAGCCAAAGCCTTGCGGCAGCACTGCGCCACAGGAGGAAGCGTCAGCGAAGGCACCATTCTTCTCCAGGGCAATTGTGCCGAAAAGGCGGCTAACTTCCTAGCCAGCCAAGGATACAACGTACGCCGCAGCTAAAGGCCAATCATCCGGAAAAATCTATCGCGCACAGGGTCTTGTTCAAAAGCCCCAGACAAAACATAAGTAAGCGTGCGTGAAGCATCATCCTGAATGCCGCGCAGGGCTATGCAGTAATGCTTGGCATCTATTACTACCGCTACGTCGGGCGTCTGAAGCTTATCCTGGAGAAAGTCGGCAATCTGCTGGGTGAGCCGCTCTTGCAACTGAGGCCGCCGAGCAAAGTAATCTACAATTCGGTTGAGCTTAGAGAGCCCTATTACAAAAGCGCGCGGGATATAGGCCACATGAGCCACCCCAATAATTGGAACAAAGTGATGTTCGCATACCGAGCGCACACGAATGCCCTTCTGCACTACCATTTGGCCGTAGCCGTAGGTATTCGGAAAGAGGCGCACCTTGGGGGCATTCGCTGGATCAAGCCCTCGAAAGAGCTCACGCACGTACATCTTTGCCACCCGGGCTGGGGTATCCCGCAAACTAGGATCCGTGAGATCCAGCCCCAGCAGGCGCATAATAGCTGCAAAATGGTCAGCGATAGCAGCCTCCTGTTCGGTAAGAGGGCTTGCCTCTTCAGGGAAGAGTACACATACCTCTTCCTCGGTGCAGCAGGTTGTTCGTAGCTCAGGTGTATTCGCCATAATATTCAAAACAATTTCTAGGGGTCTCCCAGAGCCGCAGGCGTACAAGCTCTACGCCGGGTGGGAGAAGGGCGGCGATTTCCTTCCATAAGGCCACGATGAGATTTTCTGACGAGGGAATGTACCCTTTCAAAAAAGGCACGTCGGTATTGAGGTTGCGGTGGTCCAGCTGGCTAATCACATGCGCTTCAATCGCTTTTCGGAGTGAGGTGATATCTATAACATAGCCCGTGTCGGGGTTTGGGGAGCCAGCCACTACGACTTCCAGCTCGTAGTTATGGCCGTGGCCAGAAGGGTGGCTGCATGGACCGAAAACTTCAGCGTTTTTCTCATCACTCCAGGCGGGGTTATACACCCTGTGGGCGGCGGAGAAGTGAAATCGCCGGGCTACATACACGCGTGGAGCCATAGGCTATACCGATGAGGCTGGAAGGCGCGGCCAAAGAAAGCCCAAGAGAAGCCAGACCGCCGTTATAGCCAGAGAAGCCCAGGCAAAAAGAGGCGCCCAGGCATGCGTCCAGAGAAAGCCTACTTCACTCAGGAGGGGTGGAGGCTGGAGCGGACGGGAGGCTAAACGGAAACCCTCGCCTAGGCCCCATGTAGCAAAGCTAACGGCGCTAAGGGCCGCTAGGCTATTCCAGCGAGGGGTCTGGCCGTGGGGTCCGCCTAAGGCCAACCAGGCCCAGAGGAGCAGAATGCCAGTGCCATATACAGCCCACTGAAAGGCCCAAAGGTAAGTAGCGCCCTGCCACCCATACCACAGCCCTAAGCCCAAAAATAAAAGCCAACTACCCCCCAGTGCCCCCGCCACCGTGCGCCGAGTCAAGAGGTAAAGTAAAAGACTCCCCAAAACGATGTACCAAAGTAGCTCTATCGCGCGTAGCGTAAGCATAGTCGGGCACCATGAAGATACAATCTGTGGGACAAACTATAGTGCAGAGCCCGCAAAAGCAGCACAGCGCATGGTCAATATCAAAGCGGGGCAGAGCAAAACGGCGCGGCGCCCCCGTGGAAGTATAGCCCAAAACCGTAGGCGACTTATGCTTCTCTATGGTAATGCAACCTACTGGACAAATCCGGGCACAGCGGTCGCAGCCGATACAATCCTCTATAACTACCTCTAAGCGGTAATGGCCGTTTTCGGGAAGCGGGAGATGGGCCTGAGGGTAAGGCACCGTTATAGGCCCGCCCGGCAGCTCATTCAGCGCCTGAGCCTGGAGCGGATAGCGCCGCCGATGACGCCAGCCCAGAAAAAGGTGGCGGATAGCTAACCCTAAGGCCTTTAGCAGACTCACCGAATTACAAAACTAAAATCGCGGCGTATTTTTGCTCATGGCCCGCGAGATTCCGCTAGCCCTTACGTACGATGATGTGTTGCTTGTACCGGCGTATTCGGAAGTCCTTCCCGACGAGGTAGATATAAGTACTTCGCTCACACCGACTTTTCATCTGCCTCTGCCTATCCTAAGCGCAGCGATGGACACCGTGACGGAATACCAAATGGCTATAGCTATGGCTAGCGCTGGCGGACTGGGGGTGATTCACCGAAACCTCTCCCCAGCGGAGCAGGCGGAGCAAGTGCGGCGGGTCAAGCGCTACGAGAGCGGCCTGATTGTAGATCCGATTACGCTACCGCCTACTGCCCCCGTACGCGAAGCCTTCCAACTGATGCAGGAGCACCGAATCGGTGGTATCCCGATTGTAGAAGCGGATCGGCGGCTTGTAGGGATTCTGACGAATCGGGACATTCGCTTTGCCAAGCCAGATGATACGCCGGTCTCAGCCTACATGACCCCTATGCCGCTTATTACTGCGCCTGAGAATACTACCTTAGAAGCGGCGGAAGCTATCTTACGCCAGCATCGGGTGGAGAAGTTACCCCTTGTAGATAAAGCGGGGCGGCTAACGGGCCTTATTACCTACAAGGATATTCTGCGGCGTCGCACTTACCCTAACGCTTGTAAGGACAGCTTAGGTCGGTTGCGAGTGGCAGCAGCAATCGGCACGGGCGAGGAAGCGCTCAAGCGGGCCGACGCCCTTGTCCAAGCCGGGGCAGATATGCTCGTGATAGATACGGCCCACGGCCATAGCCGACGGGTTTTAGATACTCTCACGGCGCTTCGCCAGAAATACCCTCACCTGCCCCTTATGGCGGGCAATATCGCCACCGCGGAAGCCGCTGAAGACCTTATTCAAGCCGGGGCCGATGTCCTGAAAGTAGGGGTAGGGCCTGGGAGCATTTGCACCACGCGGGTAATCTCAGGGGTAGGTATGCCGCAGCTCTCTGCCATTTTCGCCGTGAGCGAAGTAGCCCGTCCAATGGGTGTAGGCGTAGTGGCAGATGGAGGTATCCGCTACAGCGGGGATATCACGAAGGCTCTAGCCGCTGGCGCCGACGCGGTAATGCTGGGCAACCTTCTAGCCGGCACCGAAGAAAGTCCGGGCGAAACTGTACTTTACGAAGGCCGCAAATTCAAAGTGTATAGGGGTATGGGTTCGTTAGAAGCGATGCGAGCTGGGGGTGCGGAGCGCTATGGCCAGCAGGCAGTCCCTTCTAGTAAGTTAGTACCCGAAGGGGTAGTAGGGCGCGTGCCGTATCGCGGTCAGGTAGCTGAGGTTTTGCACCAGCTGGCAGGAGGCCTGCGGGCTGGTATGGGATATTGCGGTGCCCCCAACCTAGCCGCCCTCCGCAAGGCCCAGTTTGTTCGCATCAGTCCTGCTGGCCTCACTGAAAGCCATCCCCACACCTTGGAAATTATACACGAAGCGCCCAATTACAACCTTCCTTGAGGGTTAGCTTCCGGGTAGCTACGGCCTTAGCTGGTCTGGCGCTCATTGGCCTCCTGCTATATGCGTGGCTCGGCTATTTTCCCAGCCAGGCCACTCTGCGGCTGGGGGTGGGCCTATTGAGCTTCTTGACAGGCTGGATAGGTGGCCATGGGGTATTTACGGGATTGGTATCTCGCCGCTGGCGCACTCCCCACCGCCTCCTTCGTTGGAATGCGCTTCTAGTAATCTTAGGTCTAGGCCATACGCTTGTTTGGGCCTTTCTTACTTTTATCCTGAAAGAGGAGGCGGAGCAAAGGGTGGTCCATCTTCTCATGGGTATTTTGGAAATTGGGATTCTTACCCAGCTCGTCGGTCACCTTGTGATTGCGGCTGAGCTTACCCTTACCGCCCCTACTCCTCAAAAGCGCTGGACAGTCGTGCTCTTTGTAGTCTTAACCAGCTTAGTGGCGATTCTACGCGGGCTGCCTGCTGATCGGATCCCGCCAGCCTTAGGGCTTTATTCAAGCCTGTTACTATGGATAGGCCTTTTCCCTATACTTTACTTCAGCCAGTGGCTTCAGCGGATAGCCCCTATCTACCGTTCAGAAATCCTCTTCCTCATAGGGGGCTCCGCTGTAGCCCTTTTCTTGGAATGGCAGATCATACCCTCTCTCCTCCTTCCTTTCCCCGCGCCGCTTTTAGAAGTACTCCACCCCATCCTACTTATAACGATTTCCCTTCATGCGGGCTGGCTTATCCTTCCTCTACTTATTCGGCTTACGGGTATCAGCACAGGGGAAACCGACGTTTTGTGGCAGCTCACCGAATTTTTAGCCAAGCAGCAGCGCTCAGCCTCTATTTCAGAGGTAATTGAGACCACGGCCGAAGTGCTTCGGCAGCTGCCAACCGTCCGCCTAGCGTTTATAGAAGTACGGGACTTCAATAAGACCTACCGTACAAATTCAACCGCTTATTCCCACTTAGTGGAGCCTCTCCACCAAGTGCTACGCCGTCATAGCGGGACCGACTCTTATGTTCAGCTTGTAGAGTCGCTTCAGAAGAAATACCCAGGCTTACCCGACGTGGCTGCTATTCTTGCGCAGCGGCCGATTGCGCGGCTTTCTGGAGCGGCGCTGCAGGGGGTCCTCAGTGCGGCCGTATTAGCGCAAGAGCGGGATGGCTTTGAGGAGGCCGACTTCCGCCTCATCAGTACGCTCCTAGAGCAAACGGCGCTTTTCTTAGAAAACCTGGATCGGCAGGCCTATCAAGAGCAGCTCCTCACGGCGCGTAAGGAAGCCGACTTCCTGCGCGAGACGCGGGAGGCTCTCCTGCCGCCACCCGCCCCCATTCTGCGCCACATAGACTTTCATGTAGTGTTTGAGCCGTATGATCGGACCATCGGCGGGGATTACTACCAGATTCATGAGTACCCCGATGGTTCAGTAGATTTCCTGCTACTTGACAGCGCAGGAAGCGGTATAGCCGCTGCCTACCAGATGGCTCAAGCCCGCGGTGCCCTAAATACCCTTTGGCTGCGCCAGCTGACACCAGAAGCTTTTATGCTAGAGCTCAACGACGCTCTGCGACGCGTCTTTCACAAAAATAATTTCATAGCCGTTACGCTTCTAAGAATAGACCCCAATCGGCGGGAGTATACTTTGCTTAGGGCTGGGAGCCCGGAAGTGCTTTATTGGAACCCACTAATAGACCAAGTGGAAGTTCTACGGCCCTCGGGGATTGTTCTTGGAAACGCCTCCTCACAAATTATTGGACGCATCCTTACCCCAGAGCGCGGTCGTCTCATGGCCGGCAGCACTTTCGTATGCTTTAGCGATGGCTTTACGGAAGCCTCCAACGCAGAAGGGGAGATGTTTGGGGTAGAGCGTATCATGGGGCTTTTTCAAGCCCACCACGACTTATCCGCACGCCAGCTAGCGCAGAAAATCAGGGAAGCCGCCCACGCCTTTGTAGGCAGTAGCTCCTTAGGCGATGACGGCACCCTAATTGTGGCCCGATTCCTCGGCTAATCTGGCAGACTTTGCGCCTGCTTGAGGAGCTTTCTGGTTTCCTCATACTCCGCTTCGTCTAGGTTTTCCTTCTGGGCCAGTTCTATTGCTCGGCTGAGGGCCTGTACAGCCTCGGCCTTACGGCGCAGCTTGTAATAAAGCGCCCCTAAGGTATCCCAGATATACCACTCCTCAGGAGCATACATAAGGGCTTGCTTGGCCCAGGTTACCGCTACCCATAGGTAGAAGGGATTGTCAATCTTTTCGTAAAATGTCCATGCCAAGTTATTAAGCTGGGCAGCTGATAACCGACGCTGGCCTTCATCTTCTGGCGGTTGAATTCGCCACTGAAACGCTACATACCGCACGACTACTTGGGCCCATAAATCCAACTCCTCGGCCTTAGCCTGTTTAGAGCCCCAGTCAGATAAGCTCCCCAAAACAATCCCTTCTACAAACGGAAATCTTTTTGCTTGGGCCTTTATAAATCGCTCCCCCTCCTCTATGGCTTGGGCTAAGGTAGCCTTACGCATAATTAGCTGTCCAAACTCCTCCATCAGCATGGGTAGGTACAACCGCCTATAGGCTTGAGAATCCACGACCGCTCGCACACTGTCAGCAATACTCAGAGCATAGGTGCGGTAGCGCGGGTGAAGCTCGGCCAAGCTCCCTAAGAGCGTCAGGCCATCGGGCGCTTCCACCCAGCTTTTTCTGATAGAACCAGCGGCCCGTGTATAGGCAGACAATATTGTATCTACCCGGTTCAGCAGGTGAATCTCCACTACTCGCTGGAGGTAAGTGCGCAGAAACTCTAAGTTCCTTTCGCCTTTGTCAAAGCGCCGGTGCAGCTCCCTAAGTTCTACACGGCTTTTTTTGGCCTGCTCAAGGTTGTCCAAAAAGGCTTTCACAAGGGCCTCTTCGCTAGGTTGGGCTAGTTCGGGAAGGCCTAACTGGCGGTAAAACTCCTCGCCCGACGGCTCCATACAGAGGAAGGTAGGAAAGGCCATGACCCCTCGGGCCTGGGCCAGCGAGTCAGCACCAGGGGTACTTTCCGACCCACTGCTGGCATAAACCTTTAGGGGTATAAAATCTTTTTGCACTGCCTCTTGGAAAGTTCTACTAGAGAGGACTTTTCGCTCAACTAACTTACAGGGACCGCACCAAGTGGCCGAAATCATAATCCAGAGCGGCTTTTTGGCTCGGCGCGCTTTAGCAAAGGCAGTCGGTATGTCCGTTTCATACCAGGAGCCCTGCGCCACTAAAACGCTAATCCAGCCGAGAAACCCCACTCGCCTCATACTTCAAAAGTATCCAACTTTGAGGGATGCGCTTCCTTCTAGTACGGCTAAGTAGCATGGGGGATGTCTTACTTACTACGCCACTTATACGAGCCTTAGCCGAGCGGTTTCCTAAGGCAGAGATTCACTTTCTCACACGTGCCCCTTACAAGCCGCTATTGGCGCATCATCCTTTGCTCTACGCCGTACATATCTGGCCGCCAAGCCGTGAGGTTCGGCAGATTTTCTGGGAAGGCGTTTTAGATCTTCAGAAGAACCTTCGTACGCTTCCCTTGCGGTGGCGCCTGCGCTACAGGCACTTCACTACCTTCCCAAAGGAAAACTGGCGCAAATGGCTTATGGTGCGGCGCAAGCAGCCCCTACCCATAGCGCACATAGTGATACGCTATGGACAGGCGCTGGCGCCATGGGGTATCCCAGCCGAAACCCTCGGCCCCTTGGAAGTTTATATCCCAGCGGAGCTAATCGCCAAAGTACAGGCTGAAATGCAGGCCTTACACCAAGGTCCCTGGCTAGCCGTTGGATTAGGCGGCACGTATGCTACGAAAAGGTGGCCCGTGGCGTACTATATGGAACTGCTTCAGCGGCTGAGGCTGCCAGTGGTGCTCTTGGGTGGAGCGCCCGAAGCGCCAGCGGCCGAGGCCATCGCCAGTGCCCTGCCGCAGCCTGCGCTCATAGGTGCGGGGCGCTATACGCTCTTGGAAACCGCCGCCGCTATCAGCTTAGCCGAAGCCGTACTTAGCCATGATACGGGCACGGCCCACCTCAGCGCGGCCTTCCGTAAGCCTACCCTCGTACTGTGGGGTAATACCATCCCAGCTTTTGGCATGACGCCTTGGCAGACCCCTTACCTTGGCTTAGAAATCCAAGGCCTAAACTGCCGACCTTGCAGTAAGCTGGGCTTCAGCCGCTGCCCCAAAGGCCACCACGACTGCCTGCGAGGCCTTACCCCTAACTATGTAGAAGGCTGCCTCATGCAGTTTTTCAATAATCTAGCGGTCTCCTTCTCTTAGAGCGCTAAATTTAGCCAGATGCTGTGGGAAGTCGCGCGGGTAATCAGCCGCTGGGTAGGGGAAATTCCCTTTGTGCGGCGGCATTATGAGGGGATAGGAAGCATTTTGCTCTTCCACCGATTTGTGCCGCCTCCTCGGGAAGGATGGCCCGCCCTGCCGCCTTGGTATCAGCCCTGCAGGCGCCTTAGCGCCATGTGGAAGTACTACCATCCCGCTTGGAGTGAGGCGCGCGCCGATGCCCTCTCTGTCTCTCCCTATCACTTAGAACGGCTAATTATGGCTCTGCGCGCCAGAGGCTACCGCTTCGTCTCTTTAGATACCCTTTTAGCGGCTATGCACCAGCCCGCACCGCCGCGCCGCCTCGTGTGCCTAACTATAGACGAAGGCTATACCGACCTATGTACGCATGCCCTTCCCGTTTTTGAACGCTGGCAGGTGCCTTTCACGGTATATGTAGTGGTAGCGTATGCGGAGCGGCGGCTCTTTCCCTGGTGGCTAGGCTTGGAGGATTTACTACGTCAGGGTCGCGCTTTTCACCTAGGCGCTACCCTCTATCGGCCCGGTAGCTGGGCTGCACGCGGCCAACTTCTACTTAAGCTGAAAGCCGCACTCATTCAACGCCCTCCTGAAGAGGCCTGTAGGCTGGTAGAGCGGGCTTTGTGTGAGGTAGGTTTGCCCGTTGAGCCATACTATGCGGCTACTCTGGATTGGAGGGCTCTAGAAAAGCTCGCACGCCATCCACTCTGCCACTTAGGCGCGCATACACTGACGCATCCCCGCCTTACCACGCTCCCTGAAGCCCAGGCCTGGGACGAAATCGCCCAATCCAAAGAGGTATTAGAAACCCGATTAGGCCAGCCCATACGCCATTTTGCCTATCCCTATGGCTCGGTAGAGGCTGTATCCCTACGCGAGGCAAAGATGATAGAGGCAGCTGGCTACGTCAGTGCCGTAACTACGGGCGGTGGTAGTATTTATCCTGAGCACCGGGGTATGCGATATGGTCTGCCCCGCCGCCGCATTCTAGAGGATAGCACAGCAGCTGATCTCTATCGGCCCCGCCAGCGCCGGCTGGTGGGTTATCCGTATTCCAGCCCTAGTCCGCTGGCGGCGATAGAGGAAATACAGGGTTTAGGGTAGAACGGCCAAAAAAGGCCCGTGCATCCTCGCTATCTGACATATGTCCTAATCGGGCTGCGGCTTGGGAAGCGTGGTGCTAAGTAATTGGCTAATTAGCCACTGCCTCTGGGTGCGACGCTGTATCTTTAGAGTATGCTAGAGGATTTTTTGGCCTATTTGGAAGGGGTGCGTAAGGCTAGTCCGCATACACGGCGGGCGTATGCCGAGGACCTGCGGGGTTGGCAGCGCTTCTGTCAGGAGTTTCATGGGTTTGATCCGCTGGCTTCGCCCCAAGCTTGGCGAGCAGCGCGGCCTGAGCAGATTTGGGCTTGGCTAAGCCGTTTTGAAAAGCCGACTACGCGGGCCCGCAAGGTAGCGGCGCTCCGGCGGTTTGACGCCTACCTCCGCAAAGTACTGAATCAGCCTGGCCTGAAGCACCTACCCACTACACCTCGCCAACCTCAGCGGCTTCCTATCCCCTTGCCTGCACATCAGCTTCAAGCTGAGCTGACAGCTCTGGCCAAGGATCCCCCAAGCTTTGCTACCCTGCGCGATCGGCTTACCTTAGAGCTCCTGTATGGATGTGGCCTGCGGCGCAGTGAAGTCGTAGCCCTCCGCCTTGACCAGGTCCACCTAAGTCGCCGAGAGCTCCATCTCATGGGTAAAGGTGGCCGATGGCGTATTGTACCCCTTTACCCTTTGCTTGTTGAACTGCTTAGCGCTTACCTTCCCCTACGTCAGGTGCTAGCGCCCAATCACCCTTATCTCCTCTGTACGGACAAAGGGCGGCCCTTTTATCCAGAGGCCGTCTATCGCTTAGTGCGGCGCTACTTAGGCACTCATCCGCATCGCCTGCGTCACAGCTTCGCCACCCACTTAGTGCAGAATGGGGCTAATGTCCAAGCCGTACGCGACCTTCTCGGCCATAGCAGTTTAGCTACTACCCAAAAGTACCTAGCGATTACCCCCACAGACCTCCGTAAGGCCTACGATAAGTACCATCCGCACGCTTAAAATCGTTTATTTTGAAGCTATGGACTGGCGCTCGTACAAGCCGCTCATCCTCCCAAACATACCTAACCTCCATGAAATCAGCGTGTATGAGTCGCAGGGAGGCTACGAGGCCTTCCGTAAGGTACTCCAGGAAAAGTCCCCCGCTGCTGTCATGGAAGAAGTCAAGGCGGCTAATATCCGAGGCCGAGGCGGTGCAGGCTTTAACGCCGGCCTTAAATGGAGCTTCATGCCTCCTAAAAAAGAAGGCGTACCACGCTACTTAGCCGCAAATGGTGATGAGTCCGAGCCCGGCACCTTCAAGGATCGCCGAATTCTAGAATTCAACCCCCACCTCTTTATAGAGGGGGCGCTCATTGCGGCGTATGCCATGCAGGTAGAGGCCGTCTATGTATATGTGCGGGGGGAGTATGCCGACTGGATAGATCGCCTCCAAAAAGCCTTGGACCAGGCTTATGCGCGAGGGTATGTGGGGCGCAACATCTTAGGCACTAGCTTCAGTACCGAAATCTATGTGCATCGGGGCGCAGGGGCCTATATCTGCGGTGAAGAAACTGGCCTCATGGAATCCTTAGAAGGCAAGCGGGCCTATCCCCGCTATAAGCCGCCCTTTCCTGCGCAGAAAGGGCTATGGGGCTGCCCCACTACCATCAACAACGTAGAAACCCTAGCCCATGTGCCCTTAGTTATACGCTTGGGGGCGCCAGCTTACACGCAGATTGGCGCGCCCGAGCACCCAGGCCCCCTGCTTTATGGCATTTCAGGTCACGTGAATCGCCCAGGGCTGTATGAGTACCCCAGCGGAATGCTCATCACTGACCTTATCTACGAAGTAGCGGGCGGTGTGCGTCAAGGCCGAAAGCTTAAAGGCGTCGTGCCAGGCGGCTCCTCCACCCCTATTCTCTTGCCAGAGGAGGTGGAAGGCGTCCGCATGACTATGGATAGCCTACGCAAAGTAGGCTCCATGCTGGGTACCGCCGGCATGCTCGTATTAGATGAGACTACCGATATGATACGTTTTGCCTATCGGATTGCGGCCTTTTACAAGCATGAGTCCTGTGGTCAGTGCACCCCCTGCCGGGAAGGTACGGGCTGGCTCAAGCAAATCCTTCACCGCTTTTTAGATGGTAGCGCCACCTACGCTGATATAGATCGCCTGCTCAGCGTGGCTAATCAGATGGAGGGCCGCACCATCTGCGCCTTAGCGGATGCGGCTGTATGGCCGATTCGGGCGATCATTCAGAAGTACCGCAAGGAATTTGAAGCAGCGGCTCGCCCCGCCCTCGTCCCCGTGTAAGGGCACGGTTTTTGATACCTTTGCGGATAGCCTGAGCTATGCTGACACCCGTAGAAATTCAAAATCAGTCTTTTAACCGAACCTTTCGCGGCTACGATCCCGATGAGGTCCGTAGCTTTCTGCGTCAGGTAGCTCAGGAGTGGGGCCACTTGGTAGAAGAGCGCCAATCCCTGCGCCAAAAGCTGGAGCAGCTCACCTCCGAAATCAACCGATATAAAGAAATGGAGGCCCTTCTCCAGCGCACGCTTTTGCAAGCTGAGGAAGCAAGCCAACATACCATCCAGAATGCCGAGAAAAAAGCCAGCCTTATCGTAGAAGAAGCCCGCCAAAAAGCCGAGGAAATATTGAAGGCGGCTCGCTACCAGAAAGAGCAGATAGAAGAATCCATTCAATCCCTTCTTCAAAGGCGTCAGGATATTCTTCTGGAGCTGCGGAGCTTTCTTCAGCTTCAGCTTGAGCGGCTTGAGCAGCTGACGCAGGGCACTTCGGCTTCCCCCCCAGGGGTTCGTCCTAGTCAAATGAGCGGCTCTATTTGGGCCAGTAAAATCGCTGAACGCCTATGATTCTTTCCGATACCCAGATTCTGGAGGCTATTAGGCGAGGTGAGTTACGGATAGAGCCTTTCCGACGCGAGGCGCTGGGTAGCAATAGTTACGATGTTCATTTGGGCCCATATCTACGGGTTTATGCTGCACCTACCTTAGATGCGCGCCGCCCTACGCCGAGTACCCTTCTCAAAATACCCCCGCGCGGTCTCTACCTTGTGCCGGGGGTACTTTACTTAGGCGTTACGGAGGAATACACCGAAAGCCACGCCTATGTGCCTTTCTTAGAGGGGAAAAGTAGTGTCGGTCGGCTGGGCATTCAAATACACGCTACCGCCAGCAAGGGCGACATAGGCTTCTGCAATCACTGGACATTGGAAATTTCTGTCCTACAGCCAGTGCGCGTGTATGCGGGTATGCCGATTGGCCAGCTTATCTTCTTTGTCCTAGAGGGAGAAGTGGCTGTACCCTACGGCCAGAAGGCCAGCGCCAAATACGCCCAGCGCAACCCTCTCCCCATGCCCTCGCTCTACTGGAAAAACTTCGCTAATCATGAAGATACCTTTACACACCGCTCGTGAGATAGCGCAGCTGGTAGAAGGTGTCCTTTTAGGAGACCCAGAGGTTTGCGCTACAGGTATCAATGAGATTCATCGGGTTGAACCCGGGGATATCACCTTCAGCGATGTGCCTAAGTATTTGCGGCGGGCCTTAGAAAGCCCAGCCTCTATTATCCTAGTCAACCAAGAAATAGAAGTACCGCCAGGTAAAGCCCTCATCCTCACCCCTTTTCCATTTCGCAGCTTTAATAAGCTCCTAGAACATTTTGCGCCAGCCACTCCCCCCACTTTTGCGCCTTCCTCGGCCTACTTTCCCGAGGTGGAAATTGGCCAGAATGTGATTATCGGTGAGGGTACTTTTATTGAGCCAGGCTGTAAAATTGGCCACAATACCGTCATAGGCCCCCACTGCTACATTGGTCGGAACACCATCATCTATCCTAACGTATCCATTGGTGCACACACTTACATCGGCAGCCATGTGCTTATCCAGTCAGGCTGTGTAATTGGCGGGGAGGCCTTTTACTACAAACGCTTTCCAGAAGGCTCCGAACGCCTTTTGAGTAAAGGGCGCGTAGTTATTGGCGACTATGTAGAAATAGGAGCTAACACCACGATTGACCGCGGCGTTACCTCAGATACCTATATCGGCGACCACACCAAAATAGACAACCTAGTTCAGATTGGGCATGATACCTTCATCGGACGCTACTGCCAGATAGCTGCGCAGGTAGGGATAGCAGGCACGTGTATTATAGAGGATGGGGTGGTGCTGTGGGGGCAAGTGGGCGTACCGAGCGGGATTCGGATAGGTGCTAAGGCCACTGTGCTGGCTAAATCCGGCGTTTTGGCCTCCCTTCCAGGAAATAAGGTTTATTTCGGCTTTATCGCTAAGGAGGTGAAAAAGGCTTGGCGGGAAATTGCTTCTATGGG
The DNA here is from genome assembly GCA_039630245.1 of Bacteroidia bacterium. Taxonomy (GTDB): domain Bacteria; phylum Bacteroidota; class Bacteroidia; order SpSt-205; family SpSt-205; genus SpSt-205. The sequence goes on from JBCNVK010000001.1 coordinate 161,438, forward strand.
TCAGCTGCCGCGGCTTTTGCGCGCCCTTGAGCCCTCCTCGAATGGTGGCACCGATGAAAACTCTTAAGAACGCCCTTCGGGTTTTCCTGCAATATTTTCTACGCGGCGTCTTTCTTTTTCTTCCGGCTTTAGCTACGATGTATGTGATATGGCTAATCCTACGCTGGCTGGATAACCTTCTACCAGTTCGGCTGCCTGGAATGGGGATCTTCCTGCTTTGTGTAGGCATAGCGGCTCTAGGCTATATCGGTACCCACTGGCTAGGCCCCACGATTATGGCCTCGCTGGAAGAGCGGATTCGGCGGATACCCTTTATTGGCTTCATTTACAGCTCGGTGCGCGAGCTGGTAGAGAGCTCCCGCCAAGGGCTGCGTTTTGACAAGCCTGTACTAGTGCAAGTAGGTACAGAACCGCCACTTTATCGGATAGGCTTTCTGACGCACGAGCGGCCTTTACCTGACCAACCTCTCGTAGCGGTGTATATGCCCTATTCCTTTGGGTTTATGGGCGATTTATGGCTTCTACCTTCTAACTACGTGCAGCCGCTGAAGCTATCCTCGGCGGAAGTGCTACGGTTTGTACTAGCTGGCGGACTGGTAAGGCCCTCTAAATCAGTCAGTGCTTTCCCTGCATGAGTGAGGCGCGCTGGCTGTGGGAGCACCCGCTCCTCCGTATAGAGGAACGACTCAGCCCGGATGGGGAGACGCGCCTGGTAGTTCATCGGGGCGCCTTCGTAGCCGTATCCCTACACCTCTTATCGGATGGAGGTGAAGCTTTCCTAATGGTGCGACAAAAGCGTCCTACAGCCGAAGAGCCCTTCTATGAGCATCCGGCGGGTATGATAGAGGTTTGGGAAACCCCTTTACAGGCGGCTTTGCGTGAGGTAGCCGAAGAGACAGGCTGGCTTCTAGCCCCACAGGACCTTATGCTACTTACGCCGCAGCCACTCTACCCCTCCCCGGCCTTTTGGCAGGAGATAGGCTACTTCTTTGCCGCCCGAAAAGAGGTCCCTCTGGCCGTACTCAAGGCCTATGCTACTCCCCAGCTCCGCCAAAGAGGCAAGGAAAAAGTAGAGCTGCTCGCCGTGCCACCTTCCCAAGTTTTGCGGCTTACTCGAAACCTCCAAACCGTGGCCCACACCCTGCTTTACTATGCCTATCTCGGTGCTCCTTACCGAGACTTATCACCCCTTTCTTCTCACCGCGCTGGCTGAAACGCCCTACTTTCGCTCTGTCCACCTTCCCCATCCGACTCCCGCCGCGCTCCAAGCGGCCCTTTCCACCGCCCAGATATGGATACTGCGCGGTGCTGTACCGGTAGATGCCTCGCTACTGAGCTATGCGCCTAATCTGCGCTGGATTATACGCGCCGGCTCAGGTACCGACCACATAGATAAAAAGGCGCTTCAAGCCCGTGGCATCCAGCTTTTTACTACCCCTTCAGCTAATGCGGCCACCGTAGCCGAATATGTACTTATGGCCGTGCTCCTCCTGGCGCGGCGAATCCTTCCAGCCTACCATGACCTACGAGAAAAAGGCATTTGGAGTCGCCGCACCTATCCTGGCCGTGAGGTAGCCAGCCTTACCATAGGCCTCATCGGCTACGGCACCAACGGAAGCCGCACGGCCCAGCTCCTGCGTCTTTTAGGGGCACGCATCCTAGCCTATGATAAGTACAAAGCTGGCTTCGCTACGAGCGGCATAGAAGAGGTCCCCTTAGAGAAGATATGGGAAGAAGCCGATATATGCTCCCTGCACGTCCCCCTCACTCCCGAGACAAAGGGATGGGTAGCAGCCGAATTCTTAGCAAAATTTCGCAAGCCCATAGCTCTTATCAATGCCGCCCGCGGGGAGATTGTAAGTCTAGCCGCTTTAGCGCAGGCCCTTCAGACAGGGAAGGTGTGGGGGGCTGCGCTTGATACCCTGCCTTATGAGCCACCCTACAACCTGCCACCTGCCGAAGCCGAAGCCTGGAACTATCTTCAGCGCCATCCAGCCGTCCTCCTTACGCCTCACATCGCCGGCCTTACTGAAGAGAGCGAATTACGAATGGCGAAAAGCATTCTGGCGCTGCTCCAGCGCTTTCCCGACGGCCATCCCTACACCGAGCAGCACCCAATATAACCCATATAGCCGCTGGCGCGCCAGCGAGCCCCAGTACGGCGTAGCCAACCCAATCACCCCCAAAATAAAAAGTCCAAAGGCCGCAAGAAGGAAAGTCTTACTACTCCAGCCGCGCCATTTGACGGCATAGATGCTCAGCAAAAGGCCTAAGCTACTCAGTAGCCACACCTCGGAAGCGTAAATAAGCTCACGCAGGCGGTGGATATGCCAAGGAAAAGGCCCCCAAAGCACATGGAGGAGCGCTTGAAGCCATGCGCTCCATGAACCCCAGAAAGTCGGTTGAAAAGTGATGTAGAAGACGCTAGCCGTAGGAAGGTCGGGATACATACGCGGGTCTAGGGCCCAAGAGCGGTACTGGTAAGCCCATGGGGCTATTCCATAGGGCAAAAGCACCAGTGCAGCCCCTACAGCCCCCACTAAGGTGAGGTAAAAAGCCCCTAAGCGATAGAGTAAGGCCCCTCCTAAAGCTACCCCTACACTTTCAGGCCGCAGGAAGTAGCCTAGGGCCAAGAGAGGTACCGCTTGGATCCCTTCCCTCAATGTACCCCGCGCTAAAAGGGCCGCCCCATATAGCATTAGAGGCAGAGCCAAGGTGTCCCGCAAAGCACCCGAGATCCAAAAAAGGCTACTGGGTATACCCATCCACACCCATACCCCTACTTTAGGTAGCGCGCCCAGCTCAGCCCAGCGCTGCCAAGCCCGGTAGAGTAAAATTCCCCCTACTATGGCATACATGCCCTGCATGCCGTAGTAGCTGCCGCCGCCTAAAAAGTAAAATAGAACCGATAGCCTGTAAAAGTTATAATTGCTCGGTTCGCTCCATTCGTAGTCATAGCCGAAAAGGGCGGCATCCTTGTAGAAAATCCGCCAGCCTATAGCCTCCCACTTGGAGGAAAATTCTCGGAAAAGGAGGGCTAGGCCAGTTTCAGGACTTTCCATGAGGTAGTGGGCGATTCGCTGGGCGGTAAGATAGACTTTCAGCGTATCGCCGAAGCAGTAGTAGGCGGCGTACAGCCAGCCGAAAGCCCAGGCTCCTAAGACTCTGAGCGGTAAGAGAAAGGCCAAAGGAGAGTGCTCAGGCCCTGAACGGCTCAACGCATACCCTGCGGCCAAGCCAGCTGCCCCTGAGAGAAGAAAACCACCCACCTCGCGCAGGGGCTCTAAGACGACCATTTCACGCGGTGTAGCCCCACCAGGACTCGAACCTGGATCTTGAGCTCCGGAGGCTCACGTTCTATCCCTTGAACTATGGGGCCACGGCAAAGTTAGTAATTCAATAGGTATGACTAGGGTGAAAGTGGAACTGCCACCCCTCTCGAGCGATAGCGGCATCCATACGCAGTATAGTTGTCATATTCCAGAGTAGGCGTACGCCTATCCCTGCGCCCCACACCGTGTAGCGCGGGAAGGCTACCTTGTCAGTGCCCCAGCCGAGGTCCACAAAAAAGGTCGGCCCTCCCAAGAAATGCTGGCGCAAAATTCGGGCTTCCAAAAATCGCATACGTAGCTCATACTGCAAAAGGTAGGCAAAAGCCGTAACAAAGCGATTTTCCCTAAATGCGCGCAGGGTATTAGGCCCGCTGAGGAGGGTTACATTTTGACCATCGGACCAGCGATTATAGGTATAGAGGTCTAAGAAGAAAATTCGGCTGCCATAGGTAGCACTGCCTACGAGGTGTAGGGCGCCCGTAAAGCGGATTTTGCCTGAAGCGCTGCGCCAAAAGGTGTGGTACTGCCGGCAGCTCGCGTAGGTTTTGTGCGTGCGTAGGGTAGGTATAAGGCTCTCATGGCCAAACTCTATAAGCCAGCCACCATTCGGGTCTATCTCAAAGTCGCGGCTATCCCAAACTACAGCCGCTCCCAAAAACCAGCGCGGCACCCAACGATCCTGAACTACCGAAAGGCCTGGAGCCAGCAGGCGTGGCATCTGGTCTATGCTGTCCAGTAGAGTAGGCAGCTGGATAGCCTCCACCTTCTCCCCGCTGGAATTCCGAAGGCTATATGTACGCCCCCTGAGGGAATGGACTTTTTCATCCACCCATCGGAGACCGCCAATTACCCTCAGAAGACCTCGTAGGCCTACCCATTCGCCGCTAGCCCAAGCCTGCCAATGCGTAATATGAAAGTGATGGCGGTTCAGACGGGTATACCACATCCCACTGGCATCCTGCTGCGGCTCCTTTAGGTCTGCCTCATAGCTATAAATGGAGCCCGGCAAATACGTACTGAGAAATCGCTCGCCTATGCCCCAAAATTGGCCTTGGCTCTCGTCCCGATGGCTAATCCGAAGTGAAACCCGATAAGGCCTATTGCCCAACCAAGGCGCGTCGTAAAAGAATCGGAGAAAGCGGCTTCGCGTGTGGTATATACCCCCCTGGACGAGGAAGTAATGCTGGTAAGGTTCGTACTCAAAGGTAGGGTCATTACGCTTCCCCTCATAGGCTATGGAGGCTACCCCTGAGAGGGCAAATCCGCGCAGGGCATCGTAGTCAATCCCAGGATAGCCGATAATTACCCACCCTTCCCGTTTACGCTCAAGTTCAAAGGGTCGGAGACGCTTGCGCGGGTCAATAAAGTCGGGCAGGGTATCCTGCGCCCAAGCAAAGGCCCATAGAACCGCTTTTATACACCCCTCGCGCGGCATGCGAGCAAAGATAGGCCTAGATTATCCTTTAGGGCTGAGAAAGAAGGGCTACCATCCAGCGAAAGAGCGGATATACTCCCACGGGCTTCAAGGTAGAGGGTCGGTCGTATATATCGTGGTAGTAGCCTGGGCCGCCCCGGAGATAGAAAAAAAGCGCTGGTACGCCGGCTTGCCGAAAGGGGTAATGGTCGCTATTCGGGGCATTGGGCCGCGGAAGGAGGGAGGGGGTCCAGCCAATGCGCTGGCGGACTTCTTCAACACTCTGCCAAAATTCTGGCTGGTCCGCTGCGCCTACCACCCCCAGGCCTTCGGCGCCAAATCCAAGTAGGTCAAAGTTCAGCATGCCGCGCAGCCGTTCTAAGGGGTAGGGCGGCTGGGCCACCCACTGCTTAGCGCCAATAAGGCCCATCTCTTCTGCGCCAAAAGCAACTACCCAGACGCTCCAATAAGGCCGATGGCGCTTGAGATAGGCCGCCAGCTGAAGGAGAAAAGCGGTGCCCGAGGCATTGTCATTAGCCCCCCAGAAGACGGCCTCCCCGATCCGCCCTAAATGATCGTAATGCGCGCCAATCACCCAGGCCGAGTCGGTGCGCTGCCCTGGAAGATAGCCAAAGACATTCCAACTGCTATCCGTACGCACAGAACTTTCTAGGCGTAGGCGTAGGTGAGTAGGCACAGGCAGCGTATCCCTAATCCAGATAACTGGCAGTGGCCCTAACCGAGCGGCTCGTACAGCGGTCAGTTTAGGCTGGCGGAGAAGGAGACAGGCTACTTTTTCTTGTAGGGCTTTTTGAAGGGCTATATCGGGTTTTAGATCGGCAGGGGCTAGCCAAATTTGACCTGGCTGGGGCAGGGTATCTACGCGCCACTCACCTATGAGGGAGGGCGAGTCAGGAGCCGGTAAGAAGGCCTGACCTACGCGCCAGCGGTACCACCGCCCATTCACCTTCGCCCAGAGCTGCGCGCGCGAGAAATGCACCACCGAAATGGGAAAACCCTGACGCTGAGGCCTAAGGCCTAAGCGACGCAGACGCTTTTCTATGTAGGCCGCCGCCTGCCGCCCGCCTTTCTCCCCTGTACCCCGCCCTTCATACCGACAGAGCCGCCGAACCTCCCGCCGAAACGCCCGTAGGAGCTCCAGCGAATCTAGCCCATTTTGACCCCATACTATCCCCAGTATTCCTACCCAAGCATACTTTCCCATTCGGGAGCCTCAGCTTACGCTCGGCTCGGGCACAAATCGGTACCCTACCCCCTTGAGCGTCTCTATGTACTCGGCTCCAATTTTCTCCCGCAGCTTGCGTATATGGACATCTACCGTGCGCGGCACGACCCAGGTATCACTCCCCCATATCCGCTCCAGAAGGTGCTGCCGGGAAAAGTACCTATAAGGCCGGCTAGCCAGGGTGAAAAGAAGTTCAAATTCCTTTTTAGAGAGGGGGATTACTTGGCCGCGCTTATGGACCGCATACGCTTCGGGCACAATCTCTAGACCCGGAAACTGAAGCTTATGAAAGGGTACCGCCCGCCGCGCCAAAGCTTTCAGGCGACTAATAAGCGCCTTTGGACGAATCGGCTTGACTAAGAAGTCGTCCGCCCCCGCCTCAAAGCCTGCTAGCTCCGCAAACTCCTCCGAACGGGCGGTAAGGAAGAGGATGTAGCTTTCCCGGGTTTCGGGAAGTTGACGCAGTGCCCGGCAAACCTGAAGCCCATCCATCCCCGGCATCATAATGTCTAGAAGGATTACGGCGGGCTGGTGCTGGCGCGCAAGTTGCAGAGCTGTCTCCCCTTCCTCAGCCAAAATCGGCTCATACCCCTCCTGCCGAAGGTTATAACCTAAAATCTCCAAAACATCTGGCTCATCATCCACGACTAGGACTTTGCGATTGAGCATAAGGCCAAGGTAAAGGTATTGCGTAAAAGCAGGGTTAATCCACGCCTACCACATGCCGGCCTCCTTGACTGGCCCAGCGGCGCAGGCGTCTGCGCGTAGAGTCAGAGAGAGGATTCCCCCGCACATCTAGGTACCGGAGATTTGGGAGAGTGTAAAGCTCAAGGGGCAGATCTGCTAGCTCATTGTACTGGAGCTCTAGGTGCGTAAGGAATCTCAGGTCGCCTAAGCCGCGTGGAAGCCCCCGCAGGCGGTTATGGCCCAGCCTAAGCGTACGCAGAAAGGCCCAATGGGTAATGCCGCTCGGCAGTACGGTCAAGCGATTGTGCGAAAAATCGGCCTCTTCGATATGGGCGAGGGTCCAGAGCCCGGCGGGTAAGGCCGAAAGTTTATTGTACGAAAGGTCTAAACGGCGCAGAGAAGCCGAAAGCCTCAGGTACGGGGGCAGTTGCGTGAAGCCATAGCCCCTAAGCTCAGCTTCCTTAGGCTTATAGGGGTGAAGCCAAGTATAGACCACCGTAAGGCCTACGATAAGCGCAAAAATCCCTCCCAGCAGCCAACTCAGGTAGGCGGGTACAGGGGGAGAGAGAGCCTTCGTGCGCAAATGGAGGGAGGGCTGAGGCGCCGACTGCGCCAAACGACGGAGAGCCAAAAGCCGCAAATCGTAAGCCAGCCGCAAATGCGGGGTAGTAAGCGTCCTATAAGCCTCATTCAGTAGGCGCATACGGCGCTCCGCCTCAGGCGAGGGATTTACGTCGGGATGGTACTGCTTGGCTAGCTCTCGGTAACGTAGCTTTATGGCTTCTGCCGATGCCCCAAAAGGTACCCCCAGCAGATCGTAGTAGGTTTCGCTTCGCTCGGCCATCCCCCTCAGCGATTAACAAAGATAGCAAAACTTTGTAGGGTGCGCTATAGCTGGCTAGGGCTCTTGACCTTAGCTTGGGCTCAGGACGCCGACCTTTTCCTCGGCAGTGAGATATATAGCTACTTAGAGCGATGGGACGTGCGCGGTAAGGTAACCTCCCCAATCCCAATAGAAACGCGCCCCTGGGGAAAGGAAGAGGCTTATAGCTGGCTCCTCGAGCTGGATCCTAATCAGCTTCACCCCTTGGATCGGGCGCGCTACCGTCGGGCTTTGTTTCTTCTAGGCGATACTTTACCAGAGCGCCGCCGATTTCTTCCTTGGCTTTTCCCTGAGCGGCGCGATCTGGTGGTGGCCCGCTATGAGGGGCTTGAATTGTACGCTGGCCCTCTCCTGTGGGGCTACTTAGGTCGAGATACCGCTTCGGCTCTCTTGTACCAAAATACCCGCGGCGCCTATCTCCGCCTGCGATTAGGAAAAAAAGTGGCTCTCTACGGGGACTTCTTAGAGACGCAGACTCGCCCTCCATTTTTCGTCCAGAGCCGCTATACCTTATACCAGACCCTCTGGGGCGAGGCCTTCGTGAAGCCCTTCCGCACTACAGGCTTTGATTACACTAATACGCGCGGCTACCTCACCTATACCCCTAATCGCTACCTCCGCCTCAAAGTAGGACGCGACAAAGCCTTCTGGGGCACGGGCTTTCAAAGCCTGAGCTTAGGCGACTATGCCCCTGAGTACCTGTATCTCCACCTGCGCTGGCGAACACGCCGATGGGAGTATCACACGCTCTTTGCCCAGCTTATAGACTTTCTCCCCAATAAGCCCGATGCCTGGGGAGATCAACCCCGTAAATATGCCGCCTTCCACCAGCTCATATGGCGCCCTACACGGACCCTCAGCCTAGGCGTCTGGGAAGGCCTTATGTACAATCCCTGGACGCCGCGCGGCCACCGCGGCCTAGAGCTGAACTACTTCATCCCTATAATCTTCTACCGCAGCATAGAACAGGCCTTGGGCAGCCCCGACAACGCATTTATAGGGGTTTTCGGGCGGGCTAATCTCCTGCGCCGCCTCCAAATCTACGGCCAGCTCATAATAGATGACTACAACTTCAGCAAGCGACGCGAAGGGCGCGGCTGGTGGGGGAATAAGTATGCCTGGCAAGTCGGGCTTAAGGTTTTTGACCTCGGCCTGCCTACCTTAGACTTACGCTTTGAGCTTACCGAAATACGCCCCTATACCTACAGCCACTCCAATGTGGGCGCCAACTGGAGCCATTATGGCCAATTTCTCGCCCACCCATATGGAGCAAACCTGCGGGATTTTACGGCGCTGCTTACCTGGCAGCCCCTTCCAGGTCTTACCCTAGAAGGACGCGCCAGCTTTATCCAGCAGGGGCAAAACCGCCCGGGCGAAAACTGGGGCAGCGATATCTTCCAAACCGATATGACCTACCTGCGTCCCTTCGGCAATCAGCTCCTCCAAGGCGAACGCACCACCTACCGCCTCTTCCATGGACGCCTGATTTACCAGCCCACCCTACTTCCGCTTTACTTAGAGGCAGAAGGCTTTCATCGTAATAACCTAATCGGCGCCTTAGTAGGCCTGCGATGGATGCTGCCCCCAAAGGTCCTACGCTTCTGAGGCCGCTACCTTTGCCAAAGTGAAGGACGAGCCCATACCCGCTTTTCATCCGAACTTACTTTTTGAGGTAAGTTGGGAAGTAGCGCACAAGGTCGGGGGCATCCACACCGTACTTGTAGGTAAAGCCCCTCTCCTGCAGCAGCAGTGGAACGGCTTATACCTCCTCATCGGACCCTACCTACCCCAGGAGAATAGTGGTTGGACGCCGGATCCTACCCTTTACGCTGAATGGCGGGCCTATTTCCAGCAGCGCTACAATCTATCTGTGTACGCAGGCTACTGGCACATCGGTGAAGCCCGCCTACCCACCCTTCTCATAGACTTTTACCCCGCTATTGCCCAAAAAGACGCCATTTTTGCCAGCTGGTGGGAAAAGTTCGGCGTTGAATCCCTCTGGGGCGGCTGGGACTACATAGAGCCCGCCATTTTTGGTTATGTAGCGGGTCAGGTCATTCAAAGCTTTAGGGAGTTCTACTATGGGGATGTAGAGACCTTAGCCCACTTCCACGAGTGGCTGACGGGGGGTGGTATCTTGTATCTCAAAGCGCACGCCCCTACGGTAGCCACCCTTTTCACTACCCATGCTACGGTAGCGGGACGCGCCGCAGGAGGTGAGCTTATTCCCCGCGACCAGCTGTGGAACTGGCTGCGTGCCCGTAACCTCCTCAGTAAACACACGCTAGAACAAGCCGCTTGGCAGCAGGCTGATGCCGTAACTACCGTCAGCCCCCAAATAAGCCAAGAAGCCCTGCATTACTTAGGGCGGGCGGCTGACCTTATCACGCCCAATGGCTGGAATCCCCCTTCTAACCTGCCTGTAGCGGCGGCGCGCGAGTGGCTTGACCGCCTCAGCCAAGCATGGGGGTGCAGCCCCCAAACCTTCTGGCTGCTTCACAGCGGCCGCCCCGAATTAGAAAACAAGGGCACTCTGGCGCTTTTAGAAGCCTTACGCTTGTACCAGCAGAATCCCCTGCCCGACCAGACCTTAGCGGTTATTCTGGCCCTGCCAGCGGCGCATGAAGGGCCCGCTGGTCCCCCCACCAAGCCGCTCTGGATAAGCCACAAACTCCTCCAGCCTCAAGAAAATCCCCTCTGCCGCCTTTTGGAAAACTGGGAATTTACCCGTCCTCAAAGCCTGCGACTAGCGTATATACCCGTTTATCTGGAGGGGCAAGATGGGGTAGTGAATTTGCCCTACTATGCGCTCTTAGGCGCAGTAGATGCGTCGGCTTTTCCCTCACGCTACGAGCCGTGGGGCTATACACCGCAGGAAAGCCTAGGTATGGGCACGCCTACGCTTTCCTCGCAGCAGGCTGGCTTCGGGCAGTGGATGCAAGCCCACCTAAAAAGCCCTTCCGAGGCCCTCACGCTCATAGACTATGGCCAGCCTGACGTGCCTAGGCAAATCCTAAACTGGCTTTATCGGCAGCTGCAGATTTCCCCGAGTCAGCGCCCGGCTCTGCGTCAGGAAGCTCAGCGCCTGGCCGAGTTTACGCGCTGGATACATTTTCTGCCTTTTTATCAGCGGGCCTACCAGCTGGCGCAAACCAAAGCCCAAGCCCGCCTCTGGCAACGCCTCACTCCTCTCCAAACCACCGAAAAAAAGACCTTTATCTGGCATCGCGCCTTTTTCTTACCCAGCCTACCCGAAGAGCTCAAGCCCCTCCGCAGTCTAGCCTACAATCTCTGGTGGAGTTGGAACGCCGACGCTCAGCAGCTTTTCCGCCTGATTGACCTGCCCAACTGGGAGCGCTATGAAAACCCCGTCTGGCTTCTCAATCATACGCCGCAGCGCCGCTGGCAGGAACTGGTCCAAGACGAAGAATTTCTGCGCCTTTTTCGTCAGGTCTTGCAGCGGTTTCAGACCTACATGGCCGCCCCGCTCAAGGCCCACCGCCCGCGCGTAGCCTACCTCTGCCTAGAGTACGGTCTGGCCAAATGCCTACCCTTCTATGCCGGCGGATTAGGCGTATTGGCCGGCGATTACCTCAAAGAAGCCAGCGACCAAGGCTACCCCCTCCTAGCTATCGGCCTTCTCTATCGGCAGGGCTACTTCACCCAGCGCATCAGTGCCCAAGGCGAACAGGTCGCCGAAACGTCTAACCTACGCTTTACTGACCTGCCTTTAGAGCCCGTGCGCCAACCCGACGGCCGCTGGCTCCGCCTCAAACTCACCTTCGGCCCTACCCCCATCTTTCTCAAGGTATGGGTAGTTCATGTAGGACGCGTACCCCTGTACCTATTAGATGCCGATCTATCCGAAAATCCCCCTGAGGTGCGCACAATTACCGCCCAACTCTACACGGGCAATCCTGAGACGCGCCTGCTGCAGGAACTTGTCTTAGGCTTCGGCACCCAGGCCCTTATAGAGGCACTGCCAGCGCAGGTGGATGTATTTCACTATAACGAAGGGCATGCGGCTTTCCACCTTCTCGCCTACTGGCTAGGGCGCCGACGCAAGGGCCTACCCTTAGAAACCGCCCAACTGGAAACGCGCACCTGTGTGCTCTTCACTACTCATACGCCCGTACCAGCTGGTCATGAAGCTATTTCGCCCGAGCATCTGCGCACCCATCTCCACTCGAGTCTGCTACAAGAATTGGGAATCAGCTGGGAAACCCTACTGGAATGGGGGCGAATGCCCGACCAGCCAACTAAGTTCTCCCTAACGGCTTTCTGCCTGCGCTTCTGTGCCCGCACGAATGCCGTAAGCCAATTACATGCGCGCGTCTCCCAGCGGATGTTTGCGTCGCTTTATCCAGGCTATCTAGCGGTGGAAGTGCCTGTCAAGGGCATAACTAACGGCATCCACCTATCAAGCTGGCAGGCACCTGAGTGGAGCCAATCTACCTGCCCCTGGGAAACGCACCAGACGCTCAAGCGCGCCCTCCTGAGCTACCTCCGGCGTCGGCTATATGCCCATGCCGGACCTGTAGCATATTTAGAAGCCCTACAGGCTTTTCTCTCTGAAACGGACGAGGAGACGCTTCTGCTAGGGTTTGCCCGCCGCTTTGCCACTTATAAGCGCCATCTTTTGCTTTTTCAGTATGAAGGTCTTGCTCGGCTCTTTGCGGAGGCGCCTGTGCGCCTTATCCTTGCGGGAAAAGCTCACCCCAGCGACGAGGCTGGCAAAGCCGCCCTCAAAGCAGCCTGGCAAAAGGCCCTTGAGCCACCCTTCAAGGGCAAAGTGCTCTTCATACCCGATTACGATATGCAGCTTGCTCGGTATCTGGTGCAGGGCGTGGATGTCTGGCTCAATCTCCCTATTTGTGGCCTAGAAGCGAGCGGTACCAGCGGGATGAAAGCCGCCCTAAATGGAGTCCTGCATGTCAGTATGCCTGACGGCTGGTGGGCTGAAGTGGAGGCAGAGGCCGCTGGTGGCTGGACCGTGCCCGCCTGTACCACCGAAGATGCCGCTATCCGCGATGCGTGGGAAGCGGCCCAGCTGGCCTATCTGCTGCGAGAAGAGGTACTTCCGCTCTTCCGGCGACGCAACGCGCAGGGTAAGCCCACTGAATGGACCCAGCGCATGGCTAAAACTCAAACCTACATTCGGCACCACTTCTCCACCCAACGCATGCTGGGCCAGTATGAAACCCTCTTTTACCAACCTATGACCGAAACGCGCCGAGCGCTTACCCCCGAAAGGCAAGCCTACCTCCTAAATCTGCGCCAAAAGCTGCAGAAAAGCTGGGACGCCATCCGGGTAAAGCGGCTAAGCCTACCCCCCTTCGCCGAGAAGCCTTATCCCGCTGAAGCCGCTTTTAGCGTAGAGGCCGAAGTGGAATTAGGTGATTTACCTGAGGAAGCCTTGGGCGTAGAACTGGTACTTGTAAGTTCAGAGGAAGAGGTGCTTACCTTCCCGCTCTCTAGCACGGCTCCAGGCCTTTATCAAGGCACAGTGGAGATACGAGATGCCGGTGTGTATCAGTATGCCCTCCGGCTTTTTGCGCGCAATCCCTTCTCCCAAGAGCGGCTCTGGGAGTGGGTAAAGCTGATTTAGCCGTTCTCCTGCTATGGAAGCGCTTTACTGGAAGCGCCTGCAGAGCTATCCCTCCTGGAGCGGTTTAGCCAGCTGGGCGGCTCTGGCTCTTCTAATAGGCAGCGGTCTGAGCTTAGACCTTTTAGAACCGCGCTTAGAGCTGCCCCAGCAGGCTGCCCCAATTAACCCGAATGCGGCCGATAGCCTTGAGCTTTTGGCCCTTCCTCATATGACCCCTGGCCGTGTGGGCTACTGGCTGCGTCTGAGAAGGGAATTAGGCGGATTCCGCCACTTAGATGAAGTAGAAGCTCTAACCGACAGCAGTCTGTGGCCCCACCTCGCACCTTGGCTCTACGTAAAGCCCGATACGACGGCCGGCCCGCCGCTGAATCTCAATCAGGCGGACAGCGCCGCTTTAGTTCAAGCGCGCCTATGCCGGCCTGAGGTGGCCGCTCGCCTCATACGCTATCGCCTGAAAATTGGCGGTTTTCGCCGCTGGGCTGATTTGGACTCTTTCCGAGGCCTTAACCGGTTAGAGCGGTATCGCCTGCGGCGCTATGGTCAGCTCGGCGAGATTCGCGCCCAGCCCACTCGGCAGCTAGTAGACCTCAATGCCGCTACCCCCGAAGATTTAGAAAAGCTGCCGGGCATAGGCCCTTATACGGCTCAGCGTATCGTCCGCTACCGCGAAAAGCTGCGCTATTATGTCGCCCTCTCTCAGTTGGAGGAGATTTGGGGCGTGCGACCGGAAAATCTTCGGCCGGCTCGGCCCTATCTGTATGTAGGCCCGCCGCGCCAGCCGCCCCTTTCGCTGCGTCAGGCTTCTTTAGAAGAACTGGCCGCCCATCCCTACATCTCCCGAAAGCTGGCGCGCTTTCTAGTTCGTCAGCGCGACCAGTGGTCAGAAGGTCCTATCCCACCAGCGGTGTGGCAAAGTTGGCTGCCCGACTCCCTGCGCGCAAAGCTCCAGCCATATCTGAGCGGGGAATAACTTTGCCCCATGGTACTTCAGCAAGAGCTACGCCGCTTCATCCGCGAAATCCCTGACTTCCCTCAAAAAGGCGTGATGTTCAAGGATATTACGCCGCTTTTCCTGCGGCCTCGGCTCGTAGAGCGCTGCGTAGAAGAGCTCGTGCGCCCTTTTCGGGTGTATGACGTCACGAAGGTAGTGGGGATAGAAAGCCGCGGCTTTCTGCTAGGCCCTATGATAGCGCATCAGCTGGGCGCAGGCTTTGCCATCGTGCGCAAAAAGGGCAAGCTACCCGCCATCGCCGCCAGCATCTCCTACGAACTGGAATACGGCTCAGCTACGATTGAAATGACCAAGGATGGCGTGGTAGCCGGCGATAGGGTTCTTATTCATGATGACCTTTTGGCTACGGGTGGCACAGCCGCAGCCGCTGCCCAGCTAGTCAAGCAAATAGGCGCAGAGATAGTCGGCTTTGCCTTCATTATAGAGCTGGAAGCACTTGGGGGGCGGCAGGCTTTAGCGCCATTTCAGGCACCCATCGTAAGCCTTCTTACCTATCCTCGCTAAGCAAACGCTAACGGAGAACGGGCTTTATTCAGCGCAGAAAGATTCTTCTAAGATGCCCATGAGATTAGGGGGCACGCTTGTAGGTTGTTCTGAGCGCGGGCAGAGCAGCCATAAGGGTTTCCCTAAAACAGCCCGATTAGCCAGAGTAGGCGTTGTGCAGGGGAGTACAAAAAAATCCCAGTTTTGCCAAAGGTCTGAGTCCGCTAGGGCATCGCTCCCTATGCCCCATTGATATTCCTTACCTTCCTGTCGCAGGCTTGTTAGGAGAGACGACCAGAAATCCTTTGGAAAAGGTACTTGCCGCCAGCTTAGGCCAAAGGCAATCGCTTCTACAGGGTAAGGCCGAAGGAAGGGGAGGAGCTCTTCCTCTAGCCAGCTCTTTAGCGCCTCTGCCCACGCCGCTAACTGGTCGGCCGAGAGCGTAGGCTCCACGGCCTCAGGCGCTTCTATGAGAAGGAGGTGCGGCTGGAGCTGCTCCAAGTAGAAGGCTAGGGCATAGCGATGGCCTGACACCCATTCGGGCACACCTTTGAGGGCATCCCTGCCCAAATGAAGGGCTAAGGCCCATCTTTGATGCCTAGCCAAGCAGTCTGTAGAAAGGATAGGAAGCGTAGGCCCATGAATGGAAATCAGGCCTATTCGGGAGGGCGCTTTTGGATTTAGGCTACAGCTCCACAGGGCTAAGCCCCAGAGCCCTCTCATTCTGACCGACCCATCCCTAAGTAGGGTAGCCCCATAAGCACTATCTTCCAATCCAAAAGTATAGAGTACCGATGTGCATAGACTAGGTCTAAGCTAAGGGCTTGCGGATAATACTGGCGCAGGAGGTCGGTAGTCAGCACGCCCGCCTTGAGCAGGGGCATCTCCTCTGAGGGAATTTCGCTATAGCTTACGAAATGATACTTGCCCTGCAAAACACCAAAAAGGCTTCTAAGAGCAGCCAAAGGCTGATGATAAATCCAGAAAGTAAAGGGATAGGCCAAAATCAAGGCGACACTCACGGCAAGGTCAAAAATCTTCTTCTGAAAAAGCACTTCTGGCTGGTGCAGGCGCAGGTAGAGGCGGAGGGAATTGCGGCTTATGAAAATGCTCTGGGGCCCGATGAGGTAATCGGCATAGGGAGGAATAATTTTGAAGTGCAGGCGCCGGTAAAAGTAGCGCATCATCAGGGAGATGATCTCTTGGGAGGTGAGGCTGGTATTACAGAAGATGAGTTCATCGGGAGTGTACCGGTCCAGAAGGTAAGGCAGGTGAGCCGGCGTACCCAGCGCCTCCCGATGGGGTGTAGGACTTACAAAGCCTATGAATGTGGCGGGGTAGCGGATTTCCTCAAAGAGGAGGTGGCGAATCCGGCTAAATTGGCTGGGGTGGGCAATTACCATGACACGATGAGACAGCTGGCCAGTAAGGTGAAGGCGTCCGCACCGCAGCCAGTTATCTAGGGCGCGCACGGCTAGCCCTACCGGTAAAGCCGCTAAAACTAGCCCTCCCACCAGAAAGCGCGCAAAATGCAGAGACGGCACAAGGTAGCCCATTAGCCCTAGGCTCACGAAAGCCACTAGGACAGCCCCAGCAATCCGCCTCAGCCGATAAGGCGTGGTGTAGTTTAGAAAAATTGCATGTGCCGCAACGAAAGCGGCTACACAGACCAAAAGCGATCCTATTTCCCGCTGCCACAGGGGACTGCCCTTGAGATTTACAAGTAGCCAAGCTCCCCCGCCCAAAAGGATCATCTCTAAAAGAGGTAGATACACCTTCAGTACGCCGCGTTTGAAGGCGGAAAGAAAGGCCGCCGAAAGAATGCCCATCTGGTACCACAAGGCCATGGGCCAGCGTCGCCAGCCCCGATAATGCTTCTGAACAAACTGCAAAGAAGCCTTGTAAAAAGTGAGTACATAGTTGAATGAATGCGTCCGCGTGCTCTCGCCCTTGAAATGTACGATTTGCGTGGTAGGAAGGTAGTAGTTCTTGTAGCCAGCTTGCAAAATGCGATAGCACAGATCAATGTCCTCCATGTACATGAAAAATCGTTCATCCAGCAGCCCTACTCGGTCCAGCACGGCGCGCGGGATGGTCATGAAGGCCCCAGAGAGTACGGGGACCTCGGCTATGGCATCCTCCGGCAGATAGCCTAAGTGGTAGCTGGCAAATAGACGACTTTTAGGAAAAAGTCTATCCAGCCCGCTCAGCTTACAGAATACGCCCCAGGCGGAAGGAAGATTTTTGCGTGAATCGGGCGAGAAGCGGCCTTGTCCGTCTATTATTTTTACGCCTACGGCGCCGGCCTCGGGATGTTCAGCGAAAAAGGCCAGCACTTTTCGGAAGGTGTCTTCCTGAACGATGGTATCGGGATTGAGTAGCGCAATGTAGCGGCCTTCGGCTAGACGAATGGCCTGATTATTGGCCCGCGCAAAGCCTACATTGGTGGTATTCACTATGAGCCGTACCCAAGGAAATTCCTCGCGCACCATCTCTACGCTATTGTCAATGGACGCATTATCCACTACCCATACCTCTGCCGAAAGCCCTTCTATGGCGCGCGCCACCGACTGCAGGCACTGCCGCAGGAAATATTTGACATTATAGCTTACGATGACGATGGAAAGGTCCTTCACAGGCATATCCGCTGACGATCTCTCAAGGAACGTGCCAATGTGAGCGGGTCTAAATATTCCAGGTCGCTACTCACAGGTATGCCACTGGTAAAGCGCGTAATTCGTCCGGGCCAATCGGCCAGCTGACGAGCGATGTAGTAGGTAGTAGTTTCCGCCTCAGGGCTTGTGCCTAAAGCTAAAATAATCTCCTCAAAAGGCTCCTCCCGAAGGCGCTGCCACAGCTCCGCTAGCCGGAGGTCTTTTTCTTGAAGGCGCGCCAGCGGGTCTAGCACGCCACCCAAGATATGATAGCGCCCCCGAAAAGCCTGGGCGCGCTCCAAAGCCAATAAAGCACCTACATCTTTCACCACACATAAGGTGGGTTCGCTGCGTGTGGGATCAGTACAGATTGAGCAAAGTTCCGCTTCAGCCCAGAAGCCGCAGCGGAGGCAAGGCCTTACCTGAGTTTGAACCGCCGCCAAAGCCTCTACCAGTTCGCTTAGAAGGTCTTCTTTCCGCAAAAGAGCTTGCAGGATGCGCAGCGCACTTCGGGCCCCAATCCCTGGCAGCTTTTGCAGGACAGCCTGCAGGGACCTTACCGAAGAGGGTAAAAGCGCCTCCATTAGCCGAGTGCAAAGCTAAGGCGAAAACGCCACTTTAGCGCAAAACTTACAAGCTTTTCAAGTTCAGCCAATATACCAAAGCCCCTATCGCTGCGCCAATCAGCAGCACCAGTAGAGCTACTTTTAGCCAGCTGATAGGTCGGTCACCGCCTACTACGCCGCTTCGTCCATGGATGACGACCCTATACGACTTCTGCCCGTACCTGTAGGCCAAAATATAGACAGGTACATATACCAGCTTAGTTGTAAGGCCCGAAAGGTGCAAACGCATACTGAAGTCTTTGTAGGTATCTCCCGGAATGGCCCTTTTACAGGCTGCTTCGGTGAGCTCGGTTATACGCTTGTGGCCTTCGGTCCAGGCCTCGCGTAAGGGCTTATCTGGCAGGGCCACATCCCACCCCAGAAAGTAGGCCGGCTCGTACGTACGTAGATCCGTAGGCGTGGCAAACCCACCTACCTCGTCCAAGTAGCGCGTGGGCAAGCTCTGAAAGGCCGAGACCAAAAGGTCGTCAAAAAAATCCCTATGCTGGCCAGACACGGGAGGGCCCCACTCTACATAGGTAACGGTGCGCGTTTTCCAGGACTGCGTGCTAGCGTCATAGTAGCGCTCCGTACGCGTGCGATAGTAGCCCGGCACGGCGCGCCACTCCGCATAGACCTGCGCGTCAAAGGTCCAGCAAGGCAGATACACGCCGCGCAAATCATCTATCCGGCTGCGCTGCGCCAGATCCGAGGGGGCAAACCAGA
The DNA here is from genome assembly GCA_039630245.1 of Bacteroidia bacterium. GTDB lineage: Bacteria > Bacteroidota > Bacteroidia > SpSt-205 > SpSt-205 > SpSt-205. The sequence goes on from JBCNVK010000001.1 coordinate 180,088, forward strand.
GGCTTTTGAGCCAGCGCTGGAAAGCCGCCTTGGCCGACTCCAGCGTTACGCTGAAAGGTAAGACCCCCTGAGGCCGAATAGGCTGCTGCTCAAGGCGCGTTACCTCCACAGCTTCCGCCCCACAGAAGTCACACTTAGCGCGCGCCGCCTGATACGCAATCGCCGCCCCACAGCTTCGGCAGGTCCGCACCTCATGCCCCTCAATCGCCTCCCGCTGCGCCTCCGCCTGCCGCAACGCCGCCTCTAAGTCCACCTCCGTTATTGGCGCGCCCGAATCCGCTATCGTCTCTTCAGCCCCACAGTAAGAGCATTTCAGCCGTTCTCGCCCCGCATCATAGGTCACCGAAGCCCCACAACTCCTACAGCGGACCGTATAAATGTCTGCCATAGACAAAGTTATGTACAAGGCCTCTAAGCCGTAGTCTAATCCCTTTTCGGTGCTCCGAAATCTTTACAAATTTTGCCCAATGGGTCAGCTTCTAAGTGTGAGTGGGTGGATAGGAGGGCTCCTATTTGCACAGCTTATGCCCGGTCGGCGTAGTGAAGGCCCTGAGCTGACTCCACCGCGCTCGGAAGTAGCCCTTAAGGGCACCATTAGAGGTATCCTAAGGGATAGCGCCACCCACCAGCCACTGGCTTACGTAAGCCTGTACCTCTACAAGGGAGAAAAGCTGGTGGCAGGTACCCTTTCAGATGAAAAGGGCCACTTCACCCTCGCTGAAATTCCGCCTGGTAGATACATCCTTCGCCTCCAAGCGATTGGGTATGCCCCTGTCGAAAAACCCGTAGAAACTACCCCCCTCCGGCCCGATCTCAATTTAGGCACCCTCTACCTTAGCGAGCCCAGTACTACCCTTGCGCCCGTACAGATACAGGCCGAGCGAAATCCCATAGAGTACCTCCCCGAGAAAGTCGTCTATACGCCTGAGCGGGATGCTACCATACAGGGAGGCGATGCCTTAGATGCACTTCGGAAAATGCCGGCGGTAAATGTAGATATAGATGGGCGAATTGAGGTGCGCGGTAGCGGAGCCGTGCGCATTCACGTAGATGGGAAGCCCTCGCTCCTTTTTGCGAATAGTCCGGCGGATGCACTGCGCGCCCTTCCCGCCGACCAAATAGAGCGCATTGAACTTATTACCGTGCCTTCCGCGCGCTACGAGGCCGAGGGCACAGCTATTCTAAACATCGTCCTCAAGCGCCATCGCCTGGAAGGCCTTGCCACCAGCCTAAGCGCTGGCCTGACCAACCAGCTCTCTAACGCCAATCTCATGATAGGAGCTAAGGTAGGCCGATGGTCCCATACTCTGCAAGCCGGGGGACGCTACCGCTACGCCGGTACTGGCTACAGCCGCTTCCAGCGCATCCAATATACCGATAGCGGTCCCATCCAGCTTGTACAAAATGGGGACTTTCTCCCTCGCCGCCTCGCCTCTAACCTCACCTACAGCGGCGAATTTATCCGAAATATCGCCCATTTCTTCTCTTGGGGTCTCCAATTGCGCCACCTGCTCTTTGATCGCCAAAATACCTTCACGGTGGAATGGTACGGGGGTAGGTGGGATGGCCTCCGTTACATTCGCCAGGCCAACTTCCCCTCCCAAGACTGGGGCCTTAGCGCTAACCTAGATTACACCTATCGCTCGCCCCACCGCACGGGCGAAGAGCTTACCGTATCCCTCCAAGGAAGCTATAATCCCCGCTTCCAGCGCTACCTTCTAAAGCAAATAGCCCCCTTAGACAGCCTCAATCTCCAAGAGCGCAGTGCTAATAGCGGGCCTTCCTGGGAAGTGCAGGGTCAAATGGACTATACTCGCCCTTTAGGCACCTACTGGAAGCTGGAAACCGGATTGCGTTGGCAGGCCCGTGCGCTTTACACGGGCTTCTACTACGAACGGTACGATCCCCAACTGGAAGCCTTTGTACGCCAGCCCCACCGCCAAGATAGCCTCACCTATACCCAGCTCATCCCTGCAGCCTACCTCACCTTAGGGTGGTCAAAGGAGAAATGGCTACTTAAGGTAGGCTTGCGGTACGAATATACCCATAATACTGGGGCTTTCTTGCGTGGCACACGCCCTTTCACTCAAAGCTATCACAATTTTTTCCCCACACTCCTTCTAAGCTATACCTTAGGGGGGCTTTTTCCTATCCAGCTCAGTTATAGCCAGCGCATACGACGCCCCTGGCTTCAAGAACTCAATCCCTTCGTAGATGCTTCGGACCCGCGCAATATCCAGTACGGAAACCCAGACCTAAACCCCGAGATCACTCATGCCATAGAGCTGGCATTTTTCCCCTACGTGTCAGCCTTTTTGCGCCACACGCCAAATGCCATTCAGGAATACAGCTTTGTGGATGCCAGCCAGATTACGCATACTACCTTTCTAAATGCCGGCCAGCGCGACTTCTACGGGATAAACCTTTTCGGACGACGCACCTTTTTTGCGGATCGCCTTGTTCTCCAAGCCAACGGCGAACTTATGTGGGTAGTTGCGCGCGCCCAACTCCAAAACCAGTCCCTTACTACGACTGGATGGCAGTATAGCCTACGCGGTAGCCTGCAAATCAAGCCCGCTGCCACGTGGCTTATTGAACTCTCTGGCAACTACAACTCGCCTCGAATCAGCCTGCAGGGCATACGTCCGGTGTTTATGTTCCACGAGCTAGGGGTGCGTAAAACCTTTGGGAAGGGCCGGTGGGCTCTGGGTCTTATAGCCTATAACCCGTTCTTTGCCTATCTACGCCTCCAGACTACCCTTCAAAGTCCGGGGTTTTATCAAGAAAGCCTCAATGCCATACCCTTTCGCCTAATAGGCCTACAGGTACGCTACCAGGCCACACGGGCTGGTGAAAACTTCTGGCGCCGCCGACGCGCCACTCCTGCCGGTGAGGAAGATTGGTAAACCTCTTTCCGCAAAGCCACGCCCTTATAGCTAACTTTGCCCAGTGCCGCACCCAGTCTGGCGTTCCATACAGCTTTATCTAATCCTTCTGCGAGCCTACAGGTGGCCCCTCTTCACCTTTGTTCTAAGCGTAACGGCAGCTCTTGGCCTCCTACTCCTATACTTACCCCCCTCCTATGTCTGCGAAATGGAATTCGTACCGCCCGACTTTGGCGTAGCCTCCCCCCTGCTTAAGAATGCTGCCCTCGTGCCCGGTAGCGGCAGCGACCTAGAACGCCTATATAGCTACCTTCAATCCTACTCCCTTCAACAAATGGTAATAGACTCCTTCAACCTCTATCGCTACTACCGATTGGAAGATATACCCTCTCCCGCTCGGCGCGCACGCAAGATTCGTCGTATCCTCCAGCAAAATCTCTCCGTGCGCATCACCCGGAATGCCACTATCCTCGTCTCCGTAAGAGATACCTCACCTCAAATGGCCTATAGGATGACCCTCTTTATCAAAAGGAAAGTAGAGGAATTCTGCCTAAACCTCATAGGAGCTCATAAGGCCCTAACCGAAACCCATGAAAGGCTAAAAGCCGTTTTGGATGAGATAAGCTACTTGGAAAAGGAAATAGCCCAAGTGCGCACAAAGTACAAAATAATAACAAGCTCTCCCCAAACAGGCCTAACGCCCCTAGTCCCTTCGCCAGAAGGCTTTGCCTACTACGATTATATCCTCAGTCGAGAAAATCGGCTCACCCAGCTCCAGCAGATCTATGCCACCCTCTTGGAAGAGAAGCTACGACGGGAAGAGCTGGCCCGCATTTATGCAAGCCCTATCTTCATGATTGAACCGCCTTATTACCCGCTCTACCCCGCAGGGCCAAATAGATGGTTTCTCCTTTTAGTAGGGGTATTAGGAGCCTTGGCCTTAGGCGTAGGGGCCCTAGTGTACTTTTACCACTTAGGTTGGATATCGGTGCCTCACCCGCAGGCTGAAGCCGTGGAGTCGTAGTTCGGCAATACAGCGTTCAAGAGGGCCAGAAGCGCTAACTCATACCCATACATACCCAGCCCTGCAATCACCCCTACACAGGCCCGAGCCGTAAGAAGGCGCTGGCGAAATCCCTCGCGCCGATAGACCGAGCTTACATGCACTTCTATGCAGGGCTTTCCACAGCCTCGCAAGGCATCGTATAAGGCATAGCTACTATGCGCCAAGGCACCCGGATTGAGTATAAGTCCATCGTAGGCTGTCGTCTCCCAAATCCATTCTACTAGCTGACCCTCATGCGGGCTTTCTAAATAGGCGAGCTGGGCAAGGTGTCCATACCGTTCGCAGAGTCCCTGCCACACCGCTTCCCAGGACAAAGTCCCATAGATAGCCGGCTCCCGACCTTGCCCTATGTATCGTACATTCGGTCCATGCAAAATCCGAATGCGCCACATCTACCCAAAGATATACTTACCCGTTGGCTGCACTATTTGGCCATAGAAAGGGGCCTTAGCCCCGCTACAGTGAAAGCGTATAAGGCAGATATAGCGCCGATTTTAGAAGGACCTTTCACTTTGGAGGGCTTACAAACCCAGCTTATGAATTTAGGCCGCCAGCGTGAATGGCAGGCTATCAGCGTAGCGCGCAAGCTGGCCGCCCTCCGAAGCTTTCTTCGCTTCCTTTATGAGATGGGCTTCCTTGAGGAGGATTGGTCTGCCCTATGGGAAAATCCGCGCTTCTGGCGCAAAATTCCCATCTACCTCACAGTAGAGGAGGCTCAGCGTCTGCTTGACAGCTATCCTACTCATACGCGTCATGGCTTGCGCAATAAAGTGCTTTTAGAGCTTTTGTACGGCTCAGGGTTACGCGTGAGTGAGGCCTGCCGGCTGCGTTTAGAAGACATCAACCTGAAAGAACGGATGCTTCGGATAGAGGGAAAAGGGCAAAAAGTGCGGTGGGTGCCCTTTAGCCGGCAGTTAGAAAGGCTTTTGGCTGAATATCTGCCTTTACGGGCGCAGCGCTATAGGCCGCGCCGGGGCTGTAACGCATTCCTTCTACTGAGCCAGAAGGGCGGCCCCCTTACGCGGATTCAGGCCTATGGAATTGTGCGGGAGGCGGCGCGTGCCGCTGGCCTAGAGAGGCCTATTAGCCCGCATGCCTTGCGCCATAGTTTTGCCACCCACCTTTTATTGGCTGGGATGGACTTAGCTTACCTTCAGAGACTACTGGGTCACGCTAGCCTCACCACTACCCAGCATTACCTCCACCTCCTCCCGCAGGACCTCCACCAGGTAATCCTGCGGTACCACCCCCGCGCAAAAGTAGCCCCAGAATAAGGCCATAAATCAACCCCAACACCCCCAGCACCTTAGCCCGATCAATTATAGCATACCCCAGCACTTGCTGCCGCGCCCTATAAGCATGATAGAGGCGAATCTGCGTTTCTATAATTTCCTCTATTTTTTGGGGGGAGAGGGCTAGTTTGCCTGCGGCTATTTGCTGTTGCAGGTAGGTTCGCAAGGCGGCGGCTCGGCGCGCGGGATAGGCCGCATAGGCCGCTCGTAAGAGAGGCTCCATCAGGCGCTCGCCCAAAGCTTTTAGGGGCGCACTTAGGAGGCTGACCCCTACCACCCATAGGATTATCCGAACGGGGTCTAAATAGCCCAATCGGCGCAAACGCGCCAGAAACGCCACAAGCACGATTACTAGCCACACAGCACCGGCTAGGAGGAGAAACTGGCCAGCCATCACTTCATACGCCCATCCCACTTTCCAAGTGAAGTAGTCTATAACTAGCGCACCAGCCACATGAATAAGGGCCGCCGCTACCCCACTACCTATCCACGCTCGGAGAGGGAGTAAAGTGCCCACCATAGCCCGTAAGGTAAAGTAAGGCGTAGTTCATAATGTCCAGTAAATTGTCAATTATAGCGGCCTCGTTCTTATCAGGCTGGCCGTCCATATGACGAATTCGCTCAAGCTTCATCAGGATAAATTCTATAAAAGCAAGGGGGCGCATATGGCGCCAAGCCTCTCCATAATCCGCATTCTTGCGAACTAGAAGATCCCGAGCCTGTTCTAGGATATCCTTTAGAGCCTCTTCGGTAGGCATGCGGCTCTCGCGCAGCTTTAGTACAGCCAGTGCCGCATAATTCACTAGGCTCAGCCAATCCTCTATAGGCGGCTCTCCTGTAGCCGGTAAGGTGCCATTACGCAACAGGGTATGTATCCGCTGGGCCTTAATGAGCAGCAAATCCACTAGAGAGGGGAGCGAGAGATGCCGCCAACTTTCGCCATACTGCGCCCGTTTGACGAGAAAGGTGCGGTGAGCTTTATCCTGCCATTCGGTATAAAGGGGGGGGAGCAACTCAGGAAGCCGAAGGAATAGGCTGGACGAGCTCTATCTCTATAGCAGTGCCATCGGGGGAGAGGTCAGCGCGAAAGCGCGCCGGCCCTTCTACCCGATGGAAAATGACCGCATCGGCAATCTTATCCGCCAGAAACCGCTGGATAGCCCGCTGGAGCGGTCGCGCCCCAAACTGCTCATCAAAGCCCCGATCAATAAGATATTCTTTGGCCTTATCGCTCACCTCAAGTTCCCATCCATTTTCGCTGAGCTGCCGCGCAAGCTCCGCCAGCTGAAGCTCCAAAATCTGCCGCGCATGCTCGCGCGTAAGGGGATTAAAGATGATGATGTCGTCTACGCGATTGAGGAACTCGGGGCGGAATATTTTCCGCAGCGCGCCCTCTAGCACCTGGCGGGCTGCATCGTAGCTGCGCTCTTTGCGCGCCGCCGTCATAAAGCCTACCCCCGTGCCAAACTCCCGCAGCTCTTTCGCCCCTACATTAGAGGTCATGATTATAATCGTATTTCGGAAATCCACCCGCCTTCCCAGCCCATCCGTAAGCGAGCCATCATCTAGAACTTGCAGAAGTATATTGAAGACATCTGGGTGGGCCTTTTCAATCTCATCCAAGAGCACGACGCTGTAGGGTTTGCGACGCACCCTTTCCGTAAGTTGGCCGCCTTCTTCATACCCTACATAACCTGGCGGCGCGCCGATAAGGCGGGATACCGAAAATTTCTCCATGTATTCCGACATATCTATGCGGATGAGGGCATTTGGTCCCTCAAAAAGGTACTCCGCTAATGCACGTGCAAGCTCTGTTTTGCCCACACCAGTCTGCCCAAGGAATATGAAGGAGGCAATAGGACGCCGGGGATTTTTGAGGCCGGCGCGCGCCCGGCGGATAGCCTTCGTGACGCGCTGAATCGCCTCCTCCTGGCCGATAATCCGCTGACGCAGGGCCTCTTCCATTTGGGCCAGCCGCTGCATATCCCCCTCGCCGATTTTTTGGACGGGGATGCCTGTCATGGAAGCCACGACAGCAGCAATGTCGGCCTCTTCCACCTTGAAGCGCTTATGCTTGAGCTCTTCCTCCCAGCGCAGCTTTTCCGCTTCCAAGCGCTCTTGGAGCCGCTTCTCCGTATCCCGAAGCTGGGCCGCCTCTTCGTATCGCTGGCTGCGCACTACCTGCGCCTTCTTCTCACGAATCTCCTCTATTTTCGCCTCCAGCTCAGCAATCTGGGGCGGTACTTGGATATTAGCCATATACACGCGCGCCCCCGCCTCATCTAGCACATCTAAGGCCTTATCGGGAAATTGCCGATCTGTGATATAGCGCCCGCTGAGTCGCACACAGGCCCGCACCGCCTCATCCGTGTAAATAACATGGTGATGTTCCTCATAGCGATCCTTGAGCTGCATAAGAATCTGAAGGGTCTCCTCTTCCGTGGGAGGATCTACAAGGATTTTTTGAAATCGCCGCTCCAAAGCACCATCTTTTTCTATGTACTGGCGATATTCATCTAAAGTCGTAGCGCCAATGCACTGGATTTCACCCCGAGCCAGTGCGGGTTTGAAAATATTCGAGGCATCTAAAGAGCCGGAAGCGCCACCTGCCCCTACAATAGTATGTAGTTCATCAATAAAGAGGATGACTTCAGGGGCTTTTTCCAGCTCGGCTAGGACGCTTTTCATGCGCTCCTCAAACTGCCCCCGGTATTTTGTACCGGCTACCAGAGCGGTGAGGTCCAGCGCCACGATACGCTTACCAAAGAGGACGCGACTGACTTTGCGTTGAACGATTCGCAGGGCTAATCCTTCTACAATAGCGGTTTTACCCACACCCGGTTCACCGATGAGCACGGGATTATTTTTCTTTCGGCGGCTGAGCACTTGGGCTACCCGTTCTATCTCCCGATCGCGACCGATAACTGGATCCAGCTTACCTTCCTCCGCCAGCCGCGTAAGATCACGGCCAAAGTTGTCCAGGATAGGGGTACGGGAACGGGTAGAGGGGGCTTTACTCCCTGAAGAGCTGCTGCGCCGCATGGGCGGCTCGGGGTCCGCTGGCTCAGAGGAGGAGGCCATGCCCACTATAGAGCTTTGCTCCAGCTCTGCCTGAACCACCGCATAGGAGATGCTGTACTTCTCAAAAAGCTGGGCCACAGGGGAATCTACCTGACGCAAAATAGCCAAGAGGACGTGCTCAGGGTGCACTTCAGAGGCCCGAAGGCGATGGGCTTCTATGGAGGCTTGGCGCAGGATGCGTTGGGCCTGCTGGGACATAGGAATGCGACCCGTACTCACGCGCGCCTGAGGCGGGCGCACCCATTCTTCCAGCGCACGCCGCACTTCCCGAACCGGCAGACCCAACCCCCGCAGAAGCCGATACACCGAGCTGTCCTCATCCTGACGCAATAAAGCCAGCGTCAGATGTTCCACACCTATATAGTCATTCCCCAACCGAATAGCCTCCTCCCGACTCTGCGAAAGAAGGACGCGCGTTTGCGGCGAGAGTTCCGCCTCCATGGTTATAAAGTTAACATTATTACACCAGCCAGCACTGCCAAATTGACTAGGCCCAGCGGCAAAAGCACCTTCCACCCAATCTGCATGAGATGATCGTAGCGAAAGCGCGGCAGGGTCCAACGCACCCAAATAAATACAAATACCCAGAAAAGGGTTTTGAGCACGAGCCAGCTTATACCCCACGCGTTCTGCCAGATTATCGGCCACTGGGCTACGCCTAGCAGGCTTTCAAATGGTCCCAAATAACCACCAAAGAAGAAGGTAGAAATGAGCGCCGACGCCGTAATCATATTCATATATTCCGCTACAAAAAATGCGCCAAAGCGGATAGCCGAGTATTCGGTATGGTAGCCGCCTACAAGCTCCTGTTCGGCTTCTACTAAATCAAAGGGAGCCCTATTAGCCTCAGCAAAGGCGGCTACCACATACACTAAAAAGCCTATAGGATTGAGCAGAACGAACCATCCATGTCGTTGGGCTTCCACGATACTGCGGGGCAGAAGGGGGTTAGCCTCGGGCACAAGGGCCGCCGTAAGAAGAAGCACACTCAGTAAGGCCGTACCTAAGGAGAGTTCATACGATATAGCCTGCGCCCCACTTCGCAGGCCACCCAAAAGAGAATACTTACTACCCGTAGCCCATCCAGCCAAAGAAAGGCCATAAACCCCTAATGAGAAAAGGCCTAAAAGATAAAGTAGGCCAATGCTGCCTTCAAAAATTTGAAGGTGAGGAGAGAGAGGAAGCATAGCTAAAGCCCCCACGGCTAAAGTAACCATGAGGATTGGGGCTAAGACTTGTAAGAAGCGATAGGAAGGAAGAGGCTGAAAAGTTTCCTTGAATACTAGCTTAAGCACATCGGCTAAGGGCTGGAGTAATCCCCACGGCCCTACGCGATTAGGCCCCACCCTGTCTTGAATGTAAGCCGCAACCTTCCGTTCAAAAAGGGTGGCGTAGGCCGCAAAGGTGAAAAATACCAGTAGCATCCCTACCAGCGTGGCCCAAAAAGTAAGCTCCACAGGGCAAAGATATGGAAAAGCCCCTCCTACTCAACTTAAGTAGGAGGGGCTAAGTAAACGGCGGGACCTAGTTAGTAAGTCCAGAGGTGATGTTCGTACTCAATCATCTGCTGGCGGCGCCGCTCCGCATCTAATACGGTAGTAGATTCATTCCCTGAAACATTCACTATAGTGCTAGAGAAGCGGCGCAGTTCTAGAATTTCACGCATCGAGCGGTCCTCCGCATCATTATGGGGGTTACGCCACTGCGTGTCATCCAGCACGTCCATTACCTCTTTATACTTGAAGCATACGACAATTTCTTCAGGCATTTTACCAGCCGGATCCACGCGATAGAGGCATAGATATTGAACATCATAATAAATATCCGAACGGTTCTTATCAAATATGCGGTCTTCTATGATAGCTATTTTGCTTCGGTAGAACCTGAGATATTTCGGCGCCCCCTTCGTTTCATCCACAAAGGCGGTGGTATCGGTGGGATTAGGCGCATCTATGGTGCCAGTGCCGAAGTCATCGGTAATATCTTCCCCGCCCATCCCGCCTGAGCCAAAGTCGTCTTGGAATTCATCTGGCCCACTCAACGTATCTACACCTCCCCCACCACCTTCCCCGCTACTGCCACTAATCAGCTTTTTTGAGTAAGTCTCAAACTGAGAGAAATGCATTTCTTGGGCGAGATTCCTCGGGTTATAGCCGACATACTTATTCTCTTGAAACCCCTTAATAAGAGCCGCTACGATCCCCTCTCGATTAGAGTAAGGGGACTGGTCGGTAGAGGGGTCGGCACTGTAAAGCTCGCGCAACCCCGACTCCTCCTGCCCCCATGCTAGGGGAAGATTGATTTTCTCGCGTAGATCAATGATGCGGAAAATTTTTCTTCTCATGAAATGGTCATCACGACGGGGCGGGAATTGCGCATAGGCTACCCATATTATAGCCAGAGCCGCCACCAAACTCAACCGACCGGACATATTACACGCAGACTGACGCATAAGTATAAAGGTTTAGGAAAGCATCACTGGCCAATGTTGAGAGGAACTATTAGCTCCGTCAGGGAGAAGTCTTCTTTTATAGTCTTACCTACAGAGTTCTTCCTTATGACCTCCCCTAACTGTACATATAAGACGTTTCCAGGTTGAATAGTTCGGCCGTATTCGGAAAGGTCAATAGTTATAGTGGGGGAAGTAGCTATTCGGCTGGAGGGCAGGGTACCAATGCTTCGCGCACCTGCAAGCCCCTTGACCAATTTGAGCTCAGGGTTGAGGATTTGATAGTTAGCCTCGTGCGGGAGGGCTGTTGCGAAGTCCCCGTCAGGCGTTACCTTAATCTGAATCCTAGCGGTACGCGGTATCGGAGAAGTACCATTGTAGAGTTGGTCATTCACATAAACACGTATATAAGGCCGCGGCGGCGGTATTACCTTGTACTCCAGAGTACCTAAATCTACCAGCTGACCCGCTGTATTAGTTTGGACGTGCAGGACACATCTCTTAGATCCAGCTCGTGGAATTACCCGAAAAGTTTTTTTACTCTTTTTAGATGGAAGTATTTGGGCATTGTCTGAGGTTATCCTTGGGTCGTATAGCTCACCTAGGGCGGGCACATCAATATTAAGGTCATTTCCGCATTCAGCGTAAAGAATTTGAACGGCGGCAGAGGTAACAACGATTTCCGGTTTGACTACCTCAAAGGTCTTACTTAGCCTAAACTCTTGGAAGGTGCCGTCAGCTTTAGGCACGCGTGCGGTGATGGTATAGCTTTGCTTACCCTTTCGCTGGCCAGGCGGGATAACAGCGGCGCTAGCGGGTATGGAGAAGATCGCCGTATGCCCACCGCCTTCCAATTTCATTTGCCCCGATCCACTAAAGGTAGGCTTGGCTTCGGAGGAGGAGGCCACTACAAAGGCACGCGTTTCAAACCTCATGCCAGCCACTACAATCTCCGAACGGGGCGCATCTATAAGGATAAGAGAGTCAATCTTGAAGGTAACCTGCGATAATTTGCGCCGCAGAAGCTCCAAAAGTTCATTCTCAATTACATACACATCGTTCATGTACTTGTAGAGCATAGCTAAGTTGGCCACGGCAGGTGTCATGTTGAAGGTAAAGTATTCCCACGTTTTGTTCTTGGATTCAGGCTCTATAACAAAGGGGTTAGCCGCTGGGTCTACTACTAATGTGTCGAACCCTCTGTTGTTATTAGGTAATCGACCACCCGAATGAAGAGCATAAAACGAATTAGCCCAACTGATAAAACTATCTAGCATTTTATGCATTTCATAAGCCTTTCCATCGCCTCGGCCTCCATTAGCATGATCGTTCTTACCCATCCAAAAGTGAGTATTATACTCGCGCTCACCTAAGTTCTTGAGTCGCTTGACTGCTCTAACTTTGGATTTATCTCCCTTCTCTTCGCACCCTTCTCCCAAGCAACCAGCTATTCTTTTACTAAACAAGGTATCGGCATACTTTTGGAGAATGTTTACGATGCTATCTACCTTAGCCCTTACGCGATCCACCTCAACTAAAAGGATTTCGTTCTTCTTATTCCCTTGCTCCAATTCTTTTCGGACAGCTTCTTTTATAGATTGAGCCAGCTCGGCATTGTTCTTATTGAGCTGATCAGCGGTAATCTGGAGGGAGTCGGCTAGGTTTTGAAAGGCTTGGAGTACCTCCGCGCTTACATTGAGGGCCAGAAGGGCTGTAAGCACGAGGTACATAAGGTTAATCATCTTCTGCCGTGGCGTGAGCTTGCCCGAAGCCATAGGCTTTTAGCGTTGAAAAGCTGCCGAGATGCCTGATAGCATACCGCCATACACGGCGTTGAGGCCGCGCAAGTTGTTGTTGAGCCCTACGAGCTCTTGACGAAGTTGATCAGCATCCTGTGCAGTAGCTTCTATGCTAGAGAGTACCCGTCCGATGCCCCCATAGAAGCGGCCAATCGCCGTAATATGCTTCTGGATCTCCTGAAGCTCATTTTCATACACCGCATTTAGCTGGGATATAGTATGAGAAAGGGTCTTGATCTGAGTTTGATAATTCTGAATATCGCCGAAAGACGCCGCTATTTTTGACATAGCGTCTGCCGTCACGGCATAACTTTGGGAAAGCCGCTCCACCTGAACCGAGGCCGCACGCACTTTCTCGGCAAACTCGTTGGTAGTTAAGGCCGCGTCCGTAATATCAGAAAGGTTTGTTACGCTAAGGCGAAGGTTCTCGATAGAAGAGGCGAGCTGTTCCAGTAAATCTGGTGTTAGGCTGCTTTCTTGGAGGGATTTGATACCTGGCCCCAGACCAGGCAGTACAGCCCCCCCTCCGACGCCCAAGGCCCCTAAGGATACTTCCGTTTTATCCCCTTCATCCTTTAGTTGGGGAAAAACCCTAGACCAATCCCAGTGCTTTTCCTCCTCAGGCAGGGGTTCCAAACCCGAAACAAAGAAGACGGCGGCTTCTGTGCCCAGTCCTACCATAAGCATTTCATTCGCCCCAGGCCAGTGAAGAATCTTGAAGAGGGCCCCGATGATTACCACCGAAGCTCCCCATGCATAGAGGTACTTCGTAGCAATCTTATACCGCCTCGAACGAAACAGGGCATCAAAGGCAGCCCAAAAGCTCTGCTTTTGCTTCTCCTCAGTCATATGTCATGTATTTTTTTAGTTTTAGCGTCTTTCAGCACCCGATCTGCCGATCACAGATAGCGCGCAGCGGAAACCTATGTGGCACTTAGCGGTATCCGCGTACTCGTAGTCGCGCGTACCTACACCGATGAAATAGGCTATATCGTTCCACCCTCCTCCACGCACGACACGCCGGCGGTTTCGGCGCGTAGGATCCCGGTAAATTGGATTGATATCATGGGCGTAAGCGATAGGCCCCGTTTCCTCAAAGTCATCCTCGCACCATTCCGCTACATTGCCTGCCATATTATAGAGGCCATAATCATTCGGGAAGTAAGATTTTACGGGTGAAGTGTACTCGAAGCCATCGGCTATGTAGTCACCCCGGCCAGGTTTGAAGTTAGCCAGAGGGCAGCCTCGGCTATTGCGGGTATAAGGGCCGAGCCAAGGATAGATTTTGTGCTCATACCCCCCGCGCGCAGCATACTCCCACTCGGCCTCAGTGGGCAAACGAATACGCGCTATCGGCGGCTGCTCTTGCGAAGCGCGATAGGCATTATAGAAAAGCGTCCGCCAGTAAGAAAAGGCCTGAGCCGCATACCAATTCACCCCTACCACGGGATAATCGTCAAAAGCAGGGTGATGATAGTAGTTTTCTACTAAAGGATCATTATACACAAAGTTGCCAAAGTCCCTATTCCACGACAGCGTATCCGGCGTAACCAGCTTCAGATACTCTTCTTGATTATTAATCTTTTTGCCATAGTAGCGCTCCATGAAGGGGAAAATGCTATCTATGAAGGCATTTTGAGATCCAGCTATAACTTCATCAAGGAACTGGCGGTATTCATTGTTAGATATTTCAGTGTCATCCATGTAAAAGTCGCTTATAGTAATTTGACGAATGCGGGCATTTTGGGAATAATTTACATCTTGCTCGTTATTTCCCATGTGGAAGCTTCCAGCTGGTATGTAGGTCATGCCCAAGGGGACTGGGTTTACCCATTTAGGGCGACCTCTTACACCCGTAAGCTCACCGCGGGCTCCCGTGCCACCGCCACACCCAGCTAAAAATAATACCGTCAGGCTAAAAGCTCCGAGTAGCTGTCCCACACGCATAAGCAGAGAGAGTAGCTGAGGCAAATATACGACGTTTCCCATATGTGCAAGTAGTTGGGTCATCGGAATTCTTTCTTGTCACGCACGCCTAGATCTGGGGGAATAAGGCGGTAGCTAATGGGGATAGTATAAACCACTACGAGTTCGTGCGAGCCTGTGGTTACGGCACCTAAGCGGGAGAGAGTGTAGTCGTAGGTATAGCCTACATATAGCCCTTCGGTGACTTGAAGGCCTAGGAGAGCGCAGATAGCATCGCCGAGGCGGTAAGAAGCGCCAAGCACAATCGGCTGCACCTGAAGGGCGAGGTTAGCTTCTACGCTAAATTGGGTTTGGGCCAATTTGAAGAAAGCTGAGGGCAGGAGACGCATTGTTTCCGAAAGCCGGATGGTGGAACCCGCCATAGCGTAAAAGTGGCGCGGCACGCGGCTGCGCCCCGTCGCCGTAAAATCCTTAAGGCTAGGTTCAGTGAGATGCGTAGCTGAGAAACCTAAATAAAGCTTGTCTTCAGGTAGATAGAAATATAACCCTGCCCCTACGTCGGGCATAAGGAGAGTGGTAGATCGATTGAAGAGGGTGGGGTCTGGAATCTGTTCGGGGCGCAGGGCGGCCCCATCGAGAGTTTTATTGATAATCCCAGCGGCTACGCCAAGCTGGAGCGCGGCACCGCTCGAGCCTATGGGGAGACGGAAGGCATAGGCGGCCTTGAGGTCAGTAGTGCGAAATGGACCTATTTGGTCACCCATGAGTTGTAGGCCTACCCCCCCCCGTAGGAAAGTAACGGGCGTATGGGCATTTACGGCAAACGTGCTGGGATGCCCCTCTATGCCTAACCACTGAAGGCGCCCTATGCCCGTGAATTGCCAAGCGCCCGCCGCACCTGCTACAGCGGGGTTAAGGCCAAAGCGGTTATACATGTACTGGGTAAACTGGGGATCCTGCTGAGCCCACCCTATAGCGCCTAAAAGTAGCCCCCACCGCCGCACGCAGCAAACATAAGGGTTTTAGTTCATTCGTTGCTGTGGGTGCGCGCGCGTTGCGCCTGCTGCTGAAGAAAATGGGAGATAAGACTCAATAGGGAAGCTATATGCTCGCGCGGGGCGTAGTCAAGAACCCGAATGCCTGCGTTTTCCGCCACTCGCAGGGTATCAGAACCAAAGACCAACACCGCCGTATCACCTTGCTTATAATTTGGATAAAGGGCTTTCCAAGCCAGTACGCTAGCTACGGAAGGAAAGCAGATAACCGAGAATTTTTTCCGCCTAAGTGCCTCGGGTAGGGGAATGTACTTTACATTATACACGCGCACAGTAGCTACAGAGAGGTGATGGCGGGCCGCTTCCTCAAAAAACTGAAGAGGGGCTATGCCCCCCCCTACATATAGGTAGCGGTGTTGGGCGTGCTTACGCATGTAAGGTATAAGCTCACTGAGGCTATGGGCTTGGGCATACGTGCGGCGCCGCAATACACCAGGAATGTAATTATAAAGATGCTGGGCTACGGCTTCACCGACACAGAGAAAACGAGATTCCTTAGGCAGCTCCAAACGCATCTCCTGCATAAGCCTGAAGAAATGATCAATAGCCTGCTTACCTGAAAAAATAAAAGCATCGTAATCCAACGGACTGATATTTTGCTCCCGAAATTCGGCTAGGGTCATGCCTTGGATTTCTACTATATTAGCGAAGTAAATTTGCACCTTCCAGGCGCGCGCCAGCTCATAATAAGGGGAATCGGAAGGCGGTGGAGGAAGAGTAATAAGTATATTACGCACGCGCCGCATTTAGATAAGATAATATAAGAAAGCCTCGGCGCTGCAAAGGTAAGCAAAAGAGGGAAACTGGCGCACCAGCACTAGGCTGCGTCCGCTCCAAGCAGCGTAAAGGGCTATCTGGCCCCAAATGGGCTTGCCCATACCCAGCAGAGCGGCGAGGAAAAAGGGAGCCAGCCATTTTTGCCAGCTCCAGTTTGGATTAGTGCCATGAAAGGCTAAGAGCAGCGCCTCCGCTCCTATGACGCCAAAAACGCCTAACGCCAAGGGCCCTATCTTTAAGGTCAGCAATCCGCCAAATAGCCCTACAAATGCCAATCCTATCCATATTTCTATAGAGCTTAGAGAGAAAGGAATCAGGAAACCCTGCCAAAGCACGGACCGCAGGAGAGGAAAAAGCTGGATAGCGCCAGCTAAGAGCGCCGCAACTAGCACCAGTAGGCTAGGATATAGAAAAGGGAAGGCTGGTGCATCAGGAGACGTGGAAACCAAAGCAGAGGGTTTAGAAGTAGGGGACAAAGGAAGAAGGGCCATAGGGCGAACCACGCTATCCGTAGGCTCGGGGGGACGCATAAGGTAAATGCTTCCAGTTATCCCGCCCGCTGTAAGACCGATTAGGCAAAGCTTGGCTTCTGAAGTAGGAAGGAGAGGTAGGAGGAAGGCCGAGCGTTTTTCTAAAGCTAAGACGCGCTTATTTTGGCATATCGCTAGCTCACCTACGGCACCTTGCACGTACAAAAGGGTAGAAGGGGGGATTTTGAGGGGGCGGCAGCGCCCCCAGGGCTGGGACGCCTGAAAGGGCACTAGCCCATCCGCCCACGGCCCACTGAGGTCTACCACCACCTTATAAGCCGTGCCAAGGAGCGGAGCGGGACAGTAGGCCACAGGCGGGGGAATCGCATATATTTGAGCCAGTAGGATGGCGGCGCTGCGCATAGGCTTAGGGTATGATGCGCACAAATTTACCCCTCACCGGCCGCTACGGCTAGGTGGAATTACCATACCTCACTCGGAAGGATTAGCTGGACACTCGGATGCGGATGTTTTGCTTCATGCGCTGTGCGATGCCCTGCTGGGGGCTGCTGGCCTGGGAGATATCGGGCAGCACTTCCCCCCCGAAGACCCTACCTGGAAGGATAAAGATTCTCGCGAGCTTCTGCGCCGCGTGCTTGAGCGGGTACAAGCCGAAGGCTGGAAAGTGATTAATGTGGATACGGTGATTATTGCTCAGAAGCCGCGCCTGAGCCCGTATTACCCAGCCATGCGCGCCAGTATCGCCGAACTTCTGGCGGTCCCTCTAGCTTGTGTAGGGATTAAGGCAAGCACACCAGAGCAGATGGGTGCGCTAGGACGCGGCGAAGGCATAGCGGCTTATGCGGTAGTACTCCTTTCAAGGTAGTGACGGCGACTCGGCCGGCGATGCCATAACGCCCATTTTACCCCACTCGGCTTTCTCTTGGGGGGACCAAAGACTGGGGAAAAATTGGATTTTCTGGCGATAGGGCGGTAGATAAGTGGGCCAATTCGTGCCGCCCGTAGAGGGGAGGCTACTACCGCCTTGCCGCAAATAATAGGCTGCCGCTTGTAGATGCACAAGCCGCCAGCGGATATTTATCTCTACATCCATTGCGCGCAGCGCCTGAAAGAGCGTATCGGATATAGCACCGCGCGCTAGCTGAGTTTCTAGGCGTGCATTGAGGTTACGGCCCTCCCATCTACGCGCTAAATCCAAAAGGTATGTATCATATTTCTGCTCAAATAGCCGGAGGGTCAGTGTTTTATCGCCCGTTTTATTGTCTATATTCCCAAACTTCCAGTATATGTTCTCGTACATTTCCTCTAGAGTTTCTAGGCGTAGATGGCGGCGATGAGGAGCTATAAGATTGCGCAGGCCGGTAGAAAAAAGCTCTATCTCCCGAAACTGGACGGATTGGAAGCCGCTGGCTGGAAGAAGCGCCGTGCGAAACCGCAAAAAATTCTCGGAATCCATGCCCTTTATCATAATCTCAAAGCTGCCAACCAGATGCTTGAAGTAGGTAATAATTCTATGAACTCTTTTGAGGATGGGGCCTTCTTCCTGCCAACTCTCTTGGGCTATAAGCTCCAGCTCTACCTTGACAAGCTTAAAATAGAGCTCAGTTATCTGATGATATACAATGAAGATAACTTCATCGGGGAAGTCCGTACGGGGTTTCTGGAGGCTAAGTAGTGTATCTAATTCTATGTAATCCCAGTAGGTGAGGGAGCGGCTGTATAGAAGTCCTTCCAAATAGGCTTCTAGGTCTTGGCCGAGGAGGCTATATTTACGGCGCAAGGCCTCTAGCTTATCTTCCATGGAACAAAAATAGGGTTTTATATTAGAGGGGTGCAGACGCCCCTTTTAGTCAATAGGAAAGCCTTTCACGATTATGAGATTTTGGAACGGTATGTAGCGGGGATAGCGCTTTTAGGGCCGGAGGTCAAGTCGCTGCGAGCAGGCGGCGGTCAGCTTCAGGAGGCTTTTTGTGTGTTTAGAGAAGGCGAGCTCTATTTAGTGAATTTTTATATAGCGCCGTATAAGCAGGCGGGTTATGTGGAGGTGCCGCCGCGCCGGCCGCGCAAGCTCTTGCTGCGGCGCGAGGAGCTGAGTCGCCTTCAGGGGCGGCTTACCCAGAAAGGCTATACCCTCATTCCCCTACGGCTTTTTTTCACGGATCGCGGCTGGGCCAAGGTAGAGCTAGGGCTAGCCCAGGGCCGCAAAAAGTACGATAAGCGGGTAGCCATCAAGCAACGCGAAACCCAGCGCCTACTTGAACGGCTGCGCAAAAGGTACTAACCTCCTTACCTTTGCCTTCATGACTCCCTATTCCTCTGAGGAGATACGTCAGCGTCTCGTATTCTTCCCAGAGTGGCAGTACAGCCAAAATAGCCTCGTGCGTGAGTATGATTTCGGGGACTTTTTGGAGGCCTGGGGCTTCCTTACGCAGGTAGCCTTGGTAGCCGAGCGCCACAACCATCACCCCGAGATATGGAACGTATATAATAAGGTGCGCCTACGTTGGAGCACGCATGAGGCTGGCGGTGTAACCGAGCGGGATTTTACGCTGATTGAAGAGGTTGATCGGATTTATGCGACGGCTGCGCGTGCGCGTACGAAATAGCAGCGGTCTCCCTCTGCCGGCCTATGCTACGCCCTATGCGGCTGGGATGGATTTGCGCGCCGCTCTTTCGGCCCCCCTTACCCTACAGCCTGGCGACCGTCAGCTTATCCCTACAGGTATCGCTATTGAACTTCCCGAGGGGTACGAAGCGCAGGTACGTCCACGCAGTGGGTTAGCGCTTCGCCACGGCATCACTGTCTTGAATAGCCCAGGTACTATAGATGCTGACTATCGCGGAGAGATTCAGGTAATTCTTATCAACTTAGGTTCGGTACCTTTTACGATTGAGCCGGGCATGCGGATCGCCCAGCTCGTCGTGGCCCCTGTAGTGCAGGTAGAGTGGGAAGCCGTAGAGGGGCTTAATCCAACCAGCCGCGCCGAGGGCGGATTCGGCCATACAGGCACGGCATGAAATTGGCTATACTTGGCTCTCTCTTTCGCTTCTATCCGCTGCAGCTACCTTTCTTTCAACTGCGCCGCCATTTTTTTCTAATGCTCCTTTGGACTGTTCTTTGGCTGATGGCTCTGGGTCAAATCGGGACCTCTTTCGGCGTCCACCTTCTATTCTACAATCCGGGCGCTGGCCCGACCCCTACCTTTTGGGATACCTGCACTTGGGGGATAGCGTATGCGCTTTTTACCTTGGCCTATCACTTCACGACTTATCTGCTGGATGGGCATCATGCGGGCTTCCTTCTACGGGAGCCGCGTCCCTTTCTGCAATATACGCTCAATAACAGCCTCCTTCCCTTGACATTTTGGCTGTATTACCTACACTGCTATACGCAGTATCATGCGCGCGAGGTCAATTTCTGGTGGCAGCTTTTAGGTCATGCAGTGGGCTTTTTGGGGATGCTCTTGGGCATGCTTTTTCTAATGGATTCTTTGGCCAAGGATATATTTCGGCTGGGGAAGCTCGGCCTACTTTCCCCTCACCAGATATACCATCAGATAGCGCATGCGCGGCCAGAATATACTCCCGTGCGCTACTACTTGGCTATACCTGGGGGAATTCGGCCGACTTGGCTGGGGAAAGTATTGCAGCGGCGCGCCCTTACGCTTCTGCTCCTGCGCTACCACCGAAACGCCTTTATATTGGAGGTAGGTCTTTTAGGACTTATTGCGCTATGGGGCTATATTCAGCAGATTGTAGAGGTTTATCTATCTGCTGCGTCGGCTTTTCTAGTGTTATGGGCTATTCTTTGCATGATGATAGGAGCAGTAGCCTTTTGGCTTAGGCGATGGGGGGGCTGGGCCATCCTTCTCCTTGTGGGAGGTGGGGCAGCAGTGCTTTATCAGCCTATTTTTCAGGCTTGGAGCTCAGCCTACGGGCTAAGGTATAAGGCTTCTGGGCTAAGGCCGAGCCCCCCTGCTCGAGAAAAAGACTCCTTAGGGCTAGTGGAATGTATCGCTCGGCGGGCTGCGCGGCAGGAGCGGCCCAAGGCACCGCTGGTATGGATCCAAGTATCTGGGGGCGGGTGGCGTTCGGCTTTTTGGACCCTGCGCCACCTCCAGTACCTAGATAGCCTCAGCGGAGGACGGCTTTGGCGCCGTACTCTAGCCATCTCCGGCGCTTCAGGCGGACTGATCGGCGCAGCCCTATGGCGCGAATTAGGTCTGTTTTATCCAGAGCGCCGCTGGGACCCCTCCGAGCCTTTCTACCTCACCCAGGACGCGCTGAATCCTATTGTTTCCACTGGCTTAGTCGGCCTCCTGAGTCCTACGGCCTTTTTCTACGACTCCGTGGTAGGGGAGTCTTACCTGCGTGGGCGGGGTTATGCCTTTGAGCAGGCTCTTATTCGCAATGCGCGCGCCTTTTATCGGCGCCGCTTGGGCGATTATGCGCCCTTCGAACGCGCCGCTGAATGCCCCCTTCTTTTCATTACCCCCACGCTTCTTCAGGAAGGCAAACCGCTCCTTATCAGTAGTCAGTCATGCAGCATTCTCACCGCTGAGGGTGTGCTGCGCGAGCTGCGCCAGCTTGTGCCTGATGCCGACCAGCTGCACCTTGTCACGGCGCTGCGCATGAATGCCGCTTTTCCCTTTGTGCTACCTCCCGTACGCCTACCTACCCAACCTTTCCCCCAAGAGGTAATCGATGCAGGGGCCATAGACAATTTCGGGGAACTGATTGCCCTGCAGTTTCTCTGGAAAATGCGCCATGCCCTAGCCCAGCATGCCGAACGAATTATTCTCATTCAGATACGCGATCTACCTCTCTCCCCCGGAGGACCTACTGAGGAACCCCGTACCCCGCTGGAGGAGCTGGCCCAACGCCTAGGTGGTATTTATTCCTCAGTTACAGTGGCGCGCCAGCGTCTGCTCCATTTAGCTTACGATTTTTTGCAGGCGGCCTATCCCATCCCTATAGAAAAGCATGTACTGGCCTATTCACCTTCGAGTGGGTATATTCCTCCTTTGGGGCTCACCCTCCATGCGGATGATCGGGCCCAGATGGAGAGAGCCTTTGCGGAAACAGCGCACCAGCAGCACCTGCAGCAAGTGCTAAAATCCCTAGAATGATATATCTTTGTCTATGCGCTCACTGTGGGTAGTCTTCCTTTTTGGGCTGTGGCAATGTAAAAGCCCTTCGCCCCCCATGTCGCCCCCAGCTAAGCCCCTAGAGGTACCTGTGAGTGAATTAGCTCTTAGTTATTGCCCAATTTGTAAGATGGAATTCGGGACCTACCCGATTGCTGATACGCTGCGCTATGAAGGCAAATTATATGGCTTCTGTAGCCTGGCGTGTAGGGATACATTTGTTCAGCGTAGGGGTAGGTAGTGGGCTAGTGGGGTTTGGCTGTGCGCCCGCTCCATCGGATGCGTCTTCTAAGGCTGTGGACTCAGCCTTTGTAGTTCCCTGGGAAGAGGTAGAAGGGTACATGAAAGCGGCACCCTCGCCGGTGCAGGTGGCCGCATGGCTTCGGCGGGAACGGGTGGGCTTTTATCGGGAGCCCCTTCATGACCCCACTTTAGCAGGGCGTTACAGCGGTCTCCAAGGGGCGGCTAATCTAGGGATCTACTTAACCGACATGGCCTATGCCCACGCTACAGGTCAATATCAAGTGGCCTACGAGTACCTTTCGGCGGTTCAACGCTTAGCCAGCCGCTATGGACTAGAAGACATATTTTCTGTAGAACGGCTCAAGACTCTAGATCGCCTACAGGATAAGCCTGACAGCATTCAGCATCTTTTTGGCCAGTATTATGGTGAGGTTCAGGACCGGCTCGTGGAAACAGGCCAGCAAGCTTTACTACGGCACATGATTTTAGGCGGCTGGCTAGAAAGTCTGCACATCGTGCTGGCCCTATTAGGCAAGGAGAGTATCGATCGTAAGGCCCTATCGGAGGTAATATTTCTTCAACCGCACCTTATGCCTCTTTTGATACGCCTCTATGCGATAGATACGCTCCATTCGCCTGCCTCGCGGCAAATTTTAGCGCACCTAGACACCCTAAATCAAGCCTTTAAGGCCCTTCCTAGGGCCTTGCCGACTGGTCCGCAAACTACGGTCTCAGGCCGAACGATTCGGATGGTTACCTCGGGTGGTATGGAGCTTAGGCCCGATCAGGTAAAAGAGGTACAAAAAGCCCTAAATAAGCTTAGAGATTTTTTGACTTAGCCATGCGTCTGCTGTACCTTGGACTTTTTCTAGGGACCTTAGGGGCTCAATCCTCCTGCAGGCAGCTTGTTTCTAGCTGCCGCGAGGCTTACATGGATAATTTTAGTTGGGATGGCCGCTATTGGCGAGCAGAGCTCTACAACAATGAGACTACAACGATATACTACACCTTTTTCCGCGGCCTACGCTATCGGCTGATACCTTGCGGAACCTCCTCTACGCAAAGCCGTCCCCATCTGCGTCTTTATAATGCGGATAATGTGCTTCTTTTAGACACGCGTCAGCAGCCTAATCAGCCTTACTGGGAGTTGGAACTCAGCAGCACGCAGCTACTTATGATAGAGCTGTATTATCCGAGTGGGGAGGGATGTATAGCTTTGCTTATAGGCTACCAGATGCAGGAAGCGGCGGCTTCCCTGCGCCACTAAGGCCCTATCTTTGCGCATGCTGCTGACATGGGTAGGTATTTCTTTCTTGGGGAGCATTTTAGGGGCTATTTGGCCGCGTCGGTGGGTATGGCAGGCCGTTACGCTAGGGCAGCTTGGGTTTGGAGGTATAGTTGGCTGGACCTATCTCCAGCGAGCTCCCTTAGAAGTCAGCACTACTCTTTCTACACTGGGGTTCTATCAGCCCTGGTGGGGCTTTCCTACGCCCCAAGGGTGGAGCAGCCGCTACCTAATTGGGCTAAGCTTTGCTACCGACGGCGCTGCCCTCCTGCTGGGCCTGAGCATTTGTCTAATAGGGGTAATTCTCAGCCTCTGGCCCCACTGGCACTTTATCCAGCCGCGCCTCCAAATACCCGCCCTCCTTATCCTGCAGGGCCTAGTCCTCTGGACGACTCTCTCGTATGACCTTCTGAGCTTTTATATCGGCTTTGAGGCTGCTTTATTTCCTATGTTCTACCTTATTCTGAGCCTGAGTCCTGCTACAGCAGAGGTGCGCCGGACAGCGATTGAGTTTTTGCTCTATACGCTTTTAGGCTCGCTTCCTATGCTGGCTGGCATACTGTATGGAGCTTCGGAAATAAGCCGCATTCACAGTGTGCCTTTCAGCACAAACTTTTACGATTGGCTGAAGAATCCCCTGCCGCCTAAGGTTCAGGAATGGGTATATGCTGGATTTGTGCTGGCCTTTTGGGTGAAGCTGGGTCTTTTTCCGCTTCATGGCTGGATGCTAAGTCTGTACCAGCATGCACCTTTACCCGTGGTAGTACTTTCTTCGGCTTGGCTAACTAAACTGGGGGGAATAGGGTGGTTGCGGTGGGGTCTCCTGCTACCCGAAGGTCATTTCGCCCTTGCCCCCTTTCTGGGCGGGGCGGCCGTGCTCTCTCTAACCGCCGCCAGCTTAGCCGCCTACTTCCAGAAAGGCCTGCGCCAATGGCTAGCTATGGGAAGCATAGCCCACCTCAGCTTAGTGCCGCTGGGCCTAGCGGCCACCTCGCCTGCAGGAGGCAGTGGCGCCGCTTGGATGCTTCCCATACATACGCTGCTCGTAAGCGCCCATATACTCATCATAGATACGCTACTTCGCCGCACTCAAACCGATCAAATCAGCGAAATGGGCGGCCTCGCCAGCCAAACTCCCCAGCTTACCGCCCTATGGACTCTAGTAGCGCTGGCCTCCGTAGGCTTGCCTGGCTTGGCGCAGTTTCCCGCAGAATTTTTAGTCCTTCTGGGTACCTACCACTCTTACACCCTCAAGCGTGGCGTATTTATTCTGGCGCTTCTAAGCGTGCTACTCTCGGCGGCCTACACGCTGCCGGTGCTGCGACGGGTATTAGCTGGCCCCTCTAAGGCTTTGGATTTTTCTGAGCTTCGGCCCCAAGAGTTTATACCGCTGTGGGTTTTGGGCGGCCTTCTTATTGGCTTAGGGTTTGCGGCGGGGCCGTTCCTGAAAGAAATTGCACGGACTGTCTCGCCGCTTATGCAGGCTATACTTTACCAGACGCTCGGCGTACGATTGTAAGAGGGCCTCAGCGCAAAAGTCCTCCTAAAATAGGCCCTCCACAGCTCAAAAAGGTTCGTTTCTTTGCAGCAAAGCCATTAGGGTATGCGCACCCTAGCCGAACTTAATGCCCTCAAAACCGAATTAGCCAAAATGTCCGTAGAAGAAGTGGTAACGCTCTTGAATCAGTTAGCCCCGACGGAGCGGGTTCTTACTTTTCGGCTTTTAGAGAAAAATAAGGCGCTTGAGGTTTTTGAGGCGATGGATTCGTATGAGCAGACCCAGCTGGTACAGGCTATGGATGATCCGCAGCTTTTGGAGCTTTTGCGTCAGATAGACCCCGAGAGTCAGGCGCGCCTTTTGGGGGAGCTGCCGGCTATGGTGATTTCGCGCCTTTTGCAGGAGTTTCCAGAAGAAGCGCGTGAGCGGGTAAGTTTAGTTTTAGGTTTTCCTGAGGGCAGCGCTGGCCGGCTCATGGACCCAGCCTATCTAGCCCTCCCCTCTACTTCTACCGTTAAGGACACCCTCTTAGCCGTGCGGAATTCCACTTTGGAACCCGAAGATTTAGAGGTAGTTTTTACCTTAGGGCCTGGGCGGCTTTATGAGGGGTATGTGCGCCTACCGCGTCTCATTAAGGCCCCGCTCAATCAGCCTATTATACAGCTGGCTGAGGAGGAGGAGATTTGGGTTTCGGCCTATGCGTCGGAAGAGGAAGTGGTAGAACGCTTCTTAGAGCGCCGGCTCAACCTCCTCCCCGTGGTGGATCGGGAGGGTCGGCTGCTAGGCGTTATTCACGCTAGTCGCATTCTACCCCTTATGCAGGCGCGGGAGGCTGGCCGGATGGTACGCTTCGGTGGGGCCGCCATCAACCTCACCGGCGGAGCTGATATAGACATGATCGAAGACCCACTGCCCCGTCTATACTTAGGTAGGGTTGTATGGCTTGTAATTCTTACCATATTCGGCGTCTTTACCTCCGCCTTTGTAGCGGCTCAGGAGCAAATACTGGAAGCGGCTATCGTTTTAGCGGCTTTTATTGCACCTATTATAGACATGGGGGGAAATACGGGCAGCCAAACCGCTACCCTTGTGATTCGGGCTATGGCCTTGGGCCAGGTGCACCCGCGCCTGCGCGATTTTCTGCGGCTGGTAGCCCGAGATTTCCCCGTAGCACTTGGCCTCGGTATAAGCATAGGCCTTCTAGAAGCTATCCTAGCGGTATTTACCAAATCCGTTTCCTTTCAAATCCTCCTTGTGGTAGGGCTTAGCATGCTGATTGTTACGGTACTTGGAAGTCTTATTGGAATTTGCCTACCTTTTTTGGCCAAGCGGTTAGGGGCTGACCCTGCCGTACTGAGCGCACCCTTCATTACGTCTATCATGGACTTCCTAGGGGTACTTGTATATTTCGGTCTGGCTTACCTCTTCCTCCGAAATTTACTACCTTCCTAAGCTATGGAGGTGCTGATTCTTGGCGCAGGTACGATGGGACGGGGGCTTGCGCGTGCTCTGGCGGCCAAAGATTGCACCATTTACCTTTATGATCCCAACCCTGCAGCTCGTACAGCTGCTACCCAAGCCTTAGCTGCCGAACTTGAGGCCCAAAAGTGCCGATGGCTAGAGAAACTGGCAGTGCCCCCAAGCTGCTTAGCGGTAATTGAAGCCGTACCGGAAAATCTAGGCCTTAAAAAGTCTGTCTTGGCCGAGCTTGCGGCTACCCTGCCAGAAGCTACGGTGGTAGCCACGAATACTTCAGCCCTTTCGGTGCATGCGCTGGCGGCTGAGCTGCCCTACCGCAGCCGGTTTTTAGGCTGGCATTTCTTCAATCCTCCCACACACTTGCCCTTGGTAGAGGTTATTCCTACTTCCTTCACGGCGCCAGCCGTGGTAGAGTGGAGCGAACGCTTTCTCACCTCGGTCGGTAAAGTGCCCTTACGCGCCCCCGACCTGCCGGGGTTTATCGTGAATAGAATTGCACGCCCTTACTATGTAGAGGCCCTTCGCCTAGTAGAAAGTGGCCAAACTACCCCAGAAGTCGTAGATAAACTCATGGAAGGGTTGGGGTTTCGAATGGGGCCCTTTCGGCTTATGGACCTTATAGGGATAGACACGAATTATGCGGTAACGCAAGCCGTGTGGGAGGGCTTGGGCTATCCTCCCCGCTTTCGTCCGTCGTGGCTTCAGGCGCAGAAGCTGGCGGCGGGACAGCTTGGCCGCAAAACCCGGCAGGGCTTCTATACCTACGGCTCACCAGACAGCTAAGCGATACCAGATACCCTCCTCTTCGAGGTAGAGGAGGTAAAGACCGCTGGGAAGGTAAAATAGCTGAGGGGTATGGGGTTCAAGGTAGCCTTGCGTCCAGAGTCGCCCAGTAAGGTCCAGAAGGCGGAAATGGCAAGGCCTTTCGGCCCATAGCGTAAGGCTACCCGAGGCTATACGCCAGTGAAGCACCGGGGTAGCGGGTGTCTCTAAAAGCGGCGTAATGGCTGAACGCACCATCAAAGCAAAGTCAGCTATTACTGGGAGGTGGTCTGACATGGCATAAAGCGCATTTACTACGGCCGCCGAATAGCCAGCTGGCAGAGGGGCTTCGTTGAGACCGCGGCGAAAGTGCTGGCCATCCTGCCCTATTACCCGGAAACTGCCAGGAAGGTAGCGCGCCCGGGCCGAAGCCGTGGTACAAGCCGGCGAAAAGAAGATAAAGTCAAACCGATCATTGAGGCCGCCACCTAGCCCCCCGTCGGATAAGGCCTGCGCGCGTGTAGACTGCGTGTGATAGAAGGCAAATGCCGAATTACCGCTCCACTCCCCCGCAGGGCCAGGATCTACCAGAAGGCTGACAAGCTCCATATAAGCCTGCTCGGAAGCACCGTACAGGTTATGGTCACCCATTTGGATTACAAAGCGCTGGCGGTTAGAGGGGAGACTCTGGATATACTGGCGGATGGCGGTGGCTGCTTGCGTGCGCAGTTGGGCGTCGCTAGCGGTATTACCGGCCTTCAGATGCGCCACAATCGCTACCAGAAAGAGGGTGTCTGAGCCGCTCGTGAGGCCCGGCTCCTTGTAGTACAGGTGGTAGGCATATATATCCCGCAGCCCGCCTTGCGTCGTAATAAGGTCCTGCCGAAGCCAGCCAAAGCGCCGGCTGTCATAGAAAAGAGCACTCACAATGTTGCTATTAGTGGTATTAGCATAAGGGCTGCTCCGCCAGTAGGTTACACCACCGATGTTGAGCACCGAGTCTAAAAGTCTTCTCAGAAGGGCCGCAGAAGGCCCCACTTCATTTACCCCGATAATATGGGGACGAACAAAGCTTATAATGGTGCGCAGTTGCTGATCCTTGCAGCGCGTGTCGCAATAGCCGGGTGTTGCGCCATAGGTGAGGAGGTTATAGGCCATCACCCGAATCGTATCTTGGGCCCACACGAGCGCGCCTAAAAGGGCATACCGCATCCCCGCAAAAGTAAAAGCCCTCCGTATAGAAAAGAATGTATTTTTGTCGCATGGCCGTAGCACTTCGCACGATCAATACGGATTATTACTTAGTAGAGGAGTATTTCTCCCCAGAGCAGCGGGCTATCCGGGATACGGTGCGGCAGTGGGTAGAGACGCGCGTGAAGCCTATTATAGACGACTATGCCCAGCGGGCTGAATGCCCCTTACACCTTATTCCGGAAATGGCCCAACTGGGAGTGTTTGGGCCTTTCATTCCCGAGGAGTATGGGGGGGCAGGCTTAGATTACATTAGCTATGGGCTTATTATGCAGGAGATTGAGGCGGGGGATTCAGGCATCCGCTCTATCGCTTCGGTGCAGAGCTCCCTTGTGATGTATCCTATATGGAAGTTTGGTTCGGAGGCGCAGCGTCAGAAATACCTGCCGCGCCTTGCGCGCGGGGAGCTGATGGGGTGCTTCGGCCTGACGGAGCCCAACCACGGCTCCAACCCCGCTGGCATGGAAAGCTACTTCTATGAAGAGGGCGATTATTATGTGGTTACAGGCCGCAAAATGTGGATTTCCAATGCCCCCTTTGCGGATATAGCCATAGTATGGGCAAAAGATCCCAGGGGGCAGATTCGGGGGCTTATTTTAGAGCGGGGTATGGAAGGTTTTGCCACTCCAGAAATTCCGCGCAAGTGGTCTTTACGGGCTTCCGCTACGGGGGAGCTGGTCATGGACAGGGTACGCGTGCCTAAAGAAAATCTCCTACCTAATGTGGTAGGCCTTAGAGGCCCGCTCTCCTGCCTCAATAGTGCGCGTTATGGCATTGCATGGGGGGCTATAGGCGCTGCGATAGATTGCTACAAGACGGCCGTACAGTATAGCTTAGAGCGCACCCAATTTGGCAAACCTCTAGCGGCTTTCCAGCTTACCCAGAAAAAGCTAGCCGAGATGCTTACTGAAATCACGAAAGCCCAGCTTTTAGCGGTGCGGCTGGGCCAACTCATGAACGAAGGACGCGCTACTCCCCAGCAAATCTCCCTAGCCAAGCGCAATAACGTCGCCATGGCCTTAGAGGTAGCCCGCACTGCGCGACAAATTCTTGGCGGCATGGGCATTACGGGCGATTATCCTATCATGCGCCATATGATGAATCTGGAGTCAGTCCTTACCTATGAGGGCACGCACGAGATTCACCTGCTTATAACAGGTCAGGATATTACGGGCATTTCGGCCTTTGCTGGGTGAATCTACCTCCCGAAAATCTCATAGAGGCGCTTCTTTTTAGCCAAAGTGAGCTGGTGCCGGCGGCGGAGTTACGCCGTTTGGTAGCGGAGGCTTTGGGGCGCATGCCTACAGAAGCCGAGTGGACGGCATGGCTAGAAGCCCTGCGACACCGCTATGCTGAAAGCAGCCTAGAGCTAGTAGAAGCAGCGGGCGGCTACGGCTTACGCACCCGGCCAGCCTACGGCGCCTGGCTATGCCAAGTCCAAAATAGGCCTCAGCCTACTCCGCTTTCTAAGCCGCTTTTAGAAACTTTAGCCCTTGTGGCCTACCACCAGCCAGTTACGCGCAGCTACATCCAGCACCTGCGTGGGACACCCAGCGACTATGCGATAGAACGGCTTCTGGAGCTTGAGCTTATAGAGCCAGCTGGACGCGCCAGCCTGCCAGGTAGGCCTATGCTGTATCGGACGACGGCAAAATTTTTGGAGCTTCTCGGGCTGCGCAGTTTAGCCGACCTCCCGCGTCCTGAAGCGTTTCTACCGCAACCAGCGCACATAGACCCACCCTAAGACCAGCCCGCATAAATGGCCAAAGTGCGAAATTCCCCCCCACGCCGGCGCCCATAAAAGAAAACCCAAGGATATAACCCCAAATCCCAGCGCTAGCCACTTCACTGGCAGGGGAACCGGTACAGGAAAGATTACAAGCTGGGAGGAGGGGAAAAAGTAGGCATATGCCGCCAGAATCCCGCTTATACTGGTAGAGGCGCCTACCACAGCACTCGGCGAAGGATCTAAAAAAGCCAAGCATAGGCCCGAAGCAATCCCCACGAAAAAATAAAGGCGCAGAAATTGACGCTTACCCAAGACCGCTTCTACTTCAAGGCCCAAGCTCCACAGAACTATCATATTTATTAGGATGTGCCACCAGCTGGCGTGCATGAAGAAGTAGCTGAGGGGCTGCCACCACCTAAAGCCGTAGCCATGTTTATAGAGAGGTAGGAGCTCTCCAAGCCAAGGGAAACGCAGGCTAGCCAGCCACACAAGGGCATTGATAATAATAAGATGAAGAAGGACAGTATTGCGCATGGCTTCAAAGCTACGCTAGCTCAGGGTTTTCGACGCTTTTTTGGAGGGGACTGAGGCGGGTGATACTGCGGCAGGGCGTAAGGCGCCGAATATACAGAATAGGTAAGGGCCCGATTGAAAGGAAAGCCTAAAAAGAAGCTTATTAGGCTCTGCGGGGTGCGCTTGGCCCGCCGAAATTCTTTGTAAAGCCCATAGTGGGCTTCAGCGTATGTTAGGGAGTCCTCTACCCTTTTCCGAAGGAGCAGGAGTTGGTCTCGCTCTACCTCGGCTTCTGGCAGAGGAAGGGCGGAAAGGCTGTCCAAGTACTTCTGTAGGCGGGCTTTCTCTTTTTTGAAGTATTCAACTATTGTATCGCCATAATCTACGATTCCTTTTAGCATGAGGGCGTTAGACTCCACCGTTGCGGGCAGCTCTTGCAGAGAAACCGCCTTGCTAGTTAGGAGCGTATAAATGGGCAGCCCATTGGCTCGCAACGGCTTATCTTCTACGCGGATTTCTTGTACCCGTACCACATACAGATACCAGGTGTCAAAGCCATGCAACAAGGGGTAGCCGCGGCTATTTTGGAGCATAGGCCGCACCAGCCGCACCCTAAAAGGCCGCACGGTAGATATGCGCGCATTTATGCGTGGGTCTGTAGTGAGCCGATTGTTCAGAGGAGAATCAATGAGGCGCAAAGGAGGCGGCTTTGGTACAGGAAAAAGGGCTGCTAAGACGTCTTCTTCTAAAGGCTTTGAGGTAGAGGACCCAGCACTTTGGGTAGTACCAGCCAAAGAGTCGGGGTTCAATAAGCTGTCGGCCGTTTCGCTTATTTCCGACGATTGAGCCAGCAGCCAACCTAAACCGAGCAGCAGCCGCCGCACCTCTCTCAAATATACAAACCTATTAGCTTTGCCCGCATGAGTACTATTCTGCCGCGTCCGATTGTGGAGGAGATGCGGAGTGCTTACATAGACTACGCAATGAGTGTGATTGTGGCGCGTGCGCTGCCTGATGTGCGCGATGGTCTCAAACCTGTGCAACGCCGCGTACTCTATGGGATGTTAGAACTGGGGCTTATGCCCGATAAGCCCTTCAAAAAATCTGCGCGTATTGTAGGGGAAGTTTTAGGTAAATATCATCCACACGGCGATGCGGCGGTTTATGAGGCGATGGTGCGTTTAGCTCAGCCCTGGACCCTGCGCTATACCCTTGTAGAAGGGCAGGGCAACTTTGGCTCTATGGACAACGATGCGCCCGCAGCCATGCGCTATACCGAAGCCCGCCTGGCCCCTATCGCCCTTACCCTACTGAATGACTTAGAGAAGGACACCGTAGATTTTACCCCAAATTTTGACGAATCGCTTAAGGAGCCTACTGTCCTGCCTGCCCTTCTGCCTAATCTCATTTTGAATGGGGCCAGTGGCATAGCTGTGGGCATGGCCACAGAGATTCCCCCGCACAATCTTGCCGATACCCTTCGCGCGCTTTTCCTTTTGCTAGATAATCCCGAGGTAGAGCCTGAAGCGCTAGCGGAAGCTATTCAGGGGCCTGATTTCCCCACTGGGGGGATTATTATTGGCCAGGCAGGGATTCGGCAGATGTATCTGACGGGCCGAGGGCGCCTCCGCCTGCGCGGCCGAGCCTACATAGATACCCTACCCTCTGGCCGAAATGCCATTATCATTACCGAGATACCCTATCGTATCAGCAAAGCGGTCCTAGTGGAGCAAATCGCCCGCCTAGCGGAAAACAAAAAGGTAGAAGGGATAGCCGAGGTGCGTGACGAATCCGACCGCGAAGGTGTACGAATCGTCGTAGAACTCAAGCGCGAGGCCGTACCTCGCACGATTCTCAATCAGCTTTACTTACACACTTCTTTAGAAATCACCTATCACGGCTATTGGGTAGCTCTGCATAAGGGGCGGCCGCGCACTCTTACGCTTAAGGAAGTGCTCAGTGCCTATCTAGAGCATCGGACTCAAGTTATCCTGCGTCGTACGGCCTATGAGCTGGCGCAGGCCGAGAAGCGCGCCCACGTGCTAGAAGGGCTTCTTATAGCTTTGGCCCATTTAGACGCCATAATCGCCCTTATCCGAAGCGCCCAAACGCCCGAGGAAGCCCGCACGGGCCTTATCCAGCAGTTTGCCCTCTCCCCTACGCAGGCCCAAGCTATTTTAGACCTACGCCTCCAGCGCCTGACTGCCTTAGAGCGCGAAAAAATTCAAGCCGAACACCGCGAGCTTCAGGAAAAAATAGCCTACTACAAAAAAGTTCTAGCGGATCCCGAGGAGCAAAAAAACATTATTCGTCAGGAATTGAAAGCCTTGGAGGCGGAGTATGCCGATGCGCGTCGCACGGAAATCGTACCGGAAGAGGAGGCGATCGCCCCTGAAGAAGCTATTCCGAATACGCCCATGGCGGTGCTTATCTCCCACCAGGGCTACATAAAGCGTACGCCTCTCAGCGCCTATAAAAAGCAAGGGCGCGGGGGCACGGGCGTGCGCACCATGGAATTGGGCGAGAAAGACTTTATTCAGGATATCCTCACGGCGCGCCCGCACGATTACCTTCTCCTTTTCACGCGTCGGGGCTTTTGCCACTGGCTGAAGGTATATGATATCCCTGAGGCCCAGCGGAATCAGAAAGGCCGCCACATTCATAACCTTTTGGCGCTTCAGCCCGAGGACCGCGTGGTGGCCTACCTAAACGTAGCCTCTTTGGAGGCCGATTGGGTACAGCGCCACAGCATCCTTTTTGTCACGCGCCAAGGGCTAGTCAAGCGTACGCCCCTGACTGAATATAGCCGACCGCGTAGCCGTGGGATTATAGCGCTGGGCATACGGCCCGAAGACGCCCTAGTAAGTGCGCTTCTTCTAGAGGACAAAGCCGTGCAGGAGGTAATCCTTGTCAGTGCGCAGGGGCAGGCCATTCGGTTTGCCTTGGAAGAGGTGCGGCCTATGGGCCGAGAAGCTACGGGAGTAATCGGGATGCGGCTGGATCCATCCGACGAAGTAGTGTGTGGCTTGCCGGTAGTTTCGGAAAAGGCCCTGCTAGTAGTGCTTTCGGCGTATGGCTATGGTAAGGCTACCCCTATTGAGGCGTACCGCGCCACCCATCGCGGCGGTCAGGGCGTTCGAGCCTTGCGCGTTACGCCCAAAACGGGGCCTATCGTTGCCGCCTTGCCTTTGCTGGATCAGACTACCGACCTCCTTTTGGTAACCCACCAAGGCCAGAGCATTCGGCTACCTGCCCAGGAAATTCCTCTACAG
Source organism: Bacteroidia bacterium (assembly GCA_039630245.1). GTDB lineage: Bacteria > Bacteroidota > Bacteroidia > SpSt-205 > SpSt-205 > SpSt-205. The sequence goes on from JBCNVK010000001.1 coordinate 214,088, forward strand.
GGGCGGGACGCCCAAGGGGTGCGCCTCATACGGCTCAAGGAAAACGATCAGGTCGTAGCGCTCTCCCTCATCCCATCGGAGGCGGCCTAATCAGCGATTTTTGTTACCTTTACCTGCGCTGACCTTCTAGGTCAGCTGTACATTCTGCCATACCGCTATGACAAACGCGTCTGAGGGTTTTCCAGCCAGCGCGTCGGAGCTCCAGGCCTATTCGTACCCGGAGTTGCGCCGTCTGGCTCAGCAGGCGGGGATTCCTGACTATGCCCGCAAAAAGAAGACTGAGCTGATACGCTTGCTAGTAGAGGCCTATCAGGCTAAGGCTCAAACCGCTGTCTTAGAAAGTGAAGGGGAGGCGCTGGCTGAGCCGCCTGAGAAGCCGCTGCGTCAGCGTTTCAAACGCAAAGACTTGCCTGGGTTAGTTGGTTCCCCCCCTGTGGCCCTAGAGGAAGCCGAGCCGTCTGAAACGGCTCCAGCCGAGACGAATGGGCAATCCACTCAAGACTTAGCTCCCCTACCTAAGGCCGACCCTTCCCCGCCCCTCCGCGAGCCCGCCATAGGAGAAATCTTAGACAAACTCACTATTCCCGCCAGCGGCGTTTTGTGGATTGATAAGAAAACCTCTCACGCTTTTCTCCGTTCGCCTTTCTATAGCTACAAGCCTTCCCCAGATGATATATATGTGCCTTCAGCCTTGGTGCGTCGGTATGGGCTGCGCTCAGGAGATACGGTAGAGGGGCTTATACGGCTTCCGCGAGAGGGTGAGCGCTATTACAGCTTAGTGGAGATTCAGCGCGTAAATGGCCAACCTCTAGCTTATCTTCACACCCGCAGTAGCTTAGAACACCTTACCCCGCTTTTCCCCACGGAACGCTTCCGGCTCTCAGAAGGCACTAATGACCTCTCGCTACGCGTGGTAGACCTCTTTGCACCTATTGGTAAGGGGCAGCGGGCCCTCATTGTAGCCCAGCCTAAGACCGGTAAGACTATCCTCCTCCAAAAAATCGCCAACGCTATCCTACGCAATCACCCAGAAGCGTATGTGATTGTCCTACTTATTGACGAACGGCCGGAGGAGGTTACCGACTTTGCGCGCAATGTGCCAGCTGAAGTAGTAGCCTCCACGTTTGATGAAGCGGCCGAGAAGCAGGTGGAAGTGGCGGAAATCGTGATAGAGAAAGCCAAGCGTCTAGCGGAGAGCAAAATAGATGTAGTAGTGCTTTTGGACTCTATTACCCGCTTAGCCCGGGCCTACAATGCGGCTACGCCAGTCTCGGGCCGCATCCTAACTGGTGGTATGGATTCTGCAGCCCTCCACAAGCCCAAGCGCTTCTTCGGCGCCGCACGCAAAATAGAAGAAGGGGGCTCCCTCACTATCATTGCCACAGCCCTGATTGACACCGGCAGCCGCATGGACGAAGTCGTATTTGAAGAATTCAAGGGCACGGGTAACATGGAGCTTCAGCTTGACCGCCAGCTGGCTAACAAGCGCATTTTCCCAGCTATCAACGTACTGGAGTCCGGCACGCGCCACGAGGAGCTGCTCCTTACCGACTGGGAGCTTTCTCGCCTATGGCTGCTGCGCCGATTTTTAGCCGAGATGAAGCCTATAGAAGCCACTGAGTTTCTGCTAGAGCGGATGAAACATACCCGCACGAATGAAGAATTTTTAGACCTTATGAACAAATGGTCGGAGTGAAGCCGGTATTTTGGACGGCTTCGCTAGAAGAGCTAAAGCGGGGGTTTGAGGCGGCGGGCCTTCCAGCCTATCGTGCCCAGCAGGTATGGCAGTGGGTCTGGCAAAAAGGGGTGGCTCAGCCCGCCCAGATGACCGATCTGCCTCAGTCTCTGCGCCAGAAGTTAGAAGCCGAGTGGCGCTTTCCCCTGCCAAAGCTTCTCCACCGCCGCTCAAGCCAGGACGGCACCCAGAAACTCCTTTGGGAACTGCCCGAAGGCGGTAGCGTAGAGAGCGTTTGGATTCCGCAAAGGCAACGCTTCACCCTCTGTATCTCCTCTCAGATGGGCTGTAGCTTCAACTGCCGCTTCTGCGCTACCGGCCAGATGGGGTTAGAACGCCAGCTCAAAGGCTACGAAATCCTCCTCCAAGTCTACGGGGCTAAATTCCTCCTCGGCCTTCCCATAACTCATATAGTTTTCATGGGTATGGGCGAGCCGCTTCTCAATTACTCGGCGGTGATGGAGGCTCTTACGGGGCTGACTCAACGAATGGGCCTCAGCGCGCGCCGAATAACTATCTCTACAGTAGGCCTACCCAAAGGGATTGAGCGGCTAGCGGAGCGGCCTGAGCGCTTTGAGCTGGCTTTCTCCCTGCACAGCGCTATCCCCGAGAAACGCCAGGCGCTTATCCCCGCCGCTGCCCATATAAGCCTAGAGAGCCTTCGCGCCGCCCTGGCCTACTATTGCCAGAAGCGGCGCGACTGGATTACGCTGGAGTACGTTCTTCTTGCGGATATCAACGACGGCCCCGAGGATGTAACAGCGCTTCGGGCTTTTGTAGCGCCGCCCTTAGCCGCTAAGGTCAACCTCATTGAGTATAACCCTACGCCGGGCTTACCTTTTCGGCCTTCGCCCCGCCTAAAGGAATTTCAGCGTGCGCTTTTACGTCAGGGTCTTATCGCCACGATTCGCTATAGCCGCGGACGGGATATAGCGGCAGGCTGCGGCCAACTGGCCCGCCAACTTGCCTCCTAAATCGCTTTTGCTTAAGGAATTTCTGCGTACCTTTGCTCAGCTTCATCCTTACCGCCTATGAGTCAAATTCTATCTGCCCAGGGGTTAGGTTTCCGCACAGCGTGGCTTGATCTCCCCCTGACCCGATGGGACCTTCTCCTGCCTTCGTGGAAAGGGCGCGCCCAATATCTAGAAGCGCAGAACCAGATTCTTGCCTATCAGAAGGACGGTTTCTTGCGCTGGGCGCGGGACTTTCTGGTGCTACAGGGGGTAGTGGGCTTTTCGCCTGAGGCCTGGTCGGCCTATGAGCGCAGTGGGTATGCCCTATGGAGCTTGCCTGCGAGTGGGGTTTTTCCTTCGCCAGAGGCGGCTCATCAAGCGGTGCAAGGGCTTGCGGAGGCGATGGCTCTCCTTCACAAGCAGGCCCAAGCCAGCCAACCGCTGGAAGGTGAGGGGTTCATAGGCCTCCTCCAGAAAGTGCTCGGCGCTAAAGCTACGCTCCGCCAAGAGCCCCATAATGGTCCTTTACCCCTGCGCGCTATAAGTCCGGCTGAGATAGAGAAAACTTTTTCAGCCCTTCTGAGCGAGGTAGAAAATCAGCTCAAAGCTGGCGTTTCCCCCATAGCGGTAGCGGCGTGGGCGCACCATGCGCTCAGCCAGATTCGCCCCTTCGCCGATGGGAATGCGCGTGCGGCTTTCCTCCTTACGCAGTATATCCTCTGGCGTGGCGAAATCCCCGGCTGGTACCTCAAGCCCACCCAAAGGGTGACATACTACCAAGCCCTCCAAGAAGCCGATAAAGGCGCTCTGCAACTCTGGGGCGACCTCTTCCTCACCGGCATCCAGCAAGCCCTCCTCACCGCGCTAAGCTGGGAACACCCCCCCTTGGGTAACTTAGAGGAGAATATCCAAGTCTTCAATCAACGGTTTTCGGATTGGCGTAGCCGCCACAGCCGGGAAAGGTCTCAAAGGATCATGAATCATCGCTACATGGTCTTTGACTATGTGGAAGAAATCCTTCGCAAAATAGCCAACGAGCTGGACGAGAAGCTCAAAGTAGAAGAAGGCCGAGGCACGCGCGCCCTCGTAGCTAAAGCCTACCCCGACTCGCCCTACTACTACCAATTCACGACCGACATTATAGAATACGCTCGCCGCCATGGCTACTACTTCAATCGGGGTCTGCCACGCGGCTGGTTCAAGCTCAAATTCTCTCTCTCGGCTAATAAGAAGTATCAGCTTGTGTTTTCCCTTCACCATGCGGGTCATGACGACTCCACGCTAGTGATTGGGGCATTTCTCCACTTCTTAGAGCCCCTAAAATATCAGCAGAAGCGTGCGCGACGCCGCCGTAGCCCACGCCGGCGCGAGAAAGCGATTTACCTTTTTGCCCCACTTCCTTTTCCTTCTACGCCCCTAGCCTTCTCCATAGAAAAAGATCCTCAGCCTGCCTGGAACCTCCTCAATGCCTATATCCAGCAGCACGTGGTACAAGCCATAGGCTTACTGGCAAATGAAATCTACTGAGGATGAGCGCACCTAGGCCGCTTACACCACAGGATATCTACACCTCTTCGGCTTTCAACCCTACCTCTCTAAGCATCTATAATTTAGGGGTTTATACCGAAGCGGACTATCTACTCTATGCCATCTCCAACGTACAGCATGAGCTTCTCTTCCTTAGGCTATACAAGAATCGGGATGGTCTGGAAGTTAGTCAGTTTGTGGAGCAGGTCTGGCAGCAGGATGAATTTCTACGCAAGCGTCATGGAAATGTGCTCTGGCTAACCGACAGCGATAAATGGATGGTGGTGCCGGCCGAGTTCGTACCCGATGGCCAAGAAGCCGAATATATTCACGCCTATTACGAATATACCCCGTCAAACCTGCAAAAGTTCTACCATATTCGCAAGGAAATCTGGAAGCCTTCCAGCGTGGCTTTTTTATACCTACTACCCCTTCCGCTTCATGAATATCTCCAAGTACGTGGCTGGGCGCCTCACCACATTGCCTTTCGGTACGTGCAGTTGAGCCAGCATCTGCTACAGCAATATAGCCAGCTGCCCTACGGGGGAATCGTGTGGCTCTTTTTGGGTAGCTTCTACTACGTACTTTTTGCTGGGGAGATGCTGGCTTTTGTGAACAAATTCCATGCGGCGACGGCCGAAGATGTACTCTATTACGTGCAAGGCCTCCATAACCTTTTAGGCATAGATAAAACCCGCGTCCATATCTCTGTGGCTGGCTATTCGGGGCTTAAGCCGTATGTGGCTACAGTTTTTTACAGGTTTTTTACAAATGGCTATAAGGACCTATCCAAGCTTTATCCGACTCCTCCTACTTTGCGCGAGGTAGGCATAGGGATGGAGGATATTCTTCCCTTCACCTTTGTAGGTGCGGATTCTGCAGGGTAAGTGGCGCGGGCGCGCTATCCCTTTTCCGGCTGGTACCCCGACTCGCCCGCTTACTGGAAAAGCACGTGAAGCCCTCTTTCAGATCCTTACCCAACGCTGGCGCCTAGCCGATAGCTGGGTATTAGACCTTTTTGCTGGCTCAGGAAGTGTAGGCTTAGAATTTCTCTCCCGCGGCGCGGCCCAGGTAGTATTTGTAGAGGCTCACCCAGTGGCAGCCTCCCACCTGCGTCGGGTAGTGGAAGCCTGGGGAGTAGCTGACCGCGCCCGCGTTTACGAGCAGGACGTACTGGTTTTCTTGCGGCGGAGCAGCACACCTATGGACTTTATTTTTGCGGGGCCGCCCTTCCGCTACTGGCCCAAGCGCACCGTAGCCGAACTCATTCTCACATGCAATTGGCTTAAGCCCGGCGGCTGCTTCATCCTTGAGCACCCGCCGTATGAGGATTATAGCGACCTAGGAGGCTTCTGGCAAAAGCGCCGCTATCTCACCAGCTGCCTAAGTTTTTTTGTGGCATGACGGTACGGTGGGGGTGGGGCGGACTCTTAGCGATCTGGCGCATGCTGCGCTGGTCTCGTGTGCGTCAGGGCTTTCAATCGCTCATCTCTTATTATCGGGCCCGCTGGCGCCTTGGATGGCAGCCCCCTGCCTACCCGCTTTTCCTAAGCGTAGAACCGACTACCGCCTGTAATCTGCGATGCCCGCTCTGCCTATCGGGCACGCGGGGCTTCACACGCCCTACGGGCACCCTCAATCCCGAGCTTCTGGCCCAGCTCCTTCAAGAATTGCACCCTTACCTATGGGGCGTGCTTTTCTACTTCCAAGGGGAGCCGCTGCTTCATCCAGCCCTGCCCCAGCTTATCTCCTACGCCAGCCGTTATCGCCTCCTTACTTCCCTCAGCACTAATGGCCACCTCCTTACCGAAGAACGCTGCTACCAGCTTATCCTGGCGGGGCTAACCCACATTCGCATCTCCTTAGATGGCATGACACCTACCTCCTACGCCCAGTACCGAAGGGGCGGAAATCTGGAAGAGGTGCTGGCGGGCATAGCTCGCCTGCTCTCCATGCGGCAAGCCTTACGCAGCCTTTTCCCGCTTGTGGAGGTCCAATTCATCGTTTTCCGTCATAACCTAGCCGAGATTGAAGCCTTTCGGCAGTGGGCTAAATCCCAGCCCATAGATCGTGTCCGCCTCAAAACAGCCCATTTGCCTGAGCTTACCCCTGCCGCCTATGCGGAATGGGTACCGCCTGAGTTTTCCCGTTATGTCCCTGATGCATCAGGGCGTCCTCGCCTTAGGAAGCCCCCGCCTAACCGCTGCTGGCGCCTATGGCGCGCCACGGAAATCACCTGGGACGGTCGGGTCGTGCCCTGCTGCTTCGATAAGGATGCGCGCTATATGTTTGGCCAGCTTGGCGAAGCGAGTTTCACCCACATATGGCGCGGGCCCCAAGCGGAAGCCTTCCGCCGCCAAGTATTCCAAAACCGAGAAAGTATAGACATTTGCCAAAACTGCACGGAGGGTATCCGACCATGGGCGTAATCGGCCTACACCGAGAAGGGCGCGGCTGGTTTTACGCTTCTTTAGGGATAGGTCTGCTCGTTGCCCTTCTCTTAGCTACCCTTAGGGCGCCTGCATGGGTATGGGTAGGCACCAGCCTTCTGTGGCTGGGCTGGATGGGCTTTCTCCTACTTTTCTTCCGCACCCCACACCGATTATGCCCCAATCAAACCCAGCACATTTATGCCCCCTGTGACGGGAAAGTAGTAGAAGTCAAGCGCACCTTTGAGCCTAAGTACTTTCATGCCGAGATGCTTCAAATTAGCATTTTTATGGCGCCGTGGGATGTGCATATAAACTGGGCTCCTGCAGCTGGCAAAGTATGCTTTCACCACCACAGCCCTGGCACTTACTTAGTAGCCTGGCACCCCAAGGCTTCCCTCCTAAATGAACAGAGCTTCTTAGCCGTAAGGGACTCAGCGGAGCGGTATTATGCGGTGCGGCAAATAGCTGGGGTCTTCGCCCGGCGCATAGCCACCTACCCCACCGAAGGTACTAGGCTGCAAGCGGGAGAGGAGATAGGATTTATCCGCTTTGGCTCCCGAATAGACCTCCTGCTTCCCTTATCGGCTCGGATTCTGGTCGTGCCTGGCCAAAAGGTACGAGGCTGTATCACCGTCGTAGCCGAGTGGTAGGTTTATGCACATAGCCTTAGCGGGAAATATCGGGGCAGGTAAGACCTATGCCACCTATCTGCTGAGTAAGGCCTTAGGATATGAAGCGGCCTACGAAGATGACCAAACTAACCCCTTTCTGATGGACTTTTATAACGATATGGTGCGCTGGGCCTTTCCCATGCAGATCTACTTGCTCAACAAACGCTTGGAGACTACCTTGGCTATTCAGCGCAGCGGCCGAGATTATGTGCAGGATCGTACGCTTTACGAGGATGCAGAGGTCTTTGCCCCTGTGCTGCGGGATATGGATATCCTCCCAGTGCGCGAGTATGAGGTGTATCACGCCCTCTTTGAGAAGATAGCCTCGCTCGTACGGCCTCCAGACTTACTTGTTTATTTGCGGGCTTCTGTACCTACGCTGGTGGAGCAAATCCTGGCCCGCGGCCGCCCCTATGAGGAAAACATCAGCCTAGAATACCTGCGGCGCCTCAATAACGCCTATGAGTACTGGTATGAAAACTACGCACGCGGCCCTAAGCTAGCTGTCCCTATGGACGAACTCCATGGCCGTGAGGATGGGCCAGCCCTTCTGGTAGATTATGTCGTCCGGCGCGTGGTAACGCTTTTCTAAGAGGGAAATGGACTTTTCTTCTCTCCGCTTTTTAGTGGTAGGCGATGTGATGCTGGACCGCTATCTGTACGGGAAGGTTCGGCGGATCTCCCCCGAAGCCCCCGTGCCCATTTTAGAGTTAGAAACGGAAGAAAACCGGCTGGGCGGTGCGGCTAATGTAGCCCTCAACCTACGCGCCTTAGGAGCCCAAGTAGCCTTAGTAGGGGTTGTTGGGGAAGATGGACCAGGGGCTCTCCTGGGCGCAGAGGCAAGTAAGCAGCAAATAGACACTGGCGGTTTGGTGACCGCCCCTGACCGCCCCACTACCCTCAAGATTCGGCTAATAGCCCAGAAGCATCACCTGCTGCGCGTGGATCGGGAAACTACTGAACCGCCACCCGCCCCTGTGCAGGAAGCCCTGATCCATAAGTTTCGCTCACTCCTTCATCCCCCACCTCACGGAATTATCTTAGAGGACTACGACAAAGGCACCCTGACCCCGTCCTTTATCCAGTTAATCCTTCAGGAGGCGGCGCAGCGCAGCATACCTACCTTCATAGACCCTAAGAAGGCTCATTTTTGGTGCTATGCCGGCGCCACGCTCTTCAAGCCTAATCTGCGCGAGCTTAGCGAAGCGCTCGGCACCGACCTTTTTCAAGCCTCTCTAGCCGAACTTGAAAAAGCGATTCAACAGCTACGTGCGCGTATGCCGCACCGCTACTCCGTAGTAACGCTTGGCGACCGCGGCATCCTAGCCTTCAGTGAGGAAGAAGGGTTTATCTATAAACCAGCGCATTACCGCAATATCGTAGATGTCTCGGGTGCTGGGGATACGGTAATCAGCGTGCTGGCGGCTACTATAGCCAGGGGTGGTTCTTTGGCCCAGGCGGTAGCCTTGGCTAATCTCGCTGGCGGCCTCGTGTGTGAATACGTCGGCGTAGTGCCGCTGCCCCAGACTGAGTGGCTCAGGCAAGCCCAAGAACTTGGCCTAGTATAGCCTAGTCCTGAAAAGGACCTCAGTTGCCTTATACCCTCCCCTCTTTCAAGGGAGCTTATCTCACCTTAGGGGGATCACCAGCCGCTATAGGCAGTAACCTCCATCCCTTCTGCCTGCCGAAGGTAGAGGCTAGGCGGCACCTTGCCAGCCATGCAGCTAAGGTAGTGACCCTTCTTGAGTTAGGATATAAGGCCTTGCCTGCAGCTAGCCGCAAGGTAGCCAACGAAAACTCCCCAGGCTAAACCCCTTAGCCTGTAGGCCAACCCATATAGGCTGAATTACACCCAAGCCTTGCTTTTCCCATATGCCTCTAAAGCACTTGGGCCCAGTACGCTGGCCACCTTCTATTTTTGAAAGAATGGAACTGCGCGAGGCTCATCTACCCGGGGTAGGTCGTAAATATACCCTTTCCCTCCAGCAAGGAGGCCAGCTAATCCTACTTATCTACAATTCAGGGCAGCGGGAGATTTTTTGGGTAGAAGCTGGTGAGGAAGACCCCTGCCTAAGCATACGGCTCACGGAGGAGGAGGCTAAGGAAGCCGCCTTTATCCTTGGTGGGGTGCGCTATCAGCCCCTGCCCCCAGACAAAGTAAGCTTCCTCCTACAGGAAGTAGTGATGGAATGGCTGCCCGTAGCCAAAGGCTGCGTTATGGAAGGGAAAACCTTAGCCGATCTAGCGCTACGCCGACGCACGGGCGTCTCCGTGATCGCTATTCTGCGCGGCACGCGCACCATTCCCAGCCCAGACCCCTATACCGAAACGATTGAGGCTGGCGATACCTTAGTAGTAGTAGGCACGCGCGCCCAGATAGAAAAGGTCCTGCCCCTCAGCAAGCCTTCTTCGGAGCCCAGCCGCCATGACTGAACTAGGCATTCTGGGCGTTCTCTTTGTGGGCCTTTTCTTGGTAGGATGGCTTTTTCAGCGCTGGCGATTACCCGAACTTTTAGGCTTCATGTTGCTGGGCCTTTTACTCCCCCGCCCCTTGCTTTCGCCTGCTTTCCTCGAGCACCTAACGCACATAGGGGAGTTAGCCGTATGGCTCCTCTTCTTCTTCGTGGGTTTAGAGTATTCGCCAGAGCACCTTACGCGGCTTAGCCGTAATATATTAGCTCCCGCCGCCCTAGATTTTGCGCTAAACTTTGGCGGTGTAGTAATCCTAGCCTTGCTCTTCACGCCCCCCTTGGAGGCTTTAGTTTTAGGCAGTGCGCTCTATCCCAGTAGCACCGCTGTAGTAGTGCGCCTTCTTATGAGTTATGGCCGCCTCGCTAACCCTGAAACCGAGTTGCTTATCGGCATTTTGATTGTTGAGGACCTCGTAGGTATAACCCTTTTAGGGCTACTTTCTCCCTGGAGCTACGGCAGCGCAAGCTCCCCCTCCCTCTTACATAGCCTAATAGCCTTGGGACTCATCCTGATCGTATTCTGGAGCCTTCACCATTGGCTTATCCCACGCCTGAGCCAGTGGGAGTGGCGCATGGAAAATGAACCGCTTGTGGCTTTTCTTACGTTTGGGTTAGTTCTTTCCGTAGGCTACTTAGGGCAAGCAATGGGGCTTTCGGGCGCGCTGCTGACCTTTCTCTTGGGAGTGCTTCTTCCCAGCGATAGTGCGCTAGGACGCGCCGCCGAAAAAACCCTCCCCCCTTTCCGCGAACTTAGCATGGGGATTTTCTTCTTTACGCTTAGCTACGCAACGGATAGCCAAAGGATATCCTTTACCGCTGGTATAGGTTGGCTTCTGTATGCGATTATGCTTAAGGGTTTTTCTACCTTCTGGGCGGCTCGATGGTGGGGCCTCTCGCCACGCGCAGCTCTGCGCGCCGCTTTGAGCTTTCTACCGCGCGGCGAATTCTCCCTTCTCTTTGGCAACCTAAGCAGCTTATGGAAGGAGACGATCTCACTTGTTATTGTGGGTAGTGTGGCAGTAGGCACGCCGCTACTCGCTAGAGCGACAAGTTTAGCTGAGCGCTTATATCCGCGTAAGGTTCTACCTAAGACTAGGCTATCGTTCGCGCACGATCTTTCCGCCACGCAGACGTAGACAGATATCGGCCTGTTCGGCGAGAAAGGGGTTATGCGTAGCTACAAGGACGCAGCGGGCGGGATGGCGGGCCACTTCTAAGAAGAGCTGCCAAACCTGTTCAGCCTGACCCACATCGAGGTTACCAGTAGGCTCATCGGCTAGGATAAGCGGGGGCTCTAAGAAAAGGGCCCGAGCGATAGCTACTCGCTGCTGCTCACCTCCTGAGAGGCGGATGGGCCAGGCTTCTGCCCGATGGGCCATTCCCACGCGCTCTAGCCACGCTAAAGCCCGGCGCCGCTCCGCCCGAAACGAGCTGCCCCCAAAAACGGCGGGTAGAGCTACGTTTTCCCACACGCGCAGCTCGCTAATAAGATGGAAGAACTGAAAGACAAAGCCTACATTTCGGTTGCGCCAGTAGGCTTGAGCGGTGGCGGAAAGGGTATAAAGGGGCTGCCCCCGCCAGTAAATCGCCCCTTCATCCGCCTGCTCCAAAAGCGCTAAAAGGTAAAGGAGCGTTGTTTTGCCCGAGCCCGAATGGCCTAACAGCGCATAAAATTTTCCTGGATACAGCTGCAGGTCTATCCCGTCCAAGATAGGCCTTCCTTCATAGGCTTTGCGTAGCTTTGTGGCGTGGATAAGGGGTTCTTCCACTGGTTTCCAAAGGTACAATTCTGGCGGTACGTAGTTGTAGGCGGTGGAGGCACGCTATGGGATATTGGCTGGTATGGCTTCCTGCGGTATGTGGGGCTGGCCCATTGGCCCTCGCTAGCCCTTAGTTTTGGCAGCGGCGTAATTCTCGGCTTTCTCTTTAGTAGATGGTGGGTCTTTCAGCAGTCCGGCAATCTGCCTGCTCAGCTTCTGCGCTTCTTAGCTGTGATAGCTTTTATGTATCTATTGAATGGCCTTATCATGGCGGGTTTGTACAAAGTAATTGGCGGCTGGAAGCTTCAGGGGTGGATAGTGCGCGGCTTCTCAGCCGCCTTGACCTTTCCTCTAAGCTACCTCCTCCACCGACGCATCTCTTTTGCCTAAATTTGACTGAAAATGACCTGGTACCTACGCAAAGAAGAAGGCATACGCACCCCTGCCAGCGAAAAGATAGGCGCGCCAGATGGCCTGTGGGTCAAATGCCCCTCTTGCAATAAGCCCCTCCATATCAAAGAGCTCATGCAATCCGCCTATGTGTGCCCGCACTGCAACTACCACTTCCCTATCGGCAGTAAAGAGTACTTCCGCCTCCTTTTTGAAGAGGAGCCGCAGGTGCTTTTTGAGACGATTCTGCCTGTGGATGCCTTAGGGTTTGTGGATACGCGGCCCTACACGCAAAGGCTCCAAGAGGCCCAGAAAAAGACTGGGGTAAGTGAGGCCGTACGCTGCGCGGTAGGCCAAATCGGCCCTTACCGCATAGCGGCGGCGGTGATGGATTTTGGATTTATCGGCGGAAGCATGGGCAGCGTAGTTGGTGAACGTATAGCCCGTACCATTCAATATGCCATCCAACATAAGCTCCCCCTCCTTACTATTGCCCGAAGCGGGGGGGCCCGTATGATGGAAGGCTCCCTCAGCTTAGTACAAATGGCCAAAACCGCAGCCTGGCTAGCCCAATATACCCGCGTAGGCCTGCCTTATATCTCCATCCTTACCGATCCTACTATGGGCGGTGTAACCGCTAGCTTCGCTATGCTAGGGGACATCAATATAGCCGAGCCCAAGGCTCTCATCGGCTTTGCAGGGCCCCGGGTCATTCGCGAAGCCACAGGCCGCGACCTACCGCCCGGCTTCCAAGAATCCGAATTCCAGCTGGAACATGGGTTTATAGACCTTATCGTAGATCGGCGCGAATTGCGCGCTACCCTTCTGCGCCTTTGGCAAATGCTTCTCTAACGCACCTTTGCGGTAAGGGGATACTTGAGATTCTCGTAATGCTTCAGCGTAGCGGCGACGCTCCCCACAATTATCGGCGAAGTAATCCGGACAGGGATGAGGTTTTCATCATCGGTAACCCACATCAGCATTCCTTCTCGGCCCCGAAATACCCGCTCAGCCACCACCAGCGGCGTAATTTTGATGCAGCGAAAGGTGCCGAGATCGGTCTTGATGGTTTCGCGACCAAGCACCTTCATTCCAAGGTCATATATCTGGTCGTCTAAGAATACGGGTATGCTTACCACGGTTCCTTCAGGCATACTTCGGATGTCCAGCCGGCGGGCGTAGTAAAAGGCCCCCAGCATATCCATGATGAGCGAGTCCATGGGGAAGACACCTTTGCGGCCGCGTATCTCCCGCCGATCGTAATCAAAATAAACCGTATCCGCAAAGTGGTAACTGCCCTCATTTACATAGCGGTAGTACCGCAGCGAGCGCAGCTCCGCAGTATCTATGTAGGCATCCATGTAATCGCGCACCTTATAGAACCACTCAAAGGCGGCCGCCGTTTTGCCCGCCCCGCGCAGAAGATAAGCCGGCTGGCCCTCAATAAAGAAGAGGCGCGGATACACTTCAAAAGTAGCCTCCCCCGCCGTAAGCCAGCCATAATGCACCCGAAAGACTAGCTTTTCCCCCAGCTGAAAGGGCGATGGCTTATTGAAGTGTCGGATTGGCAGGGGCTTTTTGCCGCGCGAGGTATCGGCTTCCACCCCCACGAAGTAGCTCCCTAACCCTATCACCAGCCACCCTAACCCCATACCCTAGCACCATTCTGCAAATATCGCGCCCACTAAGCTTTACGCACCGTTGCCCCTAGCTTTTCCAGCTGCGCAATAGCCTCACTAAGAAAGGCATGGATCTCCTTTTCAGAAAGCGTATGAGCCCCTTGAAGGTAAAGACGGATGCCATAGCTTACGCGGCCTTCCTCATCTTGATACCAGTCAAAACTCTCTACATGGAGCAGATAAGGACTTTCTAGACGCCACAACGCCGCCTCAATCTCAGCGTAAGTAAGTGCAGGAGGCACATACAGGCTCAGGTCCTTCACGACTACAGGCGCATAGAAGAGCGGCTTGTAAGTGGGAAGGGAATTTAAGCTAGCCTGCAATAAGCTTGGGAGGAATTCGGCAGCCATGACCAGCTGATCCTTGAGACCGAAGCGATGGAGATAGGAAGGTTCTATAAGACCCGCCACGCCTAAAGGCTGACCTTGTAGGTAAAATCCTATGGCTTGCTGCCATGGGGGCTCCGCTCGGATAGGTCGCTCAGTGTAGGGAATACCTAAGCGCCGAAGTAAAGCGCGCAGAGTCGCCAAGAAGTAGGCTTTGGCCTCTACCGATGCCGCAGGGCCCGCAAGCGGCGGCCGCCCCCACCCCCACAACCCTAGCCGAAGCTCCTCGCCTACACTACTATATACACGTCCCCACTCAAAAGCCCAGAAGCCTAAAGCTCCGTGATTGCGATTATGCGCTATCACCGCTAAGCCGCTGCCGATTAGCGTGGGCCGCAGATAGGCCAGCTCTTCGTACAAGGGATTGTGCAGGCGTACGGCCATATCTGAGACCCCGTGGGGGAAATGCGCTGCTCCCACAAGCGAATTCGTGCGAATCTCCTGAAAGCCTAGGCCATTGAGAAGTTCGGCTACCTTTTCGCACAGGGCATATGTCCTGTCTGCTGCACTTACCTCGGCTAAAGGCGCTGCCGGAAGCTTAGCTGGAAGCGGCAGGCTCGCCCAGCCTAAAAATCGAAGCACCTCTTCGGCAATATCAGCTGGCCGTGTGACATCCAAGCGGTAGCGCGGCACTTCTAAGCGCCATTCCGTGGGCGAGAGGGGCTCCACGCGTATATCCAGCCGCGCCAAGTACTGGGCTATTTGGTCAGAAGCCAGCGCCGTGCCCAAAAGCTTTTCCAGCTTAGGCAGACTAATAAGCACCCGGCGCGAGGCGGTGTAAGTAGGCTCATGAACCTCATGATAAACGGAGCAGCGTGCCTGCGGATAGAGACGCAGCAAAAGGTCGGCGGCCATCTCAGCGGCCCAAGGCACCTGCCGCGGGTCCGTGCCGCGCATAAAGCGATACCCACTTTCGGTCTGCAGGCCTAAGCGCCGACCTGTCCGCCGAATATAAGAAGGGGCAAAGTAGGCCGATTCTATAAATACGCGCGCCGTGGTGGAAGAAATAGCCGTGCGCTTCCCGCCTAAAAGGCCAGCTAGGCAAGCAGGCCCTTCAGCATCCGCAATCACGATATCCCCTACTGCTAGCGCTAGGGTTTCCCCATGAAGCCCTTCCATAACTGCAGGGGCGGTGAGGGGATATATCCGCAGCTGGCTACCCTGCAGGGCTTCCGCATCAAACGCATGAAGCGGCTGCCCATATCCCAGTAGGAGGTAATTCGTAACATCCACTATGGGATGAACTAAACGCACGCCCAAAGCCTCTAGGCGATACTGCCAAAGGGTAGGCAGATGCGCCGGCCCTTCCAAGCCCTCTAAGTAAATCCCGCCGTAGCGCGGACAGGCCTCGGGTGATTCTACCACTAGCTGGTAAGGGAAGGGTAGCCGCTGCGTGGGCAGTTCGGGCTGAGGTAGGCGAAGCGGTGCACCCGTGAGCGCATGGTATTCGCGCGCAATGCCCCAGTGGCTGAGCGCATCCCCTCGGTTTGGGGTAGGGCTAATTTCAAGAATCCAATCCTCGTAATTCGGTAAAACGGCGGCTAAGGTGGCGCCTAAAGGCGCCGTAGGCGGGGGTGTAAAGAGGGTATCTTCGGACTCGCCTAGGCCCAGCTCTTTGGGCGAGCACAGTAGCGCCTCGGAGAGGATACCTCGAAAGCGGCGCGGTTCGAGCCGGCGCCATTCCCCGTTCAGCTGTACCAAAGCCCCCGCTGGCGCTACTGCCACGCGCTGAGAGACCCGCAAATTGGGAAAGCGCGTAACTACAGTAACCGCTCGGCCATTTCCCAGCCCCACTTCAGCTACCCAGAGCTGGTCCGCTTCCGGATGCCGCTCAACCCGCAGCACTTCCCCCACTAGAATGTGCTGGAGATGTTCAGAGAGTCGCCGATACGCGCTAATTCCTTCTACCTCCAGTCCCGCACGGGTAAGGAGGTCCGCTAGCCCTTCGGGAGAAATAGCCAGCTCGACCAGCTCACTCAGCCAGCTCCACAGAATGCGCATAGCACAAAAATAGAACCCTAGGGCGCCTTCTGGCGCAGGAAACTCTGACGATGATGAAGGCAGGGCCCATAGCGCGCTAGGGCTTCCCAATGCTGGCGCGTAGGATAGCCCTTATTCCGCTTCCAGCCATACATAGGAAAGTCACTGTCTATGACTCCCATTAGGTCATCTCGCACTACTTTAGCTACGATAGAAGCGGCCGCAATCTCAGAAAAGCGACTATCTCCCCGGATATGGGTCTCTATAAGCCTAGACACCCTAGGCGCATAAGGGCCATCTATACGAATCCGAGCTGGGGCTAAAGGGAGCGTATCTAGGGCTTCTTCCATGGCCCAGAGCGTGGCGCGCAAAATCCCTACCTGGTCTATGGTGGCGGCGCTCTGCATGCCTATGCCAATTCCTTCTGCGCGCTGAAGAATCCAAGCAAAGGCCTGCGCGCGCTGGGCTGGGGTAAGCGCCTTACTGTCGCGGATAAACGAGGGAAGGGGAGTAGAAGGAAGAATCACGGCCGCTGCTACCACAGGGCCAGCTAGCGAGCCACGCCCAGCCTCATCTACCCCTGCTATCCGCACTACCCAAAACTACGAACAGAAAAAAGTGCGCTCAGCCCTTGCACGGCTAGCTCCCTGACCGATTCGCCCCTATATGCCTAGCCTCCTTCAGACCTATCAGAGTCTTTTAAAAAAGAGCCGCTGCATCCATTTGTAGATGGATGCAGCGGCTTGAAAGATAAGATGATGCTTTTCAGGGATTGAGCGCCGCCTTGAATTCGTTATTCTGGAAGTACTTGCGAAACTCTAAATCCTTTTGGGCTTTTTGGGCGAGACTGCGGTCATTCTGCACCGCGCGTCGGAGGTTAGTGTAAAGGAGGTTATTATCGGCTGAACGAGCTCCTAAAACAGCCAGTACATAATAGGCTAGGGCGTCGTTAGGGTTTTGTTGGGTAGCTTTTTCTAAGGCTACTTTAGCGCCAGAGAGGTCTTGCATGAGGAGGCGGGACAGGCCGGCGTTGTAGCGGGCGCCAGGTAGATCACCAGCTTTGTCAAAGGCTTCAGCAGCCGCCGCATACTGCGCAGTTTTTTCATATACTACCCCTAAGTTGAAGGCCGCTTCGGGAGTGGAACGAGAAGCATACGAGGACTGGAAGTATTGGGCTGCTTGGGCATATTCCCGGCGGGCTAAATGAATCAGGCCCAGATTATTCAGAATGTAGGGATTACTAGCGCTGAGTCGGTTGGCTGTATTGAGGTAGTCGGCAGCCTCATCCAGCCGGCCACCTAGGATAGCCAAGGCCCCTAGGTCATTGAAGGCGCGCGCATCTTGGCTATAACGGCTAGCGTAAGCTTTAAGTAGACGCTCACGCTGCGCCGCATCAGCCTGCCGCGTAGTGGCAAAGTAAAGCTCCTCTTGCATTAGGGCGTTTAGAAGACCTTCTTGGGTCAGTGTCCCACGCAGGAAGGCATTCGCAATGCTATCTATCTGCTCATCGGTTAGACGCCCCGAAAAGCCCTCAAGTCGCACGTAAGTGCGACGGAGAGGCGCCAAAATAAACTCTACTTCCTTCGGCCCACCCACTAAGGCCATCACCTTCGCCTCCTTTTGGTCTAGCGGCAGATTGGAGGCAATTATCGCTTTGATTTGCTGCTTGACATTCTCTGGGAAGGAAGTCTGGGCTAAATTCTGCTCAAAGCCTTTCCAATCCTCCGTCTCATTCTTCACCTTAAAGAAGCTGCTGTCTAGGTAGGCTGTGTAGCCCTCCTTACGCATTTGCTCAATAAGCCACTTTTGCACTTCTTTATAGCGATTGATGGAGAGGAACTCATTTCGCCGTACCGTACCCTCTGGTGAAGCGTAGCCTTCTAGGGATATGGAGGTGGCGGGATACTTCTTTTGCAAAAAGGCTACAATATCACGCACTGCCTGGCGCTCATACTCCGTAGGCTGAATGAGATAGACATTTTGAGGAAATTGAAAGAGGGCCTCCAAGGTAACAGGCCGACGCGAGACATAATTGTGCTGCTCAAAAAGCACCTTGGGACGGCTGTCCACTAAGCGCGAGGTAGTAATGCAGCAGGGGGCAAGTTCGAAATCAGGCAGGTCAAAGGTTTTTCCTTTCCGCTCATAGGAGTTTTCGGCTAACATGGTGCCGCCATCCATATTATCCTGAAAGGCAAATATGCCCTGTACATTCACTACTACCCCCTCGTTTTTGAGCTGACTTTTTGGGTAATCATCGGCCGAAATCGTGACGGTGCGCAGTTCGTAGCGATTGGCGCCGCTTCTAAGAACAAGCTTGCCTTGGTAGGTAGATTTGCGCCGGAAGCCAGATTTAGGTGGTACGGTTACACGAATGGCGTATTTGACGGACTCGGCATGTACTTCTAGGGGATTAGGGGAGACGTTCGCTACGACACCTTTGAACTTGCCGCAGTACGTAAGTAGGATGCTACCTGCAGCCAGCCCTAACAGGCTGAGTTTTCGTGGGTCTTTCTTAGCTCGCATAGTGAGTTATTTTGGGCGCAAAGGTAGGAGTTTTTCCAAAAAGTTAGCTACGCGCAAAAGGGGGGTCAGTAAGAGAAGTATAGCGGCCGGTGAGGAGGGCGTGCCAGCCCGCCACTGCTATCATAGCGGCATTGTCCATACAGTAGGCTAAAGGCGCAAGCCATACCTCTACCTTAGCGCTTTGCGCTTGGGTGAGGAGGTAGTTTCGGAAGTACTGATTGGCGGCTACGCCACCTACTAGCCCTACGCGGCGCAGACCTAAAGCCTGTGCCGCATCCAGCAGTTTCTGCGTGAGATAGGCAAAGACGCTATGCTGCCAGCTGGCACAAAGGTCAGGTAAGGCATAGCCCTGTTCGCGCGCCCGCAAAAAGGCCGTTTTCAAGCCGCTAAAACTAAAGTCGTAAGGCTGGTCGGTACGAGGAAAAGGAAAACTTAGGCGGAGTGGATTGCCTTCCCGAGCCAGCGCCTCTATGTGGGGCCCGCCAGGATAAGGTAAACCCAGTGCTGCCGCCACCTTATCAAAGGCCTCCCCTACGGCATCATCGCGCGTGCGCCCTATCAGCTCTAGCCCCAAAGGATGCGTGACCCGAAATAAATGAGTATGCCCGCCCGTAGCTACTAAAACCAAAAGCGGGTAGGCCACGGGTTGCTCCCCCAGCTCCAGCGAAGCTACGTGGGCTTCTAGGTGATTGACCCCGATGAAAGGGAGGCGCCAGGCGGCCGCTAAAGCCCGAGCGAAGGTAGAACCTATAAGTAGGGAGCCCAGCAGGCCTGGTCCTTGGGCGGCAGCTACGGCGCGCAAGTCCCTCCAGGTTAGCCCCGCCTGGGAGAGTACTTCCTGTACCGCTATAGGCAGGCGTCCCTCATGCTCGCGCGAAGCCCACTCGGGAATAACCCCGCCATACTCAGCATGAAGGGCTTGCCGATAGACTACATGGGCATATATTTGGCCTTGCCAGTATAAGCAGGCAGCTGTATCATCGCAAGAGGTTTCAATCGCCAGAAGCATAAGCGGCAAATTGGCCTAGCTGCGCTAAAAGCCAGAGGCGCGTAGCCAGATACGCTTCGCCGCGCCCAAATCGGTGCCAAAGCTGGGCTACTTCCTTACCCCGTAGCCCGTAGGCCGATTCCAAAAGGGTAGGTTGGGTATAGGTGCGGGCCCATTCAGCCAGCGGCCCCCTTAGCCACTGGGCCAGCGGTAAGGCAAAACCCCACTTTCGCCGCCGCACAAGGGCCGGCGGCAGATACTCCGAAAGAATAGCCCGCAAAAGCGGCTTATACTGCACGGGAAAATAGCCTCTTGGGCGCTTCAGGGCAGAGGCTACCTGCCACGAAAGGGCCACAAAGCGCTTATCCAATAGAGGCACCCGCACCTCCAAGCCATGCTGCATAGAGGCCCGATCCACTTTCGTCAGAAGATCATCAGGTAGGTAAATGAGAAAATCCAGCGCCACCTGGCGAAGGCGCGCATCCGAGGGGAGCGCGAATTCAGCCTGCCAGGGGGGCGGCCCCTCCGGTAAAAGTCGCTGCACCTCCGCCCAGCTGAAGGTATATTGCTCTTGGGAGAAGATATGTTCGGTAGGAGCCGCATACGGAAGTCGTAAGAGGTGCGCTACGCGACGCAGGCGCGCCGAGGGCATCTGGGCTAGAAGGACACTACCCCAGCGCCACCAGCCTCTTAGCCGAGCCAAACGAGCGGCCCATCGGTAGCGGCCATAACCCCAATACAGCTCATCGCCCCCATCTCCAGCTAATACAACTTTCACAAAGCGCGCCGCCAAGCGAGAGACCAGATAAGTAGGAATAGCCGAAATATCCCCAAAGGGTTCATCATACCACTGTGGTAGCTCAGTAAGCCAGCGGGCGGCTTCCGCCGCCGAAAGCACCTCCCAGAAGTGCCGCAGTCCCAAGTGCCGAGCTACTGCTTGTGCGTAGGGCAGTTCGTTATACTTAGCCTCTGCAAAGCCTATAGTGAAAGCGGTCAGCTCACCCCCTACTTCGCGCGCTAAGGCGGCCACGAGCGAGGAATCTGTACCCCCGCTCAGAAAGACGCCTACGGGCACATCGCTTACGAGATGTTCCTCTACCGCACGGCGCAGCTCTGCTTTTACGAGGACTTTAGCCTTAGGTAAAGTAGTAATGGAGAAGGGCTGATGCCAAAGCTGAGTACGGTCGTAATACAGGTGCTGGCTGATGCCTTCGGCAGAGATGCGCCACACTTCCCCTGGCTGCACCTTTGAGATACCCTTATACCAGCTATGCGGTGCAGGAATAAAGCCTAAGTGCAAGAACTCCGCTACGGCTTCAGGGCGCTGGGTCAGAGGCTTGAGCCAAGTGCGGAGGACCTTGAGCTCAGAGGCAAAGTAAAGGCCTTCGGGCCGCTGCGCTACCCAGAGGGGCTTTATGCCAAACGGATCCCGGGCCAAAAGTAAGCGGTGGGCGCGACTGTCGTAGAGCGCAAACGCAAACATCCCTTCCAACCGCTCCAGAAAAGCCTCCCCCCACTCTAAGTAGGCATACACAATTACCTCCGTATCGCTGCGCGTGCGCAGGGGCCAATTTCTTTGCTGGGCTAGCTGACGAAAGTTATAGATTTCACCATTATATACTAGCCATATCCCTTGAGCTTCAAAGGGTTGGTGGGCATTTTCGGAAAGGTCCAATATGCTAAGGCGGGTATGAGCTAGACCTACCTTGCCATGGGATGCGTGCCAAAGACGCTGGGCATCAGGGCCGCGATGACGCAAAAGCCTCAAGGCCTCTTCCAAAGGGGGTGCGGCTACTTCCTCCCAGAGAAAATAGCCGGCCAGGCCACACATCCCTTATTTATCCGCCTCACCTAAAACCGGATCCACCGAGCCAATCAGGAGCACCGCATCAGACACCATAGCTCCCTCTAGAAGCCGCTCCAATACCTGCAGATTAGCGAAAGAGGGGGACTTAATTTTCACCCGCCAAGGAATTCCTGTCCCATCGCTGTAGAGATAGAAGCCCAATTCTCCCTTAGGCGCCTCAATAGCGTGATAGACTTCCGTACCAGCTGGGGCCAAAGGGCCCACATCCGTCATCATAAAGTCATGAATCATCCCCTCCATGGAAAAGTAGACCTCATGCTTAGAGGGGTAGGCATACTTAGCGTTGTCCAGGCGTATTTCGCCCTTTGGCAGCTTTTGGAGGCATTGCTCCACGAGGCGAGCACTTTGAAACATCTCATCCATTCGCACATGATAGCGCGCCAATATATCCCCTTCGGTACGGATGGGCACCTCAAAGTCCAGTTCGGAATATACGAGGTAAGGCTCAAATACCCGAATGTCGTAGGGTACGCCGCAGGCCCGCAGGTTGGGGCCCGTGAAGCCGTAGGCTATGGCTTCTTCTTTACTGATAGCCCCTATCCCCTCCACGCGCCGCAGGAAAATAGGGTTCTTATCCAGTAGGCTGCGCCAGTCGCGCAGCTCCTTGTAGAAATTCTTGATAAAATTCCGAATCATCTGGATGGTCTCATCCGTGATGTCGTATTGCACCCCCCCGATCCGGCAGTGGCTTACGGTGAAGCGCACTCCCGCCAGTTTATCAAAGATAGAGTAGATTTTTTCTCGTTCGCGGAAGGTCCAGAGGAACATAGACACGGCGCCGGCATCCATTATCATAGTGCCCAGCCACAGTAGGTGAGAGGATATGCGTGCCAGCTCACAAGCGATAGTGCGAATGTACTGGGCGCGTGGCGGGGCCTCTATCCCCAGTAGCTTCTCCACCGCTAAGCAAAAGGCTACATTATTGGAGTAGGGCGAAAGGTAATCCATCCGATCGGTGTAGGGCATAAACTCCTGAGGGGTCTTGTACTCAGCGATTTTTTCGATGCCACGGTGAAGGTACCCAATATCTAGTACCGCTTTTACGATGCGTTCGCCATCTAGCATGAGCACGGCGCGCAGTACCCCATGAGTGGCCGGGTGCTGCGGCCCCATGTTGAGAATAATGCGCGTGCGAAGCGGATCCGCCGTATCTATCTCGACGGTGGTATGTTTATCCTCCAGCCGCTTATATAAAGCCCACTGGTGCTGCGGAAAAAAGGTAGGCTGAAAGGCTAAGGAGGTCGGCGACTCCTGCATGGCTCAGGTTAACAACTCTAACTGCCCCCCGCTATGCGCGCAAAGCGCGGATTATCCTTGACTACCCGGAAGACAGGGTTTGTATTGAGTTCTTCTCGAAAGGCGGGCTGAAGGGCTATCGCACGTTCAAAGGCCTGAGCCGCTTTGTCGGGATAACCTTTATACGCATATAAAAGAGCTAGGTTGAAGTGGGCCTCCGCCAGCTTTTCATCTATGGAGATAGCTTGGAGAAAATCCGCTTCGGCTTCCAAGAGGCGGAAGGCTTTCATGAGTGAGACGCCGCGGTTGTTATAGGCCACAGCTAAGCGACCTTCCTCGGAAATTACCTTCGTATTATCGGCGATAGCACCCGAGAGCCAGCCTACATAGTCCATTACGATAGCCCGATTGATGTAAAGCGAACGGTCGTTAGGCGCGCGGGCAATAAGGTCATTATACCGCTCTAGCATCTGCATGGCCTCCTCGCGCGAAAGCTCCTGCACCCCTTGCGTCCGATAGGCTAGAGCCGCTATACCATAAACCGGATTATTTTGGTCCAAGGCAGCCGCCGCCTCAATATCCCGAATCGCACTCTTGAGGTCGTTTAGCGCAAAATAATAGGTAGAACGCATAGCTAAAAGATTAGAAGTCCGATTCCCGCGTGTATCTATAAGGATATTGAGGAGGCTTAGGTTTTGGCGGGCATTCATACCTGGTCTAAATCGGCTTACTATAAAAGTCTTTGTAGCCACATTGTAAAGCTCTGGGGCAAGCAAAGGTAGGGGCGCGTTGTACCGTTCTACATACATCTTATCGGGTTGGTAGCTAAAGTTGAAGCTTACCATAGCATGACGGCAGAAAGGTAGAACCTTCTCGCGAATTTTCGGCCAGAAAGGCAGTTTACGGAGATCTTTTTCGCGTTCATCTTCGTGTTTAGGCTGCGCCGCAATCTGGAGAATCTGCTGGCGCTCCTCCTCTGTAAAATCCGCCGTTTTGACAAGAATCCCAAAGCGCTCCCAATCCTCTCCACGCCCTGTCCCTTCCATCGGGATATCCCGCCCACTTTTTTTCACAAATTGCTCGCGCAGATCCTTCACTACGGCTTCCATGCGGCCTTGGGAAAGGTTTTGATTGAGCGAAATGCGACCATCTGGCGAAGCATACCCTTCTACCTTAATCCCTTGAACCATGTACCCCATCTGCTCGTATTTAGCTACATACTTTAGGATCGCATCGGCCAATTCCTTCTTATCAAAGCGGGTGGACATGATAGGGAAAATCAAGTCTAAGGTCCCCGTAAAGCCCTCGTAGCGGTACTGCTCATCGCGAATGGGCAAATCGGGTAGCATGGCCCTGAGGCCGGCACGCACTTTCGCCCAAGGCTGCGACGTACAACAAGGGGGATCCGCTGGCCCAAACGGCTTCTGACGAGAGTCGCAATATACCTTGGCGATATTACCCTTCTTGTCCAATTTTACTACAGAAAAATACAGCGAAACTTGCTTGCCATCCAGTTTTTTACCACCCAGAGGAATTTTATACACGAAAAAAGGCTGCGAATTCTGCTTATAGTAGCTTTCGGTTATGATGAGCTCACCCACCGTCCCTTGAGGGTCCTTTTCCATGTTGGCTAGGGCTGGAGGAACCGAATAATCAACCCGTACAATTATAGCGACGCCCTTCTGGAGGTACTTACCATACTCTAAGTCATTGACTAAGCGGAAATAAAGCGTATCATTGGCTTGTATGAACTGGCCTGGCTCTACAAAAGTAGGATGGAACTGACTGTTATCGTATTCGCTTACGCGCAGCGTAGTCGGATCATTATTAGCGTCTAAGGTCGCTTGTACATCCTTTTTGAATGAGGCGCAGGTATTTACGTATTTCTTCCCGAGATATTTGGTCTTATTGATGAGGTCGGCGCTGCCGCAGGCCGCTATCCACAGCACTAGCGCGACCCATCCATACCGTCTAACCATACAGCGACAAAGGTAGCACTTTCGTACGTAAGTATCTTTGTGATAAGGCATGACTTGGCGACAAACGTTTATAGGGCTAATCTGTATAGTAGGTGTTTTGGGCTGCCGAGAATCTAAGTGCCGTGAGGAGGATTGCCTTAACGGCGGCACCTGCAGCTGGGGTAGCTGTCAATGTCCTCCTGGATTTGGCGGCGCACGCTGTGAAATCAAATGGAGCGATAGCTGGGTAGGCAGCTACACGGTAGATGAACGCTGCCGCGAAGTAGGGCTCGTACCCCAATTTAACGCCGAAATCAAAGCCTCCCCTATCTACCCCGACGTAATCTACTTTGAAGGGTTTGGCGATATTCTTTGCGAGGGCCAAAAGATTCGGGTGGAAGCGCGCCTTACCAACGCCACTGAAGCTACTATAACCCGCCAGAGCTCTTGCAACCGACGCTATGTAGTAGAAGGGCGGGCCTCCCTTAGTAACCGCACGGTAGTAGTGGAATACTCTTTTCGGGACTTCTCCACGAATCTGCGCGACTCCTGCCGAGCCGAGTGGCGAAAGTACTAAGGAGTCTTTTGCTCCCGTTTGAGCAGATCAGCGATGGCCTGATCCGCTTTGGGAAACTTGAACTCAAACCCTTCAGCCAAAAGGCGCTTAGGATAGACGTAGGCGCCGCGTGTAAAGAGAGTAGCCTGTTCGCCTAATCCCCAGCGAAGAAGCGTCTCGGGAATACGGAAAAGGAGCGTATGGCCTGTATGAGCGCCCAGAGCTTCGACGAAGGCGCGCACGCTCAGCGGCTGGGGCGCCGTAAGGTTATAAGCGCCACTCGCATCGGCTTTCTCCAGAGCCCACAGGAAAGCCCGTGCTACGTCTTCCAGATGCACCCAAGAGAAACCTTGCCGACCTGGGGCAGGGTAAGCGCCAAGTCCGAAGCGGAAGGGTGCCCGCAGGCCCTGCCAGGCTTTAGCCTGAGGCGCCAAAACTACCCCAATCCGAAATACCACGGGCGGCTGGGGAGCTGTCTGAGCCGCCGCCTCCCAGGCTAAGGCCAAGCGCGCCAAAAAATCCTCTCCCGGCGGACTTTCCTCCGTATAGACCGTCAGACTTAGGCCACTGCCGTAGTATCCTACCGCGGAAGCCGAGAGGAGCCGCGCCGTAGGGGCTGCTCGCTTCAGCCAAGCGGCCACCTGGGTTGTAACTTCTACACGGCTCTGCCAAAGTTCCTCCTTGTAGCTGGCGGTCCATCGGCGGGCGGCTACATTGGCCCCTGCCAAGTTTATCACCGCTACCACGCCGTCGCCCGTGAGGCTGGCAGGGATCTGACGGCCATCCCACGGCACTACCGTAGCCCCTTTCAGACTTACCGCTCGCCGGCTAAGTACCACCGGCTCATACCCTGCCGCCTGTAGCGCCGGGACCAGCGCCGAACCAATAAGACCCGTACCCCCTGTGAGAAGCACCTTCGCCATACCTTAGCGTCAAAACAAATACTGGCCCCCTCCATTTCCTAAGGCACTTTCCAGAGGGCCAACATCCTAGGCAGCTGAACCCCAAACGGCGGCTAAAGTTGTTAAGCTACCCATGCGGTATTCGCTGGCTTTGGCATGGCTTGCAGTGCTGGGCCTCTCCCTGTTAGGGTTTCGGGAAGCTAATTCAAGTCAGCCGCCTGTAGGCCATTCGGGCGCGCCGGGGGAGCCTACCTGTGCGCGCTGCCATGGCGGTGCTTCGCCACCACCCACCATCACGCTCCTCCAAGACGGCAGAGCGGTTAGCACCTACCTGCCGGGCGGGCCTGAGGTGCAGCTTACCCTACGCGTGGAGCATCCTAACCTGCGCCGGTATGGGTTCCAGCTTACGGTTCTGAGCGAACAAAGCGGCGCTGAGAATGCTCCCAGCCAGACCCTCCGCAGTCTGCCAGGCCAAGGCACTACCGAGCAAAGTAGCGGCGAGCGTAAGTACATCGCCCACTTTTCCCCTTCCTCCACGGGCGTATGGACCTTTGCCTGGAGACCTCCTACCTCCAATCTGGGTACCCTAAGATGGTACGTAGCTGCTAATGCGGTAAATGGGCAAGCCGGCTCGGCCGGTGATGCCCCTGGCAGCGCAGTGTTTGAAATGGCCCCCGAAGGCACCTTGGCCCTCAGCCCCTCTTTTACGCTTCAAGGCCGCACGCTCTGGCTGAGCGAGGAAGTAACCGAAGTCCGTCTTTATACCCTAGAAGGCCGAGAGGTAGGCCGCTACGCTCAAGTGCGCCAGCTGGAGATTGCGCAGCCAGGGCTTTACCTTGTAGCCCTTTATAGCGCCAACGGAAACGTGCAGCTTCGGCGCTTAGCGGTGCTAGGCCAGTAGAACTCTACTGCAGGTTAGGCGCCTCCAAACCTACCAGTGCCTGAGCTAAACCGAGAAGGAGCTGGTCCTCCCGCTGCTTAGAAGGAATCAGGCCTTTTTGCCGAGCCTCTACCTGGCGAAGCAGGCTAAGCGCCTTGTTACACGCACGCCACGTATAGCGCGCCAGTGCTATTTCGTAAGGCTTTGTCTGGAAAGCAAACCGCAATTGAAGCCGCTGCCGAATAGCTTCGCTACGTGCCGGGGTACGCGTGAGGAGAAGAACGGCCAAATTTTGATAGAAGGTGCGCAGGCGCCCTATTATTTCAGCTAGGGGGTAGCTCTTAGGGTCCTGCGCAAAAAAGGCCACCAGACGCAGTACCTCAGGCCCATTCCCTTCGGCTAGAGCATCTAAGAGACGGAAAACCGAATACTGGGGATGAAGGCCTAAAGCCTCACCTACTTCTTCGGCCGAAAGCGGCGCGGTAGAAGGGGCTGAGAGCCGGTAGAGCCGAAGGGTTTCAAGCATTTGATCGAGCTGGCGTAGGTCAGTTCCTAAGGCTTCCACCATACTGGCAGCTGCCTCAGGCTGGAGGGCAAGGCCAAAGTGCTGCGCTCGGCTAAGGAGCCAATCCTCTACTTCACGTGGCCGCATAGGCGCATACGCCTCCCGAATAGCCCCCTCAGGCCAAGGCCAATCCGGTAGCCGCTCCACTGGCAAATCAATAATCAATCGCACGTGGGCCGCTGGCCGTTGAAAGTAGTGCGCCAGAAGTTTAGCGGCTTTTTTGTCGGAATCGGTCCCTTCCATTAGAAGCACCACTACCTTATGCGGCACGCCAAAGGGCACATCGTACCATTCCAGAAGGGTATTTTCGCCTACCTCCCGGCTGCGGTAGGTTTGTAAGGCAAAGTCAGCGGGTAGCCCCTGAAGCTGCTCATTTACAAGGGCCTGCCGGCGCAAAGTGCGCCGATACTCATCCAGACCGTACAGTACCCAAATCACGGTGTCAGGGACGGGTGGCGAAGCACCTCTCGGAGGCTTTCCAAAAAGCCCACTAAGCTGGCCGAGTCCGAAATCCGCTCTACCTCCAAAAGGAGATGGGGCTCTTGAGGTATGAACCGAAAGGTAAGCTTAGGACGGTAGCTATCTAAAAAGGCCAGCAAGGCGGCAGGAGGCGTCTCGGAAGGGAAGGGTAGGCGCACACGGCCCCGATGCACCTGAATATAAGGCAGCCCTAAGCTATCTCCCAGCCAACGCAGCCGCAGAATATCCGCTAGCGTAAGCACCGCCGGCGGCAGGCTCCCAAAGCGATCCAATAGCTCGCGCAAAAAGGCTTGAAGCTCTGCTTCCTGACGCACCGCACTAAGCCGTCGATACACCTCTAAGCGAGTGGCCGGATAAGGGATCCATTCCGAAGGCAAACGTGCGTCCCAATCGCACTCCACCACACACTGAGCCAGCGGTACTTCAGGCGGCGCAAGGCCTTCTAAATTCTCTTCCTCCTTGATGCGAGCAATCGCCTCCTCTAAGTAGCGCTGGTAAAGCTCATAGCCTATATCGGCGATAAACCCACTCTGCTCGCGCCCTAAAAGATCCCCTGCCCCCCGAATCTCAAGGTCCCGCATGGCTATTTGGAAACCACTTCCTAGGTCACTAAACTCCTCTAAGGCCCGCAGCCGCCGCAGCGCATCTGGACTGAGAAAATGCAGTCCCGGAACTAGAAAGTAGCAGTAGGCCTGCCGGGCTCCGCGGCCTACCCGGCCTCGCAGCTGATGCAGATCACTGAGACCAAACCGATGTGCCTCCTGCACAATAATCGTATTCGCATTCGGAATGTCTAAGCCCGACTCCACGAGGTTCGTGGTTACTAGGATATCCACCTGCTGGTAGATAAAAGCCAGCAGAATGTCCTCCACCTGCCGCGCCGGCATCTGGGCATGGATAAAGGCTACTTGGGCTTCGGGAAAAAGGCTTTGAAGCTTACGGGTGATAGCCGGCAGGTCGGGTATGCGATTATGCACATAAAACACTTGACCTCCCCGCGCCAGCTCATGCTGAATAGCTTCCTGTACTACTTCCCAAGAAAAAGCCTGCACCTTCGTCTCCACGGGCAAGCGATTCTTAGGCGGCGTGGTAATAAGGCTAATATCCCTAATCCCGCTAAGGGCCATTTGAAGCGTGCGCGGAATAGGCGTGGCACTCATGGAAAGGGTATCCACGGTAGGATAGGCCACGCGTAATTTCTCCTTGGCCACAACGCCAAACTTGTGCTCCTCATCTATAATAAGGAGACCCAAATCCTTGAAACGCACATCGGGCGAAAGGAGGCGATGCGTGCCGATGATAATATCTATTTCGCCAGCAGCCAGCCGTTCTAGGATAGTTTTTTGTTGGCGGGGGGATTGTACTCGGCTCAGGGCCGCTAGGCGCACGGGGAAGCCTTCCAAGCGGGCTTCAAAAGTGCGCAAATGCTGCATAACAAGCACGGTGGTAGGGGCCAGAAGGGCTACTTGTTTGCCGTCCTGAACGGCTTTGAAGGCGGCGCGCAGCGCTACCTCCGTTTTGCCAAATCCCACATCCCCGCAAAGTAGGCGGTCCATGGGATAGGGCTGCTCCATATCCCTTTTCACCTCTAGGGTAGCCTGAAGCTGATCCGGCGTCTCCTCATAGGGGAAGCGCGACTCCATCTCCACTTGCAGGAGCGAGTCCGGACTAAAGGCATACCCCGGGAGAATGCGGCGCTTAGCATAGAGGCGCACGAGATCTATGGCCAGCTCCTGTAGGCGCCGGCGCACGCGCTCTTTGGTACGCTGCCACTCGGAGGAACCCAGCTTACTTAGCTTAGGCGGCGCGTCCGAAAGGGAACGGTAGCGCGCTATCTCAGCCAGCTGGGGGATAGGCACATAAACTACCGCTTCATCGGCAAAAATAAGCTTGACCCCCTCTTGCGGCGGGTCGGTGCGTGGAATTGTTACAAGCCCGCCAAAGAGTGCAATCCCATACCGCTCATGCACGACATAGTCGCCTATTTGAAGCTCCTCCAGATCGCGCAAGGCCAAGGCCTCGCTGCGCCGAAAGCCCCTATGCACCGGCGGAGTATAAACGCGCCGAAAAATCTGATGATCCGTATAAAACGCTACCTCGGCTTGGGGATCGTAGAAGCCCTCCGAAAGGGTGCCTAAACGGTATTCTACGGGATAGGGCAGCTCCGCCTGCCGAAAAAGGCGCTCCAACCGGCTTTTCTGCCGCTCATTCTCCACATACACATAGAGCGTGCGTAGAGGGAGGCCACGGAGGTGCTCGTAGAATAGGTTGAGGTTGTGGGGAAAGCTGGGCTGAGCTTGAGTGGGATAGGCAAAAGTCGCCGCAGGGGGCACGGCTGGCTCATGCCCTAATTCTATAGCGCGCTGGGCTAAATGCTGGAGCGTCGTAGTATCTTCCTTCATGCGGGTCAGATAGGCGAGAGCCGCCTGCCCCTCTATGAGGAAAATCTGGGTGGCTTCGGGTGCAAAGGCCTCTAAAGAAGCTGAAGGCGTCTCTTCTAAAGCAGAAAGCGGCGGAAGAAGCCAGGCCTCGGGCAGCTCGCCTTTAGAGAGCTGCGTCTCTGGGTCAAAGTAGTGGATGCGCCTCAGCCCTTCAGCATCCAGACGAAGCCGAAGCGGATAGGGGTAGGCAAAGCTGAATACATCTACCACAGCGCCCCGCCAGGCAAATTCGCCAGGATTTTCCACCTGCTCCCGCTCCACGAAGTGATAGAGACGCAAAATTTCCAAGAGGAAGTCTTTATCTAGACCCATCCCAGGCTGCAGGCTAAAGAGGTGCTGGCGCCAAATAGCTGGGGTAGGCCAGCGCTGCCTCAGCAGGTGCACGGGCGTAATAAGGCAGAGGGCCTCGCCGCTAAGCCAACGGGTTAGGTAGTAGGCCTGCTCCAGTTGGCGGGCCAGTTGAATGGCGGGGGGACCCTCGGCCGGAAGGAGCAAAGCTAAGAGGCTTGGATCAGGTGCTACCAAGCTGAGGTCGCTATGCCAGCGGCGCGCCGCTTCTGGGTCGGGTACGATTATCCATAAGGGCTTAGTACCTACCTCCGCCGCTATCCAGAAGGCGGGGGCTGCGCCCCGCAAACCTATTACCTGTAAAGGCCGATCGGGGGGCACCCCACCCTGAAGCCTCCTGTATAACATGGCCGTCAAAGGTATAACACCTCTCCGCGTAGATTTGTCCCCTGTGTGGCAGGTAGGGGCCGCCCGCACTGAAATTACCTACTTCGAGCCTGGGATAGGCCTTATGGGCTGGGGCGACTCGCGCCACGTAGCGGCTGCCGTAGAGTCGCCCCTTTATGCGCGCGCCTTTTGCCTCCAAGTCGCCGAAGGCCCGCCTTTCTTCTGGATTGAGGCGGACCTATGCTTTATCTCTCTGGCGCTGTGGCAGGAGGTATTTCAGCGCCTACGCCAGCACTTCCCTACTCTTACCCCCGCTCAGCTCATGCTTACGGCCAACCACACGCATGCGGCTCCTGGCGGCTATTCCCATTACCTCCTCTACCATATCAATACCCCAGGCTTTCATCCGAAAGTCTTTGAGCGCTATGTCGGGGGCTTTGTGGAAGCGGCCTTGCAGGCCTATCAGCTGCGCCAGCCGGCCACACCTTATTACAGCCAGGCCTCTTTCCCCCCAGAAGTGCCGCTGGCTTTCAATCGGGCTATGGAAGCTTTCCAGAAAAATCCCCAAGCTTGGACGGATGAGCCCGCTCTAGCCGTGGATCGTACCGCCTACCAACTCACCTTCCACCCCCAAGGCCACCTCATCAACTGGTTTGGCACGCACACCACCACAATCCAGCGCGACACTAAGTGCATCTCTTCAGACCATAAAGGCTTTGCCGCCCAACTAATTGAAGAAGAGCAGAATGTGGTAGCGGCTTTTGCTCAGACGACAGCGGGGGACGTCACGCCAAATTTCCGCACGTTTCCCGACGTACCCTTCCAGCGGGGCCCTACCCCCAATCCTTTTGAGAACCGTCGGCTAGTAGGACGCTATCAGGCGGAAATGGCCAAAAACCTAGCTCGGAGCAATGGAAGTCCGCTGCCAGCGGAATTGCGCGGCTGGTGGGGATGGGTGGATTTCGCCCGCGTGCCCGTTGAAGAGCCCTTCACCCGCGGCAGGGGGAAGGGCACTACGGGCCCCCCTGCCTTAGGCCCCGCTTTCCTCGGCGGCACCGCCGAAGGACCCGGCATCCCTAAAGAATGGGTACGCCTCCTCTCCGTCATAGCCCGCCTGCGCGGCCTTACAGACCCCGCCGTCCATGGTAACAAGCCTCTCCTCATAGAAGGGCTTTCCAAACATATTTTAGGCACCCGCCGCTGGGAAACCCTCCCTATCCCACTTTTAGACCCCGCTATACGACGCCTCCAGTGGCTAGCCCGCCAAAGAGGCCGCTATGTGCCTTTACCGCTTCTACCGCATGTACTTCCCGTGCAATTCTGGCAGGTAGGCACGGTAGGGATTCTAGCTCTACCTATGGAGCCTACTACCATGGCGGGCGTGCTCCTGCGTGAGCGCTTAGCACCCGTAGTAGCGCCCTTAGGCATACAGCACCTTATCATCCAAGGTTACAGTAATGGATATGCAGGCTACCTAACTACTTACTGGGAGTATCAGTACCAGCGCTATGAGGGGGCCCATACGCTTTTTGGTAAATTCACCTTAGCGGCGGTAGAGAAAGTGGCCACGCAACTGCTGAAGGGCGAGTTAGAAATGGCCGAACCGCCCCCTTACCTTCCACCCGAGCAGGCCGCACGCGTGCTTTTCACCTATGAGGTGGCTCGTGAGCTGGCTTAGCTTAGGAGTAGGAATAGTGGCCGGCCAGCGCATTTTGCAGCAGCGGGTCTATGGGGGAAGCGGCACCGATATAATGGTGCGGGCGTTTCAGGATGCAAGCGGGTATTGGCTTTTAGGGCATACACGCTCGCGCGATGGGCTTCTTGAACGGAAGGGTTACGACGCCGACCTATGGGTCATTCGCACGGATCGGCGAGGCGAAGTCCTCTGGCACCGCACCTACGGGGCAGAAGGCAACGAAGAACTCACGGACGCCCTGCGTCTCCCCGATGGCGGTCTGCTCCTTATCGGCTGGACCGACTCCCCCTCGCTCTCCCACGGCAAGCGAGACGCCTACCTCGTGCGTTTAGACCCCTTAGGTAAGGTAATCTGGAGCCAAGCGATAGGCGGCACGGGAAATGACCTGGCCCAAGGGGGGGCCCTTATGGGCGACTCTCTCCTATGGGTAGTAGGCCAAATTGGTTCGCGCGATGCTACCTACCATCCCTATCCCTATGGCGGCATGGACGGCTGGCTTCTTCGCCTCTCCCTTACCGGTGAAGTGCAAGGCCACGCCACTTTCGGCGGAAGCGAAAATGACTTTCTGAATCTAATTATTCCTCTCTCGCCTGACACTATCTGGCTTATAGGCGCTTCTGAATCGCGGGATGGCCACATTCAGAACCCGCTGGGCAAAACCGACATATGGCTCGTAGAGGTAGATAGAGAGGGGCGCCTCAGGCGCAGTTGGAATTTTGGCGGACGGGATTTAGAGGAGCCCTACAGCTGGACGCGCAGTCCTGAGGGGGAAATTTGGCTGGCGGGTACGAGCTTTTCCGTAAGCGAGGGGACAGGCCGGCGCGCGGAAGGCGCTATCTGGCGGCTCCTGCCCGAAGGTTCCGCTATCCTCGCCTGGAGCGGCGGCGGCAGCGGCGACGAAGGCCTCAACTACCTGCAGTATACCCCTGCTGGCACCTGGCTTATTGCAGGTATGACCAGCTCCCGCGACCATCTTATACCCTCCCTTGCTGGCCTCTATGATGCTTGGGCCTTAGAGTGGGACCCGAGACGAGATTCCCTGCATTTCTGCTACACTTTCGGCGGTAAGGATGTAGAAAATTGGGTAGCGCTCTTTCCCGAAGAAGCAAGCGTTTTTGTAGGCTGCGGTACAACGGCTTCCCCTGGCCTTCAGCTCGGCGTGCGCCCTTACGGAAGTGCCGACTTCTGGCTTGTCTGGTGGCATCCAGATACTACTTTTACTACCCTTCCTCCGCCTAATGCGCCTACCCTCCTAGCGGGCTACCTTACTACCGAAGGGCAGGTGCCGGCTTGGCTCTTTTTCCGAAATGCCGCGGGTCAAACCCTTGACAGCCTCCTAACTCCACCAGCTACACCCTTTCAGTGGCAGGTGCCCGACTCTTTAGAGGGGGAGCTGCGCGTAGTAGCCTACGCCCCTAACCACCTGTGGAAGGAAGTAACGCTGCGCCTGCGCAAAGGCCAGCAAAATCGGGCCGACTTCTATCTTGAAAAAATTCGGCCGGGGTTACGGGCGCCTCTTTTTCACATAACCTTTGACAAAGGCAGTGCCCAGCTTAAGCCTGAATCTTATCCACAGTTGGAGATGCTCTTACGTTTTCTGCGCGAGCATCCGCGCGTGCGTATTGAGCTTGCAGGGCATACCGACGGCACCAGCCTGCCTGAAAGCGAGCTCACCCTCTCTCGAGCCCGCGCGGAGGCGGTAAAGGCCTTCCTCGTTCAGCGAGGCATTGCCAAAGAGCGCCTCCACACCACCGGCTTCGGCAAATCTCGTCCTATAGCCGATAACGCCACAGCAGAAGGCCAGCGCCGCAACCGCCGCGTGGAATACCGCATCCTTGCGCCTTAGCAAAAACCCCGCCCTTTTTTGTTTCTTTGTGCCATGTATCCCGCTTACGTAGTAGAACCTATTCGTAAGGAAACCACGGAGATAGGCCTGCGCGAGCTGCGCACCCCAGACGAAGTAGATAAAGCCCTAGAATCCCTAAAAGCTCAAGGAGCCACAGCTCTTTTTCTTATCAATTCGGTGTGTGGCTGCTCCGCGGCTTCGGCTCGGCCGGCTATAGCCTTGGCTATGCGCCACAGTCGCCGACCTACTTACTTTTATAGTGTTTTTGCTGGGGTAGATAAAGAGGCTACGGCTCGGCTTCGGGAGTACCTGGCGCCGCATCCGCCCTCATCCCCCAGCATAGCCCTATGGAAAGGCCCCCAACTGGCGCACTTTATCCCGCGCCATGAAATAGAAGGCCGTAGCCCCCAAAGTATCGCCGAAGTCCTCAAGCAGCTCTTTGATGCCCACTGCTAAGCGCCTGTGGGTTAGCTTAGGGCTATTAGGCTTAGGTTTTACGCAGGAAGGCAATCCCGAACTATGGGCTAAACTCAACCCCTTCTTCGGGGGGGAGCTATGCTTCATAGATATCCGCTTTCTAAACACGCCGCTTTTCTCCTACCCTACCAACTATTGGGGCATCAGCCTAGGTAGCAACTATACCTACTTCCGCACAGAGAATGAGGTCTTTGCGGCAGGGCCAGGAGCCCAGATTACGGGGGCTTTTCAATTCCTAGGACGCTATGGTACCAACTGGCTTCTGCAGATACCTCTCTATGCCTATGCACGCTTAGGCGCTGGTGCTACAGCCTACAATATCCAGCGGCTAGGCATAGGCGGCGGCGTAGGGGTGCGCTTCACTACGTTTCAGCTTACCTACACCTCGTTGAGCGGGAACTATGTCGGAAAAATGCGGCAGACATTTTTCAATCCTACGGCTTTTGCCGAGGTTACCTTCAACTTCCGCCGCACCAGCCCCACTACTATTAGGTTTTATTTAGACCTTCTTCCCAGCCGCCGAAATACCGAAATCATGGGCAGTATAGACCCTGTACCCTTAGATTTTCGCACCTTTGGGTTCAGCATACTTTATCAGATTAGCAACCTGTGAAGGTGCGCGCTTGGGTAGAGGGTAGGATGGTACCATCCTCGGCTAAGGGGGCTACCTGCACCCAGTGAGGCACTAAAGTCATCCAGCGGCGCGGCGTATCTACCAAAGCCGGTAGCACTTCAGTCCATTTATAACCCGCCCATAAAAGACGCCGTACCACCGGCCAAACTGAGAGGGTTTCGGCATTAGCTAGGCTATCGGTGCCTAAGAGAAAGCGGTGAGGATACTTCCTCCAAAAGGCTAAGTCGGGAAAGCGCCGAAAAAGGTAGTAGTTCGCTTCGGGACAAAGCACAATGTATAGGCGAGGAAGTCTGTCTAAAAGGTATTCAAGCAGCTTAGGCGGCGCTTCGGTAGCGTGAACTAGCCACAGCGCAGGGGCGCGCCGATACCACTGGATCAGCCAGTAGAGCCACCGCCGAGGCAGCCGTGGCTGGCGGATAAACCGCCGAAAAAAATGCCCAAAAGGGCCTTTACCTCCCTCCAGCCAAAGCCGCTCCTCCAAACTCTCAAAGAAATGCACGCTTCGGGGAAAGGGGGTAGGGCGGCGGCCCAGTCGCCGATAAAGCGGATTCAAGGCATAAAAGCTGTGGGGCGTGAGCGGATACCCCCAATGCCGCAAGCGGCTATAGCGCCGCAGTGCACCCCTTAGCCGCAGGCCGTAGAATTCCGCTAAGGCTACCACCGTAACCTCTGGCGGAATCGCCTCAGGTGGTAGAGGTTGATTTTGATGGGAAACAAAAGCCCAAGTACCTTCTGCCATAGCTTCGGTTAGGGCCCTATGGATGGCTTCGGGGGAGGCTGGGGGGCGCGGCGCGGTCATCCGCTGTAGAAAATCCATCATGCCGCGACCTCTTGGCACTTGCCCTCGCCAAGCGGAGAATTCTAAATGCGTGTGGGCATTCACCCACGCGGGGCTTAGGAGGCCTTCTACGGGCACCGCCCAAGGATCAGGCTCAGGGGTAATACCTACAACACGCCCTTCTTGCAGGTACAAGCCGGGCTGCCGCCATAGCCCACCTTCATAGTAAAGCCACTCGGGAGCAAAGGCTCCGCTGGGCTTAGCCCACACGGGCCTCTAATAGAAGGTAAGGCCGCCAGCTTGGCTCTATGGCCTCCACACTCCGCAGCCAGAAAAGAAGATGATGGGGCCGCCGCGGACGCACGCGCAAAGTCATTCCCGCCTGGGCTGGGGTGCGATTGCCCTTGCGCCGATTGCACGACTCACAGGCCGTAACTAAGTTTTCCCAGGAGTCATCCCCGCCCTGACTGCGCGGCACCACATGGTCCAGCGTAAGCGCCTGCGAAGAGCCGCAATACACGCACCGAAAGCCGTCGCGCCGGAATACATTCGCCTTGGTCAGGGGTACCTGCTTATAGGGCACAGGTACATACCGCAAAAGCCGAATAATGCTGGGATACGGATAGGTACGGCTGACCGTGCGCAGCGTCTTATCGGGCCGGGCTTCTATCAGTTCGGCACGCTGCCGAAGAAGCAGCACAAACGCCCGCCGCCAGTGCGTAAGATGAATAGGCTGGTAGTCATAGTTGAGCACTAAGACGGCGCCAGACCGCATTTTCCCCTAAATAACGAAATCCTCCCCTACTCCGCGACGGAAGCTGTGGATAACATGGGTATGAAGGCTCTTAAGCGGCGCGATATGTACACCGGCGGCTGGCGTAGCGTGGAGGACTCGGCCCCGGCCTACATAAATCCCTACATGCGAAACACGACCCGAGGGATTAGAAGCCGAAGTAAAAAATACTAGGTCCCCTACCTTAGGCGAAGGCGTAGGCGGAAGGAAAGCTGCCTGCTGATACGCATCGCGCGGGAGAAGCTGGCTACGCAGGCGAAAGGCTAGCTGCACAAGGCCCGAACAGTCTACGCCGCTTGTACTTTTACCGCCCCATGCGTAGGGCGCCTGCCGAAAAAGGCGCCAAATCGCCCGCCAGCTCAGAGGCTCATACGGCTTAGCGCGAGCTGAGACTAAGCGATAGTCGCCCTGCGCAGTTAGCCAAACGCCACTGCGGGGAAAAAGGGCGCCGACTCCTACCCAGCCCGCTATCCGCCCCCTGTGCTGGTAAAAGCTCTGCCGCTGAACTACCTGCCACCCCGACCCATCCCAATAGGCTGGTCCGAGGGCGCCCGCCGGCACCCAGCCTGCGTATCCATCCAGCCAGCCGCGCACATACACCCACCCCTGCCGCTCCTCCAAAATATCCTGCGGTTCACCCCACAGAAGCTCCGAGACCTGCGCGCTAGCGTGGGCGGGTTCCGCTCTCAGGGCTACCCGAGCTACCCGCACGATCCACAGCCATTGAACCACGTTTCAAAACTAGCTCTTCCCACCCAATCCCAACCGATTGCAAGTATAGACTAAACCTTGCCTCCTTCTAAGTTTCTCCTTATCTTTGCCAAAGGTATGGCCACAGTTACATCCAATCCAACTAAAGCCCTGCTTCTTCTGGGATTAGCGGGGCGGCTTGCAGCTCAACTTGGCGGTGACTACTACATTACGGGGACCAGCAACTTTTCGGCCCAACAGTTTGCCACTATTCAAGAAGCCTTTGACTCGCTGGCGCGGCAGGGTGCCCAAGGACCAGTAAGAATTATCCTACCCTCCAGTGGTACTACTTGGACGCCAGCTAGCGAGCCGAATGAAATCACGCTGGCGGGGTATAGCTGTAACCTCTGTAGGGTAGTCGTGATTTTAGACCGTTCCGACACCCTACGAAAAGCCCCAGGGACTAGCGCAGGTAGGCGCTTTGTTTTCCGCTTCGGTGGAAATGCCCACCCCGGCTCTGGGCTTACCAACCTACCCAATGGCGGGCAATTCACTAACTTCACGCTGGACGGAGGCGGGCGCTTCGCCATCAAAAGTACCTCCGTTGGTGGAACTACCACGGGTGTAATTGGCCTCGTTTCAACCACAACTCCCGCCGTGCCTCTTCAGGTAAATAACTTTAGCATCAGAGGTCTTATAATCATCGGTAACACCCGCCCCAATACCTTCAGCGGCATCTATGTAGGCCCTGATGCGAGCCTTACTACTGGTACCTTTACAGGTAGTGTATCAGGCCTCTCCATACGAGAAAACACCATAGATAGCCTAAGCCGGCCTATAGTAATGCGCGGTACCCGTGCGATTCTCCAAAACGTAAGTGTGTTCAACAATCGAATCGGCCTAGCCAATCCCGACTCTTGGGGAAATGCGGACAATATCGGCGCTATTCACATAGCTGGCGCTACAAATGTTAATGTGTTTAGGAATATCATATCGGGATTCCGAAATGGTGCTTACTGGTATGCTGCAGGTATCCGGCTAGATAGCTGCGAAAACTTTACCGTAGAGCGAAACTGGATCTATGGCCTGTATTACACCGGTATCTCAGGTTATCCTACCTTTGGTATCCGCGTTTCTCTGCGCGTACCTTTCAACCTACCTAACCC
The DNA here is from genome assembly GCA_039630245.1 of Bacteroidia bacterium. Taxonomy (GTDB): domain Bacteria; phylum Bacteroidota; class Bacteroidia; order SpSt-205; family SpSt-205; genus SpSt-205. The sequence goes on from JBCNVK010000001.1 coordinate 253,223, forward strand.
TACCCATACCATCCGTAACAATATGCTGGCTGACCTCGTGGGTGATGCCAGTAGCGCGACCCCACCTACGCGCTTCCAAGCGGGCATTTATGTTGAAGCTACCGCTAATCTTTCCACAGCTAACCTAAACATCCTACATAACTCTATTCACCTCTTCGGAGACAATTCACTCTCTGCAGCAGCTGGCGGTGCAGCCTGCGGTATCCTACTTGCGTCTCAAATCCAAGGCGGTTTCAACATTATAGGTAACCTGATCCAGCATACGCTGCGCCCTTCCACAGGTAACCCTAAAGAAGCTATCGGCCTGCTCGTTTTAGCCAATTCTCCAAGCTCTTATACTATTGACTACAACGCCTACCTTGTAGAAGCGCCCGGGAGTAACATCACTAACTATATCGCCCGAATAGGTAATACTAATTATACCTTCCCAAACAAGCCTGGGACTAATGATAGGGTTTTAGAAATTCCTCCATTTAGCTTAGGTCAGCGTGACCTACACCTCTCGCCAAGCCTCCCTTATGTACTTATCAACGGAGGCACCTCAAGTATCCTTGCCCAGTTACCTAACGACTTTGATGACGAGGTACGGCCCCTTCCTAATCCCCCGAATCCTGGGGCAGGCCCTAGCGAAGATCCAGGAGACCATCCAGACATAGGCGCCGATGAATTAAATGGCCAGCGCTTTGTATGCCCGACCCAAGCCAGAGCCCCGAACCTGACCCTCGTCTCGGCTACGCCCGGGCCAATCGGCTCGGATTATCTGTGGGGAGCTACTCTCACCTTAGATACCACAGGGACAAACTCGCCAGCCGCTGCCGGCAAGCTATCTGTAGTCTACTCCCTAGATGGCGGTACTACTTGGACTCAAGGGCCTTCGGTGATTGGCTTTCCCTTCCAATTTACCCTACCTTCGGTCACTTCCCCTAACTATACGGGCACTATACGGATTGCGCTGCGCGCCGCACCGCTATCGGTAACCTGCCCTGCCATGGATCCTACACCGGATACCTCGGATGTACCGATTGTCCTCTCTCTGCGTGACCGTCCTGGAAATCGGCCTGCTACGGCTATTCCGCTCACTTTGACCCATAATGGCACGCACTGGGTAGCCACCGTCCGCGATAGTACCATAGGTGGGTGGGTATCTAACGAATACGGCGCAATTAACGCAAATGGCTTGCAGCCACGAGGCACAGGGGCACCTGAACTGTTCTTCCGACTTGTGCTGCCCAGCTGCCTAGACTCCCTGGATGTGGAGCTTTGTGATGCCTTTACTGCAAACCTCAATAACAGTGCCTTCGATACTTATGTGAGCCTCATTCATACCCAAACGGGCGATACTATAGCCGCCGATGATGGATGTGCTACTTCTGCTCTTCGTAGCACATTTCGTGTACGCCATCGCGCTGGCCGCAGCGTGCGAATTAGACGCATTAGTGGCCCGCCTCTCCCCATAGATACGCTCCGGCTGGCCCGCACGGATACGCTGCTTCTAATTGTGGAGGGCTATGAGCCTTCCGGACTAACTTCCATCGGACGTTTTCAGCTAGACCTGCGCGGCTATGGGGCCCCACCTCGGCCAGTACCCACTCTGGGGCCGGATCAGGTTGTATGCACCTCTTCTACGCCGCTGACCTTAGACGCCACTACCGCACCGCCAGCCGACGAGTACCGCTGGATTGTGAATAATGGCACGCCTGTAACAGGCGCTACCTACAACCTCAATATAAGTACAGCCGGCACCTACACAGTGATAGCTCAGGCTATATTCAATTATCCCTCTACCTCGTCCTGCCTCCCCGATACCACGGCGGACACGATACAGGTTACGGTAGAAGCCCCTGCTACGCTCGGCGATAGGCCCAGTCTAGGCGCAGACCAAACTATCTGCGCAGGCTCAACGCTCCAACTCAACGCCACCGTGCCTGGCGCTACGACCTATCGGTGGCTTATAAATAATGTGCTCCAGCCTTTCAATACCCCTACCTTCACCTTCTCCCAAAATACCCCTGGCACCTACACCATCATCGCTGAAGCTATCCTAGATAACCCCGTATGCCCCGACGATACCACCCGAGATACTATAGAGGTTACCGTTGAAGCGCCTTCTACGCTAGCAGGCCGCCCAGATCTTGGAAACGACCAACGGATTTGTGGTAGTGCCAACATCTCCCTAGACGCTACGGTAGCTAACGCTACGACCTATCGCTGGTTTGTGAACGGCCAGATTCAAAACGTTAGTACGCCTACCTTCACCTTCTCCCAAAATGTCCCCGGCACCTACACCATCATCGCTGAAGCTATCCTAGATAACCTCGTATGCCCCGATGATACCACCCGAGACACCGTACAGATAGTTCTAGAAACTTCTAGTCTGGCGCAGCCCAATTTAGGTTCCGACTTCCAACTTTGTGTCGGGGCTAGCCGAACGCTAAACGCTACCGTGGCCGGTGCTACTACTTACCGCTGGTTCGTAAATGGCCAAGATCAAAACATCAATACGTCTACCTTCAACTTCTCCCAAAATACCGCTGGCACCTACACTATAATCGTTGAAGCTATCGCCGATAATCTTATATGCCCCGATGATACTACCCGAGATACGATACAGGTTACCGTTTCTCCTGCCCCCGCAGCCCAGATCCGCGTAGGGAATACTACTTACAATAGCGGCGACACCTACACTGTAAGCGCCAATGCCTCCACTGTACGGGTAACCTTTGAGGCCGCAAGTAGCACGCCTGGCAATACCTATGAGTGGGGTCTTTACCGCTCTTCGGATAATTCCTCAGTAGCTACAGGGAATGGAAATACCTTCACCCATGAATTTACCAGCTCCGGCAGCTACTACGTCGTGCTTACCAGCCGAAATGGCGCCTGCGAGGAAAAGGACACGCTAAATGTGAACGTAACCCTTACCACCTCCCTAACCAGCTCTAGCTTTACCTTTAGCCTGCGGCCTAATCCTAACTCGGGCGCCTTTACGCTGGAAGTAGCTCCGGCTGGTCTCTACGACATCCGAATTCTGGATGCGGTGGGTCGCCTGGTGCATCAGGACCGCCTGGAAGGCGGCTGGAAGGAATTCCGTCTGGCCTTACCAGCGGGCGTTTATGAGGTTATTCTAGCGGGTGAAGGTGGCTTAGGTCGTACGCGCCTGATTATCACGCAGTAGGCGGAGCCCTCCTTCACTGCTCAGGCTGGCGCCTGTCCCGCTGGGACAGGCGCCTTTCGTTTTTAGGCCAAAAACTGCGTACCTTTGCTATAGGGAGCTTAGCTCAGGGGTTTAGAGCGCCTGCCTTACAAGCAGGAGGTCGGTGGTTCGAATCCATCAGCTCCCACGCCATCTTAGCTCAGCGGTAGAGCAGCTGATTCGTAATCAGCAGGTCGGCGGTTCGAATCCGCCAGATGGCTCGTGCGGTGGGCTGGTCTAGCGGGGCTAGGAAGCATTATATTTTATTTCTCCTGTACTTTGCCCAGGCCTTCCTCAACTCAGCCCGAATATGTTGGAGATGCAGTCTGCGCCCGCTGCCATGCCGATATAGCTCGAGCCTATGCACAGACATGGAAAGCGCGCTCTTTTGGCCGTATCACCGCCAGCCTACCGCTTATAGAGGATTTCACACAACCGCCTGTATACGATTCGCATACCAATCTACATTACCAGCCACGCTGGGAGGATAGCGCTCTGTATCTGTATGAGTATCGCTTGAAAGGTACCGATACCCTCTATCGGCGACGCGAGCGATTGGATTATTTTATTGGCTCTGGGCATCAAACCCGCTCCTATCTCATTTGGCGCAACGGCTTTCTCTATGAGGCTCCGATTACGTGGTATGCGCGCCTACGCAAGTGGGATCTCTCGCCGGGCTATGAAGGCGGACGCAATACGCGGTTTTCTCGGGAGATTCAGCCCACCTGCTTGGAGTGCCATGCTAGCGGCTGGCAAGCCGTGCCTTGGACGTATAACCGGTATGACACCTTAGGCGGTGCTATCGGCTGCGAATCCTGCCATGGCCCAGGTAGCCAGCATGTGCGGTCGCCTCACGACCCTGCCTACCACTGGCGCAAGTGGCCTCTTAGCCGCCAGATAGATGTATGCAGCGCCTGCCACTTAGAAGGCTTATCGCTTACTAAGAAGAACGGCTGGCGCCCCGGCCTAGCCTTAGCCGACTATCGGCTCGTATTCCTTCCGATAAGGCCTGAGTGGGGGCCGCAGGGGATCGCCTCCCACGCCGAACGCCTTTTTCTCTCTGCCTGCTACCAGAAAGGCAAAGTAACCTGTACCACCTGCCACGATCCGCATCCTACCTCCCCGCCTCCGCCCTACGAAAAGCGCTGCCAATCCTGCCATAGTCAAAAGTGTCCTCACAGCCACCATCCAACGAAGTCCTGCATCAGCTGCCACATGCCTACTGGCCCCACGTCCGATATCCCGCATACGCATTTTACGGACCATTATATCCGCATTGTACGCCCTGACTCGGCTTTTGCTCCTGCTAGCGCTGTACCGGTACTGCGCTGTGCTACCGAAGCTCTGGCTGATTCCAGCTGGTTAGGTGAGGCTTATCTGCGCTGGTACAGCCAGCAATCTAATCACCCTGCGGCGCTTAGCCGGGCGCTGGAGCTTCTTCAGCGGCATCCGCGCGCCCAAGCCTTAGCCGAAGCCCTCCTTCTGGCAGGTCGGCCTGCCCAAGCCCTCCCCTGGGCTCAAAAAGCTCTTCAGGAAGATACTACCCTCTTTCGGTTAGAACTTTACGCTTATCTCTTGGAAATGACTGGCCAGCCCGAGAAGGCCCTAAAAGTATGGGAAATCTTACGCCAAAAAGCGCCTGCGTATCCCGAGGCGGATTTTCGCGCCATACTTTTAGCCTACCAGTTGGGCCGTCTAAGCCCAGCCCAAACTTACGCCGCCTTAGAGCGCCTCACTCATATCCAGCCGTGGAATGCCCAGTTTCAGTACAATGCAGCCATTTTAGCCATCCAGGTGGGTAAGTATGTACAGGCGAAAGCTCATTTAGAAACCGCCCTCGCCTACGAGCCCGACTATCCCCAGGCCCTTGAGGCCTACCAGCGCTTAAGGCAACCATGAAAGCCCAGTTTTAGTTAAAATTGCACTTATGGAAGCGCCTTCCCTTACGGCCCAAGCCGAAGGCTTATCCTTGGAAGTGCCCGAAAGCGTGCGTCAGGTGCAGGAGATTTGCCGCAGCTTTGCCCAGCAGTACCTCCAGCCTCAGGTACGGCTGCTGGATGAGACGCAAACCTTCCCCAAAGACCTCCTTCAGGAAGCGGGTAAGTTGGGTCTAATGGGAATCTTCATTCCCCAAGAGTATGGTGGAGCAGGCTTAGGATACTACGAGTATGCGGCGGCTATCATAGAGCTGGCTAAGGTAGATGGCGCCTTTGCCCTTTCCGTAGCCGCTCATAATTCGCTCTGCACGGGCCACATTTACTACCATGGGACCCCCGAGCAAAAAGCCAAGTACCTTCCTAAGCTCGCTACAGGGGAATGGCTAGGCGCCTGGGCCCTCACCGAACCTAATACGGGCTCCGACGCCTCTAACATGGATACTACAGCCACTCCGGAAGGCAATGGCTGGCGTCTCAATGGCCAAAAGAACTTTATCACCCATGCTATCTCCGCCGAGGTATATGTAGTAGTGGCTCGTACGGGCGAGCGCCGCACCTCGCGCAATGCCACCGCCTTTATTATAGAAAAAGGGACGCCTGGCCTTACACCAGGCAAAAAGGAGGACAAATTAGGCATGCGCGCCAGCGAAACCGCCTGGCTCGGCCTAGATAGTGTGTGGATACCCGATAGCCAGCGGATTGGGCCAGTGGGAGAAGGCTTTCATCAAGCCATGCAGGTACTTGACGGGGGGCGTATTTCTATTGCGGCCCTCGCTATAGGGATAGCGCGCGGGGCCTATGAAGCCGCTCTGGCTTATGCTCAAACCCGCCACCAATTCGGCCGACCTCTCATAGAGCACCAAGCGATTGCTTTCAAACTGGCTGACATGGCGATGGAATTAGCCGCCGCCGAAGCGCTTGTGTACCAAGCCGCCTATCTCAAAAACCAAGGCCAGCCTGTAACCCGCCACGCCGCCATGGCCAAGTACTACGCCAGCGAAATCGGCGTCAAAATCTGCAACGATGCCCTGCAAATCTTTGGAGGCTATGGCTATATCAAAGATTACCCCGTAGAGAAGTTCTATCGCGATATCAAGCTCTGCACTATCGGGGAAGGCACCTCGGAAATCCAGCAGCTAGTGATAGCTCGTGACCTCCTCCGCCCCTTCGGCTTGTAAGGCTGGAGATCTCAGGAGAATTTGAATTTCTGAAAAAAATTTTGTATATATTCCCATGGGGAGGGAACTCAAGCCACCTCTCCTGCTGGGCTACACGTTGCAACCTTGGCTCAGAGCTGTGCGTATTAACGCCCAAATGCGCCGACTACTTTACCTACCTCTCAGCTGGGCTTTACTGCACGCCGAAGGCACCCGCCAACTTATGAATGGCAATTGTGCCAACCATGGGTACATTCAGATTTGGGATAATGCCGACGCCCTTCGCAACTTCGCCACCTACAACTGCCCCGAATACGCCCGTCTATATATCCGAGTAGTGGAGGGGGAGCGCATCTACATGGGCTTTCACCTAAACGACGGCAATGATGGTAACCCCACCATAGTGGGAGATGTATGGATGCGCCTGCGCGCCCCCGATGGTACCGTTGTTATGGGGCCTCTCCGCCTCCACAACGGTATGGGTGCAGGGTGGATAAACACTTGCGCCCAAGCTATGGCAGGTCCTCTACCCCTCGCACCAGGGGGGTATCAGCCCTTAGTGTATGATGTGCCAGCTGGCATTAGTGGAAACTACTACATTGAATTTGCCATCAACAACGATCCAAACATTCGTCAAAAGCGGGTATTTCGCTGGTTTGACATTACGGTGGCGCGATGGAATGGCACCGCTTGGGTGCCCCGTCCCGGTCGGCTGTGGAGCCGCAAATGGGACATGACCACACGCGGCGGGAATAATCCTTTCGTGGGGACGCTTTTCACCTATTCGCCCGACTCCGTAGTTACCAGCTTCGCCTTCAATGGTATGCGCCCGTATGGCTTTGAGGTAAGCTGTAACTCCTTCGGTGCCACGAATGTCGGGACGCCTGAGCAGCGCCGCCGCTCCGATTATCGGCAGAACATTATCAATGTCGGCGGCATACCCGCCATGCCCGAATACCCCGTGTTTCTCAACGACCCTGACCCTGAGCTTTTCCCCACAGGTATCGTAGCTAGTGTAGATTCCTTCTCGGTAGTACCCTGCACCGAAAGTAGCTACTGCCTATATGTCGCCCTCTCAAAAGCTGGGCAGGTTTCTATTCGCCTCAATTTCTCGGGTGGCAGACCGCCTCGTACCTTCCTTCAGACGCTCAATGCAGGGCCCAACTGCATCCCGTGGGATGGACGCGACGGAGCAGGTAACCCTGTACCCAATGGCACCGTAGTAACGGCCGAACTGGACTTTTTCACAGGACTAACTCACCTACCGCTTGTGGATGTGGAGCATCATACAAGTGGCTTTCGGGTATTTCTCGTGCGGCCTACAACACGCCCAAATGGCACACCCCTTCCCGACCCGCGCGTATATTGGGATGATATTCTCCTCACTGACCCAGGTAATTCGCTGGACGGCGTACAGAACCTTACGGGTTGCCAACCTACCCCCGGCATGGGCTGCCACCGCTGGCAAAATAGGGGCACGAATAACGCTAACCCCGAAGTCATCAATACCTGGTGGTACACGAACGCCGAGCAACACACCTTTGTCCTAAATGTAGACCCAAGCCGGTGGCGGGTGTTTGCGCATATCGTAAGTTGTGGCGGTCCAAATGGAGTAGAGGTACGCCTGCGGTTCTGGCATGAGATTCCCATCCCCTCCGTCTCATGGAACGTTACCACTAATCCACCTGGACTTTTGGGCGATCCCTTACCGCCCCAAATTGACCTTTCGGATCCGGAATGGGTAGTTATGACCATTTCTTACCCTGTTCGGCAAAATCACCCAAATGCCGTAATTACGCTTCAGGTGTCTGCCAGTTCATCCCGCTATCCCTACTGCCGGGATGAGGAAGTCCTCTCCTGCACGGTGCTGCCCGTAGTGTGGGCTCTTCCTCTGAAAGGGCGTGCCTTTCCTGAGTACAATGAGCTAGAGTGGGCTACAGCTAATGAGGCAGGCGTACATGGATTCTGGATAGAGCGCCGAACCGCTGAAGGCTCCTTTGAGCCTATTCGGTATGTCCTAGCCCAAGGGGGCCCAGCGCATTATACTGCGCGCGATGAGGCCCCTCCGCCGGCGAACCGCTGGTTTTACCGACTCCGCATAGATGAGCCTGGCGCAGCCCCCCGCTATTCTAATACTATTGAACTCTTAGCTACGACAGCAAAGCCGCAGCTAACCTATGATCCTGCAAGCCAGACCCTTACGGTTTGGCTACCTGAGGAAGGTTCAGTACCGCTGGAAGTTTTCTCGGTGGCAGGTCAGCTTGTATGGCAGGGTGTAGTGCACGGGGGCACTTACGCTCTGCCCCTAGCCTCAGGGGTTTACGTAGCCCGTTTGGGGGATAGCCCGATTCGGCTGTTTGTGCCCTGAACTAAGGACCTTCGCGCAGGAGCTCTTCCAGAAGTTCTACCGCCTTCCCCGGACGGCTTAGGTAATAGGTACGGGTGGCACTCCAGCGGGCTGTATCCAAGTGGTATTTGCTCAGCACCTGATGCGTATAGAGGGCTAAAAGGCTATCGGCCACGGCTGGTGGTATAGGCTGATGAAGAAGGGCTGCGCGATAGGCATACAGCTCTTTGAGCACCTGCTTGAGGGTATCCGGCGCAATAGGCGGTGTCTCACTGCGGCGCAGGCAGCTGGTCAGAAAGAGCAGCGACAGCCAAAATTTCCTCCACATACCCTCTATCGTTAGAGAGGCGCGGTACCTTATTCTGACCGCCTAGGCGGCCTTTTTGCTTTAGCCAGCGATAAAACGTATCGGGCGGTAGCACTACTATCTGAGGCGGGCCTAGGGCTAGGTCTTTCTCCCGCTTGGCGTCATAATCCGAATTGAGCTGGCGCAGCGTTTGGTCCAAAATCTCGGTGAATCGCTCCAGACTATCAGGGGGCTGGATGAATTCTACAAGCCACTGATGGGCGCCCCTTTGGCCAGCCTCTAAGTAAATGGGGGCCACGGTGAAATCCCTAACTGTAGCCTGAGTAGCGGCACAGGCGGCTTCCATAGCCTTTTCCGCCTGCTCTACCATGACCTCCTCGCCAAACGCATTGATGTAGTGGCGCGTACGACCTACTATGTAGAGGCGATAGGGATTAGTACTGGCAAACCGCACGGTGTCCCCGATGAGGTAGCGCCATAGGCCTCCAGCCGTCGTAATAACTAGCGCATAGGTTTCGCCGGGCTGTACGGCCCAGAGAGGTATCGCCCGCCGCACCCCAGCCTCCCAATCCTTGTAAGGAATAAACTCATAGAACACCGCATGATCCGTCATGAGTAGCATCGCCTTGCTTTCCACCGTATCCTGAAAGGCAAAAAAGCCCTCCGAAGCGTTGTATATCTCTATGTAGCGCACATAGGAGGCGGGCAAATACCGAGCAAAGAGCTTTTCGTAGGGCGTGAAACTCACAGCCCCGTGGAAAAAGACCTCAAAGCGTGGGAATACTTCCAGTATATGCGCTGCGCGCGTGCGGCGCAGAATCTCGTCAAAAAGTACTACGGTCCATGTAGGCACCCCCGCTACACCTACGATAGCTCGGGGAATTTGAAGAAGGGCTTCAGCCATGCGATGAACCTTTTCTTCCCAAGAAGGCAAGAGGGCTATTTCTAGGCTTGGTGCCCGAAAGTACCGGTAAAAGGCGGGCATATTCGCCAGAAGCACCGCGCTTAGGTCGCCATAGCGGGCATGTGGCCCCAAATGACTCACAGTATGTGAGCCGCCGATACTTATGACTTTACCCTGAAGGAGCTCGGTTTGCCCTCGGTAGAGCGTCATATAAGTGGCAAAAAGCTGGCGCGCCGCCCGGAAGTGGTTCTCATGCAGGCTTATCGGTGGAATGGGAATAAACTTACTGCGGTCGTTTGTGGTGCCGGAGGAGCGGGCAAACCAGCGCACCCGACCCGGCCAGAGGACATCGGCCTCCCCCCGAAGGGCCCGTTCTATCCAAGGATACAGCTCCTCATAGGTGTAAATCGGCACGCGCGCCGAAAACTCCTCGTAGCTGAGGTGGGGGGTAATACCCACTAGCCGCCCGTAGTGAGTTCTACTGCCCGCCTTTAGGAGGCGGCGAAACCAGCGGTGCTGAGCCGCGATGGGATTCGCCCGACTATAGGCCAAATCCCTATACGGCAGGCGCAAAAGCCCATACAAAGGCTCTAAGTAAAAGGGCGTCTTAGGAGGATGCGGGAACATGGGTAAGATGCCTTTGCAAATCGGATAGGAACTCCTGAAAAATCTCTCGGCTATCGTGCGGCCCTGGGGCGGCTTCGGGATGGTACTGAACGCCCCGAATAGGCAGATACCGATGGCTAAAGCCCTCTACCGTGTGATCGTTGAGATTTATGTGCGTCAGCTGGAAGTCTGGATGTTTGGAAAGGGCTTCAAAGCTGATAGCGAACCCGTGATTCTGGGAAGTAATAAAGAGGCGGCCCGTGCGCTGGTCTCGCACAGGATGATTGCTGCCCCGATGGCCGAAGCGGAGCTTATAGGTAGGAATGCCAGCGGCTAAGGCAAGCAGTTGATGTCCTAGACAGATGCCCAAAATGGGGTAGCCCCACTCCATAAGGGCCTGCACTAGCCGAATGGCGTAGGGCATAGCGGCTGGATCCCCTGGGCCATTAGAAAGGAGGAAACCTACGGGCTCAAAGGCCCGCAGCGCCTCTAAAGTAGTCGTAGCGGGAAACACGCCTACATAGGCCCCATTTTCTACTAGCTGATGGAGAATGGCCTTTTTGACGCCGAAGTCAATTACGGCTACTCGCAGCGGGCTTGGCTCCCCAAGCGTGTAGGGCTTGGGTGTAGTGACGCTGGAAGCTAATTCCAGCCCCTCCATGGTAGGGTGCTGGCGCAGATACTCCCAGTGCGCCGCCGAGGGAGTCTCGGTAGTAAGAAGGACATTTTGGGCGCCTTGCTGGCGAATTCGCCGCACCAGCGCGCGCGTATCCACGCCGGCGATGACGGGAATCCCATGGACGCGCAGATACTCAGGTAGGCCCAAGGCCCGACCCGGCCGACTGAAAAAGTGGCTCAGCTGCCGCACAACTAACCCCCGAATCGCCGGCCTTTCCCACTGCCATTCCTCCGCCGTCGTGCCATAATTGCCGATATGGGGCAGGGTCATAATTAGGATTTGCCCCCAATACGAAGGGTCCGTAAAAATCTCTGGGTAGCCCGTAAGGGCGGTATGGAATACCAGTTCGCCTACGACAGTGCCTTCGGCGCCTAAGCTCCACCCTTCTACCTGAGTATTATCGCCGAAGAGCAGGTAGGCCTTCTTCATGCCCATTCCGGATTGCGCGGCGGTACGGACTCAAAGGGCGGCAGAACCCCTTGGCGTAGGCTTTCTAGTACTTTTTCCAGCTTTTCTGGCGTGAGGCTAAATACCATACGCCGGCCCTCTATCTGGAGTACAGGTGGGGTATCGCAGGCGCCCAAGCATTCGGCTTCCCGAAACCAGAAAAGGCCATCGGGCGTTACCCCATCTGCATCTAGCTTTAGGTGGTTCTGGATATAGGCCCATAGCTCACGTCCCCCACATTCCCCACATGTAAAGCAGGTGCATAGCTCTAAGAGCCACTTGCCCTTCCGCTGGGGCAGATACATAGTGTAAAAGCTTGCGACGCCGGTTACATGAGCTAAAGGCAGCCCTAACGTCTCTGCCACTAGCTTTAGGACAGGTGGGGAAAGTTCGCCGAATTTCTCTTGAGCCAACCAGAGCACAGGCATTATGGCGCTTTGCCGCGTGGGGTAGCGCTGGCAAATCGCTTCTATCCGAGCCTGCTCCTCGGGTGAGAAGGTAGGCTTAGCCATTCTTACAAAGCTACACTTAGACGGCGGAATAAACCTCTACCTTTGTGGCATGCGGCTAGTGGTAGCCGGAACAATGGCTCTAGACACGATTGAGACGCCTTTTGGACGGGCTGAGGCCATAGTAGGTGGGGCTGCTACGTACATCGCCCTAGCGGCGCTTCACTATGTAAAACCCGTGGGAATTGTGTCTATTGTGGGGACGGATTTCCCCTCGGCGATGCTTCAGTATTTAGCGGAGCAGGGAGCTGACCTTCAGGGCGTCGTACGCCACCTAAGTCGGCCCTCTTTTTTCTGGGCTGGCCGCTACCACGCCGATATGCAGACGCGCGACACGCTGGAGACCCGGCTAAACGTTTTGGAGGAATTTCCCGAAACGATACCCCCCGCCTACCAGCAGGCGGAGTTTCTGCTTTTGGGTAACTTAGACCCCTGCCTTCAGCAGCGTATCTATAGGCAGATTCAGCCGCGCCCGCGCGTGGTGCTCATGGATACGATGAATTTCTGGATAGAACGGCGCCGCCCCGAATTGGAGGCGATGATAAGTCAGGTGGATATCCTTTCTATCAACGATGAGGAAGCACGGCAGCTGGCAGGGGATTACTCTTTGCGGCGCTGCGCCCGCAGCATCCTCGCCCGTGGCCCCAAATACCTTCTTATCAAGAAAGGCGAAAATGGCGCCCTACTTTTTTCGCGCGAAGGCGAAACCTACTTTTTCCCAGCATATCCGCTGGAGGATGTGTTTGACCCGACAGGCGCAGGGGATACTTTCGCTGGGGCCCTAATAGGCTACCTAGCGGCTCAGGATACTCTAAACTTAGAAGTGCTCAAGGAAGCCGTTGTACAGGGGATTGTCATGGCGAGCTTTTGCGTAGAGCGCTTCGGCGTGGAGGCCCTACTCACGGTTAGCAAACAAGAGATAGCCGCACGCCGCCGAGCTCTTATTCAAATGAGCCACTTTATCCAAGTACCTGCCCTCCCCTAAATCACTAAAAGCTCTACATCCAGCGACTCCATTTGAAGTAGGCGCGCAACGGTGTGATTGGTAAGGTGCTTGCCGTAGGTATAAACGCCCGTTTTGAGCATATGGCCTGCGGCAATCATGGTACGAATGCTTCCATAGTCGCTGAGGCGCAGAAGTATAGGCAAAAGCACGTTGCTAAAGGCAATCGAAGCCGTGCGCGGCACGCGGGAAGGAATATTAGGTACGCAGTAATGGATGACGCCGTATTTAGAGAAGGTAGGTAGGTCATGGGTGGTCTGCATGCTGGTCTCAATATTGCCGCCTTGGTCTATAGCGACATCAATGATGACGCTTCCCTCCATCATTTGGGCGACGAGTTCGGCCGTTACAACGAGGTGGGCCGGGGCCCCTTTGCGGTAAAGGGCCCCAATTAGGACATCCGTCTGAGGCAAAAGCTCCCGTAGCAGATCGGGTTGGATAAGGCCGGTAGCTACGGGATGACCTAGGGCGGTGCGGAGGCGCTGAAGCCGATAGACTTCTTCATCTAGAACGGTTACGGCACAGCCGAAGCCTAAAGCGGCACGGGCTGCATGAAGCGCTACCGTACCCGCGCCTAAAATAAGCACGCGCGCGGGCGGGACCCCCGTAATGCCCCCCAAGAGCATGGCCCGCCCCTGCTGCGCTAAAAGCTCCGAAGCTATCTGAATCGCCGCATACCCCGCTATCTCGCTCATAATCCGCATAATCGGCAGGCTGCCGTCCTTTGCCTGGAGGAACTCATACCCTATCGCCGTGATGCTTTTGTCAATAAGCGCTTGTATGTACTCTTTGCGCAGCGTGCCCATATGTACGGCTGAGAAAATAACCTGCTTATGCCTGAGGAACTGAATTTCATGAGGGGTAAGCGGGGTTATTTTTACAATGCATTCGGCGCGTTCAAAAATCTCCTCAGGATGATACACAATCGTAGCGCCGGCTTCGGCATAATCCCGATCCGAGAACGAGGCATACTCGCCCGCTTTATGTTCAATAAGGACCTGAAAGCCGCGCGCCGTGAGGGTGCGTACCGCTGCGGGAATAAGGGGCACGCGTCGCTCCTGAAGCTGGCGCTCGCGCGGAATCCCGATAGTCCAATTGAAAGAAGGGCGCAGGAGACGCGCCGTTTGGGGCTGCGGCTGGAGAGTGGCAGCCGACTGCGGCATAGCCTAAGCCACGCTCAGAATTTCCACCGTATAGGTAAGCGTGTGGCCGGCTAAGGGGTGATTAGCATCCACTTCAATCGTTTCCTCATCGACGCTCAAGACATATACCTGCAGGGTCTCACCTTCAGTGGTAGTAAGTACAAGCACCTGCCCTGGCTGAATCGGCTCGGAGGGATTCTCAAGCTGCTTCCGACTGATGCGGAAAACCCAAGCAGGCTGGTAGGGGCCAAAGGCCTCCTCAGGCTTGAGCGTAAAAGTGCGCTTCTCGCCCGCTGCCATCGCCATAATCGCCGCCTCAAAAGCCGGCAGCACATGGCCCTCACCTACTACAAATTCTACGGGCTCTGAGCTGGCATACAAAATGCTTCCCTGCTCGTCTCTAAGCGTATAATGCAAGCGCACATGAGAGCCTATACCTATGCGCATGCAGGCTAAGGTACAAAAAAGAAACAGGCGGGAGCTCAACCCGAAGGGAGCTCAACCGCCTGGGCTTGCTTCGTGTGGGCGGCTACTCTGAGGTAAAACAAATATCCCCAATTCTTTCCTGCCCGCCGCAAGGCCCAAACCTGAAGCGCAAGAGTTACTTACTCAAGTGTCATTTTGTAAGGCTGAGAGGGATTTTGTTTTGGCTAATGTGCGGGTACTCGTAGCCATGAGCGGCGGCGTGGATAGTAGCGTAGCCGCCATCCTGCTCAAGCAAGCTGGCTATCAGGTAATAGGCCTGACCATGAAAACCTGGAGTTATGAAAGCGCTGACCTGCCTAAACGCAAAAACACCGGCTGCTGTAACCTGGATGACATCAATGATGCGCGCAGCGTCAGCGTTGCCTACGGCTTCCCGCACTATGTGCTGGATTTGCGGGAGGAGTTTGGGGAAGCGGTAATAGCCCAATTCGTAGAAGAGTATCTAGCTGGGCGCACGCCAAACCCCTGTATCCGCTGTAATACCTACATCAAATGGGATGCGCTTCTGCGGCGTGCCCGACAGCTTCACTGCGAACGGATAGCCACGGGCCACTATGCGCAGATAGGCTATGCTGAGGGCCGCTACTTCATCCGGCGCGCGCGCGACCTCAGCAAAGACCAATCCTATGTCCTATGGGGCCTTTCCCAAAGCGTTTTGGCCCAAACGATTTTCCCTCTCGGGCAGAAGTATAAAACCGAAGTGCGCGCCTTAGCGGCTCAGCTGCAGCTCCATCGCTTGGCCCAGAAGAAAGACTCCTATGAGATATGCTTTATCCCAGAGGGGGACTATCGGGCCTTTTTGGCTCGGCGTGTGCCGGAACGGCTTGCAGCGCTGCGCGGCGGACCTATAGTGCACGTAGATGGGCGTGTAGTTGGTCAGCACGAAGGCTACCCTTTCTACACCATAGGTCAGCGGCGCGGCTTGCCCGCTTTGGGGACACCGCACTACGTTGTAGCCATCTACCCTGAGACCAACACCATCGTCATAGGCCCAGAGAGCTGCCTCCAAAAAACTAGCCTGCGTCTGCGCGAGGTAGTTTGGCACAAATATCCTAGCCTGCCCTACCAAGGTTACCCGGCTACGGTCAAAATACGCCATATGGACCCCGGCCATGAAGCCCAGCTGTATAGCCATCCAGACGGAACGATTGAGGTAGTTTTTTACACAGGGGTGCGGGCTATCACCCCAGGCCAAGCGGGTGTAGCCTATGAGGGGGACGATGTAATTTTAGGTGGGTGGATTGTTTAGCCGTAGGGACGCTCTCCCCACGTATAAATGCGGCGCACCCGGCGGCCTAAATGTACCAGAAGCTCGTAAGGTATCGTGCCGAGAGCCTGAGCCAGCTGACGCAGGGGCTGCGTCGGGCCCCAAATTTCTACCCGATCCCCTACCTCTGCTATCTTGTCGGGCACGGCGGCCAAAAGGAGGTCCATATTGAGAGGCGGTAGAATAGGACAGGGCACTCCCCGCACAAATACCGTACCTCCTTCGGCTGCCCACCGGCGCGGCAGCCCATCCCCATACCCTATCCCTATAGTCGCTACCCTGTAGCCCTCAGGCAGGCTGCTTTGGAAATCGTAGTTGAGCCAACGGCCGCTGGGGTAGCTCTGAAGGCGCAGCAGGGGCGCGTAAAGCGCCGTAGCCTCCTCCAAACCTTCACCTATCCCATAGAGTCCTATGCCTAGGCGCACCATATCATAGGCCGCCGCCGCGCCTATGTGAAGGATACCAGCCGTATTGAGCGCATGGCCGAGCACCTCCGGAAAGGCCTTCCGAAAAGCCCGATAAATCCCTTCAAATACCTCAAGCTGCTGGCGGGTGGCCTTGAGTTCGGGCTGATGAGCCGCTGCGAGATGGGTAAAAACACCACGCACCACCGCCCGATGGGCTTTGAGGTAGGCTAGAACGGCTTCTAACTCCTCTGGCAAAAAGCCCATACGCCCCATGCCTGTATCAAACTCTATGTGAAGGGGTACAGCACCAGCCCAATACCGTAGGAGGGGCCAGCTCCCTACCGCCGCTTCTAAGCTGTATTCCTGATAGAGCGCATAAGGGGCTTCGCCCGGATAAAAGACTAAAATAGGTGTCTGGATACCGGCTTGGCGCAGGCGCACCGCTTCGGGGGCATAAGCTACGCCGATGTAGTCAATCCCCTGCCGGGCTAAGAAGCTGGCCATGAGGAGGTCTCCGCCCCCATAGGCTTCGGCTTTGAGTACGGCCATGAGACGGGTAGAAGGAGGGAGAGGCTGGCGGAGCCGGGCTAAGTTGCGGGCGACACGCTCCAAATCCACATACAGCTCGGGCGCTGGGCCATACCCACTCAGCCGAGTAAAAGCCTGCTCCAAGGCAAACCGCCGGCTACCCTTAAGGAGGATAGCCCCTTGTGATGGCAAAACTACTTGCCGCAAAAACTCCTCTACACTGCCATACCGCCGTCCCCAATCAAGCTGAGCGAAAATTGGCCCGATGAGATGGACCTGGTCCTCGGTAAATTCCTCGGCAAGCCGCTGAAGTAGGGTCGCATGGGCCTCTACCGAAGGAGGGGAAAAGTCGGTAAGCACCACTACCTTCGGCTGAATTGGCAGGGACCGAAGCTCCTCAAGGGCCACGGCGATAGAGGTAGGGTCAGCATGGTAAGTGTCGTTTAGCCAGAGCCGCCCGCTGGAGTCTTGAATCCACTGGAGGCGCCGAGGTAAAGCGGGGAGCGTAGCCAATCGCTGGCGCAGGACCGAAGCGGGTACCCCCAGGAGATAGGCGGCCGAAGCGGCTAAAAGGGCATTCTGCTGAAGCGCAGGATTAGAACTCGGCAGCTCTACCCAAAGGGGGGGCGCATCGGGGGGATGCCACCAGCCTTTTCCCTCCCTAGCCGCCTCCCAGCGAAACTCGGAACCCTCTGCAGCGCCCACCCGATAAAATGCTACGCCCGGAAGGTAGGCTTGCAAAAGGTCTAAGGGTACAGTGTCTGGCCCTACAAGCCAGATACTCCCGAGGAAAAGGCTTAGCTTCTCCTGAAGGACGGCGGGATATAAGGAGGCTTCCGCTTCAGCCGCATAAGTGGGCGTAAGAATGCCATAGGTAGGCTGGAGTAACGCTTGAAGGCGCGCCATTTCAGCGGCGGTGGAGCTGCCTGCCTCTACAATCCCAACCTCCGCCTCAGCAGGAAAGCTCAGAAGGCTTAGGGGTACGCCCAGTTGGCTATTGAAGCTGCCGGGGCTGCGCACCACCTTCCGGTGACCTTCCAGCAGGTAGGCTAGCCATTCTTTGGTCCAAGTTTTCCCCACCGAGCCAGCGATTCCTACGAGGGGGTAGGTGAGCTGCTGCCGCCAGGCTAAAGCCCAAGCATGGAGGGCCTGCCAAGTATCAGGCACGAGGATATGGGGAAAGGGGGTTAGTCTTTCGCTTAGGGCTACTTGGGCCCCCCGCCTAAAGGCCTCAGGTAGGTAGGTGTGCCCATCCCGCTGCCCCCGCAGCGCCAAAAAAAGCGCGCCCCCGCCGTGCATGCGCCGCGTATCCCAGGCTACGGCTCGGAGTTGTAGGCCCTGCGCGCCCTTCTGGAGCTCCCCGCCCACGGCTTCCGCAATCGCCTCCGCCACCCAGACCCGACCTAAGCCCACCATAGCACATACAGGTCATACAACGCATGCGCCCATGCCGTAATCCCAAAGCCTCGTAAAATGTAAAGCCCACTCATAAATAGGCCAAAAAGGGTTCTGTACCAAAAGGCATAAGCCCTAAAAGGTTCATACAGGAAATGGGCCAGCGAGAAAAGAATAGCCGAGATGCACCATACTATAACTGTATGCAAGGCCGTAGCCTTAGTGGAGGAAAAGCCTGTAAGCAGGAAGCGCAAGGCTTCTACCAGCAGCACCCGGAAGAAAAGTTCTTCGTAAAAGCCGGCACCCAGACACTGAGCCAACCCAAGCCAGAAATCTTCGGACAAGAACAGGCTAAGCTGGGCCGCCGGCGGCAGCACGTGTGCCGTCAGGAGGGGGAGGAATTTGTACAATACCACAGCCCAAGCGGCAGCCTCCATGAGCATAACTAGAAATACCCACTCCGTAAGGGTGGAGGTATCCCGCCGAATGCCATACACGTACGCCAGCCCTAAAAGCACTATTAGGAGCGAAACTACCCATTGATATGGATTAGTCCATCCTAAAAGGCGCGTCAGCCACTGATCTACTAGGTTGCGCGTGGAGGTGGGCGCGCCACCCAGCACATACATAAGCCCCTCATACCCTACAAGAAGGAAAAGCGCAAGGAAGAAATTATAGGCGGGGCTGAGGGAGGCCCTCCAATAGGCGCGCATTAGGGCTGGTAATGCAGAATCTCGGCCCGAATAGTGTGGATCTTTGAGGTGCTGTACTCTAAAACGCGCATCTGCTCTTCCTGAGGCCCTATTTGTTTGATGGTAATTGTATCGGTTTGCCGAAGGGCGCCCGCTTTGTCAAAAAGATGGAGTACGATTTGAACCTCCGTAGCAGCCGCTTCGCCAGTATTGCGCAGGAAGAGTTTGGCTTTAGTGCGGGAAGGTATAAGGGTACGGCTCAGCTCGCGCACCTCAACCTGAAGGAGGGGCTTTGCAGGCGGGGGAGTATTAGGCGGAGGAGAGGCCGTAGCCCTATCTTCTTTGCTTTCTTTCGCTAAACGGGTAGGCGGCGCAGGGGAGGGTTTCGGTGGGGAGGCTGGAAGCAATGGCTTAGGTGCCGCAGAGACTTGAAGGGGCGGAGGTACGGCAGTTAGGAGCGTTTCGGGCACGGCGGAAGGAAAAGGCTCCGACTGAACCTTACCTTTAGAAAAGTGCCAAAATCCGAAAGCCCCTAGCCCGACGCCTGCACCCACAACTAAAAGCAGGGCGATTATCCGCCATCGGGTTTTCTGGGCCGGCTGCGGTGAAGCCGGCTGCCCCGCTAAAGTAGAAGTACTGGCGGTTTTTCCGACGGGACGCTGGGTCTCTGCCGCCCCGCCTCCGCTGAAAGCCGCCTCAAAATCCGCTAAAAAAGCCTCGCAGCTCGGATACCTATACGTCGGCTGCTTTTCCGTCGCCTTGAGAATTATTTCCCCTAACGCTGGCGGGAGGGTGGCAGGCGGACGGGCTAAATCAAAAAGCGGCTCTTGCACAATCCGTAGACTCAGGTGGAACTCGCTGATATCGGGTGGATAAGGCGGCTGACCTGTAAGCATCTCATACAGCACCACCCCTAAAGAGTAGATATCCGAGCGCGCATCCAGCTCGCGCTCGCCCTTGATTTGTTCGGGACTCATGTACATGAGCGTGCCGATGCGCATGCCGGTGCGGGTGAGGGAGTGGTCGGTCTGTAGGAGGCGGGCTACGCCAAAATCCAAAATCTTCACCCGCCTGTCCGAGGTAATCATCAGATTGGCTGGCTTGATGTCGCGATGAACGATTCCTTGCTGATGGGCGTAGGCGAAAGCCTCCAAGACCTGCTTGAAGTAGTGGCGGACCTCTTCCAGCGAAAGCGGGCCCTGTTGGAGCTTTTGGGCCAGAGGCTGCCCCTCTACGTACTCCATAATTAGGTACAGCGCTCCATCCTCCTCTATGTAGTCATACAGGGTTACAATGTTGGGATGATTGAGGCGCGCCAGTACGGCTGCCTCACTGGCGAAGCGCTCCCGAATCTGCGGCTCCCGGGCAAGGTAAGGAGCTATAGACTTGATGGCTACATACCGATTCAGTTTCTTTTGAAGGGCTAGGTAGACCACGCCCATGCCCCCTTCCCCCAGCACTCGTATTACTTCATAGCGCTCCGCCAGCCCTGGTAGCGTCATGCAGGCAACAAAGTAGCCGCCGCCTGAAGCACTTCTACTGCGCGATCTAAGTGGGCCTTCTGCGTGCCCAACCCCCAAGAAAACCGTAAGGCACAGCGCGCCTCTTGCACCGAAAGGCCAAGGGCCTGTAGCACATGTGAAGGATGGCCACTCCCCGAAGCGCAGGCCGAAGTGCCCGAAACGCAAACCCCCTCAATATCCAAATGTATAACTAGCAGGTCTGCCAAGGGATGCGAAGGAATCCTAAAATTTAGTATGCCAGGATGTGAGCCCTCCTCCGATACATCACCGTGGAAGACGACATCCGGAAAAACTTCTTGTAGCCGCTGCATGAGGTGGCGCTTGAGGGTGCGCAGCTCATAAACATATGTCGCGCGGCGCTGGTAGGCCTTGCGTAACGCCAAGGCAAGGCCTACAATCCCCGCTACATTTTCGGTGCCAGCTCTTTGCTCACGCTCTTGAGCACCGCCATGAATAAAGCGACCTACCGGCAGGCGCCGATACAGAAAGCCTACGCCCTTCGGTCCGTAGAACTTATGGGCTGAGGCTACGAAGAAGTCAGCGCCTAATTTAGGCGCCTCCACCCAACCTAAACCAATCGTCTGCACCGTATCACAAAGGTACCACCCGCCGTATTTCTGCGTAAGGGCTGCTATGTCCGAGACAGGCTGGAGCGTACCTATCTCGTTATTTGCATGCATAACCGCTACGATAGACTTTGGATAGCGCCGCAAGAGGGCCTCTAAGTGCTCCAACTGGACACGCCCTACCCCATCAATTGCAATCGGATGCGCTTCAACCCCCTGGCGCCGCACAATCGCCTCTATAGTGTGAAGCACAGCGTGATGCTCGGTAGGATTGTAAAGGATAGCCGTCGCGCCTAGCATCTCTACTGCCCCCCATAGAGCATGGTTATCCGCTTCGGTACCGCCACTTGTAAAGACAATCTGGCCAGGATCGGCCTGTACCAGCTGCGCTATAGTCGCGCGCGCCTCTTCTATAGCCGCACGCAGATAGCGGCCCGCTGCATGGATAGCCGAAGGGTTGCCCACGGCCCGCAAATAAGGTAGCATGCAAGCCTCCACCTCTGGATCCAGCGGCGTAGAAGCCGCATAATCCAAATAAACTGGCTCCACCTTACAAAGATACCCGATTTTCCCAGATTTCTCTTAAAGCGGCTCGTATTCCATCCGAATAGTGCCTTTACGGCCTTGAGAGTCGTAAAAGTCTACAAAACGCAGCTTGTAATAGGTAAAGAAATCCGTGCGGACTACAAAGAAGCGGCTGCGGTCTATCGTGTAAGTGCCTGTATTGAAATCGTAGGCTTTCCAGTCATAGCCAATCGCATCTCTTTTGCTTGAGAAATTTAGCCCCTGGGTGTCGGCGGGTATAAAGTTCTCATAGGCTTTCTCTCGCACCACGGCGGCCCTTGCGCTATCGCTCAGAAGCACACCTACCACCGAATACCAGCGAAATTCCTCGGGCTGATCGTAGAAAGGGTGAATATACCGTCCAGCGATGAGGTCTACAGGCCAAGAAGGTAAAACGGGGGCCAGCTGGCCTGGCCGCTCCAGCTGAACATAAATGGGCTGATGGGCTAAGGGAAGCGTCCAGCGGCTCGTGTCGGTGCTTTGCAGGCCTACGGCAAGCAGGTAGAGCGTTTCACCCACCCACTGGATTTGAAGCTTGTAATAGCGCTGCTGAGGGGTGCGATATACCGACTGACTACGGTCGCGGTCCAGAAGAAGGTAACGGGTAGACTGAGGAAGTAAGAGTGCTAAGGCGGGAGTATCGGGCAGGTCGCAGCGCCAGGGAAGGTTCGGAGAAGGTTCGCGCAGAGTCTTCCAGGTCTCGGCCGCTAGCTCAGCCGCAAAGGCATGCAGCGCCATATTTAGCCGAATCTCCCAAGCCCCCTGCCGAGGCAGAAAGGCTACATCCCAACTGCGGCGCTCTACCTTATGCGTCTGACCTTCCCGCAGATTTACAAATATCACCGTATCATATTCGGGCCCTAAGGGTAGCGTAAGGACTCTACTGCCTGAGGCAGGGGGAAGCTGCCAGGGTTTTTCTGGGCGACGACAGCTTCCAGTTAGCACGGCTAGCCATAGCAGAACCATCCCGTACCTCATAATTGGCCGCGCTGAATATGATACTCCAAGCGGAAGAATAGAAAGCGCCCCATTCCTATAGGCGCCTGCGACTCACCCGCCGCATGAATACCCCCCGCTAGGTTAGCCTGCACCGAGGTAATGCCAAAAACATTCCGCAGGCCCACAAGCACCTGAGCGTGGTTTTTGGCGAAGCGCCACCCCAAGGAAACATCCAGCCAAGGAAAACCGCCTATCCACCGCCAGGCTACACTACCGTCCTCCTGCATGAGAAAGATAGGAACACGCCCTTGGTATTTGAAGAAGGCGCTGAGGTGCCACTGCCGCGCGCTTAGGCTAGGTTGGAGCACATACTCCCACCCCCAGCTATGCCCACGATAAGCGGTAAAATTAGCCCCCGTCCAGAGCCCTACTGTACTTGTGCGAAATTCTAGCTTAGGCTGGAGGCCAAAGGTCCAAAAGCGCTGAAGGTTTTGGTACGTGCTAAAAAGGGAGCGCGGATCTACGAGCACAAGCTGGATTACGTCTTGAAGGTAGTTATAGAAGCTACTCAGGCTCAGGCGCCATAGGCGCTGGGAAGTAGCCTGGGTCCAAGCCCCGCTAGCGTGCAGATGGTGGCTGCGCTCGGGCTGCAGGTTGGGATTGCCCTGGACGTTGTGATTAGTAAAGACGAGGTAGAGAAACTGCTCACGCAGGGACGGGGCCCGAAAGCCGCGACTGTAGCTCACACGGAAGCTCAAGAGGGCGTTAGGACTCCAGCGTAGGTGCAAGGTAGGCAGGAAAGGGGCTGCGTAGCGGGTATTATAGGCCCAGCGAAAGCCCCCCGCTAAGGTGAGAGAAGGCATAAAGCTCCATTCGGCTAAACCCCAAACGGCATAATCGCCCATATCAGCCCCACCATTCCGAATGCGTCCGCCTTTCAACCAGGTGTGCTGAAGTTCGGTGCCGATTTGCCAGCTGCCCCAAGCGGTAGTAGCACTGAGCCCCCCACGAGTCCAGGCATGGTATTCCTGCGTGGTATCCTGAAGCTCAGGCAAAGGTACGGGCCTTTCCTCCAGCGTCACAAGGTCTTTATATACGACCTGACGAATGCGCCGATAGTACAAGAAAGCCCCTTGGTGCTGCCAACGCAGGTGCGGGCTGAAAGTATGGCTAAACGTAAGCGCGGGCAAAAAGCGCCGAGTGTGGTAGTACTCATCTATAGCATAAACCCGATAGGGTGTGATCGTAGGCTCGCGTAGATTGAAGAAGGTTTCATCGCCAAAAGGCAGGCTCAAGCGCACGTAGCTGCGCGGGCTGGGCGTCCATTGATAGGCTAAGAGGGCGTTGTATTGCTCTCGTGGCCGCCAGAGATGTGCACGCGGCCGATGGGGATTAGGGTCCCAGCCGTCAAAGTAGTAGCGACTGCCTGAAATAAAAAGCCTATGCTGAAGAGGACCGCCGGCTAGGGCAAAGCCCGTTTCATACACCCCTACGCCTTCGTAGTGTAGGCGGCCGCGCGCCTCCCACTGGCAGCGGCTACGACGCGTAATCAGATTAATCACCCCCCCCAGCGCATCGCTGCCATAGAGGACGCTCATGGGACCTTCGACAATCTCTACGCGTTCTACTTCGGCAAGGGGAAGCTGCTGAAGGTCTATGGCCCCCCCTACGCGACCTATTATCGGGACCCCATCTAAGAGCACCTTTACATGCTCGCCGCCAAGGCCTTGGAGTACGGCAAAGAGGCCCAAGTTCGGGTCATTCCAAAGGCGGGCGTTGAGTTCCGTAAGGAGGGCCTGAGAAAGGTAAAGAGCCCCCTGCGCCTGAAGCCTTTCCGCCGTAAGCACGCGAACGGGATATAGACTGCGCAGCTCCTGCAGCGGCGCATGACTGCCTGTAATCACGTGATCTTGGAGGGCATAGCTCGGACGCAGAAGCCGTACAGGCTCAGAAAGGGGGAGGGAGAGAGTATCCTCTAAAGGCAGAAAACCTTCTGCCTGTATGCGTAGGCGATAGGTGCCAGGGGCTACCCGCAGGAAGCCGTTACTGTCTGTAAGAACTTGTAGGCTTCGACCACCTGCTAGGGGCACAAGCTGAACGGTCGCCCCGACAATAGGCGCGCCCTCTTCACTAAGTATTTGGAGGGATTGGCCGAAGGCCGAGGCTATAACGAGGCACCCTAGCAGGCGCCTACTCATTTTACTCAAAAATAACTTTCATCCACTCTTCTTGGGCTGGGCCTATAAGGCGTAGAAGGTAGAGCCCCGCAGGCAGGAAAGGCGGGCGGGCAAGGCGTACCTCGGTGCCCGCTAAGGCCTCCCAGCGGTAAGCAAGCTGCCCTGTAAGCCCATACAGCTCTACGGTGTGGAGGGGGAAAGGCGCATATAGATTTAGTTCGGTCTGGGCCGGCTGGGGGTAAAGGCGATATAAGCCAGAAGCCTGAGTAGCCTCTAAGCCCGCTGAACCGCTAAGGCGGGCCTTTTCTACAAGTATGCGGCCAGTACTCCGCCCCTCAAAGCCTATGAAGCGCACTCGCCAGAGGGCGCCAGTGCCGTCCTTCACAAGGAAGTAGAGCGTATCCGCCAAGCGCCACTGCGTTCCGTCCCATTCTTTCCAATCGTGGCCTATAGTGCTAAGGCAGGAGTCTAAGGTATAGGCCGCTGGGGTAAGCGTATCTGGATTGGCCTGGCGGGTAAGGCGCACACGAGCCACGCGTACGGCTGGATTCTGGAAGGCCCCTACTACAGGATAAGGAACGGCCGGCCCACCACCTGGCGGCGTTACAAAGGCCACATATTGGGTGAAAAGTAGATCCCATTCAGCCGCAGGCGGCTCTAAAGCCAGCGCCTGCCCCGTAGAAAGATTGTAGTACACAAACTTAGCCGAGGCGCCTAGGGATTTGGGTACGGTTGTATTTAGCTCGCCGCTTCCATCCAGCGCCGCCGTACGCAGGTAGTAGGTGTTGTCGCGCAGTTCCCTTATCCACACCTTGTAATAAGTCTGACCTACCCGAAGGATGTACAGGGAATCGCCCGTAACTATACGAGTGGAAGAGTTGTAGAGCCCCCACCCGAAGTCAGCGGGATTGTTTGGATTGGCCGTGCGGTTGAAGGCGCCTTGGGTCCAGCGGCAAAGGTCATCGTAGAGCCGCTCCGTGGTATCTTCCAGCGCTAGGCTAGCCCAGCCTGTGGTGTCGCGCCGAGTCTTATAGACAATAACGCCAGCGGCATGATTGGTTCGGATAGCCGCGCCGCGTGGGGCTACCTCAAAGGCCAGGTGCCACCTATCAAGCGACACCGTACTGACTACCCCCCGCTGTAGGCTATAATACACTTGTAGCCCGTAGCCGGGTCCTAGGGCGACCGTGTCCGTATCGCGCGGGAGGGCTGGTTGAGCCCATGCGCCCCCTAGCCCCACTAGCGCACAAAGCCTCGGTAAGGTGTGTCGTCGCATACCCCAAAGGAACATATTTTTTCTGGAATAAATCCAAATAAGCGATGGGTGGCTTGGGTTATTTTTGGGCTTATGGCTGTGGCGGTTTTTCTGGATGGGATGGGGCTAGTGTATAGGGCGTATTTTGCGTTTGCGGAGCGGCCGCTGCGCAATAGTGCCGGCCTCAATACCACAGCACCCTTCGGGTTTTTAGCCACGCTCTTAGACCTTTTAGAGACGCTTCAGCCTACGCACTGGGGCCTGGCGTGGGATAGCGCCGAGCCTACCTTTCGGCATGCGGTACTTTCGGCCTACAAGGCGCAACGAAGCAGCCCCCCAGAAGAAATGGTAGCCACTCTACCCTATATTCGCCGCCTTTGCGAGGCTCTCCAGCTTCATCAGGTAGAAGTCCCTGGGATGGAAGCGGATGACCTTCTGGCGCTTTGGGCTATTCAAGCCAGCCAGAACCCGGCTATTGCGCGCATATGGCTGGTTTCAGCCGATAAAGACCTAGCCCAGCTGGTTTCGGACAAGGTGCATCTCTATCGGCCTGCGCGTGGCAAGGCACCAGCCCAAAAGTTAGACCCCGCTGGCGTGCAGGCCCGCTTTGGGGTAGGGCCAGAGCAAATCCCCGACTTTTTGGCCCTCGTGGGCGATGAAAGCGACAACCTCCCCGGCGTGCGCGGGATTGGGGAAAAGACCGCCTGCCAGCTCCTCCAAACCTACCACAGCCTAGAAGGCATCTACCAGCACCTGGCCGAGCTGCCTAAGAGCATAGCCGAGAAGCTAGAGCAGGCCCGCGCTCAGGCTTGGGCTACTTATAGCCTAGCCCGCTTAGTTCCTCCAGCTGAAATCCCGCCCGCCGCCCAATTTGACCCCGAACCCTTTAGCCTAAAGCCGCCCAATTGGGAAGTCCTCCTGCCGCTGCTGGAGGAGCTAGAATTTCGCCGATTGCGCGAGCGGCTACTCACCTACTGGAAGGTCAGTCCAGCCCCCACTTTAGCTCAAACCCCAGCGCCTAAAACTTCTACCCACCGTCTCCTCTCAGAGCCCGAGGCGCTGCAAGCCTATTTAGCCCGCCTGAGCCCAGATCAGCCGATTGCGTTTGATACCGAAACCGATTCCCCTCACCCTATGTATGCTGGCTTAGTGGGGATCGCCTTTTGTGCCGAGGCCGATCAGGCCGTCTTTTGCCCGCTTCCAAGCCCCCTTCCCGCCGAGTGGCGCACGGCCCTCCAGGCCTTCGCTAAGCTACCCAACCTCAAAATCGCCCACAATCTCAAATTTGACTGGGTGGTTTTGGCTCAACACGGCATCCGCTGCAGCGGCCCTTTTTTTGATACGCTTTTAGCTGACTACCTCCTAGACCCCGAAAGGCCGCACGGATTAGACGAGGTAGCCAGGCGTGAGCTCGGCCTAACGAAAGCCCACTCTTACAGCGAACTTTTTACCGGCCTCAAGACGAAAGACCTGCGCCAGGTACCAGTAGAACGGCTCATGGCCTATGCATGCCAGGATGCCGAGCTGGCCTGGCGCCTCTACCGCCCCCTTCAAAAGGCCTTAGAAGAAAAAGGCCTAAGCCGACTTTACTACGAGGTGGAACTGCCTCTACTGGTAATCCTAGGCGAAATGGAGCTGCGCGGCATTACGATAGATACGAAATACCTAGAGCACCTCAATCAAGAGTACGAAGCCGAGCTCAGGGAATTAGAAGCGCAGGCGCACCAGATAGCCGGCGAGCCCTTCAATCTGAATTCGCCCAAACAGCTGGCGGAGTTGCTTTTTACGAAGTTGGGCTTACCGATCCAGCGAAAGACGCCTACGGGTCAGCCGGCTACGGATGAAGAGGCGCTTCAGGCCCTGCTGCCTTACCACCCGCTCATAGAGGTGCTTCTGCGGCACCGCACCCTTTACAAGCTACGCTATACCTATGGGGAGGGCCTTTTGCGCAGCATTCATCCCCACACTGGGCGCGTGCACACGATTTTCCAACAGACCGTAGCGGCTACGGGCCGCCTCAGCTCGCAAAATCCCAATCTGCAAAACATTCCTATTCGCACGGAAGTAGGCAAGCGCTTTCGGCGGGCCTTTGTGCCGAGCCAGCCAGATAGAGTCCTTCTTTCGGCAGACTATTCGCAGATAGAATTGCGCATAGCGGCGGCTTTGAGCGGCGATGCCCAAATGATAGCGGACTTTCAGGCTGGACGCGATATTCATACGGCGACGGCCCAGCGGCTTTTCGGTACCAATGCTATAACAGCCGACATGCGCCGCGTAGCGAAAACCGTAAACTTCGGAATCATCTATGGCATTACGGCGCATGGGCTTGTGCAACGACTGGGGGGCGGCCTCTCCCGCAGCGAGGCGCAGCACCTTATTGACCAGTACTTTGCGCGTTATCCTGGGATAAAAGCTTACATAGAAGCGCAAATTGCGCGCGTGCGAGCGTGCGGCTATGCTGAGACGCTTTTAGGGCGCCGTCGCTACATACCCCACATCAATTCCCGTAATAAGGCCCAGCAGGCAGAGGCCGAACGGCTAGCCATCAATACCCCTATTCAGGGCACAGCCGCCGATATGATTAAGCTAGCCATGCTCAGGCTAGCCGAGCGCTTTCCTACTCTCCCCTTACTGCTGCAAATTCATGATGAGCTGCTTTGGGAAGTGCCCGAAAGTTCGGTAGCCGAAATAGGGCCGGCGATTCGTCACATTATGCGCACCGCCCTCCCCCTGCCTAACGACGTGCCAATAGAAGTGGAGATACGCATAGGAAAAAACTGGCTAGATATGAAGGTAGTAGAGAATTAGCCAAGGATGCAACCTATAAGTTTGGCAAATGCCCTATATTTGCTCCTAATGAGGCGGCTTGGTGCAGCTGGCCTTTGGCTTACTACAGGGCTTTTAGCGCAGCACTCTCTGCGGCAGATAGAAAGCCTATATTACCGAGGGGAATTTTTGACCCTGACTCAGAAGGAGATAGACACGAATGGGCTAATGCCTCAGAAGGCCCTCTACTATGCTAGTGCCTATTATCAGCTAGGCCAGCGGGATAGGGCTTATGAGCTTTACCGCTGGGCTTTTGCGCGCCTTACCCCAGCGGCGGTCGACCCGACCTTCTTAGTGGAATACGGACGCCTATGTCTATACCATGGAGACCCGGATACCGCTACAGCTTACCTTCAGGAAGCCCTTCAGCGTACCTCCTACCCTGACTCCATAGAACTTATCCAACTCTACCTCGCCTATGCACGCCAGCTGAAAATAGCCCAAAATGAGCCCTCATCCCAAAATTACCACTGGATCGTTCAGAACTTAGAGGAACTCAATACGCCGCACCATGAGTATAGCCTATTTTTTCACAAAGGAGATGCTTATTTTATTCGGCGCTCAGATCCGGCACGCGGTATAGATCCTGAGGATCTATTACCCTATGAAGGCCTATACAGAAAGAGGAGAGATGAATCGGAGCCAAAGCCCCTGAATTTTTTTCCGAAGAAGCATGAGGGCATAGCGGGTTTTATTGGAGATACGCTCATTGTGTACCGTTCAGCACGGCGTCGAGGCGATTTTTACATTGCCTATCCTCGGGCGGAAAGAGAATGGTCAAGTCCCACTCTTTGGAAAGCCTTTCCGAATAGCTACAAAGGTAGCGAGGATGCCTTATGTGAGGATCCTAAGAGTAATAGCATTATTTTCAGCTCCGATCGGCGCGGTACAATAGGAAGAAAGGACTTATGGGTAGTGCGAAGGTTGCCGGATGGGCGATTCAGCGAGCCTGAAAATCTTACCGTTCTCAATACGCCGTACGACGAAGATGCACCCTTTTTGGTAGAAGATACGCTTTATTTTGCTCATAATGGTCTCAGTTCAATTGGCGGCTATGACATTTTCTTCTCGGTGCGTCAGCCAGATGGGCGGTGGGGCTCTCCTAAGCGGCTTCCTCTCCCTATCAATACCCCTGGCCACGATAGCTATTTGTTTTTTACTCACCCGGATACGCTTTATCTCTCTTCCGATCGCCCGGGGGGCAAGGGTGGAATGGACCTATATCGGCTTATCCGAGAGCCGATTATTCCCCCGGCTCCACCGCCCCTTCCTAAGGCCTATACCCTCACCCTTCAGTTTTACGATGCGCAAACGGGCCAGCCTGTTGCGGCCTCTTTCCTCCTAACTACCCCTGCTGAAGGTAAGCCAGTCCTGTCGGGATCTAACGACTCAGCCAGTATGATACAACTACCCAGACCTTCTGCAGGGCCGTATCTTATTTATGCACAGGCTGAGGGATACGCAGTAAGTGTGCAGCCCCTCACCGTGGAAGATACTGGAGATGTCCAATTAGGCGTAGCGCTCCTGCCTCTTTCGGCGCTTAGGGGCCCCGTTCTGACACGCATCCATTTCAATTTTGATCAACATGAATTGCGCAAGGAAGCGCCTGCAGCGCTGGACTCCGTAGTTCAAATCCTTCAACAGTATCCCAATCTGGTTTTGGAGGTAGCTGGTCATACGGATAGCATAGGCTCTAATGCCTACAACCAGCGTCTATCGGAGCGGCGCGCCCATCGAGCTTATACCTACCTCCTGCAGAAAGGCATACCAACTTACCGCCTAAAGCCCAGAGGCTACAGCGAAGAACAGCCCTTCGTACCGAATGACACGCCCTATCACCGATTTCTGAATAGGCGCGTGGAGTTTAGGCCCCTTACTAAATTAGCAGAATTAGCGGATACCTGGAAATGAGCGCTAAATTTGTACTTTTGCGTAAGTGCTCAAGCTAGTAGGCCTAGGGCTACTTTTGGTATATGCGCAGAGCGTATCTTTTATATCCCCGCGCCGATTGGAACGCTGGTATGAGTTGAGTTTTTATGAGCGTATTACGGGTCTTTATGAGCGACAGCCCGAAAGATTCTCGGCAGAGGGTCTGCTATGGGTGGCCCGAGCCTACCAAGCCCTGCATCAGGGCCCTAAAGCCTATACCCTTTACACCCAGTTAAGCCAGTCTCATTCGGTATTATGGGACACCTTAGACCTTTGGTACTATGCTACCCTTCTCCATGCCCGTGGTGAAACCGCCAAAGCCCTGAATTACTATCGTCTTTATCAGGAAAGAGGGGGGCAGAATTCAGCGTTACAAACCCGTTTGACGCAGCTAGAGGCCTGCACAAAACTCAACCGCAGCTCGGCCTATAGCGTAGAAGTGGTAAGTGAATTAGAGCAATGGGCGCCGGTATATGCAGCCTGGTGGGATGGCGAAAGGCTCTACGCTGTCTCTAGGGCCCCGAGCACAGGGGCTAGTGTGGACAGAGAAGGACAGCCCTACGAGCGTATCATTCCTCCTCTACCTTTACGCTTCCCGTATCACCAAGCGGTAGTAGGAGAGCTGCCCCCTGATACGCTGCTGATTTACCTGGCAGATAGGAAGGGACGGATATTTACTTTTCCTAAAAATGCTTCTCCTAATGCTCGGCTGCGCGTGTGGCGCCGCCTTCCTCAGCGTCCTTCAGGTCGAATAAGCCTAGCCATAGACCCTAAGACACGCGATGTCTACATAGCCCACGACCCTGGGCTAGGCAAACCGGGCGGGCGTGATCTGTACCGATTTGTGCACCTTGGAGACGGGCGCTACGGGCCAGCCCAGCGCCTTCCCCCGCCCATCAATACCCCTTACGACGAAGATGCGCCCTTCATCGTTGAGGACACGCTGTATTTTGCCTCTAATAACCCTCGTAGCGTGGGGGGATATGACATATTCTACTGTCTCCGTGTAGGCGAAAGGGAGTGGGGGCCGCCCCAATCCCTCCCTGCCCCCATAAATTCCTGCGCCAATGATATCTACTACTATCCTTTTTCCCCCGAGCACACTTACTTTTCCTCGGATCGGGATGGCGTGATGAAGGTCTATAGGAGTCATCGAGTTACACCTCCGCCGCTGCCCCCGCCACCGCCGCCTCCTCCCCCGCCTTCACCCCCTCCTATAACTCATCGCTTCACAATCCAAGGCCGTATTTTGCACAAAGATACGCGTGTCCCCCTAGCAGGCGAGGTTATCTTGGTAGATTCCCTATCACAAAAAGAAATTTTCGGTGTCAAATGCAACGAAAATGGCGAATTTCTTATGTTCCCTCCTGATAAAGGAGGCGTATTTTACCTATATGCTCAAATGGCAGGTTTCATAACGCACGTACAGGTCCTACGCTTCTCCCCACAGGATAGCACGACCTGGCGGCAGCAACTGGAAATTCCCCTTATGCCTATAGAAATGGAAGCCACCTTCGCGCTGCGCAATATTTACTTTGATTTCAATAGCGACAGGCTGCGTCCTGAGTCCATACCCGAATTGGAACGCTTGCGCCGCCTCCTTCTAGAAAATCCGCATATTCGGATTCGGTTTTCGGGGCATACGGACAACATAGGTTCAGATAAGTACAATCAGAAGCTTTCTGAGCGGCGTGCCCGTGCTGTATACCAGTGGCTTAGGCAGCATGGCATCCACCCGGTCCAGATGGAATATATCGGCTATGGTAAGACGCGTCCAATTGCCTCTAACGCTACGGAGGAGGGCCGCGCGCTCAATCGGCGCATAGAAATGGAGGTGGTAGGCATACGTCGTACTCACCCTTCCGTAGGCGTCATCCAAGAGTAAGGTCTATCGGCGCAGGATAGCCCCTACACCCCCGGCGAGTACCAGCCCTAGGCCCAGCCAAAAAAGCCCAATAAAAGGCTTATATAGAATTTTGACGCTAATAAATTCCTCGGGCTGCGTGCGCCGCACTACATAGAAGCGCAACTTTTTCTCCTTTATTCGGAAGCCTTCTAGGCGTACTTTGGCTTGTGCGGCTGGAAAGCTAGTGAAAGGCGTAGTTAGCGCACTATCGGCTAGGCTAAACTCTACTGGCAGGGTTTGACCCAAGGCTAAATCGGCCTTACCCACACGCAGCCAAGCCCGAAAGGTTGGATGGGGCATTTCGGTAATCTCTGTAAGCCGCTCCATTTTGAACACTAGCCCGCCCCACTCTACCGTATCGCCTAAGCCTAAATCTAGGTAAGTCTGATTTAGCGCAGCTTTTTGGGAGGGCAGGCTGGTAAGGTGTATATAGAGGTCGCCGTGCCAGAAGCGCAGATGGGCTGGATGAGCCAGAAGGCCTGAGTTTTCGCTCAGCTCCGCTTCTAGGTAGAGCGGATAGCGCTTGCCCGTTTGGAGGTGCGTAAGTACTATCCGGTAGCGGTAGCGCCGATCGGCAGGCTCTATAGGAAGAAGCGCTAAATTCGCTTCCAAGAAGGCCTGGGTAGTCGGAAGCGCCGCTAGATGAAAGAGGCCCTTTTCAGCAGGGAGCTTCTCCGGGAGCCACACTTGGTAGCTAAAGCCTAAACTGTCCTCAAAGCGCCAGAGGGTTTGCCCTTCCTGCCTAAGCAGGGGGCGAAGCCGGCGAAGCGGCGGAAGGGGAACGAGAAGCCCCTCATAGCGTACGGTATATTCTACGCCGGGCACCTCCGCCCCCAGGGGTATGAAAAGGTTATCAGCACTGGCCGGACTGCGGGGGTTGAAGTTCTGACTGAGGACACGCTGGTAGCCGCTGGAAAAGAGCGCGCCTATAAGCATTAGGGCAAAGCCGCCGTGAGCCAAGCTGGCCGGCACAGTAGCGCGCCGAGAGTGCCGTACTACCAGCGCTACCGCTACCCCTAAAGCTACCAAAGCCGCCCCTAAAATTAGGTCGTCCAAAAGCAGGAAGAAAGCCCCACGTAGCCAACCCACTACCCCTTGGTTCATAAGGGAGCGATAGGAGGGGTGATAGACGAAATCCCAGCGATACCACCAGAGTGCCCCACTTATCCCCGCTAATAAGCTTGCCCCCAGCCAGAGCAGCCCCTCCCAGCCACGAACTTGGTACGCCCGCACAAGCCCATAACCCATAAGCCCTAAGAGGCCTACGGTTAAAAGGCCCAGCCATTCGTAATACACCTGAGCGGCGCCGCTACCTAAAGCCCACGCTGTGCCAAATAGCCGATTAAGAAGCGGCAGAGAGGTAAAGAGAGTCAGGATGCCAGCTATACCTAGTAGGAGCGCGCTGCCGATTTTGAGGAGCGGCTTATCTGGTCTTACTAACTCACTGGGCGTAGCAAAAAGGTATGAGCGTGCCCACCTTAGGCCCACCAAAAGGGGCCCTAAAAAAGCTGCCCCCGTCCCCCATAGAAGCCATTCCCCCAGCCCTAGGTCCGTGAAGCTATGGACGGAGCTTTCGGCTAAAACGCCGCTACGCGTTAGATATGCGCTATACAGAACGAGGGGGAAGGGAAGGAGGGCGAAAAATTGAACGGCTTGAGCCGAGGTGGAGCGGCGGCGGTAAGCGTAGAGCCAGTGGACAGCCGCTACAAGGGCCAGCCAGGGTACGAAGGAGGCATTTTCCACGGGATCCCAATTCCAGTAGCCGCCAAAGTTGAGGGTCTCGTAGGCCCAGTAGGCCCCGAGGCCGATTCCAGCGCCCAGCAGCGTAAGCGCCAGCCAGCTAAAGCGCCGCAGGGCCGTAAGCCGCGCTGGCGAGAGGCCCCCCTCCCGAAAAGCCAGAAAGGCCTCCCAAAATGGCAGCAGTGTCGCCGCATAGCCGCCAAAAAGCACAGGCGGATGGATAACCATCCAGAAACTCTGAAGAAGCGGATTGAGACCATTGCCATCTAGGGGTACTGTGCCTTCGGGCCAGCTGGTTTGAGCCTCCCAGACGTAGAGGAAAGGAAAGCTGCCCCACTCTGCGGCTTTAGGCATAAGTAAAAGGGCCGCCGCCGTAAAGGCCGCTCTAAAGGGGAGCCGGCCCCAGAAATAGGCCGCCAGGGGTATAAGGAGAGTCAGGGCACGCGCCCAGAAAGGCAGCCACGCTAAAGCCAATAATAGGGCGAGACTGCCACTCAGGCGCAAGGGTAAAGCTAGCCCTTCCGCCCCCCACAGTCCCCATATCAGCATACCCCCTACGACTGTAAGCCAAGGGGGTAGTGAAACACCTAAGAGAAAAGTAGCTAAGTAGCCGTTTAGCCCCAGAAAGGCGGCAAGCCGAGGCCAAAGGTCCCCTGCCCTTAGAAAAATAAGCCCCCACCCCAGCAAATTATGCCAGAGCATCCATAAAAGGAAGCTACCTTCTTGCCCTTCCCAGAGGGCCGCGGTGATGTAGGCGGTAGGAAGCTGACGCGACCCATGCGCCCAGACGTACTGGAACTCATACCTATGCGCAAGGAGGAGATAGAGCAGAAGCCCTACCGTACCCCAAACGCTAATCGTATGAAGGAGCCATACGATTCTAGCGCTACGGCGCCAGAGGGAACTGCCCTTTTGAGCCTCCCATGCGGCTATGGCGCCCCATAGGCCGCTCACCCACAGCAGGGCTATTAAGAGCTTACCTACCGCCTGCATGCTCCTCCCATCAAACAAATCTCACACCGCCCTAAGGCCTAAAGAAGCTGGCGCAGGGCGTTCAGAGCGGCCTCATAGTTGGGCTCCTGGGCTATTTCTGGCACCAGCTCTGTATAGGTTACGCGGCCCTGCGGGTCAATTACAAATACGGCGCGCGCCAAAATGCCGCGCAGGGCCCCCTCGGCGATCCGCACGCCGTATTTATCCATGTCCCAGTAGCGATAATCCGAAGCTACCTCAATCCCATTTACTTGGTAGCTGTCGCAGTAGCGCTTCTGGGCAAAGGGTAGATCCATGGATACCACTACGGCCCGTACCGCTTCACCCAGAGCGCCTAAGGCCTCATTAAACTTTTTGGCTTCAGCCGCACATACGGGCGTATCCAGAGAGGGCACCGTTATAAGAATCTGCGGCTTCCCTAAGGCTCCGCCTATGTAAATTTCCTCATTGCGCGCATTTACCAGGCATACGGGCGGTGCGGAGGCGCCTGGCTTTAGCGGTTCCCCTGCTAGAGTTAGCGGCGTACCCTTGAGCGTAACCTGCGCTGCCATGCTACAAAGGTAACCGATCAGAAAGGTGAAGCCAAGCGAAGTGCCTGCGCCCACGCTGCACCAGCCAATACCTCTGACGGATAGGCGGAAAGTCCGCTAGGCAGAGGTGCTCATGAGGCACCTTTTGCCGATTGATAGAGAGTCCGCCCTGCTGAATAAGCTGACGGCCTTCGGACTTAGAGCGGAGGATGCCCCCTTCCACTAGTACCTCTAAGAGGGGCTTTTGCGCCGAAGCTATGGCGCCATGCGGCATTTCCGCCACTACTTGAGCGAAAAATTCAGGCGTAAGTTCTTCCAAGCTAGTCAGGTCGGCTCCACTGAAAATAACCTCGGAAATCCGCTGGACGGTTTGGGCTATGTCAGACCCATGAAGGCGGGCGGTCATTTCGTAGGCTAAGGCCCTCTGAGCCAGACGCTGGGCCGGATCCTGCTCATGCTGCCGCAGAAGGGCTTCCAGCTCCTCCCAGCTTTTGGTACTGAAAATCCCCAAAAGGCGGGGCATGTCGGCATCCGCCTGCCCTATCCAGAATTGATAGAAGGCGTAAGGTGAGGTTTTGTCAGCCGAAAGCCAGATATTGGCGCCGCTTTCGGTCTTGCCAAATTTCGTCCCATCGGCCCGCACAAGGAGGGGGCAGGTAAGGCCATATACCTCCGCCCCCGTTAGGCGACGCACCAGTTCGACGCCCGTCGTGATATTGCCCCACTGATCCGCCCCCCCAATCTGAAGGCGACAGCCCTCCCGCTGAAAAAGATGATAAAAATCATAGGCCTGCAGAAGCGGATAGCTAAACTCCGTAAAGGACAGCCCGCCTTCCAAGCGGCTGGCAATAGTTTCTTTAGCCAGTAGGTAGCTTACGGTGATATGCTTTCCGACCGTACGCAGAAACTCTAAAAGGCTAAACTGCCCCAGCCACTCATAGTTATCTACAAGGGTAAAGGGGAAAGGCAAAAGGCGCGCCAGCTGCTGAGCAATTGCTTGGGTATTGCGCTGAACTACCTCAGCTGGGAGGAGGGGGCGTTCGGCTTTCTTACCCGAGGGATCGCCTATGCGCGCCGTAGCGCCGCCAATCACCACAATTGGCTTTATCCCCAGCTGGGCTAAGTGGTACAGGAGCTGAAGCGGAACTAAATGACCGAGGTGAAGGGAATCCGCCGTAGGGTCTATACCTACGTAGGCGGCCCCTATGGAAGCGGGGGTATCAGGAAGGGGGGTATGGTCTTGGACTAAGTAGCGCCGCTTAAGGGGCTCCAGCCATGCCGCCACACCGCAAAGGTAGAGGCTAATCCAAAAGCACCTCTACGTGATTTTCGGGACTTACCCAGAGAAAGCCGCCGGAAATAGCCCATTCTTTTGGCTCATTAGCCGTCTGGAGGCGCAGGATACCGGCTTGGAGCTGGGCCACGAAAGGCGCATGACGATCCAACACCTCAAAAACCCCCAGCTGCCCTGGCGCCCGCACCCGTTGGGCTTCGCCTTCAAATTCCACGCCTTTAGATGAGCAAATCCTTACCTTCATGCGCCCTTAAGCTCGGCTAAAATCCGCTCGCCCTTCTCAATCGCCTGATCAATCGTGCCTACCATGTAGAAGGCCTGCTCAGGCAAGTGATCCAGCTCTCCATCTAGGATCATCTTGAAGCCGCGTACGGTTTCCTCTATCGGCACAAATACGCCAGGCATGCCTGTAAAAGCCTCAGCTACATGGAAGGGCTGGCTGAGGAAGCGCTGCACCTTACGAGCCCGGCTTTCCACCAGCTTATCTTCTTCGGAGAGCTCCTCCCGCCCAAGGATGTTGATAATATCCTGCAGCTCCTTATAGCGCTGGAGAATGGCCTTGACGCGTTGGGCGGTTTCGTAATGGCCTTTCACGGTTTGCTGGTCCAGCTCAGGCGTGAGCATGCGAGAAGTAGAGGTAAGCGGATCTATGGCCGGGTAAATCCCTAGCTCCGCAATCGCCCGTGAGAGCTCTGTAGTAGCATCCAGGTGCGCAAACGTAGTAGCCGGCGCAGGGTCCGTGTAGTCATCCGCCGGCACATAGATAGCCTGGATAGAAGTGATAGAGCCGCGCCGAGTAGAGGTGATGCGTTCCTGCAAAGCGCCCATTTCGGTGGCGAGGGTAGGCTGATATCCTACGGCGGAGGGAATTCGCCCCAAAAGGGCGGATACCTCCGACCCCGCCTGCACGAAGCGGAAGATGTTGTCTATGAAGAACAGGATATCTCGGCCTGTAGGGTCCTCGGGCTCGCCATCGCGGAAGTACTCCGCTATGGTAACGCCTGTAAGGGCCACACGGGCGCGCACGCCGGGCGGCTCATTCATTTGGCCGAAAACTAGGGTGATTTGCGACTCGGCTAGCTCACGCAGGTTCACTTGGCTGAGGTCCCAGCCGCCGGCCGCCATACTTTTCTTGAAGGCTTCACCGTAACGCGCTACCCCCGCTTCAATCATTTCTCTGAGCAGGTCATTGCCTTCGCGCGTGCGCTCACCTACCCCCGCAAATACGGAAAGGCCTTTATGGGCTTTGGCTATGTTGTTGATGAGCTCCATAATGAGTACGGTTTTGCCTACGCCAGCCCCACCGAAAAGGCCGATCTTCCCGCCCTTTTTGTAGGGTATAAGAAGGTCTATGGCCTTTATGCCCGTAAGAAGCACCCGCGGCTCCGTAGAAAGCTCCTCAAAAGGTGGAGCGCTTCGGTGAATAGGATAAAACTTTTTCGCCTGTATAGGCGGCAGGCCATCTATCGGCTCTCCTACTACATTCAGAAGCCGGCCGCGAATTCCCTCACCCACAGGTATGCTAATTGGCCCCCCTACCACTTTTACTGGATCGCCCCGCTTGAAGCCGTCCGTGCTGTCCATAGCTACAGTACGAACCCGATACTCCCCCAAATGCTGCTGGACCTCTAAATAGACCCTATTGCCGCGCGCTTCCAGAATAAGGGCGTCGTAGATTTCGGGGAGGTAGTTGTCTTTGGGGTCAAATTCTACATCTACCACGGCACCGATGATCTGCACGACTCGGCCGACGGCACTCGGTTTGTCCATGGAGGCAAAAGTACAAAAACCCTTACTCTGGGTAGAGAAGGTATTTTTGTCGGCGGGTTAGCCACTCGGCCGGCACCTGAAAGGCCGCATACAGAGAATCTATAGGAAGACCGCGCCTTTCCAGCCAGCGCACACGCGCCGAACCGGCTAGCTTGTCAAAAAACTCTAAATAGAAGGTTTCTTCTGGAGAATGGGCTTGCCGAAACCGGCGCAGTAGGAAGAAGCCCAGCCGAAAGAGGCTATCGGGGCATAGCTTGCCCGCAGAGTTTTTCTGAATGCGCCAGCCCTTATAGAGCTTGCCGTCAGCTTCAAACTGCGTAGGCAGGAGGGTATAGCCATAGAGGGCGAGCGTTTCAGGCGCAAAATTTGGGCTTCCTTCTAGGCCGACCTGCTGGAAAGGCTGAGGTGTGCCCCGCCCTACGCTAATGCCGCGCGTGCCTTCGTACCAACCTAAAATGGGATAAAGTTCTATAGCGGCTAAGCTAGTTAGGGCGGGTGAGGGCGGCTCGGTAAAGAAAGGCGCCACGACGGGGAGCGCGCTACGGCGCCGCCACCCTTCCCACGGCACTACTTCAAGCGCCACAGGTGGCACCCATCCCTCCCCTACCAGAAGGCGCGCATACTCCCCTATAGTTAGGCCGGGTATAAGGGGCACGGGGTACAACCCTACAAAGGAAAAAAGCGCACTATCCAGAATCGGCCCATAGGTATAGTGCGCATGGGGATTGGGGAAGTCCAGTACCCATACGGGCTTTCCGGCTTGGGCGGCTGCCTTGAGCACATACGCCAGTGTGCTGAGATAGGTATAGTGGCGCACTCCTACGTCCCGTAGGGCGAAAAGAATGGCATCCGCCTCGGCTAGCTCCTCGGGCCTAGGCGCTTTTCGTGCGCCATATAGCGAAATCACTGGCACGCCCCGATAAGTCGTATCCCCCAAATGCAC
The DNA here is from genome assembly GCA_039630245.1 of Bacteroidia bacterium. Lineage (GTDB taxonomy): Bacteria > Bacteroidota > Bacteroidia > SpSt-205 > SpSt-205 > SpSt-205. The sequence continues at coordinate 293,181 of JBCNVK010000001.1, forward strand.
CCCGGCAGCTTTCTCTCCAAAAAGCCCATGCTCTGGCGCATAAATCCCCTGAATCTTTACCCCTAAAGCCGCTAGGCTATCGGCCAAGCTGCGCGTAGGCCGATGAAGTACCAGTACCCAGCGCTTAGCTTTATAAGCAGGCAGGTGCTTTGTACGAAAGACGTGCCAGCTACTCTTCAGGGAATCTTGGGCTATGGTCGGCTGGGCTTGAGGCGGCATGGGCCGAGAGACGCAAGCTACCGCTAGCAGCACCACCCCTATCCGCCGCATGCACCAAAGAAAGGCATTCTCTACCTTAGCCCCATGCGGCGCGAAAAGCTGGAGACGCTGTGGGACATCTTCATGCTGCTTATGGCCCTCACTAACCTTCTTCTTATTCTTTTTGACCTAACTTACATCTCCCTGCGGCCTAAGTATATCCGCTACTTTCCTCAGCTCGTAGCCTGGTATGACCCTTATAAGGGCATAGAGCCGCACTGGACTACAGACAGCTACCTCAAGGTTGGCGATAGCCTGATGCAGCGGTGGCGCACCCCCCCCTTACCTTCGCCCGAAGAACTAAAAGCTTTCGGCGATACGCTCTTTGCCCTCTCCGTGCGGATTCTCAATGAGCGACCCTATGAGCGCTTCGGTCTCATGGCCTACCAGGAGCAGCTCAAGCAAAAAGTCAAAACCTTCATAGAGGAGCAGTACGGCGAAAAGCTACGCAGTACGGAGGCTTTTCGGCGGTTTTGGCAGCTTACGCCCCAAAATGCCGCCTTACATTTGGACTTCTACCGGCGAGAACTGCGCTACCTCCTCCAAGTGAATTACTACCGCCAGTATGATCTCTCCGGCGACTTTGTGGATCATTTCTGGAAGCTAGACCTACCTTTTCTGGTGTTCTTCTGGCTAGAATTTTGGAGCGCCTGGCTGGTGGCGATTCGGACGCGCCGGTATGCCTACTGGTGGATGTACCCCATCGCCCACTGGTACGATGTGCTGGCCCTTGCGCCACTCACTAGCCTACGCTGGTTCCGGCTTTTGCGGATATGGAATCTCTACCTACGGCTCAACCGCAGCCGGGTGGTGAATTTCTCTAATACGCTCTTTGCCCGTTTTCTCACGCAGCAGTCCCGCCTTATTGCCAAGGCCATATCGGATGAAGTGGCCTATCAGGTGCTTGAGCAGGTCAAACGGCAGGTAGAGCGAGGCGAAGAGCTTCAGCAGGGAGTAAGGATTTTGGAAGAGCTACGGCCTACTTTGCGCACCCTGGTGGCGGAGGAGGCCGCCCCCTTAATTCAAAGCCTCCGACAAAACCCGGCGCTCCTGCGCCTGATGGAGGATAGCATCAGTCAGAGCCTAGACCGCGAGCTACCCAGCCTACCCGGCCTGCCGCGTGAGAAGCTCTTAGAGATTAGCCGTAGCGCCGCCCGCACTGTGACAGAAAAAGTCCTAGCTAACCTTCACCAGTATGTGCAAAGCGAGGCGGGCAAGACCGCCTTATCAGAGATGGTGGATAGCCTCCTTACCCATCTGGCCGCCCGCTTGCGTACCCCCGAGCTACAGGCTCAATTGCGTACTACCCTTGTTACGGCTCTGACCCAATTCCAGCGTAATTTCCGGCATCTACCAACTACCCCACCGTCCGGTTAATCGTACCTTTGCATAAAAGATGTGGCGCAGTCTAGGGCCGCTCAATCTGCCCCAGTGGGAAGAGGCTATTCTAGCGCGCTGGCGCCAGGAAAATACGTTTGCCCAAGTTCTGGCTAAGCGGCAAAAGGGGCCGCTATTTGTCTTTTACGAAGGCCCTCCTTCCGCTAACGGCAAACCGGGCCTGCACCATGTTTTCGCCCGTACGCTCAAGGACCTAGTTTGCCGCTACTGGACTATGAAGGGGTATTACGTGCCCCGCCGAGCGGGCTGGGATACCCATGGCCTCCCCGTAGAACTAGCCGTAGAAAAAGAACTGGGCCTGCGCAAAAACGAAATAGGCGTCCGCCTCTCGGTAGCCGACTTCAATAAAGCCTGCAAGGACGCCGTCATGCGCTACAAAGACGCTTGGGACAGCCTGACGGAACGGATGGGCTACTGGATAGATCTTCAAAATCCCTACATAACCTTTGACGCTTCCTACATAGAGACGGTTTGGTGGCTACTCAAAAAGCTCTATGAAAAGGGACTTCTTTACAAGGATTATACCATTCAGCCCTACTCGCCAGCGGCCGGTACGGCCCTCAGCCAGCATGAGCTAAATCTGCCGGGCGCTTACCGTAGTGTGAAAGATCCCTCGCTGACGGTTCAGTTTCGCAGCTTGAGCCGACCCGAGTGCTACTATCTGGCTTGGACTACTACGCCTTGGACTCTGCCGGCTAATGCCGCACTGGCCGTGCATCCTGACCTACGCTATGTAGAGGTAGAGACCTTTCAGCCTTACACTAAGGCGCCTATACGGGTCATTTTGGCCGAAAGTGCCCTTTCGCGCTACTTCCGGCCCGAAGGCGCCGAACTGCCCATGAGCCCAGCGGAGATAGACCTCTCTACTTTCCGCCTGCCGTACCGCATCCGCCAAACCTTCCCCGGCACTGCCCTTGTAGAAGAGAAGTACGAGCCGCTCTTCCGTTATGTAGAACCCCAAGGCGAGGCCTGGCGCGTCATCCCAGCAGATTTCGTAACTACGGAGGAAGGGACAGGAATAGTCCATATTGCGCCCACCTTTGGCTTAGACGACCTACGGGCCGCCCGCCGGCATAATATTCCCCCTATCCTTGCGCAGGACGCCGAGGGTCATCCTACTCCGCTGGTAGATAAAGAAGGGCGCTTCGTACCCCAAGTCAAGGATTTTGCCGGCCGCTATGTGCGGAATTACACCGATGATCCTACCTACCGCCCCGTGGATGAGGACATCGCCGCTCACCTAAAGGCCCGCGGGCTGGTTTTCCGCAAAGAAACCTACACGCACAACTACCCCCACTGCTGGCGCACGGATAAGCCCATCCTTTACTATCCCATAGAGGCCTGGTTTATTCGTACTTCCGCTTTGCGGGCCGAGCTTGTGGCGGCCAACCGGGAAATCAGCTGGTATCCCCCCGCAATCGGTGAAGGGCGCTTCGGCAACTGGCTGGAAAATGTGGAGGATTGGAACCTTTCGCGGACGCGCTTCTGGGGCATTCCTCTACCCATCTGGCGTACTAAGGATGGGGCCCATGAGCTCTGCATAGGCTCTTTTGCGGAGCTCCACGCAGAGGTAGAGAAAGCGCGCAAAGCTGGCTTCATGCGTTATAACCCCCTGGATAGCCCTAACTTTGATCCCCATCGGCCTTACGTGGATGAAATAGTCCTCTGTGCTCCAGACGGCCAGCCGATGTATCGCGAGCCAGAAGTGATTGACGTGTGGTTTGATTCGGGCGCTATGCCCTATGCGCAGCTTCACTACCCCTTTGAAAATCAGGAGGTCTTTGAACACTTCTTCCCCGCAGACTTCATTGCGGAAGGGCTAGACCAAACGCGCGGCTGGTTTTACACCCTCCACGTACTGGCGGTAGCGCTCTTTGGCCGGCCAGCTTTCCGCCGCGTACTGGTAAATGGGCTAGTGTTAGATAAAGAGGGGAATAAGATGTCTAAGCGTCTCGGCAATGTGGTGGAGCCCTTCCAACTTATGGCCAAATACGGCGCAGACGCTACGCGCTGGTACCTCGTCAGTAACGCCCCGCCTTGGGAAAATATACGCTTTGATGAGCAGCGGCTGGCCGAAAAAGTACGCACCTTCTTCGGCACACTCCATAATGCCTATGAATTCTTCGCCCTGTATGCCCGCATAGATAATTATGAAATCCAGCCTTTACCGCCATTAGAAACTCTACCGCTGATTGACCGCTGGCTGCTTAGCGAGACCGAGAGGCTTACCGAAGAGGTAAGCGAAGCATATGAAAAGTTCTTCCCTACCCAAGCGGCCCGGGCGATAGAGGAGTTTGTAACCGAGAAGCTTTCTAACTGGTATATTCGGCTGAATCGGCGGCGCTTTTGGAAGGGCGAGCGCGATGCGGATAAGTGGGCGGCTTTTACGGTGCTGCGGTATGCCCTCCAGCGCGTGGCTCAGCTTATGGCCCCCATAGCGCCTTTTTACGCCGAGCTCCTCTGGCAGAATTTGGGCGAAGAGGCCTCGGTACATGCTTCGGATTTTCCTAAGCCCGAGCTGGCCTACCGCCAGCCTGAACTGGAAAGCGCCATGGACAAAACCCGCCGGTTGGCCTCTCTCATTCACAGCCTGCGTAAGCGAAGTGGGATTCGGGTGCGCCAGCCTCTCTCCCAAGCTTTACTCCCCGCAGCCTACAAGCCCTGGTTAGAACCTTTAGCCGAGCTACTTCTCAGCGAGGTCAATCTGAAATCCCTTACTTTCCTGGACGACCACAGCCGAGCGATTGTATATGAGCTGCGTCCGAATTATCGGGTTCTGGGTAGCGCCTTAGGGGCACGCCTGCCTGAGTTTGCCGCTTATCTCAAATCCCTTTCCCAAAACGAGATACTCGGCGTATTAGAGCGGCAAGGCTTAGAATGGGGGGGTCAATTCTTCTCCTTGGAGCAGCTGGATGTGCGGGCGCAAGCGCTACCGGGTTGGCTCTATGCCTCCGAGGGCGGCCTTACCGTCGCGCTAGATACGCGCCTTACCCCCGAGCTGGAAAGCGAAGGCTGGGCCCGTGAGCTTATCCACCATATCCAGCTTCTGCGCAAAAGCACGGGCTTAGACGTCACCGATCGTATCAGCCTAGCCATCTATCTCCCGCCTACCTATCGGCAGGCTTTGGAACCCTTCGCAGGAAGTATTGCACAAGAGGTTTTAGCGGTAAGCCTACATTGGCTGGATACGCCTCCCGACACGCTAGCCGACAGGCTTCTAGACACTATCCCCCTGCACATCCAGATTCAACGCGCGTATGAGCATGTCTGAAAAAACTCGTTATACAGCCGAAGAGCTGGCTGAATTCAAGGAACTTATACTGAAAAAATTAGAGGAAACGGAGCGTGAATATCACCGCCTTAAGGAAAGCCTTAAAGAGCTTATAGCCGCCGCTGAGGATCAGTATCGCACAGGTGAGTACACTGGCGCCGAATATTCAGAAAAACTTCAGTTAGAGCGGCTTCTGGCTCACACTGGCAAGTACTTAGATGCGCTGCGCCGCGCGCTCGTTCGGATCGAGAACGGCACCTATGGGATTTGCAAGGTTACGGGTAAGCTCATCCCGAAAGAGCGCCTTTTAGCCGTACCCGTGGCCGAGACCCTCTTAGAAGTCAAAGAGAAGCGGGATAAGTGAAAAAGGCTAACCTAGTTTTCTTCCTGACGGCTCTTTTTGTTGTCCTTCTTGACCAATCCACCAAAATCTACATCAAGCTTTCCTATCCCTTAGGCTACGAGGTGCGCTGGCTAGGGAACTGGCTCAAACTGCATTATGTGGAAAATCCCGGCGCGGCCTTTGGGCTGTCCTTCAGCTGGCTTTTTCCTTCTGACTCTCCTACTGCTGAGGCTGGCTCTAAGGTTCTCCTTACCCTAGTTTCCTTAGCTATCGCCATGGGGATAGGCTTTTATCTGTACAGGCTAGTTCGCAGTAGCCCGCATTTAGCCCTGCCTGCGGGCCTAATCATAGGCGGCGCTATAGGTAATCTCATAGACCGGTGCTTCTACGGGGTACTTTTCGCCGAGCGCAACGCCTACCTGGGCGGGTGGCTACAGGGCCAAGTAGTGGATTTCATCTATTTAGACCTATGGCAGGGCATAGTACCTGCTTGGGTGCCTCTGATAGGAGGGGAATATGTGGCCCTATGGCCGATTTTCAACATCGCCGATAGTTGTATCTCTATAGGCGTAGCATGGCTTTTAGTGCGGGAGGTGTGGCCAAAACGATCTGGATAGAAGATTGGGGATTTATTCCGTACGAGCTAGCTTGGCGGCGTCAGCGCACTTATATGGAGCAGGCGCGAGCTAATCCTACCGCTTGGAGGGATCGTCTAATCCTCTGCGAACACCCACCTGTCATCACCTTAGGCCGAAATGCGCGCAGCGAGCACGTACTTTTCTCAACCGACTACTTAGCCGCGCGCGGGATAGAGGTGTATGCTATAGAGCGGGGGGGCGATGTAACCTACCATGGCCCAGGCCAAATCATAGGCTATCCCATTCTCTGGCTGGAGCGGTATAAGGCGGATGTAAGCTGGTACATGCGCGCCTTAGAGGAAGTGATTATTCGCACTCTAAAGCTCTGGGGACTTCAGGCGGAGCGCTTAGAAGGCCTTACAGGTGTGTGGCTTTTGGAGCCGCCGCGCAAAATCGCCGCCCTCGGCGTGAAACTTAGCCGATGGGTAAGCATGCATGGCTTCGCTCTAAATGTCAATACCGATCTCAGCGGCTTTCAGTGGATTATTCCCTGCGGGTTGCGTGATAAAGCGGTAACATCTATGCAGAAAGAATTGGGCTACGCCGTGCCCTTGGAGGCAGTCAAGGCTGAACTTGTGCGGCGTTTCGGCGAGGTCTTCGGCGTAGAGACGATCATTGCCACGGGCGCTCGGTAAAGCGCGTATAACCTAAGTGAATAAATAACCGGAAAGGCTGCGGCTGCCGGTCGTAATACGAGAGAAAAAGGCCTATCGGACCGATGAAGGTTTTGTAGAAAAGCCCTACCATACCATAGCGGTACAAGGGTGGCAGAGGGCCTTGGAGAGGCGGCAGAGAGATTTCGCCCGCGGGACTAGGTAAGGGGCTTGGGCTGAGCCGTAGAACCGGCTGGAGCAGATAGGCTTCAGCGCGAAAAGCTAACTTACGCCAAAGACCTATGGTGAGATACCCCCCCCCAGCCCCAAAACCCCGCTGGTAAAACTCCGGCAAAAAGAGCGTCGGACTTTCTGGAAACGGATAAAAAGCCGGCGAGGCTAAATAGGTAGCTACTGTATCGGCGTAGCTGCGCTGGAGGGAAAGACCACCTTCTAGGCGTAGGCCTACGCTAAAGCCCTGCCAGAGTGAGGTGCTTTGCCGATAGCGGAAGACGGCTTGAGGCCAGTGGTGTAGCGCCTGGGTGTAAGGCGGACTAGGACGGAGGGGCTTCTCTATGGCGCTATTCAGGTACACGGCGCCGTAGAGGCGCATGCCCCTTTGGGGATACTGCCGATCATCCTCGGTGTCAATAAGAATCCGCAGATAACTGCTAGTAGCGGTCAGGTTCAGCGTAGGTTCAGCCAAAGACCCGCGCGCTTCCGTAATCCGCTGCTGCGCTAGACCTAGCTCAGTTTCAAAGCGCCGAAGAAGAAACTGGGTCGCTACGCTGAGCTGATTGACCGTAGTGAAGACTTCCGCAGGACGGGGTAAAGCCAGCCAGGAAGTCCCTAGCGCTTGATACACAAAGCGATGGAGCTGGGCTTCCCCCACAAGCCTAAGCAGAATAGGGAGGGGAAGACGCACCCGACCACGCAATTCCAGCGACTGAGCAAAGGAGCCCTGCGTAAGGAAAAACTGGGCCTCCCAGCCGGCCCACCAGATTTTCTCCAGCTGGCCTCCTACCTGTACCACATAGCCAGAGGGGGAGAATATCCCCAGTCCTACACGCAGAAAGGTGCTCCCGCGCGGCCGCACTAGAAGCGTAAGGACTGACTTACCTGGCGCCGTGCTATCTGGAACAATCTCAGGAAAAATGCTATAGAAGGAAGCGGACTGGCGCAGGGCAAAAAGGCGCCGGCGCAGGCGCGTAGTAGTTAGGGTATCATTCGGCCGCAGTCCCAGTACGCGGCGATAAAAAAAGGCCTCCGAAGGCTTAGCGGGATAGAAAGCTATTCGGCTGATAGGGATAGGCTGATTCCACCAGCGGCGCAGTTCAGCCCGTTTTCGTAGGAGAGCGGCGGAGTCCACACGCACCGGCACCCCAATCGCCTCTTTCAGCTCCTCAATACAAGCCATCGTCGCCTCATACCCACGCTGAATAGCAAAAGACAGGCTACTGAACGAAAAATCCGTAGGATCCATATCGCCAAGGTCAGGCTGAATAAAAAAGCTACGCTGGGGCAGCTTCTGCCAACTGAGTTGGTCAGACAGATGGGAAAAAAGCTGCCAGTAGTAGCCTTTCTGACGAAATTCTTCTAAGCTCATCGGCGGTGTGCCCACATGCACGCCAATAATGAAGTCGGGGTTGAATTCTTTCCGCATGGGCTCTACAGGAAAGTTATCGTATACGCCTCCATCCACGAGGTTGGTATAGTCCGGGGTAGTAAGGGGCGAAAAAAACAGGGGTACCGATATAGATACGCGCACGGCTAAGGGAAGGCTACCGCGCCGAAAAATAACTGGCTGGCGTCGGAAAACGTCGGCTCCTATGGCCCGGTAGGGCACCAGCAGGCTATCAAAATTTGCCCCTCGGGCCAAATTTACGCTGGCTAAGCGCTCCGTAAGCCCGAGATTTACCTCAAAGTCCGACACTACCTGCTCGGGCAGGGGCGCATCCCCGCGCGTGAAAAATTCCAGGGGAATCTCCCAGGTAGTTATATCGTGGCTTCGGGCAGGCGTGTAGTAACGGTACTCCTTGTAGAAGAGTCCAGGGCCGAGCCAACGGGTATTTTCCCGAAGTAGGAGTAGGGCCATTTCGGCAGGGGAGTAGCCGGCGCTGTAGAAAGCTCCAGCCATAGCCCCCATGGAAGTACCCGTGATGTAATCTATGGGGATACCTGCCTCTTCTAGCGCCCGCAGCACACCTACGTGGGCGCTGCCACGCGAGCCACCCCCTGAGAGCACAAGCCCAATACGCGGTCGCTGCGCGGCTGAGTCTTGAGCCAGCGCTAGGCCCAGAAAGCCTAAGACTACGCCCCAAAGCCGACCCATCGCCTAATCCCCCTGCAAAGCTGCCCGCAAAGAAAACGCCCGCAGCTGATACTGACCATATCCATAAAGCCCCAGCATTAGGGCCACCAAAATCACGCCAAACCAGACAAAATCCTCTGCCGCTAGGCGTACAGGAAAGTAATTGATAAGAAACCCCTCCCCGCCCTTAAGCTTGAGAAACTTATATCGGTCCTGGAGCCATACCGTGAGGGTGCCTAAGAGCAGACCCAGCACACTCCCAGCCCCCACAAGCCCCACACCTAAAAGGCCTACCAGGCGCTGTACTTTGTAAGGAGGAAGGCCTAGTGCCTGATATACCGCCCAATCCTTCCTATTTACCAAGAAGAGGGTAGCGAGGGTACTAAGCGTACTGCTGGCGGTAAGGAGCAGAAGGAGAATAAGGCCCAGGCGCGCCAGCGCTTTTTCTTGAGCCAGAACGCGGTAAAGCCCCTCGTGCTGGCGCAGCGGATCTTGAACTTCTATAGTGGGGGGGAGGTGCCGCCGTAGGAAGTACTGAAACTTTTGCGGCGTTACCCCTGGCCGAAGCCGCACTTCCACTACGTCGTAGGGACCGTGCACTTGAGGCCAATCGGCTTGACGCGCAATTACCCAGCTCTCATCGTACTCTTTTTGCACGCTAAAAATGCCCTGAGGCACTACGGCCTTGCGCGGTAGGGCTTCCAAGTTGCCCTGAGCCAATCGCTGACCTGAGAGGACGACATACATACGGAGGGCACTTTGGGCAGGGTCTAGAAGTACGAGGCGGTTGGCTACGCCCGCTCCTATTAGCACGCCGCCCGGTGCTAAAGGAAAGCCCGTGCCCGCTACGAGCTGCGCCCCCAGATGCGTTACCTCTGCATAGAGCGTATCTACTAGGCGTACCCGCGCCACCGCTTGGCGCTGGCCATACTTTAGTACGGCGATACGCTCATAAATCCGCGAAACAGCAAGTACACCTGGCTGCTGCCCCAGCCAGTCGCAAAGCGAATCCGAAAGCCCCGCGCCTACGATCCGAATGTGCGGATCTACGCGCTGAAAAACTTCTTCTAAAAAGGCGCTGAAGCCATTAAAGACGGAAGCCACGGCTACCCAAGCCCAGGCAGCTAGCCCCGTGCTCAACCAGCTTAGCCGAATGAGCCACTGTACTACTGGCCGGGGGCTATGCCACAGATACCCCCCTAGCAGCCTGAGCATACTTAGGCGGGAGCTTCCGAAGCGCCAGAAGGCGGCAGCTGCCGAAGAATCTCCTCTACACGGCGCGCGCGCAGCTCTACCTCATCCAGAAAGAACTGTAGCTGTGGGATTACCTTAACCCGATGCCGAATGCGCTGCGCCAGCCTATGACGCAAAATACGCTGATATTGATTGAGATATCGCACTACAAATTCTTGGCGCCCCTGCGGTACAACTAGGACGTATGCACGCACCTGCTGAAGGTCTGGGGTAACCCGGACATCCGTCACTTCAATAAGTGTCTGCTCCAGTTCTGGAAGCTCGGACCGAATGCCATGCAGCAGACCACTCAGCTCACGCTTCATCTCAGCGGCGAAACGCTGCTGACGCAGATTAGGCGGCCGTGGCATGAGCCAAAAATAGGTAAAAGCCCCCCTTTCCTCACTCCTCTGTTTCTTTGTAGGCGCAGGGATGCTGCCCACCTTTCTTCTGCGTGAAGTTACTGTCCTCCCAAACGGTTTAGTCCTCTGCGGCTGGCGTCTCCACCCAGCCTCCGCCTTCTGGGACATGCCCGCCGACCTCAAATACCGCCGCTATTATGCCCTCTATAAGCTGCTTACCCTCCCCACCTACCCTGAACCTATAGAAAAGGCCATTGTTATCCATCATCCATGGGCCAATAACTACGTGCACTGGCTTACCGAATGCCTGCCGCGTTTGCATTATGCCCAAGCTCAAGCCCCTGACTGGCCTGTGCTTCTTCCAAAGGATTATCCCCCTTTTGCGCGCGAAAGCCTTGAGGCTTTAGGGGTAACCCGGATCATTGAAATAGAGTCTGCGTACAAGTATCGGGTGCATCAGCTTCTGCTACCTCACATGCCGGCTCAGAGTAGCTACGGCGCATACTTTGAGGTACTTCACGGACTTCGGCGCTATTTTCTTCAGGCTTTTGGTCGAAACGCTACTAGTCGGCGGCTTTATATCTCGCGCGCATATGCCACTCGCCGCCGAGTCCGTAATGAAGCCGAAGTGCTACCCCTTCTGCGCCAGTATGGGTTCGAGGTAGTACATACCGAGAAGCTAAGCCTAAAAGAACAAGTGGGGCTTTTCTCTGAAGCGGCTGTACTCATGGGCTTACATGGCGCTGGCCACGCTAATCTCCTCTGGATGCCTGAGGGCAGCCACATTATAGAGATACTTACCGCTGCACCGCTGCGGCGAACTCCGCCCCTAGCTACTTACGCTAACCTTAGCCATCTCTTCAGGCACAGGCACACTTATTTTGTAGGTCAGACCCCACCTGACCACGAAGGCGAAATCTTTGACCGCGCTGATGTTTATCTCCCTCCTTCGGCGCTCGAGGCGTTTCTCTCAGGCCTTTTCACCTAACAGTCGCGCACTTCCACCACCTCCACCCCCTCGACCTTTTCGGCCTGAATATAAATCCGCAGCCGTTTTTTCTTACAGGAGTTTACTGGAGGCACTTCGCGCGTAATGGTGCGGTATAAAGTCTCGTAGCGACCATAGAGTTTATTGTAGCGCGTGTAGGGCTCACGCTGCGTAACTAGCTGAGGACGCGTGGTATAGGCATGATACAGCAGGCCTTCTACCACCCACCGCCCTTTTTCGCGATGGATAAGAGGACGCTGTACCCAACCTATAGAGTCGTGCTGGATAGACTTCCAGAAACTAAGAAAGTATTTCTGGAGGGCACGCTCGTAGGACAAGGCAGAGTCCGCAAAGAAGGGCTTGAGGGTAGGGGCCAAAATTTTACGGAGGTAAGCCTCATCATGGCTATCCATGGCGGTTATGAAGGCCTCCGCTAATTCAAGGGTCTTTTGACGCTCTTGCGACAGTTTCCAATACCACCATAGCCCTCCTAAGAGTAGGGCCAAACCACCTATACCTACAAGGTATTTGGACACATTACCCCGCTTAGGGGCAGCGGAAGTGGCTTTAGAGGGCGCCGAAGGGGTAGAAAGGATAGCGGTCTGGGTCTGAGCTAACACAGGGTTGATGGGACGGCTGCGCGCAAGCTCTTCATTCGCATAGCGCTCGCGGAGGGGACGCAGCGCTTCCGCAAACTCCCGACACGAGGCATACCGCTCCTCCCGCTTCTTAGCTAAAGCCTTGGATAAAATAGGCCCAAAATCCGCCTCCAACTGGGGACTTAGCGTGCCCAACGGGGGCGGCTCACTCGCAATCTTTACCAGAATTTCAAACTCCGACAGCTCCGTCCGGTTATACATCTCCTGCCCGCTCAGCATTTCAAAAAGCACCACCCCCAAGGAGTAAATATCCGAGCGGTGATCAATATCGCTTGAGTGCTTGGACTTAAGCTGCTCGGGACTCATGTACAGCACAGTGCCCAAGGTGACGCCCGTACGCGTAAGGGAAGCGTCTTCACCGCCGCCTAGCCCTTCCGAGGCCATAATGCGCGCAATTCCAAAATCCAGAATCTTCACCACCCCATCGTTACGCAGAAGGATATTACTCGGCTTGATATCCCGGTGAATCACCCCATGATCGTGCGCATACTGAAAAGCCTCAAGTATCTGGAGAAAAATGTCTATAGCCTGCCGCGGAGGCACTGGCCCCCGTAGCACTCGGTGGATATACCGATCTAACCCAATTCCTTCTACATACTCCATGATGAGAAAGAGCCCTTCATCTTCTTTGGCCCAGTAGTCGTAGAGCTGGACGATATTCGGATGATTGAGTCTAGAAAGTATAAGCGCTTCGCGTTTGAAGCGCTCCTGAATGCGGGGATCGCGCGCCAGATGCGGACTAATCACCTTAATCGCTACCTTCCGCCCAATCTCAGTATGAACGCCCAGATAAACCTCCCCCATTCCGCCCTGGCCAAGCAGCTTCTCTATGCGATAGTTTAGAAGTTTTTTGCCAATAAGGGTGGTCATTTCCGAACCACAGGAATGATCAACTTTTGATTAGGCCGAATTTTATCCGCTTCTAGTCCATTGGCCTTTTGAATGGCTTCTATGGTAGTGCGATACTTGCGGGCTAAGCTAGCCAGGGTTTCCTTCTCTCGTACCACATGAGTATGTACCTCAGCTACAGGAATGCGAATTTTCTTACCCACTTGAATTTTATCATCGGCAAGGTTATTAGAGCGGCGGATTTGTTCTCGGGAGACGCCAAAAACTCGTGCAAGCTGGGTTAGATTGTCGCCTTTACGCACGGTGTAGAGGAAGCCGACTGCAGAGGGAGGGGAAGGGGCCTTTGGCGCCGGCTCGCTCACAGGGGCCGCTGGTTCAGGCGCAGGTGTAGTCAATGACTTGGGCTCCACCTCCGCCGGCGCTTCCCCACCGCCTGAAGCCTCTACCCCGAGCGTAGGAACCTGTGTAGTATCATCCACAATTTCCGTATACTTCTGCTCTGGCAAAGCGGCCTTAGAGGAGCGGCGCTGCAGGAAAATCCCAAGCACAAGCACCACCAGAATAGCTATACCCCCACCAATCAGGTACTTCTGGGGAGGCAGGGAAAAACGCATACGTTCAGCAAAGATACCACTTTTGCTAGGAGCGAGTAGCAGCACCGTTATGTTGTCGCTACCGCCTTTTTCCTTGGCAAGAAGAACAAGATCATCGGCCATTTGTTGCACAGAGTAGGCCTTTTTAGAGAGTATAGCCTGTATTTCATCCACGCTAAGCTCTCTCGTAAGACCATCGCTGCAAAGAAGCACAAGGGCAGAAGAAGGCAAAGAATGAACCCCAATATGGGGCCGAGGATTTTGGCCCAAGCCTAAGCTTTGCGTAAGCAAATGGCGCTGGGGGTGCTGCAGGGCCTGCTGCGGCGTAAGAACCCCAGCCGCTAAAAGCTGCTGCACGAGCGAGTCATCCTCCGTAAGGCATGCAAGCCTACCCTTATGATAGAGATAGATTCGGCTATCCCCTACATGCGCGTAATAAAGCTGAGGATGGGAGGTGATAAGCGCTAGGGCAATCGTCGTACCTATTGCCGTCAGAGAGGGGGTTGCCTGAGCATAGGCGCAAATGGCCTTGTGAGCCTCTTGAATAGCCGCTTCTAACGCCTGGGAGGGATCGGCAGCAGGGGATAGAGTTTTGAGATAGTTCAAGGCTGTCTCAGCGGCCAAGCGGGCGGCTACCTCCCCGCTTTCATAGCCGCCCATGCCATCACATACTATGCCCACATAGCCTAAAGGAACTGGGCCATGCAGGAAGTAGTCCTCATTTCGGGTGCGATTCCCTGGGTGCGTAGCCGCCCCTACCCCTACCATTCCCGAATAAACGGATAATCTCTCTGAACATACACATCCTCATATAAGGCTTCCGGTTCGGGATAAGGGCTGCGCTCGGCAAATTCCACCGCATCGGCTACCTCAGCGGCCACCTCTTCCTCAATGCGCTCCAGAGTTTGGGTGGACACGCCATACCATTCCTGAAGGTAGCTCTGAAGACGCAGAATAGGGTCTCGGCGCTTATACTCCTCTACCTCTTCGCGCGTACGGTACTTGCCCGGATCAGCCATAGAATGGCCGCGGTAGCGATAGGTAAGAATCTCTAAAAAGTAAGGCCCTTGCCCCGAGCGCACATGCTGAACGGCTCTTCGCATAGCCTCATATACCACGATCACATCCATGCCTTCCACACGTTCAGCAGGCATGTCGTAGGCGCACCCCAGCCGATAAATCTCGGTAACATTAGAGCTGCGGGCTACCGATGTGCCCATGGCGTAATAGTTATTCTCACAGATGTAAATCACAGGGAGCTTCCAGAGCATGGCCATATTGAAGCATTCGTGGAGGATGCCCTGACGGGCGGCCCCATCGCCAAACATCGTTACGCTGAGGCGGTCCTCGCCCCGGTATTTGATGGCAAAGGCTACACCCGTGCCTAGGCCGATTTGCCCGCCTACAATCCCATGCCCGCCAAGAAAGTTATGTTCGGCCGAGAAAAGGTGCATAGAACCGCCTTTGCCGCGCGAGCAGCCTGTAGCCTTACCCATAAGCTCCGCCATAATTGCACGCATGGAAACGCCGCGGAAGTAGGCATTCCCATGCTCACGGTAGCCCGTTATGACGTAATCATCCTTGCGGATGGCGGCTTCTACCCCCATGCCTACCGCCTCTTGCCCGATGTAGAGGTGGAGGAAACCGCGAATTTTCTGCTGGGTATAGAGCTGGGCCGCCTTCTCCTCCATGCGGCGCACCGCCAGCATCTGCCGATACCAGAAAAGGAGCTGCTCCTGGGTATAGGCTAAAGGCCTTTCCGCCGCTTGTATTTTTGTCATAAAGCAAATATAGTGGAGTTTGAGGCTTTAGAGCTCAGGGATTTTCGGCGGTATGAATACTTGCATTTAGCCATAGAACCGCCGGGGCTGGCTTGGATCGGACCAAACGCCTCAGGCAAAACAAGCCTTTTGGAGGCTATTCAGAAAATAGCGCTTTTGCGGGGCTTTGGGCGGGAGGAAGAGATGGTGCGGTGGGGCGCAGCAAGCTATCGGCTCCGAGCCCGTCTCAAGGAAGGCTTGGTGGAAGTCTATTATGAGCGCCAAAAGGGCACGCGCCTTCTGTGGGAAGGTAGTCCGATTCAGCCCCTGGCGCAGTGGATAGGCCGCCTGCCGGTAGTTACGCTGCGTCCAGCCGATATACACTGGATTGAGGGTGGCGGTACCGAACGCCGGCGCTGGGCCGATCGCCTGCTTAGTCAGCTTTCGCCCACCTACCTCGAGGCCCTTAGCCTTTATCAGCGCGCCTTAGCCCAGCGCAACGCCCTCCTAAATACCCCCTCTCCTACTCCTCTCCAGTTAGAGCCGTGGGAAGAGCAGCTTATCACCCATGGAATACTCCTCCAACAAGCGCGCTTAGCCCTAACTGAGCAGCTCAACGAAGCCCTCCGAGATTTCTACACTTTCTTTGGGCCTGAACGGCCTCGTCTAACCTACCGGCTCTTAGCGCCACCCTCCCCCCAAGCGTGGCGCCGAAGCTGGGAAACCCTGCGCCCCAAAGAGCTTCAGCGCAGGCATACGCTCCTTGGCCCCCAGCAGGAGGATTTTATACTCTACTTAGAAGAGAAGCCGGCGCGAGGCTATGCCTCGGAGGGCCAGAAGAAATCCCTTCTTTTGGCCCTCAAGTGGGCCGAAGTGGCGCTTTTTTGTCAGAGAGGCAAAACGCCTATCCTGCTGCTGGATGATATTGGGGAGAAGCTGGATGCCCATCGCCTTCAGGCCGTAGCGCAACTCAGCCGCTTAGCCCTGCAGACTTTTCTCACGGATGTGGAGGAGCAGCGCATCGCTCGGGCTTTTCCAGACCTTCCGCGCCAGCGGATGGAGGGGCTTGCTTAATAGCCGCTAGGAGGCGTACTCAAAGGCACCTTACCCTCAGGTGCAAAAGCATTCGTAGAGACAACATTCGCCACTAGGTGGAGGACCTGACGGCTGCGTAGCGGATCGTTTGTCTCTACCATAATGGTTTTGTGCTGAAAGCCGGTCCGCCCGCGCGCATCAAAGCGGGCAATAATTTCCGTGCTTTGCCCTGGCCTGAGCACCCGCTCCGCGGGCTCTACCGCCGTACAGCCACAGGAAGCGCGCACACTTTCTATAATTAGGTCGCTTTTTCCTTCGTTGCGCACTACAAAACGCCGCTCTACCATAGCGCCATCCAGCACCTCGCCCGCATCAAAGAGAGTATCCGGAAATACGGCTTTAGGCGCCTTAGCCAGCTCTTCCGGCGAATACACTATCTCAAAACTACCCATCACTACCAGTTCTTTTTCTGCTCCGCTGAGGTCGGTAGTCCGAATCCGAATCACGTCGTAGAAGCCGCTTTGGTGCTTCCAGCCAGCGGCACGCGCAGCTTTGCCATCTAGGGTTATCATTACCTTACCTTCTTGCCCTGGGGCCAAAATCTGTGGGCTAAAGCTAACGCGATACATAGGCTTGAGATCTGCAGCCCCAATAAACTCTACGGGCTGCTGCCAAATATTTTTGACCTCAAAGACGAGGGTCGGTGATTCGGTAGATTTCACCACGCCAAATGACTCGCGCCGCTTAGCCCAACCTAAACTGCCATCTACTTCCTTGTATTTGCTAGCAGGGTCAGTACTGGCCTGCACATTCCCGCGGATGGTAAGCACTACAGGGGTCTCCGAAGCCGAATGCTGAACCGTAATCGTTTTGATAAATGGCCCCGACCTGCCGCGCGTATCGTACGAGGCTTGAACTACGCCCGTACCGCCTGGCGGCACCTCCTCCTGCGTCCAACTAGGCGTAGTACAGCCGCAGGAAGCCTTCACCGAGGTGAGCCTTACAGGCTTATCGCCCGTATTACGGAAAGTAAAAGTATAGACGGCCGGCGGCCCCTCCACAATATCGCCAAAATCATGTTCAGTTTTATCAAATGCAATTTGGGCCCATATGATCCCCAAGCCGCAGAGATAGCGCATGGCTCAAATTTACGAAAAACCTTAGGCAGGTGGCTGAACGGCTTGAATGAGCTGCGCTATGGCTTCATCAAGTGGTACGTTTTCTGTCTGAGTACGCTCTAGGCGATTGCGTATAGCTATAGTGCGCGCAGCGACTTCCTTAGCCCCTATAATCCACATTACGGGGATTTTCTCCTGCTCGGCGGCCCATATTTTCTTGTTGAGCCGCTCGCCGCTGGCATCTACCTCTGCCCGCAGTCCGCGCGCCTTCAGAAGGCGCAAAATCTCTTCGGCATAGGCTAAGAACTTACTGCTTACAGGGAGGAGCTTCACCTGTACAGGCGCTAGCCACAAGGGCAAATCGCCCGCCGTATGCTCTAGCAGAACCCCGACAAACCGTTCAAACGAGCCCAAAATGGCCCGGTGAATCATAACTGGGGTGTGGTGCTTGCCATCGGCGCCTACATAGGTTAGGCCGAAACGGGCTGGCATGGAGAAGTCCAGCTGGATCGTACCGAGCTGCCACTTGCGGCGCAGGCTATCGCGCACGACGAAGTCAATCTTAGGCCCATAGAAAGCGCCTTCGCCCGGATTGAGGGTGTAGGCGATGCCTGCCGCTTGTAGGGCGGCTTGCAGAGCTCCTTCGGCCTGCGCCCACAGCTCCAGCGACCCAATATACCGCTCAGGCCGCGTGGAGAGATAAACCTCTTTCTCCGTAAAGCCAAAGGCCGCATATACCTGCTCCACCAGCCCCAAAAGCGCCGCTATCTCGTCCTGAATCTGCTCCGGTGTGCAGTAGATATGCGCATCATCCTGCATAAAGGCCCGCACGCGAAAAAGCCCCGTCAGCACCCCTGAGAGTTCATGCCGATGTACCAGCCCAAACTCAAAGAGCCGTAGCGGAAGGTCCCGATACGAACGCAGCTGCGTCCGATAAACGATTGTGCTGCCTGGGCAATTCATCGGCTTGACCGCATACGGCTGCTCGTCAATCGTCGTGAAATACATGTGCTCCCGATAGTTCTCGTAATGGCCCGAGCGCTCCCAGAGGGTTTGGGTAAGGATGATAGGCGTTTTGATTTCTTCGTAGCCATTTTGTAGGAGCTTTTGGCGAAGCCAATCCTGAAGGGCATTTAGGAGGCGCATACCTTTAGGATGCCAGAAAGGAAAGCCGGGCCCTTCTTCATGAAAGGAGAAGAGGTCTAGCTGCTTACCTAAAAGGCGGTGGTCACGCCGCTCAGCTTCGGCCTGAAGCTGGAGGTACTCTTCCAGAAGGGCCTGACTAGGGAAACTTATCCCATAAACGCGCGTGAGCTGGGGGTTGCGGCTATCCCCACGCCAGTAGGCCCCGGCTAGGTTTAAGACCTTTACGGCTCGTACGGGCCCCGAGTGCCAGAGATGCGGGCCTTTGCAGAGGTCTACAAAATTCCCTGACTCATAAAAGGTAATCTCCTCGGGCGGAAGCTCTTCAATCAGCTCAATTTTGTAGGGATTCTGACGTGCCTGGTAGTAGGCTAAGGCCTCCGCCTTGCTGACTTTCTTACGCACAAAAAACTCAGGCTGGGCGGCTAATTCTAAAATTTTAGCCTCTATCTTGGGAAAATCTTCAGGCGATGGGCCATTACCGCCAAAATCTATATCGTAGTAAAAGCCTTGTTCTATAGGAGGCCCTATGGTAAGCTTAGCCTGAGGCCAGAAGGTTAGGATGGCTTCGGCCAAAAGGTGGGCGCTGGAATGCCAAAAGACCCACCGGCCCTCGGGTGAATCCCAGCCCAGCAGCTCAAACGTCGTAGCTTCACCGATAGGCGCGCTAAGCTCATAAATAGTGCCATTTGTGCGAGCGGTGAGAATCGTTTCGCCTGCTGGCAAGCCTGCACGCTGAATAGCCGCATAAAGAGGCTCAGTAGGCTGGGCCTCTACTTCGTAGGTCGCGCCCTGCCAGAGAAGGCGCACTTTGGGCATAGCGGGCAAAGCTAAGAAACCCTACGCATCCGAAGCCGATAGGCTGCCCAAAGCGCTGCCAGTAGGGCCGCTATACCCATCCCCACTAGATACAGGTAGAGGTTATCTCTTGCACCGAGATAGAAAGGTAAAGCCCCCGCTAGGCCAAGTCCATAAGCTGTACTATAGCGGCGGATAGCCCCTTGGGCCGATAGGAGGTTAGGCAGCAGCAGCGCATCCGTGCTCCAAATAAAACCCACCCCTATGGCTAGCCAGTAATAGGGCCGTGCGGGAAGGTAAGCCGGCCCAGGGAAAACTTCCCAGAAAAGTCCCATTAGAACCAGAAGGGCCGCTGCCCCCCCAGCCAAAAGGTATAAGTAGAAGCGAAGGCGCGCATAGGAGCGGAGAGGTTGCTGACCTCCTAAAGCCCAGCGTGGATAGAAGTACAGCACGAGGTGAGCAAAAAGGGTGCGCAGGTTAAGGGGCAGGAGGGTGGCCCAGCGCCAGTAGGCAAGAAGGATCGGAGAGCCGCTTTGCCAGCCTATGAGCCAAGCAGGGAGAAGAAAAATCGCCTCTAGGGCGAGATTACCCGTAAGGGCTTGCCAGCCGAAGCGGCGCACTTCGGGAAAGTTCTGCCTAGGCGTCTGAAGGGCAGCCCGCAAGAGGGCATACCACGGGGCCAGCTGCCAGATTGGCTGGGTCAGGCGCGCAAGGGCAGCCCCCCAAAGGCCATAAAAGAAAGCTCCCCCGCTCAACAGCGCAAGCCCACCGATAAAGCCCAGCATTTGCCCGTATACGAGTCGGGTATTAGAATATTGGGCTCGTAGGTGGGCCCGCAGTACCTCGGCCACAAGCTGAGCCAGCAAGGCTGGCGCATGGGAAAGAGTGACCCACCACCCAGGGGGTGGAAGGGTTAAAGCCACCCCCCCAAGGCCCAATACGCCTAAGCTGCCCCATTTGAGGCTTTCCCGTACGCCCCAACCCAAAAGAGCCAGCCGCTCCTCCTCTAAGAGGGCTCCATACCGCAGCATAGCGGCAGGTACGCCGCCATTAGCCCACAGAAGCATTCCTAGCTGTATGGCCCCGGCCCAGCTCCACCAGCCAAAATCCGCTACAGACAGAAAGAGCGTAAGGATTATTGCCTCTACGAGGGGCTGTAGCCTAAAGAGAACAAAGGAGAGGGTGTGCGCGCCAAAGTCCCGCCGAAACGCCTGGCTAGCCCCCTGCACCTAGCCCACCCGCACGCTCACCGCTGAAGCCTCACCGAGAAGGTGCCATTACGCACATATAGCGTGTCTGGCCCTGAGCCCGAAGTTTTAATTAGATTTCCTTCAAAGGTGCCCTCAGCCTGATTGCCGCGGATATTTACAGAAACTCGGAAGTAAATTCCTTGCGTACCACTGCGTAATACCAGCATGTAGATTGAGTTTCCAGTCGAGCTATTGTCGGTATAAACTACGCCCGGATCCGCATCAGGAGGACGCTGTAGCGTATAGCTAGTGTCGGATCCAGAGGGGAGAGGCAGATCTTCTATCTGGAGAATACGGCGGCCGGTTTGGGTTTCATAGAAGCCGCTAAGCTGCCAACTTTCGTACTGTGGATATGTCGTAGTCTGAGCATAGGTAAAGCTAATAACCTCGCCATTTATCGTAGCCCGTACCGTGCCATCACTCGGCGGATAATTACTACCTGAGGTAGGTGGATCGTCGTTCCTCTTTTTCTTCTTGCAGGCTACAAGCCCGACCGCCGCCGCTAAGGCTAGAAGCCTAAGGCTGCCAAGGAAAAGGTTCTGAAGCTTCTCCATTTAGCAAAGGTAAAAACCTAGCCCTATTTATCCTCTCGTATACCGAGACCGCTAATACGGAAGCCCCAGACGAGACGCCCTTCTAACGGGATAGGAAGCCGCCGTTTGAGTTATATTTATCCCTATGCGACGCAATATTCAGTACTTAGGCAGTCTGCTTGTGCCCTATATGACCTATGTGGCCCTTAGCAAGGGCGGGTGGTGGGGCCTTCTACCCTGGCTTGTGGTATTTGGCGGCATAGCCCTGATAGAACTTTTTTTGCCCGAGCACCTCAGCAATCAGGCAGACAATGAGGAGGCCCTGCCAGCAGGTATTCTCATCCTGCACTGGCTGGCGGACATGGGGCTTCTGGGGTATTGGGCCTATCTTTTCAAAAAAGGGCACTTTACCTGCAGCGAGGCCCTAATTAGCGCCTTAGCCGTAGGGTTTAGTGCTGGGGCTTCGGGCATCGTAGTGGCCCATGAAATGCTTCACCGCAAGGGCCGCCTCTGGCAGTGGGGCGCTAAAACGCTTCTCAGCGCTGCGGGGAACATCTACTTCTACGTCACCCATGTGCGGATGCACCACCGCTATGTGGGCACTGAACTGGATTACAGCTCGGCGCGGCGAGGCGAAAGTTTGTATGCCTTTCTCTGGCGCACTATACCCGGCCAGATTCGCTGGGCTTGGGCGGCGGAGAAAATGCGCCTAGCCAAACGCCAGCTTTCCCCCTGGCACCCAGATAACTACCTAATCCAGCATCTTTTAGGGTTTGGGTTTCTTCTAATCCTCTTCGGCTGGGCGGGCGGCCTATGTGGCGCAGCCGCCCTCCTCCTTCAAGCCCTAATAGCCAATTTCCTTCTAGAGTACGTGAATTACATTGAACACTACGGCCTTCAGCGGCGGTTAGATGAGCCTATCCGCCCTTGGCATTCTTGGGAGAGTAATAAATACTTCAGCCGGTTTTTCCTAGTGGACCTTTCGCGCCATGCCGATCACCATCTCCATGGCGCGAAATCCTACCATCGGCTAGAGGCGCTTGCGCAGGCACCGCGCCTTCCCACGGGCTATGCAGGGATGCTGTACTTGGCTCTTATTCCATCCCTCTGGCGCCAAATTATGGATCGGCGCTTGCCAAAACCTTCCCCACAGGTGGCTTAGAGGGGTGTTAGATGTGCTTATCATAGGCGGAGGGGTCAGCGGGCTTTACGCAGCCTACCGCCTCCAAGCGCAGGGGCTCAAAGTGCTCGTTTTAGAGGCAAATAGCCGTTTAGGTGGGCGCCTCTGGACTATCCACACACCAGAAGGGCATCCCATAGATTTAGGAGGACAGTGGGTAGGCCCTCAGCACACCCGCACCCTGACGTGGATTCAGAAGGAAAAAATTCCCCTTCATCCTACCTACACAGAGGGCGATAACCTGCTTATTAAAGCAAACAAGCGCTACCGCTACAAGGGGACTATTCCCCGCCTTTCTTGGGCCGCCTTAGTGGATCTAGGCTGGGGGTTAGCTAGGCTCAAGCGCTTAGTTCAGCAGGTACGCTTAGAGGCGCCTTGGGAGGTACCCAATCCCTCGTGGGATGCACTTACCCTACGCGCTTGGATGCAGGCAAACCTTCGAACCGCCGAGGCCCGAGAGACCTTCGCCGTGGGCCTAGCTACGGTACTGGGCTGCGAACCCGAAGAGGTTTCACTCTGGCACACGTTAGTGTATATCCGTAGCGCTAGTGGCTTAGAACCGCTGATAGAAACGGAGGGGGGCGCCCAAGCCCTAAAATTTTCTGAAGGGGCTGGGAAACTCATAGAAAGCTTAGCCCAGAAGACTACCTGGCAAATGGAGACGCGGGTGCATACCCTGCGCTGGCAGGGCAGCTGCGTGGAGGTAGAGACGAATCGGGGCACCTTTACGGCTCGGGCGGCCCTTTTAGCCCTGCCCCCTGCAGCCATGAGCTCTCTGCGCTTTGAACCGCCACTTCCACCGCCCTACCAGCAGCTACCCCAACGCATGCCTATGGGCAGCGTTACGAAAGTAGTGGCTATTTACGATCGGCCTTTTTGGCGGGAGGAGGGCCTTAGCGGCCACACGCTCAGCCTAACTGGGGCTTTGCGAATCACCTTTGACACTTCGCCCCCAGACGGAGCGTATGGCCAAATTACGGGCTTCGCCGTAGGGCGCCTGGCCCGTATGCTTCTGTATGAGTCGCCTGAGCACCGCCAGGCCTACTATGCTGAGGCTCTTCGGCAGCTTTTCGGTCGCCCCGCACGCTGGGTGTATCAGAAAACTTGGGCTGAAGAGCCGCTCATAGGGGGGTGTTATGCGGGTTACTTCGGGCCGGGGGGATGGAGTCTTTTTGGCCGAGCGCTGCGTCAGCCGCTCCCGCCCCTCTACTGGTGTGGCACTGAACGGGCCGTTGCGTGGATGGGGTATATAGAGGGGGCGCTTGGGGCGGCTGAGGCCGCTGTGGCGCAACTTACGGCGTCATAATTCTATTTCGGAAGGTTTAGATGGGTTTTTGGGATATGTGCAAATATTTTTTACATGTAATGGGCGGGGCCCCCCCCCCGCCCGGGGCGGCCCCCCTCCAACCCAACAAAACCCTCAGGACTTATCCGAAGGAATCTCTTCGTACTCCACCTCCGTAGCCCCTGTCCGACCACTCGTGGTACCAGCGCCACCTGTATACATGCGCTGCCCCACTGAGCTCATTACAGCCATCAGCTGCGGCAGAAGGGAGTCTATCTTGGCCGTATCCTTAGCCGTATGAGCCGAACGCAGATCACGCACTAAATTTTCCAGCCGCTCTTTATCACTCGCTGGAATCTTATCACCCTGCTCCCGCAGAAGCTTTTCGGCCTGATATATGTAGTGGTCGGCCTGATTGAGCTTTTCAGCGGCTTCCCGGCGACGCTGATCTTCGGCGGCATACATCTGCGCCTCGCGCTTCATCCGCTCTATCTCTTCCTTGCTAAGGCCAGTACCCGCTTCTATGCGGATAGATTGCTCTTTCTTAGTAGCCTTATCGCGCGCCGTAACGGTGAGAATGCCATTCGCATCTATATCAAAGGTTACCTCTATTTGGGGCACGCCGCGCGGCGCAGGCGGAATGCCATCCAGATAGAAACGGCCCAAACTCCGATTATCTGCCGCCATGGGCCGCTCGCCCTGAAGTACGTGGATTTCCACCGTAGTTTGATTGTCCGCCGCAGTAGAGAAGATTTCCGTACGGCGGGTCGGGATAGTGGTATTAGCCTCTATGAGCTTGGTAAATACGCCCCCTAAGGTTTCCACCCCAAGCGAGATGGGGATAACATCCAGCAGGAGCACGCCTTGCACTTCCCCAGCTAAGACGCCAGCCTGCACCGCAGCCCCCAGAGCTACGGCTTCGTCGGGATTGACACTTTTATTGGGGCTCTTGCCAAAAAACTGCTCCACAAGCTGCTGGATACGCGGCATGCGGGTAGAACCGCCCACGAGAATTACCTCGTCAATATCCGATGGCTTGAGCCGAGCGGCATTTAGGGCCTTTCGGCAAGGCTCCAGGCACCGCTCGTACAGGTCCTCACAAAGGCTTTCAAACTTACTGCGGGTGAGCGTTTTCTGAAGGTTAAGCGGCCCCTTACGCGGGTCTATAGTGATGTAAGGCAGGTTTATCTCGGTATTCTGCTGGGTAGAGAGTTCTATTTTAGCCTGCTCGGCCGCCTCGCGCAGGCGCTGCATGGCCCGCGGATCCTTGCGTAGATCCACCCCTTCTTCCCGCAAGAATTCCTCTACAAGCCAGTTTATGATCCTTTGGTCAAAATCGTCGCCGCCCAGGTGTGTATCACCACTGGTGGAAAGGACTTCAAATACCCCATCCCCTACTTCTAAGATGGATATGTCAAATGTGCCACCGCCTAAGTCAAAAACGGCGATTTTACCTTGTTTGATACGCTTATCTACACCATAGGCCAAGGCTGCCGCCGTAGGCTCATTGATGATGCGGCGCACATTCAGCCCAGCGATTTCCCCAGCTTCCTTAGTGGCCTTGCGCTGCGCATCGTTGAAGTAAGCCGGCACCGTAATAACCGCCTCTGTAACGGGCTCACCCAGGTAGTCCTCAGCCGCTTTTTTGAGCTTTTGAAGAATCATCGCAGAAATCTCCTGCGGGGTATAAAGCCTATCCCCAATTTGTACCTGACAAATGTTATTAGAACCGCGTACAACTTTATAGGGCACACGCTTAACATCGCCGATGGCCTCATCATACGTTTTACCCATGAAGCGCTTGATGGAGTATATGGTATTTTCGGGGTTCATAACGGCCTGGCGTTTGGCTAGCTCGCCTACGAGCCTTTCGCCATCGGGCTTGAACGCTACCATGGAGGGCGTAGTACGCTTTCCTTCCTGATTCACAATGACCACCGGCTGGTTCCCTTCCATAATAGCTACGACGGAATTCGTCGTTCCTAAGTCTATCCCTACGATTTTAGGCATGCCGGAGGAAGGGCAAAAGGCATGCCAGTGTCAGTTTGTCAGAATGGCAGGCGGGCGCTAAAAGATCTGACGCGGTGGCTGGCCCGCCGCAGGAAGCGTAAAGCGTAGGTAGGGCTTTCCCGCTGCGGCATGACACCCATTACAGCGCTGCACTAAGGCACGCAGCTGGGCTTCAAACGCCGCCTTATCTTTAGCTGGCAGGACCTTTTCTAATTCCGCTAAAGGTTCTATTAGATTAGGGCGTATCATGGCGCTAATGGGGATACCCTCCTCTACCACCTGACTTTTCTCCAGCTCTTCCGCCGTCTCCTTGAGCTCCTCTAAGTAAAAAGCCGCAAGCTCCCAATTTTCATTCATACCAGCTGCGTGAAGCTTAGTAAGAAAGCGCTCATAGGCTGTCATAAAAGTGGAAAGTTCTACAGGCTTTTCCGAGATAAGGTGGGAAAGGCGCGCTACTTCCTGATGAAGCGTCTGATTTTCCTTATGGAGGGCATACAGGCCAGCTAAGCTACCTATGAAGAGAAGCACTATAAGGCCTAGCCACCAGCGGCGCACAGGCATACAAGCAAAGGTAGTTATCTTCGCCGAGATGAAGGATTATATAGGCCTTTTGCCTGCGCTGATTTTGACCCTTGGCAGCCTCGCCGCCCTTCTTTGCGGTACTTTCAATTCCCTGCGGCGCTACGTAGAAAGCTTAGGCCTTCTGGCCAGTCTCGCCACCTTGGGAAGCGGGCTTTACTTAGCCTGGCGCCTGCCAGTTCCCCAGACTATTTTCTTTAGTACGCTCTGGGTAGGGGGAATGTACAGCCTGCTGGCCGCTACGATTGGCCTGATTAGCGGCCTCGGCATTCTATTTTTAGGACGCTACTTAGCCACCCACGAGCGCCACGAAAACTGGGAAGCCATTCCTATTGCCTTATTAGCGACGGCAGCCCTTACGCTCCTGCCTGGTAGCAATCACTTGCTCCTAACCGTCGTGATTGTAGAAACGGTCTCCCTAGCTTTGTACGTCCTAGTAGGCTTTTCGTGGCGCAACGAATGGGCCGCTGAAGCTGCTCTAAAATACTTCCTTATGGGCACCTTAGGCTTTGCCTTTTTAGTATTTGGGCTCTCTTACCTCTATGGGCTATCAGGTACGCTCTATCTCCATCACCTGCGTGCTCTGAAGTGGGAGGCTTGGTATCACCAGGCCCCTTTCATCATGGCCTTAGGCCTAATGGGCGTAGGGCTGCTTTTCAAGCTGGCGGTTTTTCCCTTTCACTGGTGGGTGCCCGACGCATACGGAGGCGGTACGCCAGGGGCTGTAGGAATAGCCGTGGCCTTAGGAAAAACTACGGCGGCTTTCCTTGGGTTTCAGCTTATGTATGCGATCAGCCTGCCAGAGAACTGGCGGCTGGGTCTCGCTGGGCTAGCCGCCCTCTCGGTAGTGTATGGGAACCTCAGCGCCCTCCAGCAGACTACGCTTCAGCGCCTTTTAGGCTACTCCTCCATAGCCCACGGGAGCTATGTGCTGCTTGGCCTTTTGAGCGGCCCAGAAGGCCAGCTGCAAGCTATAGCGTATGCCTTGGTATATGGACTTATGAGTGTATGCGCTTTTGGCCTCCTTAGCCTGCGCAGTAAGCCTTTGGCGGTAGAGGACTTGCGTGGGCTAGGTCAGCGTCACCCCGGCTACAGCTTGGCTTTGGCAATAACCTTGGCCTCCCTCTCTGGCCTTCCGCCTTTTGTAGGCTTTTTCGCCAAGTACGCCGTATTTGCGGCTGCCTTCCGAGCCGGGCACCTCTGGCCAGCCGTCATAGCCCTCTTAGGCGCTCTGATAGGCTATTACTACTACTGGCGCCCTATTGGCTGGTTGTATCAAAAAGGCGAAGGCCTTACTCCTAGCCGACCAGCTCTAGCCAGCAGCGTGCTACTTCTTTTATTTCTTGGCCTCCTACCTATGCTCTGGTGGGGCTGGTTGGACTATTTGTACGGTTTAGCCGGCTACTTCCATCCACGTCCCTGATATGCGTGCAGCGCTGCGTGTAAGCCTCTGGGTAGGGGTAGTGCTTCTCTTAGAATTGGGTTTAGGGCGTCGCTGGGGACGGATTCCGCCGCTGGGGCGTTTTTTTTCGCCCGTAGAAGGTTTCTGGCGCAACGCCGAGCCTAAAACCGCCCGCCCACCTGCCCACGTATCCATCCCCACGCTGGAAGACACCGTAAGAATTATCTGGGATAATCGCTGGGTGCCGCACATCTTTGCTCGTAATGAGCGTGATCTTTATCGGGTACAGGGCTATCTCCAGGCCTACCTCCGTCTCTGGCAAATGGAAATTCAGGCGGATTTCGCTGCCGGCCGGCTCAGCCGCATTCTGGGTGGGAGAACCCTTGAGCAGGATCGCGCCATGCGGCGCTTAGGTATACCCTACGCCGCGGAAAAAGTGGTAGAAGTACTACGCAAAGACTCTACCCTGCGTGCCGTCGTAGAGGCCCTTACCGAAGGCATCAATGCCTACATCCAGCAGCTTAGCCCCCGCGACTATCCTATAGAATACAAGCTTTTAGACTATGCCCCTGAGCCTTGGTCAGTCTACCGTTCAGCCCTACTGGTAAAATACATGGCCTATGACCTTACCACACGCAGCCATGACAAATACCTAACCCGCCTTCTGCGCCAGTATGGCCGAGAGGTAATAGATAGCCTCTATCCGAACTTTGCTCCTATAGGCCACACGACTATTCTGGAAGAGCGTTCCTATCCCCAGCAGGAGGTACCGCCGCAGGCGGAGCAGCCTTTTAGTCAAGCCTACATGGAGGACACCTTAGCCCAAGCGTTGGAAGAGGGTGCTCAGCCCGGCAGTAACAACTGGGCGCTGAGTGGCACCCGTACCGCTTCGGGTTATCCGCTCTTGGCTAATGACCCCCACTTAGCCCTTACCCTCCCCTCTATCTGGTTGGAAATGCACTTAGTAGCGCCCGGGCTAAACGTCTATGGGGTAACCCTCATGGGCGCACCCGGCATCATTATAGGATACAATGAGGCCGTAGCGTGGGGCGTAACTAACGTAGGCCCAGACGCCATGGACTACTACCACCTTACCTATGCCGATACGGCTCAGGAAAGTTTTCTTTTCGGCAAGGAGGTACTGCACCTTCAGCCGCGCGTTGAGACGCTTTATGTACGCACCTTTTGGGGCGGTCAGCGCCAAGTGCTGGACACGGTATGGTATACCCCGTGGGGGCCAGTAGTGCATCGCCGCCGCGACCGAGTTCCCCGCCCTTTAGCCGGAAAAGCGCGCGAAGCCCCTATGGACTGCGCGCTTCGCTGGATCTCCTACGAACCCTCCAACGAAGCGCGCTTCTTCTACCTTATCAATCGGGCTCGAAACTTAGAGGACTATAAGGCCGCTCTGCGCGTTTATGGAAGCCCGGCGCAAAATTTTGCCTACGCAGACACCGCTGGGCATATTGCGCTATGGGTACGCGGGCTCTATCCGCTCCGCTGGCCTAATCAGGGCAAGTTCGTACTGGATGCGGCTAATCCCGCCCACCACTGGCGCGATTGGCTTCCTTTAGAGGCCAATCCCCATGCCATAGACCCACCTTCGGGCTTTGTGCGCTCGGCTAATAGCCACCCCGCCCCCAAAAGCTATCCCTACTACTTAGGCTGGGACTTTGATGTGCTGGACCGAGCCGCGCGCATAGCCCAGCGCCTCCAAACTATGCGTCAAGCCACGGTAGACTCGCTCCGCCTACTTCAGCTGGATACGCGCAACTACTTAGCCAGTGAGGCCCTCCCGCTTATGTTGGAAAGCCTCAAAGATCAGCAGGGACGCTGGTTAGATACGCTTCGTCAGTGGGATTATCATTTTCGGGCTGAGGCTACGGCTCCCACCCTTTTCCGCCGGTGGTGGGAGCTCTTTCATCGCACGCTTTGGAAGCCCTTAGCGCTTCGCCCTCCCGAATGGGAAATCACCCTCAAGCTCTTGCGGGATATAGCCGCAGGTCAAGTTTCGTCTTTTTATCAGCGATGGTTCAAAACTGACTCGGTAGCCAAGGCGGTCCGAGATACTTTACAGCGCACTTGGAGGGAAGTAGCCGCCTGGGCTGAAAAAGCCGGGGACACACTCACCTGGTGGCGCTACCGTGGCACACGCATTCGCCATCTGGCGCAGCTGCCAGGCTTCGGTACCGAGGTGCTACGCTTAGATGGTGACGATCACTGTATCAATTCCATCCGCCCCACTAGCGGGCCCTCCTGGCGCATGGTAGTAGATCTCAAGCCCCCCGTACAAGGGTATGGCGTCTATCCGGGCGGCCAATCTGGCAATCCCGGCAGCTGGCAATATATGAGCTTTATTCCCACTTGGGCCGCAGGACAGCTTTACAAGCACTACTTCGGGCGTACGCCAGCGGCTATTCCACCCGAAGCCGTACTCCAAACCACCTACCTCTATCCCAATCAGTAGCCAAAAAGCTCTTCCTTAGAAAGCTCTTCCAAAGTTAGCCCGTAACTTCGGAGTACTTCTAAGGGAAGTCGGTTTCTATCGCCCACAAGAAGCAGAAGGCGCGGTTTGCCTCGGAGATACCCTTCGTGAAAATCCCGTAGGTCTTTTTCATCCAGGTAAGGTAGCGCTTCCCAAAGGTCTGCTCGCCGATCCTGCGCTAGACCTAGGCGCCGAGCCTCCCAGAAGCGGTAAAATACCTCCTCATGCGCCACGCGGTCGGCCGCTAGCTCCTTCTGAAGCGCCTCACGCGCTAGATGAGCCAAATTAGGCTCCACCAAAGGAGTATCTATAAGGCTCTCCATAGCCTGATAGGCCTCAACCAGCTTATCCGCCTGCGTGCTAATCATGCCTAAGAAATAGTAATGCGCATCGGGCCGGCCTGGGGCGACGAAATAGGCCCTAGCGCTATAGGCCAATCCTTTAGCCTCGCGAATTTGCTGAAAGACAAGGCTTGACATGCTCCCTCCAAAGTATTCCGTGAAATACCGAACTAAAGGAAAAAGGGGACGCTGATAGCCTACAGACCGATGCACCCAAGCAAGGAGAGCCCGTACCATGGGGAAATGCACAAAGTAGGCTTTTCGGAGTGGGGTTTCCAGCATTTTGTAAAGTCGAGGGGTAGGGGGGACTTGCCACTCGGCAGGCACTCGAAGCACTGCGCGCAATGCATACGCCGCCTCTGCGCCATCCGGTCCATCGTAGTATAGCTCCCAAGGATACCGCCACAGTTCGGTGGCGCGTCGCACTAGCTCCTCCGCCGTCATAAGCTTTAGCTCCTCCGCCGAGGGGATATGCTTGCGGGGGTGCTCACTTCCATAAAGCGCATAGGCAATCAGAAAACTTTGAATAGCCCCCGGGTCTTCTTTGAGATCAGCCCGGCTTTTGAGGGTATTAGCCCGAATAAAGGCCCACATATTCTCATCTACCTGAGGAGTGTGGAGGAGCGAGTCCACTAGACGGGCCAAGGGCAGCAGGTTGGCGCGAAAGCCGCGCAGGACTACATACGTTTCTAGGTCGCCCCCATGCACTTCCAGCTCACCTCCCAGCATAAAGAGCTGGCGCTTGAAGCTGGTAAGGGTCATGCCGCGCGGGCTGACATGCTCATAATACCGCAGGATAAGAGGCAGCCATTTATCATGATGGCTTCCTATAGGCAGATACCATATAAGGGTAAAGAGGCTATCGTCGGTATTACGCAAGGCATAAAAGGGTACCCTGCCGTAGAGACTGCTTTTATCAAATATTGAGTCAAAATGAGCAAACCTAGGTGGCTTTGGGGTTATCTGCCGAGCTTCTTCAAGAAAAGTGGTGGCATACGCAGAAAATTCCTTGCGTCGAATGGGTAAGGGGGTAATAGGGGGCTTAGGCACTTTGGGAATAAAAGGCCGCTCGCCCTGGCGCTTGTAGGCTACTACACAGGCTTTGGGCCGATAGTAGGTCTTAAGAAGGGTTAGCAGGTCCTTTCGGGAAAGGCGACGCAAGGCCTCTACGGCATACAGGCCCTCGGCCCACGGACGCTCCTTGACGAAAATATCCAGTAACTCATAGGCTCGGCCAGTATTTTCCCGCCAGCGTTTGGCTTGCTGAAGGAGGAGGCTATTAATGGCCGCCGAAAGGAGCGAGTCGCCAAATTTTCCCTTTGCCACTTCCCTCAAGGCCTCCCAAAGCAGCTTTTCTACTTCTTCCAGCGACTGCCCTGGGCGCGGCTCGGCATAGACTATATGAACAGTATGGTCGGCCAAGAAATTAAGGTGGCTGCCAGCGGATTGCACTTTTCGGGTTTGTACAAGCAGCTCATCCAGAAGGCCTCCAGCGCTATTGGACAAAATTTGGTCTAAAAGGAGGGCCGCTTGGGCGGCTGGCGTGCCAACCGGGGGTAAGCGAAAGGCCAATTGTACGGAGGGCGGCTTAGGACCGGTCACCTCTACGCGTACCTTTTTCCGCAAAGGCGAAGGCCCCCCTTTCGGATAGGGGAAAGGCGGCAAAGGCCGTGCGGGAAAGTCCCCAAAATACCGATCCGCCCATTCGGCCACCCGCTGCGGCACAATATCCCCTACCACAATCAGTGCCATATTATTTGGCACATAGTAGGTAGCGTAATACCGCTTGATAGCTGAGATAGAGGGGTTCTTTAGGTGGGCGATCGTACCTATAGTGGTTTGGGTACCATACGGATGGTCTGGAAAAAGCGCCGCATACACCTTGTCGGATAGCTCTCGGATCTCATTGTCCAGCGAAATGTTCTTTTCCTCATATACGGCTTCCAGTTCGGTGTGGAAAAGACGCAGAACAGGATTACGAAAACGCTCTGACTCTAGACGCAAAAGGGCCTCCACATGGGAAGCAGGTATGGTGTTAATATAGGCGGTTACATCAAAGGTGGTGAAGGCGTTTGTGCCAGAGGCCCCTAGCGCACTGGCCAAGCGATCATACTCATTGGGGATAGCCCATTGAGCCGCCAGCTGCGCCACCGAATCTATCCTTTTGTAAATCGCTAATCGGGCCAGGGAGTCGGTCGTGCGGTTGTAGAGTTCATACAGGACTTCTATGGTGTCGAGCAGAGGCTTTTCCTTATCGTAGGCTAGCGTACCTAAGCGGTCCGTACCCTTGAAGAGCATATGCTCTAAGTAGTGGGCTAACCCTGTGTGGGAAGGAGGGTCTTGCTTGCTGCCAGCCCGCGTGGCCACTACTACAAATGCCTGCGGTGCAGTGGGATTAGGGCTGGCTACTACCGTAAAGCCATTCTTTAGCTGATACACATACACCTGCCGCACGCTGTCTTGGAAAACAAGCTGCGGCTGCGCAAGCAAGAGGGTTACCCCTAAGAAGTACAGGCGCACCAAGCAAAGTTAGAAGGGAAGCGGTGTGGTTTTTAGGGGGCCAGAAGCAGTTGCTGAAGCTTTACTACGGCTGGGTGGTCCGCTGGTAGCTCCCGCTGAGCAATTTTCAGGGCGGTTTGGGCTTCCGCTTTGCGGCCTAAACGGTAGTAGAGGGCAGCTTGTGTGAGATAGGCTGAACCCGTCGGGTCCTCCTGAATAGCGTAACTGGCCCACTGTAAAGCTTCGGCCGGCACAGATTCCGCATATACGAGCGTGTAGGCGCTCAGCCAAAGGCTTTGAGTAGGGGTAAGGCGCTTATTTTGAAAGAGTTGGTGATGAAGCCGCTGAAGAGCGGTGGAGCGTGCCCCCTCCCGCCAGACCACCAAGGCTTGAAAAACCTCCCGCTCGGTCGGAAGAAGCGCCTCTACCTCAGGGTTTTCTCCCCGTTGCCAGCGGTGAAAGCTTTGCCGAAACCGCGCCTCCCAAGCACTTTCCAGAAGAGCATAAAAAAATACACGATATTCATCCAGAAATTTTTCCCACGAATGCGGGCTCTCTTCAAAACGGCCAAATATTTTATCGTAATGATTCTTAAGAAGACCTAAAAACACGGGAGCATCCACGAAACCCACGCGCTTGCCCACTTGCTCGCCAGAGGGTGAGAGAAAAAGGAGAGTAGGATAGGCGCGTACCCGAAACCGCTTAGCTAGACGCGCACCCTCGCCCTGCTCCCCATCTACCTTGTAGGCGAGATAGTGGGTTTGCACGTACGCGGTTACTTCAGGGTTAGGGAAAGTATAGCGCTCTAGCTGCTTGCAGGGCTCGCACCATACGGCATAGAATTCTACAAAGATGGCCTTATTGGTGCGCTGGGCTTCCTGAAGCAAGGCTTCCCAGCTTCCTGAGAAAAACTGGATATGGGCTTGCTGGGCTATAGCGCAAAGAGGCCAGGGAAAGAAGGTGGCTAGTGAGCGCCCCCAGCCCCGCACACTCACCGAGCCGAGTGGGTTTTAGGAAGGTCTGAGCTGGGCCGAGCGTACTCTGTACTTTCGCGATAGCGCCGAAGTAGCGCAAGGAAAGTAGCCGCATCTACAAAGCCTACTTGGCGGCCCATCTCCTTACCCTCCGGAGATAAAAATACAATCGTAGGATAGGCTCGCACGTGAAAAGCATTGGCTAGCATAGGACCTTTGCCGCGCTCACAATCTACCCGATAGGCCAAATAGTTGGCCTGAACGTAAGCCGCTACGCTGGCATCGGAGAAAGTGTAGCGCTCTAGCATTTTGCAGGGACCGCACCAAGTAGTATAGAAATCTACGAATACCGGGCGGTGCTGCTTTTTCGCTTCTTCCAGTAAGGCCTCCCAGTCGCCTTGAAAAAAGGCTATTTTATCCCCTTGGCTAAATAGAAGGCCGCCAAGCAAACCTAAACGAGCTAGGCGTAGCATAGCTCCAAATATAAGCTATTTTGGATCATCCCGACAGCCGCAGCTTTTTGCGCCCCGCCCCCCTAGGCAGGCGTATCGCCGCCTATTTTGAGTATCCCAGCAACCACAGCCCCTAAGACAGGGGTTGGGAATTTTTTTGACTTCCCTAGGGGATGATTGGCAGAGTCTGTAGAATCGGGGCAAAAGAGGTACGGAAGGCAAAATGTGGATTATATGTGGAGTAAGGGGTAGGAGAGGGGCGCGCCATTTTCTAAAAAAATACTTACCTTTGTCTGCAAACACTAAACTTCACACCTATGACAAAGCGGTACGAAGAGCTCGCTAAGCTCGTAGAAGAGCTTCAGACGGACCTGCGGAAGTTTTATGACGACGGAAACAAGGCGGCCGGCACACGGGCGCGTAAAGCCTTGTTGGCTCTGAAAAATTGGGCCCACACAGTGCGGAAAGAAATTTCCGCCCAAAAAGCCCAAAGTGCCAGCTCCGCCTCCAAGGGCGGTGGCACCTCTAAATCCTCGGCCACCAAGCCAGCGACTAAGCCAGCGGCTAAAAAGGCCCCTCCTAAGAAGAAGTAGGAGAATTCAACGAAAAGTTGTACCTTTGCCCTGTTCAGTTGCCCCGTTCGTCTAGCCCGGTCTAGGACACCTCTCTTTCAAGGAGGAAACAGGGGTTCAAATCCCCTACGGGGTACTTTTTGGCAGGGCAGCTAAAGTCTCCCTAAGGAGACGTGGGCCTTTATAGACAAAGCCTGTATAAATTTCCACTAGAGCTGCCCCTTCTTCAAGTCCCTCCAGTATATCTGCCTTGCTTAAAAAGCCGCCAGTAGCAATAATCGGCAGCCCGAAAGATCGGAGGCGCCGTATTGCCGCTTGGCGCAGAGGTTTGAGGGGGGCTCCGCTTACCCCTCCTTCGCCCAAGTGAGGGTATTTTACTTGGGTTGTTGTATTGGTGGCTACAATTCCAGCTATCCCTTCTTCTTTAGCTATATGGGCGGCTTCTTCCAAAGCCTCAGGGGTAAGGTCCGGGGATAACTTGATAAGAATTGGGCGCTGGCCCCCTGAGGCATCCAGAATCGCCCGCAAGATGCCTTTGAGCCATTCCTTTCCCTGGAGTAGTCTAAGCCCTGGGGTATTAGGAGAGCTTACATTTAGGACGAAAAAGTCTCCGTGGGCGCTGAGTAGGCGATAGGCCAGGGTGTAGTCCTTATAGGCCAGGGATAGGGGTGTATCTTTGTTTTTGCCAAGGTTTATCCCAACAATCAGGTGAGGGGGTCGTTTTTCTAAACGGCGAGCTAAAGCGAGGGCGCCGTCGTTATTGAAGCCCATTCTATTCAGTAAGGCCTGGTCCTGAGGGATGCGAAAGAGACGCGGACGGGGGTTTCCCGGCTGAGGGTGAGGGGTTACGGTGCCCACTTCTACAAAAGCGAAGCCCAAGTGCGCCCAGAAGTCCAAAAGCTCAGCATTCTTATCCAGACCAGCTGCCAGGCCGATGGGGTGCGGAAAGTTAAGACCCCAGAGTGACCGCGGCGCTACTACGGGTGGCTTGCCGCGCCATAGCCCTATAGCGCCTAGGCTTCGCAGAATCCGAAAGGCCAGCCGATGAGCTGCCTCTGGGGGAAAAGCAAGAAGCAGCCGATGCAACAGCTCCCACTAGTCTAAAGTAGGTATTTTCGCGTATGCGCCGAAAATATAGCCTGTTAGGGGGGATAGCGGTAGTGGCTGCAATAGTTGGAGGTTTTTTCTGGGCAAGTGCCCAAAGAAAAGACTTCCAAGTAGCGGCCCCACCGACGGGCTTGCCACCTGGAGTTCAGGTTATAGTCGTTCATTTCCGCCAGCCTTTGCCTGAGAAAGTATCCCTGTCCTTCAAGTTGGAACCTCAGGTGCCCATTCTAAGCTGTGAGCGCCTAGGCAAGCAAGCAGCGCTGATTATTACAGGCGCCCCTCTCCAAGCCGGGCAAACCTACGTCCTGAAAGCCGTATGGCCTTCTCCTCTGCGTGGCCAAGCAAAATTCCGTGTAGCTCCCTTAGAAATAGTGGCGGATACCCTACCCCACGTAGGCCCTAACGGAGAAGCAGCGGTATATATCCAGGCAAATGCCCCTCTCAAGCAGGTGAACCTTGATAAGCTCAACCTCACCGATGAGTCGGGACGCCGCCTATCGGTGAAATGGGTAGTGGTTTCTGAGCGGGCGGCTTTAGGGCTTCTACCCCAGTCTCCCTCTGGCCTTCTGCACTTAGCCGCCTATGCCTCTAAAACCCAGCGTATTCACGGCGCTACCCTGAATTTCTCCGAGACTCACAAATCGGCCTTGTACCTACGGGAAAGCATATGGGAAGAGTCTCAAAGGCGCATACGCCTGCGCTTCAACCGGTGGTTAGAACCCTACAAGAACCAGATCATGACCTTCCTCCGATTGCCCTCAAAGCCACCCTTCCAAGTCTGGGTAGAGGGCTTAGAGGTATACCTCTACCCCCAGCAAATCACTTCGGAGCCGCTTCGCGTAGAACTGGCCGCAGGATTTCCTGGCGGTGGAGCTCAGTTGACTAAACCCCTTTCCTTAGTAATTACACCTACGCTCTCTCAGCGCTTAGAGTGGCTCCAGCCCTATGTACATTTCCTTAGCCCTGGTACGCCGCTTTACTTCACGGCGCCCTCTGGCGCTAAGCAAATACAACACGCCATTTGGCGGATTTTACCCCAGAACGTGCGCTTCTTTTTCCGTCAGCAGGCGGAAAAGCTGTATGCTAGCTATACCCCCCCTGGGCAGGCGGAGTCCCACTGGTATTATTGGGATGGGCTTCGGTTTAGCGATTTAGAGGTGTATGGCGAGCCCGTGCGTCAGGGACGCCTGCCCCTTTCAGCCCTACCCAAACGCCAGCAGGGTGGCCAGCTTTGGTATGCCTTGGGTTATGACCTACCGCCAGGTCTCTACGCCTTGGAAATTGAGCTCCCAGCAGAAGAGGGTGACTTTTACTTTCGGCAAATAAGCACTTGGGTGGTAGTCAGCGATTACCTCCTTCTAGCGCGTACGGGTTCGGAAGAACTAACCGTGTGGGCCATAAGGTCTACTACCGGTATGCCATGTGCAGGCGCCACGGTGGAAGCCTGGGGCACCTCAGGCGAAGTCTTAGCGCGCGGCACGACCGACCGGGCCGGGAAAGCCGTACTTCGCTTGCCCCCCTCTGCCGTGGTGGAAGGCCTCTGGAGTACATGGGAAGGCCAACCCAACTACCTAACTCTGCGGGCACTGCGCCCCTATCGTTGGAGTTTTGAGACCGAGGGCCTTTCAGCTCAAGCAAAGGGACCTCTGATTTACCTTCAACCCGGGCGCACCTTATATGTACCTGGCGACACGATTACGATTGCCGGCTTAGCTCGGCTCCTCCCTGACCTAAACTACGCCAAAGAGATGGCCTTTGAGGGCTCGCTTTCCGACCCTGAGGGGCGCGAGTTATGGCGAGGCCCGCTCCAAGCCGATGCGCAAGGCTTCTGGACCTGGCGGTATCCCCTCTCCCCCCAAGCCCCCACGGGGATATACACTTGGAAAGTCTTCGCTAGCCAGGCTACGAGTAGCAACCCCCTCAATAGCCTCAACCTTCAAGTAGAATTTTTCCGCCCTCCTCGGCTAGACATACAAATGACTTTAGAACGCCAGCGACAAACAGCTAAATTGAACCTAAATGCGGTTTTCTGGCACGGGGCAGCCGCTGGGGGCCTAAAAGGGGAACTAAGCGTTCGGTGGAAGCCGCTATCCCTCAGTGGCCCAGCTTGGCAGGATTACATCTGGGACATAAGCCTCCCCAGCCAGGAAGTAGAGTCCTTTTCTACTACTACTTCTTTCACGCTGAGCCCTCAGGGTACCTTTAGCACGGATATACCCTTACCTAAAGGCTGGGGATATGGAGAACTGCTAGCTACCTCCACTCTACGAGATGATGAAGGCCGACCTAACCTTGCCACTCGCCGTCTAGTCTATCTCACTCAGCCCGTTTTAGTAGGCATGAAGAAGCTCCCGCCCTGGGTCTTTGTGGGCGCCCCTATCCCTATCCCTCTACGCCTTCTTGCCGGTGATAGCCTTCAGCCCTATACGGAGCCTCTCTCCTTGCGCGTAGAGGTAGTGTACCGAGGTTACTGGTATGGCTACTACCGCACCTACCATGAGGAACACGCCTATGAGGGTCAGGAAAAGGTGATTTACCGCGGCCTAATCTCAATCCAAAAGGGGGAGGGTCTCTTCAACTTTACCCCGCCAGAGGGCGGAGAGTACGAAATTCGGGTTTGGGCACCTGAGCAGCGCTTCCCCACTGTCCAACGCATAGAAGCCTGGGGAATGGGTACGCAGGCTAACCTACGTGGCGACCCCGAGGGCTTCATACAGATTGTGCCGCAGCAGCCCACTTACGCCCCAGGCCAGAAAGCCACAGCCTTACTCAAGCTCCCCTTCCCTGGCCGCGTCCTTTTGACCCTTGAGCGGGAGAAGGTATGGGATAGCTGGTGGGTGGAAGCCCGTGAACCTACCGTGCAGGTGGAATTTCCCATAAAGGAGGCCTATACCCCCGGCCTCTACCTCCATGCAGTAGCCTTTTACGAACCGAGCCGTGGCGTGCCTTTCCGTACGGGCCGTGGGCTAATTTACCTACCCGTAGAGCTGCCCGGCAGCCGCCTCCCCGTTACTATCCAAGCGCCTACGGAGGCTCTTCCGGGTACTAGCGTTTCGGTAGAGGTCCAAACGGCCCCGCATGCCCAGGTTATCCTGAGCGGCTTAGACATGGGCGTAGTGGTGCTTCAGCGTCGGGAGGTAGGCAACCCATACGACTTCTTCTACCAGAAGCGTGCCCATGAGGTGGCGGTAGCCGAGCAGCTTCCCTACACAGCCCCCTGGGGCCCCCATACGATAGGTGGCGGGGAAGGATTTAGCTCTTCAGAAGAGATGGGGATGGGCGGCATGGCTTTTGAGCAAGGCAGGGCGGCAAAGTCCCATACCCACCAGCGTACGGTTAGCTTTTATTGGCCGGCGCTGAAGGCCGATGGCCAAGGGCGGGTACGCGTTACAGCTCAGGTGCCCTTCAGCTTTACGGGCAAGCTGCGCTGGCGCGCCTATGTGGCCACAGAGCGGCAGTTTGGAATGGGGGAAACTTTTACAACGGTCACCCAGCCGGTGGTAGCCCGCCTGAGCCTACCCCCTTATCTCAGCCTGAACGATAGAGTACTAGCCCACCTTAGCCTCCACAATACGACGGCTAAGCCTAAAGAAGGCACCTGGAAAGTTGTCCTAGCCAGCCCGGCCTTCCGAATTACGCCCTCGGAGGGACGCTATAAGCTCGCGCCCCATAACCTCACCCTCCTCCCGCTTAGCTTAGAAGGACTAGCCCCTGTAGGCGAAGCTAAAGCCCAGCTCTACTTAGATAATCGTCTGGTGCAGGAAGTGCCCCTTATCCTACGGCCTGCTCAGCCCGTTCAGCGCCAGTGGGTCGTCCATCGCCTAGGGCCGAAGCAGGACGAACTTATCCGGCTTCCTATCCAGGACTACTTCCCCGCCACGCGTAAGACTCGGCTAGTAGTGGGTACCAACCCGCTTATCTTCTATGCGCCGGCTCTACGGCAGCTGGCTACCTTTCCACATGGCTGCGGCGAGCAAATTACCTCTAGAGCCCTAGTAGCCCTTGCAGTAGGGCAGTGGCTTGAGATACTTAGTGGGTATACAGAGGCGCAGATAGCCCAAATGGTACGGGCCAGCTTTCCTATGCTTCAAGAGGTTATGACGCCCGAAGGCGGCTTTGCCTACTGGCCAGGCGGCTCAGCCGACCCCTGGCTTAGCGTCTATATCACCCATTTCCTCCTCTTAGCTTCTCAGGCAGGGTACGCTGAAGCCAAACCCCTACTGGAAAAGGCCTTAGCCTATCAGAAAAAGCTCCTTTATGGCCAGGATTACGATTATGCTAGCCATACGACGGCCTATCGGGCGTTCGTAGTGGCCCAAGCCTATGGGAAGGAAATAGCCGAGGCCTTACCTGCTCTAAGCCAAATTAGTAAGGTTACCTCCCCTGTCCAGCGGGCTCTGTGGCGAGCCGCCTACGCCCAAGCCGGCCTGCCCCTTCCCTCCCCCTCCTCGGCTAAGCTCAAGACGGACCAGTTTGTTTATGAGGAACTTATTTCACCCTGGCGCGAGGAAGCCCTATGGGTTTATGCCGAGAGCTTCGTGCCCTCTTCTAAACGCGCCTTGCCTTCTGAGAGCGTTGGGCGGCTTCAAAGCGAGCTCGCTGACCGAATAGTGCAGTACTATTTTTACTCTACGCAGGAGACGGCTTGGCTTCTTTTAGCCCTCCAGCGCCTCAGCCCTAGTGGAAAGGCGGCCCAGGCTGAAGTGCGCCTGAGTTCAAAAACCCTCAAGCTAAATACCGCCCCCATAGGTATTGACCTAAGCACGGAGCCCGACTCGGTGCTACGCCTGGCTAATCTCAGCAGCGATAGTCTGTATGCGCTAATCTGGGTAGAAGGCGTACCCATAACGCCCCAGCCGCCTCAAACTAAGGGACTCAAACTGCAAACCGATTGGGAAACGTCCAGCTCCCCTAAGCTCAAAGCTGGCCAAGGGGTGAAGTGGCATATAGGTATTGAAGCCGACTATGCCGACCTTCCCCTTTATCAGGTGGCCCTCACTATCCCTATACCCGCCGGCTGGGAGGTCCTCAATCCCCGCCTCTTCCCCGAAGAAGCACCGATCTCCGTAGAGGGCGCCGAGCTGGTGTATGTAGATATCCGGGAGGACCAGCTGCGCTGTTACCTGAACTTAACAAAACCTAAAGCCCGGCTTAGTCTGACGGCCCAGGTAACCTATGGGGGCACCTACGTCATGCCTGCTCTAAGCATTCTGGCGATGTATAACCCCAATTTATATGGGACTACTCAGATGGTGCCACTCCAGGTACAGTCTGTAGGGGCTAGCCCTTAATGTCCTTGCCAGATGTTTCGGCATCCTACCTTACCGACAGAGGTTTTTGTACGGCATCGCCAGCGCTTAGCCCAGGCTCTACCTTCTGGGGTAGCGGCTATCGTATGGGCTAATGAACCGCTAGCCGGCGAGGCGGATACAGCCCTACCTTTCCAGCAAAATAGCAACTTCTTTTACCTTACTGGGATAGAGACGCCGCACGCTTTGCTGTGGCTTTTTCCCGAAGCGCCTTTGCCCGAGCAGCGGGAGGTACTTTTCATCCAGCCGCCTTCCCCTGAGAAAAAGCTCTGGGAAGGGTGGAGCTATGGGATCAAGGAGGCGCAGGCACGCAGCGGCGTACCCGAAGTTCAGCCCCTCAGCGAATGGCCAACCTTTTGGCGGCGAATGGTAAGTCAAATCCAAGGTATAGCGCTGGACTTCAACGAGCACGACCGCCAGACGCATGCGTTTGTACCTTCCCCGGCCCACCGCTTTGCCCGCCGGCTCCAGCAAGAGTTTCCCGCCCATTCCATTCATCGGCTAGCGCCGCTACTTACACGCCTTCGGCTCCAAAAGGATCCTGAAGAGCTAGCCCTTATCCAGGAGGCGATCCGCATCACGATTGAAGCCTATCAGGCCATCCAGCCTCTCCTGCGCGCAGGGGTTATGGAGTATGAGCTGGAAGCGGAAATCCAGCGGGTTTTTCTGCGGCGGCGCGCCTTTTCGGCCTTTCCGCCTATTGTGGCCGGGGGGGCTCGCGCCTGCACCCTCCACTACACCCATAATAGCCAGCCGCTTGCCGAAGGCGAACTGGTGCTTATAGATATCGGTGCCCGACTGGGTTTTTACAACGCTGACCTTACGCGCACGCTCCCCGTAGGCCCGCTTTCTAAGCAAGCCGAGCGCTACCTTCGCTGGGTGGCGGATGTGCAAACCTATGCCCAGCGCCTGCTCCGCCCCGGCCTGAGTCTCCACCAGTGGCACCAAGCCGTCGGCGAATACATGCAGGAAGGGCTCAAGGCCCTTGGCCTCCTTCCCGCCGAGGCTGAGCCTAATGCCTACAAGCGCTTCTTTCCCCATGGCCTAGGCCATTTCTTAGGTATAGACGTGCATGACGTAGGTTCCCGCTACGACCCCCTGCCCGTGGGCGCCGTGGTTACCTGCGAACCCGGCCTCTACCTCCCCAACGAAGGGATCGGCATCCGAATTGAAAATGACCTCCTTGTTACGGAAAACGGCTGCCTCAATCTCAGCGCTGAGCTGCCTGACCTTCTGGGCCTGTAGCGGCCGGCAAAAAGTTTTAGACCATACCTTCCCCCAGCACCTCTGGGTATATCCCGATACTATCTGGCAAACCTTTGAGGTGTCAGCCATTCAGCCCTGCCGAAAAGTAGAACTCCAGATAGAATTAGAAGAAACCTACCCCTGGCGCAACATGTATGTACTCTTCTTTTTCCAGCCGCCCAACCAGCCGCCTACCAAAGCCCGATTTCATTTAGTTTTTGCCGACTCACTGGGGTATTGGTATAAAAAGAATAGACGGTTCGCTCAGATAATTATTCCTCAGCTGGCCCTTCCCTATACAGGGCTCTATCGGATAGGTCTGCTGCCATACATTCGGCAGGACACTATGATAGGCATTCGGCGCGCTCGGCTCTACCTCCTGCCCTGCTCGGAGTAAATGAGCACGGTTTTTGTTAGTCCTCTTAGCATGCGGCGATTTGTCTTGCTTTTGGGGCTTGCTTTGGGGCAGGCGCAGCTAGCCCGACGCGAGGCTGAACTCCATTATGATCCCAGCCGCCACGCGCTGATTCGGCGCGGCGAGCAGATAGGCGAGGGCGAACGGATAGTAGTTCTGGACCTAATTGGTCGGCGCGTGTGCGTCTTAGAAGTGAATACCGAAGAGAGCCAGCTGCTGGCGCTTCCTGAGCTGAGCGAAGGGCTCTACTATGCGCAGTGGGTGGATGGGCAGGGACGCCTGCGGGCCGTACGACGCTTCTCCGTTGTGCAGAGATAAGCCTACATAGAGATAGAGCCTTTCCGAAATTCCGTCTCACCGATATGTACATTCACTAAGGCGGGCTTACCTGAGGCGCGCGCCCGCTCCAAGGCCCCGGGAAGCTCAGCCGTATCCTCTACGAAGCAGCCCCAGCCTCCTAAGGCTTCCACCATCTGGTCGTAGCGCGTGAGACGCAAGTCCGTAGCAATAGCTCGCCCGTACATAGGAAGTTGCGCCCGTTTGATTTGCGTCCAAGCGGCGTCGTTACCGATTACCCCTACAAAGGGCAGGTTGAAGCGCACCGCCGTGTCATACTCCATGCCATTCAGCCCGAAGGCCCCATCCCCAAAAACTACCCACACGTCGCTATCGGGAAAGAGGAGTTTGGCCGCTATGGCATACGGCGCGCCAGCCCCTAAGGTGCCCAGCGGACCTGCATCTAACCACTGCCCTAGCCCTCTAGGCCGTATGGTGTAAGCCGAACTGCCCACAATATCCCCCCCGTCGCCGATTACGATGCTTTTCGGGGTGAGAAGTTTATCTATCTCTAGCCCGAGGCGGAGGGGATTTACGGGGCGCGTAGAGGCGGCCGCTTCGGCGTGGATACGGGCCTGGCGTTGCTGCTCTTCGGCCAGGAGCTGCTCTTTCCATTCGCGCCAGGCGGTGAGAGGCGGCTTGAAGGTCTGGGCCAGCCG
The DNA here is from genome assembly GCA_039630245.1 of Bacteroidia bacterium. Classification (GTDB taxonomy): domain Bacteria; phylum Bacteroidota; class Bacteroidia; order SpSt-205; family SpSt-205; genus SpSt-205. The sequence goes on from JBCNVK010000001.1 coordinate 337,161, forward strand.
CTGGAGAAAGTCGCCTGGGTCCCCATGCGCACTCACCGCCCCAGGGCGGTTCCGCTGGAGCTCACTAGGGTCGCGGTCTATCCGAATAAGCTGAGCACCCTCGGCGATAGAGGCGCCATAATTGAGCCGAAAGTCTAGCGGAACCCCCGCTAAAATCACTACATCGGCTTGGGCTAGGGCGGCCTTGCGTGAGTGCAGAAAGAAGAGCGGATGTTCGGCACCTAAAAGCCCGCGCGCCATGCCATTGAGATAGGTAGGTAGGCTGAGCACCTCTACCAGAGCCTTTATATGCGGCGCCTGGGGGGAGAAGAGGATCTGACTTCCAATCAGCAGCACGGGGCGCTGGGCCTGACGCAGAAGGTCGGCGGCCTGCTGGACCTCCCGTTCCGCCACGGGGAGAGGAGCTATCGCCCCATCCATCTCTACCCCTACTGAGCCCGCTCGGTCAAAAAGAATATCCATCGGACATTCCAAAAAGACAGGACCCATGACGCCGCTGGTGGCAGCTTCAAAGGCCCGCTGCACATAATCAGGTATCTCGCGCGGGCTAGGGACGCGTACCGACCATTTGGTAATCGGGGCTAGAACGGCTACATGATCCATCTCCTGGAGGGCGCCCATACCCAAGGTAGGCTGAGCGGCTTGGCCACCGATTACAATCATGGGCGTCTGGGAGCGCCAGGCGTTAGCTACAGCCGTAACGACATTCATAACACCGGGGCCGGCCGTTACAGCACACACCCCGATGCGGCGAGTCAGCCGGGCTGCCGCTTCCGCCGCGAAGCCCGCCGCCTGCTCATGCCGAAAGTCTATCACGGGTACCCCAAGGTCTGCGCAGCCCTCGTAGATTTCCATAATGTGGCCGCCTGAGAGCGTAAAAAGATGCGTCATACCTATATCGCGCAGGGCACGGGCTATGAGCTTGCCTCCCGTCTGAGACATGCCACAAAGTAAAGGTATCCCTTTCTTACTTTCGCTGGGCGTGGGGTGGTTACAGCGACTCTGGTGGGTAAGCCTGAGCGGTATAGCTAGCAGTCAACCTTGGGGTCTATGGACGCTTGAGCAGGTGGGTCTGAATTGGGGCCGCCAGCAGGCCTACCAAAGCCTCTTAGTCTTCCAGCCGCGCCTTTCGCCGCAGGGATGGGAGGCCTTTCTTATCTCGGGCAGTTTCGGTTATCGCTTTAGGTCGGCCCACCTCCTACAGGGAACGCTCCTCTGGTTTGATGCCTATACCCCGCGCCGCTTTATTCAGTACCGCCTTTTGGAGCGCTGGCAGTGGCAGATCACCCCAGCCCTTTCTGCTAGTCTAACTTTAGAGCAGCGCTGGGAAAGAGGCCAGCTTTGGGAAGCGCTTTTCCGACCCCTTCTGCGGGTGCGCTGGCCCCTCGGCCAGCATTTCTGGGTCCTTCTTACGGAAGAGATGCTTTGGAACCACTGGACGCAGCGGCGCCCGTGGCAAGTGGATCTACGCCAGCAGCGAATTTGGCTAGTCCTTGCCTTCCCGCGCCAAAAGCCCTGGTCCGTAGAAGTAGGCTACATTCACTTCGCTTTACCCCAGTCGGCGCCGCGCCATCGGCTCTGGCTAGCCCTGCGCTGGAATATAGTCCCTAACCTACGGAGATTTCCTCGCGAAAGCGGTAGAGCTGATCCCGCAGACGCGGTTCAAACCCCGCTGTCCGAATCACCCGCTGAATCTCCCTCGCGGTAAGCCGGTAGCGCGCACCCGCCGCCGACACCACATTTTCCTCTATCATAATAGAGCCCATATCGTTGGCCCCGGCGTGGAGGCATACCTGAGCCACCTCTGGCCCTACCGTCAGCCAAGAAACCTGAATATTTGGAATATTAGGCAGCATAAGGCGGCTCAGCGCCAGCATCCGCACGTATTCCTGCGGCGTCACCCGATTCTGAAGGCCCCGCACCCGCTGGAGTCGCGTCCCCTCAGCCTGAAAAGGCCATAAAATAAAAGCCGTAAAGCCATAACTTCCTTCGGGCTTCTCAGCCTGTAGGGAACGGATTTTGACTAAATGAATTAGGCGTTCTTCAATCGTCTCCACATGCCCAAACATCATCGTTGCGCTCGTAGGAATGCCCAAGCGGTGCGCCGTACGCATCACTTCTAGCCACTGATCCGCTGTACATTTACCGCGGGAGATAAGCCGCCGCACGCGGTCTACAAGGATTTCGGCCCCGGCCCCTGGAAGGGAGTCTAAGCCCGCCGCCCGCAGCCGCACCAAGGCTTCTTCATAGGTAAGGCCATCCCGCTCGCAGATATGCACGATCTCTGGCGGCGAAAGCGCATGCAGGCGTAGATTAGGATACCAGCTTTTGAGCCTACGGAAAAGCGCCTCGTAAAATTCAATCCCCAAATCTGGATGATGCCCACCTTGAAGGAGCAGCTGGTCTCCGCCTAAAGCTAAAGTCTCTTCAATCTTGCGCCGGTAGGTTTCATCATCGGTTACATAGCCCTCGGGATGGCCAGGCGGCCGGAAGAAATTGCAGAACTTACAATTAGCTACGCAGATATTGGTGGTATTGACGTTGCGGTCAATTTGCCAGGTGACGATATTCGGCGTATCGGCCTTGAGGCGCAGGCGCAGCGCATGCGCATAGGCCATAAGCAGGGGTAGTGGTGCTTCCTCATACAGCTTTAGCCCTTCCTCTACTGAGAGGGACTCTCCTGCTAGCGCCTTTTCTAAAAGCTCTTCCATTTAGCGATAGAGAACAAAAGTATGGTTTCTCAGGGGCATTAAGAACCGAAGGGGGAGCCAGCTTAGCTGCCTGACTCCCCCCTCAGCTACGCAAAAGGCATACTCTCTAACTCTCTTACTTACCCAAACCGAAGTAGTAGGCTACCATAATCCCAAGGGTAGTTTGGGTATGCCGAAAATCATCACCGATGTCAAGTAGATTTGTTAGCATTGGATCCCAGCGCAGGTAGGCCCCCAGCTCGCCATTTCCCATCGGGAAAACGGCCCCCGCCATAAGGGGAAGGCTTAGGGCTACCCGATTATATTCCTCACTTCCATCCTCAAATAGGCTACCACTTTGGGTGGATGTAGTAGTAACTCGATCACCAAAGAAGTTTGTATATGTCTCAGTTCTCGTTTCCTTACGCTGCGCCGCGGTCCAAAAGCCGAGCTGAAGCCCAGCCCCACCTTCCAGAGCAAAAGAACCAACGGGGAACTTATAGCGCGCCATAATGGGTAGCTTCAGAAATACATCAGAACCTGAAGATTTGACCTCTATTCTGTAAGATTGATCGCCTCTTTTGGCTTCGTCGCTAAAACTAGTCCAAGAGATAAGGAGGTCGGCACTGAAGCGCAAATTGTCATTGAGGCTTAGGAGGAAGGATGGCCCAGCAAAAAGGCCGAAGCCACTCTCCGACTCACTATCATCATCAAGCACGTACCGGTAAGTCCCTATTTGGGGACCGCCTACGACACCGACGTCAAAGCTCTGACCTAACAAAACGCCGCTCGCCAGGAAAGGCAGAAGCCACATCTGGCGCGTAATCAAGGTAAGCTTACGCATAGCGCAGCAAAGGTAGGACTTTTTTCTCATACAGGTCAAGGCCTAAAAGTACACCTGCAGGCCGGCTGTCCAGGGCAAAATGGCCCCTCCCTCGCTCGCTCCTTTAAGAAGAAAGTAGGGCATCGTAGCCGCAAATACCTGTACCCTTCTCTTATAAAGCGCCGAAAGCGTCAAACCCGTCCCTAGGCCCAGTAGGTTATAGCGAAAACCAATAGTGGTATGGGGACCTACCTGGCCATATAACCCTAAAACCACCGAGAAGGTAGGAACGAACCTAGGGCCTAAGGGGTTGTCTTCTAAACCCATCCCCACGGCGCCGCCGGCTTCTAAGCGCAGCTTGCCTGAGGCAGAAAGCGATGGTACCCCCATAAATTGGGCCTGAAAGTGAAGAGGCGTAGTTACAATGTTATAGGGATCTCCCACCGCGCCTTCCAATTTCTCCCAGCGACGGCCTCCAAAAGCCCCCAGCTCAAACTTGAAGTTCTGATGTTGGAAGATCCCGCCAAACTGGCCTGTAATAAACAAGCTGCTTGCGGAAGCTATATCTCCTTTATCTTCTATGAATAGCTGCCCCACCCGCAGGCCCCCATAGCCCCGCCAGCCCTGATGATCTGGGGGCACTATCGGCGCTATAGGCGCACTTAGGTAAGCCGCTGGAAGTACCACTCGCCCACAGCCAATTAGCCCTAGCATACCCAGGGCTAAAAAGCCCAAACGCTGAATTTGCGTGAGGTGCATGCACATATAGTAAATATAAAGTCTAGGAAGTCTGCCCGCTACCGAACGCGTCGGAGGAAGTGCCAGAGGACGTGGGCGATGCCCACAAGACCGCCCAGTAAGAGCCCCAGCGAACCTACCGCCGTATAGCGCTGAAGGAGGTAGCCCAGCCCAAGCCAGAGACCTAAGAGCGCTACGATTTCTGTAGCGAGGGCTAGATAGCCATAGCCTTTAGCGGGCGATGGGGGCTTGAGCCTCGGCTTCGGCATAGAGGGACTCAATCACCTCCGCATATTTGCTTAGGATAACGCGCCGTTTGAGCTTGAGGGTCGGCGTCAGCTCCCCCCCTTCAATCGTCCACTCCTTAGGAAGAAGCGCGAACTTCTTGATGCGCTCAAACTGGGAGAAATCCGCATTAATGCGGTCTACTTCAGCCTGAATCAGCTCCTGTACGCGCGGGTGGCGGATAAGGACTTCGCGACTGGTGTAGGAAATGCCCTGTTCATGCGCCCATTTTTCCAGAGCCGGGAAGGAGGGCACTAGTAAAGCGGCTGGAAATTTTCGGTTTTCCCCCACGACCATCGCCTGCTCAATATAGAAGGAGCTTTTGAGGGCGGACTCCAGCGGTTGGGGCGCAATATACTTGCCGCCAGCGGTCTTGAAAAGTTCTTTTTTCCGATCGGTGATGTAGAGGAAGCCGTCTTTATCCAGCTTGCCTACGTCGCCGGTGTAGAACCAGCCATCTTTGAGAACCTCGGCCGTGGCTTCGGGATTTTTGTAGTAGCCTACCATTACGTTGGGGCCGCGCACGACGATTTCGCCTTCATTGGGCGGGTAGCCTTCCAAGGGTTCTATGCGTACTTCTACCCCAGGGATGGGCTTACCTACGGAACCCAGGCGGTAAGCATCAAAGGTATTGGCGGAGATAACGGGGGAAGTCTCGGTAAGGCCATAGCCTTCCATAATATGGAACCCCGCCCCCCAAAAGATGCGGGCCAGATAGCGCGGCAAGGCCGCTGCGCCAGTTACAATCAGCTGTACATTCCCGCCCAGCGCTTCTTTCCATTTGCGGAAGACTAGAGCCCGCGCCAGAGCCAGTTGGAGGCGGTAGCTGAGCGGGTAATCTTTCCGCTCGGGATCGTAATTTTCTACCAGTTTCAGCGCCCAGAAGAAAAGGCGACGCTTCAGGCCAGTCAGCGTCTGCCCCGTAGCCATAATGCGCTCATAGACCTTTTCCAAAAGGCGCGGCACAGAAGTGAAAACGTGGGGCTTGACCTCACGCAGGTTTTCGGCGATTTTATCCAAGCTTTCGGCGTAATACACCCCAATTCCCATAGCCAGGTAGGTATAGAATACCATCCGCTCAAAGCTGTGATTGAGCGGGAGAAAGCTCAGGGCGCGCAGCTCTTGGCGGTTAGAACTCCGAGGAAGGAGATTGAGGGCGCGCACAGTAAGGACGTTAGAGACGATATTCTGGTGCGTGAGAATAACGCCCTTGGGCGTACCCGTAGTGCCGGAGGTATAAAGAAAGGTGGCCCAATCCTCGGGCTGTACAGCAGCCTTATAGGGAGTTAGATCCACAGCGCTGGCTTCGCCCAGCTTGAGGAATTCCGTCCAGAGGGTAGCATCTGGCTCGGCGTCAAAGGCATAGACCTTCTCCAGCGTGGGACAATTAGGTAAAATGCTGCGCACCTTTTGCCATATGTCGCCACCCGAGCAAAAGAGCAGGCGGCTTTCAGAGTGCTGGATAATATACTCGTATTCCTTGGCGATGGAATTGGCGTACATAGGGACTACGATTACGCCGATCTGAACGGCGCCTAGGTCTACGAAGTTCCATTCAGGCCGGTTAGGGGAGACGAGGGCGATGCGGTCGCCTTTTTTCAGGCCGAGGGCCAGGAGGGCTCGGCTTACCGTATCGGCCAGGCGCGCTACCTCTTGGGTACTGTAGGTGACCCAGCGGCCCTGCTTTTTAGCGGCGATAGCGTCGGGACGCGGATTTTGGAGCTGCTCGGTTAGGAAGTCGTGTAGGCGACGAATCTCCATACGACAAAAATACATAAAATTAGGTAGGGGTATGGGTAGTAAGCCGGGTTCTGTGTCTACTCCTGCATTGCTCTGAGCGGCTTACCCGCCGGCTATGGGAGCGGTCATCGCCGGCTGCTTAGCCTTGCGTCGGCTGGGGGTTGCCTGACGGGACGCTCTTACCGTCCCATTTCACCCTTACCCCGAAAGGGGCGGTATGATTTCTGTGGCCCTATCCGTCTGAAGGCCTTGCGGCGCTTCAGCCTCTCCTTGCGGAGAGCAGCCTGCTCCCAGACGCCCGGACTTTCCTCTGGAGGAAACCTCCAGCGCAGGAGCCCCCATCCCCTACCGCTCGGCAAAATTTAGGTCTAAAATCCGAAACTCGGCGCGCCGATTCGCCTGCTCATCCGCATCCGACAGCTCAGGATAGATGAGCGGCTGCGACTCCCCATACCCTATCCAAGACAAACGCTTGGGATTTATGCCCTTTTTCGTGAGATACTCCACCACGGCTTTAGCCCGATTATTGGAAAGGCGAATGTTATATTCTTCACTACCATTCGTATCCGTATGGGCGCCGATGAGAATACGCAGGCCGGGGTTACGCTCCATAAGGAGGGCCAGCCGATCTAGCTCCGCCGCCGCATCCGGGCGAATTTCATACTTGTCAAAGTCAAAGTAGATATTTTGAAGCACGATAGGCCGAGCAATCTCTATGCGGTCTAGGAAAATGTCAATATCGGCTTCTAAATCCATGGACTTCGTGGCGTCCTTCGTGGAGACCGAGACCTCATTGGCTAAATATTCAGGGGCATTTCCGATAAGGGTGTAGTCTCGGCCGGCTTGAAGGGTAAAGCGGTAGGTGGCACTCTGGTCGGTGTTGAAGGTGTCCAGTGGGATAAGCTTATCGCCCTGCACCTCATACAGCGTAACGGTAGCAAACGGAATAGGTAGCTTCGTACTGCCGTCGCGCACAGTACCATGTACGGCCAGTTCTATCTTTACCCGCGGGATACGACGTACATAGTAGAGGTCGTCCCGGCCCTTTCCGCCTGGGCGATTAGAGGCCACGATTCCGATGGAGTCCTGCTTGATCCATATTAGCGAGAAGTCATCATAGGAGGAGTTGAGCGGCGGACCCAGATTCACTGGAGGTTCCCAGGTAGAGAATTGGCCTTGGGTCCTAAACACATCGTAGCCGCCCAGGCCAGGATGTCCATCCGAGGCAAAGTAAAGAGTCTTGCCATCCTGACCTATGTAGGGGTAGATTTCGTTGAAGGGGGTATTGATGACTTTGCCGGCATGCACGGGGGCGCTCCACTCGTTACCCACCTTACGGCTATACCAGATATCGGTACCACCCATACCGCCCTCACGGTCGGAAATAAAGTACATCACATTTCCATCGGGGGTAAGCGTAGGCTGCGCGTCGTAAGTAGGCACTAGCTTCTTTTTTCCGCGCGAATTGACTACCATCTCCCGCTTACCCGACAGCACCTCCATTTTTTCAAATGGACCCCATTCACGCTTCTGAGGGTCAAAGGTGCTTTTGTAAATCCCACAGCCCCAATATTTATGCGTAGTGCCCTGACCGCAAATAGTATAGTACATCGTAAGACCTCCTGGAGCGATTACGGCACTGCCATCATTTGCGCGCGTGTTGATTTTACGGCCGAGATTTTGAGGGCCGAAGACGGAATCGCCCTTGATACGGGCCACCCATAGATCAGAATAAGCGCTCTCCCCGTACTCCCCGAACCTACCCGCACTCTGCCCACCGGGCCTATGGCTGGTAAAAATGAGGAACGAGTCGCCTTTGACTACGAAAAGGGCGGGCGCATACTCCGCTTCTTTGGTATTAGCGCCCCGCAGAAGGACTAGCTCGTAGTCTGGCTGCTGAGCCAAAAGCTTCTGGGCCAACCGACACCCCTCCAGCTCAATCTCCCCCTGCTTGCGCAGAATATCTTTAGCCTTATGCCGCTCCAGAAACCGTTCCAAAGAAACAATAGCTTCGGCATACCGGCCCGCTTTCTTTTGGGCCATGCCTAAGTCTAAATATATGGTGTCATTGCTTACGCTATCTATCGCCAGCGCCTTTTTGTAGGCTTCTATGGCGTTTTCGGTATAGTTTGTGTACCAGTAACAGCGACCCAGGCGATAAGCCGCATAGAAATTTTGGGGGTCTTGAGAAAGGACTTGCTTGAAGAGCTCGGCAGCCCGCTCGGGATTCCGATTTACATAATATTCTCGTTCGGCTTCGGCCAGTAGGGCACGCAGTTTAGCCGACTGGGCCCACACAAAGCCCCCCAGCAGAAGAGCCCTCAGAATAGCTCCCCGTCCCATGCCCGCACAAATATACGCGTATCTTTGTCTCATGTGGGAAACGGCACGGGTACGACAAGTTTTTTTAGAATTTTTCGCCCAAAAGGGTCATCGCATCGTACCCTCAGCCCCTTTAGTGAATCGCACCGATCCCACGCTCTTTTTCGTAAATGCGGGCATGAACCCTTTCAAAGAGGTCTTTTTAGGGTTTGCCCCGCCGCCAGCCCCGCGCGTAGCGGATACGCAAAAGTGCCTGCGCGTCTCTGGCAAACATAACGACTTAGAAGAAGTAGGCCACGACACCTACCACCACACCTTCTTTGAGATGCTGGGAAATTGGTCTTTTGGGGATTACTTCAAGGCGGAGGCTATTGCATGGGCCTGGGAACTTCTTACCCAAGTATATGGGATTCCCGCTGAAAGGCTGTACGTTACGGTATTCGGCGGGGATGAGGCATGGGGTTTACCCGCTGACACCGAAACTTATGAGCTCTGGCAGCGCTTCGTACCAGCCGAGCGCATCCGTTTCTTCGGCCGAAAGGATAACTTCTGGGAAATGGGCGATACAGGCCCCTGCGGCCCTTGCACCGAAATCCACATAGACTTACGCTCTGACCCTACCCCCTTAGCCACCCCCCTCCTCAATAGCGGAAATCCCGAAGTAATAGAGCTCTGGAACCTCGTATTTATCCAGTATAACCGCCGAATGGATGGCAGCTTAGAGCCTCTGCCACTCAAAAGCGTAGATACGGGCATGGGTTTGGAACGGCTCGCCATGGTCCTCCAAGGCAAGAAGTCCACCTATGATATTGACCTTTTTCAAGCGCTGCGCGCGGAGGTAGAGCGCCGCACCCAAAAGACCTACGGAAAGGACCACTGGACCGATGTAGCGATCCGCGTGGTGTGTGACCATGTGCGTGCTTTGGCCTTTGCTATAGCGGATGGTCAGCTACCCTCCAACGTAGGCGCCGGGTATGTCCTGCGTCGGCTGCTACGGCGCGCCGTACGCTACGCCCACCAGTACCTAAGCTCTCATGAACCCCTACTCTACCAGCTCGTGCCTACCCTAGCCCAGCTTTATGCGGACACATTTCCCGAGCTGCAAGCCCAACAGACTACTATAGCCGAAATTATCCAAGGTGAAGAGGAGAGCTTCCTACGCACGCTAGGCCGAGGCATGGCACGCTTAGAAAGCTATTTGGCCCAAAACCCTAAGACTCGCCAAATTCCGGGAACGGTAGCCTTTGAGCTGTATGATACCTATGGCTTTCCGCTAGATCTGACGCAGGTAATCGCGCGCGAGCATGGGCTACAGGTGGATATAGAAGGCTTTGAAGCGGCCTTAGCCCAGCAGAAAAACCGCAGCCGCCAGGCTACCCACAAGGCCTTTGGAGATTGGATTGAGATTCATGACGCTGAAGGACCCCCGCGCTTTGTAGGGTATGACTTCCACGAGGTGCGTACGGTTATCCTCCGCCTCCGCCGCGTCCAGACAAAGGACGAAACCCTCTACCACGTAGTACTCGCAGAGACCCCCTTCTACCCCGGGGGAGGCGGCCAAGTCTGTGATACCGGCTACCTCCAACAGGGCAAGCAAGAGCTGCGCGTGGTAGAGGCCTACAAAGAGCAGGATACGGTTATTCATGTGCTCAAGGAGCCGCCGCGCCACCCCGAAGGCGAATGGCTGGCGGGCATAGACTCCGCCCGAAGGGAACAAATTGCGGTTCATCACACCGCTACCCATCTGTTACATGCGGCGCTGCGCGAAATTTTAGGCCCCCATGCCAAGCAGAATGGCTCCTACGTAGGCCCTGACCGCTTGCGCTTTGACTTTACCCATCCCAAAAAGCTTTCCCCCAGCGAAATTCGGGACATAGAAGCCCTAGTAAATGAGAAAATAACTGCGGCGTTGCCCCGCCGGGAATACCGCGATATTCCCTATGATGAGGCCATTCAAAAGGGCGCTATAGCCCTTTTCGGCGAAAAGTATGGCGAGCGTGTGCGTATGATTGAATTCGGCGGCAAATTCTCCCGCGAGCTGTGCGGCGGTACCCATGTGGATAACACTCTAAAGTTGCGCTTCTTCAAAATTCTCAGTGAGTCTGCTGTAGCAGCGGGGGTACGCCGCATAGAGGCCATAGCCGGCGAAGCCTACCTCCAGTGGGTAGAAAGCCGCCTAGAGGAGCTAGAGCAGGTTAGCCAGCGGCTCAAAAGCGCTGGCAGCTTAGTCAAAAGCGTAGAAAAACTTTTGGAGGAGCGAGAGGCCCTATTACAGCAGCAGGCGCAGTGGATAGACCTTCTGGCGCAGCGGATTATAGCCCAGGCAGCTCCCGAAGGGCCCCTCGTAGAAGAGGTGCGCCTACCCAAGGGGACTTCCCTGCGGGATTTAGCCTTAGCCTGCCAGCGCCACGACCCCCGACGTACCTTCGTTTTAGCTACCCCAGAAAACGGCGGCTATAACATAGCTATCGCTGCGCCAGAGGCTGCTAAAACCTTACTTCATCAAGTCTTAGAAAGAACAGGCGGACGCGGGGGCGGACAGGATAAACTTGCCGTAGGGTATATTCCTAACCCCGAACCGCCCTTGCCCCTGCTGGCCAAACTACTTCTCAAGCCTACGGAATAGGACCTCAGCCGCTCATCACCCACTCTTGGCCTGCCGTCAGGAGGGCACTGGCCTGCGCAGCCGTCTCGGCTTCGGTATAGATTCGTAGAAGCGGTTCAGTACCCGAAGCCCGAAACATAATAGCGGAGCCGTCCGACAGGTGTAACTTAAAGCCGTCGGTAGTATCTATCCTCTCCACTGAGCGGCCCGCAAAGCGGTCGGGCGGATTCTGAGCCAGCCGCTTCAGTGCCTCCTGCTTGCGCGCCTCAGGCAAATGCCAATCCAGCCGATCGACGGCAAAAGGGCCTACTACCTCATGAATCTCCTCTATGAGCGCAGGCAGCGCCTTCCCCGTTTCATGAAGCATTTGCAAAATAAGCAAGGCCGCATAGGTGCCGTCGCGCTCCGGCAGGTGAGAAGGAAGCGCTAGGCCCCCCGATTCCTCAGCCCCTAAAAGCGTATCGCTGGCCTCCTGCATGCGTTCGGCGATGTACTTGAAGCCCACGGGGGTGATCTCCACAGGCAGGCCCTGCTTGCGCGCATAGTCCCCAACGCGCGTAGCGCAGCTAAGGCTTAGAATTACTCGACCTTTCATACCCCGATAGCGCACAAGATAATGCAGCACCAGCAGGATAATATGATGCGCATCAATGTAGGTCCCCTTCGGGCCCATCATCCCAATGCGGTCTGCATCGCCATCCAGCACAAAACCAAAATCTAAGTCCTTTTCCCGAATGAATTGAGCAAAATCGCCTAAATTCTTTGGAATAGGCTCGGGATTTACTCCGCCGAAGCTTGGGTTATATGAGCAGCGAAAAGCATATACCGAAGGAAGGAGCTTAGGAAAGATGCGCTGGCCAGCCCCATGCATGGCATCAAACCCTATACGATAAGGTAGGCTCGCTAGCGCTTTGAGATCAAAACGGCTCTTGATATAATTCTGGTAAAGGGCTTCCATGTCGTAAATTTCTATTTGGCGCTCGCGGAGGTAGTCTTCCCAGGCCTCAGGCACTTCCACTGGCTCTGGAGGAATAAGAGCTTCTATCTCCCGCAGAAGTGAGACAGGCGCCGGGCCGCCATACGAAGCCTTCAACTTATAGCCTAAATAGGAGGGCGGATTATGGGAGGCGGTAAGTACGATACCTAAGTGAGTTTGATGCTGCACGGTGGTCAGGGAAACCATAGGAGTAGAAACGAAGGTGGGGCTGAGATAGACTTTTACGCCGTGGTAGGCCAGCTGCTGGGCCACAGCTTCGGCAAACTCACCGGCCATAAATCGGCAGTCATACCCTAGGGCGACTTTGGGGGCCTCATACCGCTGGCGAAGCCAGCGGGCCGTACCTTCTACCACACGGCTGAGGTTGGCAAAGGTAAAGTCGCGCGCAATGATAGCTCGCCAGCCATCCGTGCCAAAGCGAATAGGCTTCATGCGGCAAAGTTAGGCGCAAAGCTCTGGTAGAGTGCATGGATATCCGCTAGAAGGCGCGTGTGGCTATACCGCTGGCGGATGTAGGCTTGGCTGGCTTGGGCTTGCTGGCGCGCCTGGGGGAGGTGCTGCAAAAAGGCCAGCAGGCTCTCTGCCAAAGGCTCGGTGAGTAGCCACCCCCATTTCCCCTCTTCCAGCAAATCGGGTATGCCTCCTACGGGCGTAGCCGCTACCGGCGTACCACAGGCTAAAGCCTCTATAAGGCTGACGGGCGTTCCTTCATTATCCGAGGTAAGTACTACGGCATCCAGCGCCCGCAGAACTTCAGGAATATCCCAGCGCAATCCCGCCCAGATAAGAAGATCCTGAAGGCCTAGGCTCTCTCCCAAGGCTTCCCATGCGGCACGCTGAGGCCCTTCGCCCACTAATACCAGCCGAAAAGGCGGGGCTTGGGCCCGAATCTCCCTCAGCGCTCTAAAAAGCCTATCCAGCCGCTTAATAGGCACGAGGCGGCCTATCCACCCTAAAAGGAGCTCATTTTCGGTGCGCTGCCAGAGTCGGCGCAAACTGGCCACCTGCACCGCATCGTAGTTATCCAGCCGCTCCAGTTCAAAGCCCAAGGGAATTACCACAACCTTTTCCGGTGGGGCGATCTTGAAGCGCTCCACTATATCTCGACGCTGCCGCTCGCTAATTACGATGATCCGATGGGTAAGGCTAGCCAGGAAACGCTCCACCAGCCGATACGCCCAGGACCACCCAGCGGAAAAATAGCCCTCAAACGAATGGCCATGATAGGTGTGGATACGCACGGGCACCCCCGCCAGCCAAGCCGCCAGGCGACCTAATGCGCCAGCCTTAGCCGTGTGCGTGTGAATAAGGTGAGGACGCCAGCGCCGCAGAGTCCGCCACAACCACAAAAACGCGCCGATATCCCTTCGCCAGCTGGGTTTCCGTTGGAGGGACGGCAGAAACTCTACCTCCACGCCATAGGCCGCTATCCAAGGAGTAGCTCTACTTTCGCCCAAGGGTTCTTGCCCAGCGATAAGACGAGTCTCATAGGGCCCCCACTGAGCTAAGTCGCGCGTAAGAAGGAGCACCTGGTGTGCCGGTCCACCTACATTCAAGCGCGTTACTAAGCGTAAAACGCGTATTTTAGTCATTACCTTCAGCGAAGCGAAAATGCAAAAACTATGGTTTTTGAATGTTTGGGTGGTATTAGCCCGGCCCGTCTTGAGTGATACGTTGCGGTCTGCTAATCCGCGCTTAGCGGCTTGGCTGAGCGGCCTTTTACCCGGCGCTGGCCAGCTATATAATGGCTCTGTATGGAAAGCGCCGCTTGTATGGGCTTACCTAGGGGTTACAGGCTTTTTGGCCTATCAGGCGCATCAGCAGTACCTCTACTACCGTCAGGCCTATCGCCATAGCCTAACGGGTCAGGTTTCCTTCCCCACCCTTCTGCCCGAAAACCTCCGCTTCCTTCGGGAAAGCTACCGAAGAGATAGGGATGTGTATATAGTACTTTTCCTTTTAGGCTACATAAGCCAAATAGGAGATGCGTATGTTGAAGCGCACTTGAAAGGCTTCCGCATTTATGCTAGGCTTCGGCCAGACGCTGTACAACTGGCTCTCGGATGGAGATAGGTGGGCGACACGGCTTGCCTTTTTCTCTCATCCCATTGTATTAGAAGTCGTATGGATTTCCTACTACAGCCGCTGGCATCCCGGATGGATGATAGCGAGTTTCGCCCTTCTAATAGGCTTAGGGGGCTTTTTTCATTATCAACTCCATTACTATCCTGAGCAGTGGGATATTCTAGCCCTCCTCAAATCCCCTCGGCGATTCCTTCTTCTATGGCATACATTTGCCATTTTTCTATTGTGGGGCGCGGCTACCCCCATTCTCCTACACCTCTGGCTGGGCTTCTTTTTATGGATGAGCCTAGCCGCTTTGATGCTCCATTGGGTCACCGAGTATTCCTTTCATGCCTACGGCTGGGGGGGCCTAGCGGGCTTCTTTAGCTGGTATTTTTCTACCTACCCTTTTACTACTCTACTTTGGCTTGTAGGTACTGTGGGTGTGGCGTATCTGCGCTACACTACCCGAAGCCACTCACTGAGGGAAGTAGTTTTGGGGGCGGCGGCGGGGCTAGTCAGCGCTTGGCTCTACCAGCTTGCGCAAAGCCTTACTTAGGCGCGCGCAGGAGCCAAATCCCTGCTATAGTGAAAAAAAGCAGGTTAGGTAGCCACACCCCTAGCCACGCCCAGCCTGTAATGCCGCCTAGGGCGCTTTTAGCAATCACTAAGAGAAAGACATAAATGAAGGCCAGTACCAGTCCTAGGCCGATTTGCCAGGCTACACCGCCACGCCGTTTGCGCGAGGCGGAGGCAAACCCCAGCGCCGTCAGTCCCAAAGACGCTAAAGGAATGGCTATCCGCTCATGAAGCTCCATCTCCAAAAGGTCTGCGATATCGCCCCCCACATACCGCTGGCGCTGATACTCCGCCCATAGCTCCTTCAGCGTCATTGTGCGCGCATAGAGGTCCGACCGAATAATATCCTCAGGCGTCAGCGGTAAAAGCGTATCCATTTGCGCTATATAGCGCGGCGGCTTACCTGCGACGAAGTACCACACCTGAAAAAATCGCCACCGGCCCGTAGCGCGCAGCCATTGCACCTCCTGTGCTACATACCGATGCCGCAGATACCGGCCTTGTAAGGTCTCCAAATGCGCCTCCTGCCCTACCCAGTCAAACCGATCAAAGGCCCGCACGAAAAAATAATCCTCACGCGAGAGCTTTATATGTACTTGACGCTGATCAAAGTAAAGGCGATTCTTGATGTACTTGTATTCAAACTCCTCTATGCGTCGAACATTTTGCGGAATGACATAGAGCTGGAGGGTAGAGCTTACCACACTAAGCAGGAAAGCTAAGGCTAGATAAGGCCAAAGAATCCGCCAGAAACTCACACCGCTAGCTAAAAGGGCTACAATCTCCGAACGCTGCGCCAAACGCCCCGTAAAAAAAAGCACCGATAGAAAAATCATTAGGGGCGAAAGAAGATTAGCATAGAAAGGAATGAGATTTTGGTAATACCGCAGGAGGGCTGAAAAGGGCACTTTACGGGCCACAAAATCATCTATCTTCTCCGCCACATCAATAGCAACAAGGACTACTACAAGGAGGAGAAGGCTACCTAAAAAGCTTATCAGGAAGTGGCGCAGGATGTAGCGGTCCAGGCGTTTCACGACTGAGCGGCAAGCTGGCGCAGTTCTTGAAGCTTGAAGAGCGCTTCTATAGGGGTGAGCGTATTCGGGTCTAACTCTAAAAGGCGCTTGCGGAGCTGGTTTTCTTTATCGGGCGGCAGGGAAAAGAGCGTATCGCTAATGGCTGAGGCAGGGGTGGACTGGCGCTGGAGGTACTCCAGCAGCTCGGTAGCCCGCCGAATTACCGTCGGGGGTAGCCCTGCCATTTCGGCCACATTCAGGCCAAAACTGCGGCGCATAGCGCCCCGGCGCAGTTGATGCAGGAAAATCAGCTTATTCCCCCGCTGCTCTACCGCTAGGTGGTAATTAGCCAAGCGGGGCAGAGCGGCCTCAAGCTGGGTGAGCTCGTGGTAATGCGTCGCAAAAAGAGTCCAAGGCCGGCAATTAGGCGTATTGTGGAGATACTCTAAAAGGGCCCATGCAATCGCCAGGCCGTCATAGGTGCTTGTCCCACGGCCGATTTCATCAAGGACTATAAAGCTTTGGTCGGTGGCCTGATGCAGAATCTGGGCCGCCTCCTGCATCTCTACAAGAAAGGTACTTTCGCCCGCGGCTAAGTTATCCGAAGCCCCTATGCGTGTAAGAATCTGATCTACGGGATGAATCTCCGCCTGCTCCGCCGGCACGAAACTGCCGATTTGGGCCAAAAGGATTATTAGCGCATTCTGGCGCATATAGGCTGACTTACCGGCCATGTTGGGGCCCGTGATGAGCAGAATTTTAGTCTCTGGCGTAAGATGAAGGTCATTAGGCTGGTAAGGCTGATGAGGGGGTAAAAAGCGTTCAATTACGGGATGGCGTCCCTGCCGAATCGTAATAACGGGCTTATCCGTAAAGACAGGGCGCGTATAGTGGTACTTGTGGGCTACTTCGGCTAAAGCTAGGCTTACATCTACCTCGGCGGCCCAGTGGGCGATTCGTCGCAGGAGGGGCACGTAGGGCTTGAGCGTTTGGAGCAGCTGGGCATATATAAGCGGTTCGCGTTCGGCAAGGATTTCTTCGGCGGAGGCGATTTCAGCGCTGAGGCGGTCCAGTTCTGGGCTGGAGAAGCGAGCCATCCCTTGGGCTAATTGCTGACGGAGGCGATACTCTGGCGGTACCTTAGCTAAATGGCTGGCGGTGATGTGGAATACATACCCAAGCTGGCGGTTAAGTTGAATTTTGAGGTTAGGGATACCCAGCCGCTCGCGCTCGCGCGCAGCGAGAGCCTGGATAGCCTCTTCGGCATGGGTGCGCAGGTAGCGCGCCCGATCTAGGGCTTCATCTATACCTTCGGCGATTACGGTACCCTCGCCGGGCCTTTCCCCCGTGTAAGGTGGGGTAGGCTCTAAGCGCAGATATTTTGCGATAATCTGCTCCACCTGCTCAAGCGCCCCAAGGAGCTCTTCGGAAAGATGGAAGAGAGCTGGCAGGCTGTCATGAAGGTTTTTGCAGGCCTTGAGGCCGAAGTACAGATGGGCCACCTCGCGCGGGGTAGCTTTAGCCGTAGAGAGGCGCGCCAAGCGCCGTTCTAAATCGCCTACCCCTCGCAGGAGAGCTTTCCATTCCGCATAACGCTCCGCCAGCTTATATAGCGCCTCGACCCGATCTAGGCGATTTTCCAACGTGGGGACATCGGTAAGGGGTAAGCTAAGGCGGGCACGCAAAAGACGCGTCCCACCAGCCGTAACCGTACATCGCAGGACATCTAAAAGCGTTTTGCCACCTGCCTGCAAAGGAGTCAAAATTTCCAAATGCCGCAGTGTATTAGCAGGAAGAATAGCGGTTTTATCCACAGGTATCAAACGCGGAAAATCCAGATGAGGAAGCTGGGTAAAGCGCATATCTTGGAGATACTTCAAAAAGGCCGCATAGGCCCCGCCTATATGCGTATCCTCTAAGAAAACAGCCTTTGGGGGGGCTGTGTAGCCATAAATCGCCCGAAAAAGCTCAGGCAAAAGGTTTTTATCAAAATACCACTCGGGCAGAGGCTCTAGGCGCACACTGTCAGTATAAAGCGTTTTCAAGAGGGGCTCCTGGTCGGGATATACCAAGACTTCTTTAGGGGCGAAAGCCGACAAAAGCCCTTCTAGCCGAGCTAGTTTGCCTTTATAGTAAAGCACACGGCCAGAGGCCGCTACATCTGCTAAAAAAAGTACGGCCTCCTCTGGCTGGTAGGCCCAAAAAGTGGCCATATAGAGGGTGCTCGTGAGCTCTTCCTCACTAGGCCAGTACGTAGCGGCAGTGGCTATCTGGGTAATTTCCCGCCGAACGATACGGCGGGCCTTTTTAGGGTCTTCTACTTGATCGCAAATCGCTACGCGGTAGCCCGCCGCCACCAGCTGGGGTAAATAGGTATCCAGCGCCCGCACCGGAAAGCCCGCCAGCAGTACATCGCCCGCCTTTCCATTATTGCGTCGCGTCAGATTGAGCCCTAAAAGAGCCGAAACAAGCTGCGCATCTTCCTCAAAGGTTTCGTAGAAATCCCCTACTTGAAAGAGTAAAATAGCCCCCGGCTGCTGCGCCTTAAGCGCATAGTACTGCTGCATCAGCTCGGTAGACTCAGACATGTGGCATGTCCTTTAGTAAGGCTTCCATAAGGCGTTTGACATTTTGGGCCTCCCGACTGAGCTGAAACCAGCGCTCACGCGGGCGATTGCTAAGTTCGTCGTACGAGATACGGGGAAAATAAAGCATTGAGTGTAGGCTAAACCTATGAATACGCGTAATTCGTAAGGGTAGGTTAAGCACAGGATTTTTCATCAGTGGTCGTACGTATGAGGGTTGCCAGCGGGCCACAAGTGGCCAAAGCCAGCTAGGCACATAAAAATCTTTACCCCATTCCTCTGAGCCGCGATGGACCGTAATAAGTATTGGTGCATTCGCCGCTACGGCTAACTCTATAAACTTAGGTGAGCGAAAAGGACGGATTTCATAGACATCACCCAGCACGCAATTGTCCCCTTCCGGGAATATGGCTATGTCAGATACCTCTCTTTCTTTGAATGTTTCAATAACCTTAGAGAAGTGGGGAGGTTCGTGGCTTTCAAAGATAGTCTTCAATATCCATCGGGTGGGGCCAAAACGATAAAGGGATCGGTGGAAGACGCCTAAGGCATGGCGTTGCTTACCACCTGCCTCTAAAGCCACCTTGAGCATAGCTAAGATAGCCGGGATCCAGCCCAAGGAGCCAGCATGACTTATTGCATGGACTATTTTGGGGTATTTAGCTAACACTTCCCTAAGCGGAGGGGTGCTTCGGAAGAGGATATCATCAAAAATGAGTGGATACAGCCACCGTACCCGGGCGTAAAGGGTGGGCAGGGGTAGGGCTACACCTACGCTCGCCTTCATAGGGAAAAAATACAAAAAAAGGGTAGAGGCGGATGCCTCTACCCCTGTGCTAGATTTTGTACAGAAGTGTATTTACTCGGTTACACTTGTCTGGATGGTGAGGGCCCGCTGAGCAAGGCCATCACGCAAGGCTACATAGCCTTCGGCTCCAGGCTCCAAGGCTACAGCTTGCTGATAAGCATTCCACGCATAGCCGAAAAGGCCATTCTGTTCATAGAAGGCACCTAGAATGGCTTGCCCGGCGGCTGTATTCAGATCCAGACTACGGCGCAGATTTTCTTCTTCCTTCTTGAGGGCGGCGGCCCGCTCGGCTGGCAATACCCGCAGGCACAGACCCGTAGAGCGCAGGCTAGCATGGCGGCGCGTACTTACCCGCCAGTAGTAGCAGGGTCCTGGCTTGAGTTTTTGCTCGAGGTTGATTTCTATGCTGGTCTGGTCGGCCGAGGCTTCCTGAGAGTGAATCACTTGGGCCGCTTCATCTAGCACTTCTACGATGTAGCCTTCGGACCCAGGCACCCGATCCCAGTGAAGCTGAATGCGGTCGGCATAGAAGAGGCTTTGAGCCGGGACACGCGGCGTAGGCGCCATGGTAGAACGGGTCACGGCGCCTAAGGTCTTACCTGATGCGCGCCCCCCGCTGGAAGCCACCGCTTGGCTTATTACATAGCCTGTATAGCGGGAGACATAAGGATTATCATCGGCGGCGGGGCCTCGCTGCGCCAGCAACTCGCCTAGGGTATAGGTGCCACTTTGACGCAGCTCGCGCGTTTTATTGCCCGGGAAGACAAGCGCTACATAAGACTGCGGGCCTAAGCGAATCTTCTGCTGTTCTGTCAGCTTCATGCCCGTAACCGCTTTAGCCCATCCGCCCCCTTGCTCTACCTGTACATCGCCCCGTGTGGCGAGAATGGTAATATTCTGGGCATACCCAGACAGAATTGTCAGCCCAGCAACAAGGGCTAAAGTTTGGCGTGCGATGTAGCTCATAGGGGGAAGTAAGGCAAAATTTATGCCAAGCGGCCTCCCCCTCCAATCTCCACTTCCCCCGCTAGAAGTACCCCCCACAGGTAAGGCTCTATGGCAAGCCAGCAGCCCTTCGCCGCAAGGAGAAGGGTAAGCTCTATGCCGACCCAAATTAGCAGGCCCTGGAGCAAACGCACCCCCACCCACCGTAGCCTTACCCTGTCTAAATACCTACTCAACAGGCTAATCAACCCATAACCCAAAACTAGAAGGGCCCATGACCACCCTACCGATAATTGCAGGTACCGCCACCTATGCACGAGCATGCTGGCTATGTTAGCATGTATAACTACGCCATACATGTCTGGAAAACTGGGCCGCAGAAAGCTCAAGCCTAAGGGCGTGAAAAAAATATCCTCCATAGAAAGGCGTATCGGGTCTGAGAAGCCCATAAGAATAGCTTTACCCTTGATCCAGGGCAAAGCCAAGCTGTCACGCAGAACTTCTTCGCCGCTTATGGAGTAAAAGTGGTCGAGGTTGCCGCGAAATCGGATGGGTTGTATCCCCTGCCAGGCGCTCAGCTCGTGATAAAGGGTTGTGTCCAGAGCTAGAGCCACGCGTAGGCCCAAAGAATAATGCGTATCCCCGTTGGCCACCGTATAGGGCAGAAATTCTCGCACGGTGCGCGAGGCATAGGCTTCCTGAAGGATCAGGTTAGCGTAGGCCGTCTCCACGCACCGCAGGAAGGGCGCTGCGCTTACGGCACGCGGCGCCGCTTGCTCTACCCGAGGGGTATCTTCCAAGCTACTTACTAGGCATACAGGTATCCGCACGGCTACGCTACATAGAGCCGCTTCCCAGGCCTGGTCTATTTCGGGCGTTCCTAAAAAGGAGAATACGGCATCTATGCCTATAAAGCGCGGCTGATATTCGGCCAAACGCAGAAGTAAACGGGCTAACTCGGCCCGATCCAAACGCGCAATGTCTACGATTACAATTTGGGTGTCTGGTTCGGCGGGGGGCAGCCGCTTATAGACTAGATCATGAATCCGCCACCCCCACATAGAAGGCGGAAAGAGATAGTCTAGCAAGAAAGCCCCGCCACTTACTAGGGCCAGCCGACTTAGCCACCCTACCAGCGCCTTAGCCTTCATGCCAGCGCCTGCTTATAGCGCCGTATCGTCTCACTTATACCAAAGTATAAAGCATCGGCGATAAGCGCATGGCCAATAGAAACTTCCATTAGGTTTGGCAAGTGTACCCGAAGGAAGCGCAGGTTTTGCAGGTTGAGGTCATGGCCGGCGTGTAGGCGCAGGCCTAACTCCTGAGCCTTTTGCGCAGCCCGGTGGTAGGGCGCAATCGCTCGCTCGGGATCTTCCCGAAAAGCTTTTGCGTAAGGTCCTGTAAAAAGCTCCACGCAGTCGGCCCCAATCTCAGCAGCCGCTTCCACCTGGGCAGGCTCCGGATTGATAAAGAGGCTGACGCGTAGCCCCCACTCGTGCAGGCGTTCTATGATAGGGGCTAAAAAGCCTCGGTGGGCCTCTACTTCCCAGCCGTGATCCGAGGTAAGGGCATTAGGCGGATCAGGCACTAGCGTAACTTGAGCCGGCCGGACCTTCTCTACAAGCGCAAGGAACTCGGGTGAGGGGAAACCCTCCACATTTAATTCTACACCGATTGCGTCACGAAGGGTCAGGACGTCGGTGTAGCGAATGTGTCGCTGATCGGGGCGGGGATGCACGGTAATCCCATCCGCTCCAGCCCGCTCACACACCTGAGCAAAAGCCACAACGTCTGGAATATTACCAGGGCGGGAATTGCGCAGAAGAGCTACCTTATTTATATTCACGCTTAGACGGGTCATTCGGGCACGTCAATAAAATCCAGTGGATAATCTACCACTACTTTCCACGGCAGACCGGCGGCGGGAAGGCGCTCCAAAAGCGGCTCAGGGGGCAGCTGTTCTACATTCCAAACCCCCGGCTGCTTCCATACGCCCGAAACCATAAGCTCAGCGGCTATAGCAGGCGGCACCCCAGCCGTATAGGCAATTGCCTGCGAACCGCAGTCTTGATAAGCCCATTCATGCCGAATATTAGTATAAATATAGGCTGTACGCGGCTTGCCCTGGTAAATCCCGCGCAGTTGCACCCCAATAGATACCCATCCCTTATAGTCAGGGGCTAAGGAAGCCGGATCAGGCAGAAGTTTCTGCAAGAACTTTATAGGAACTACTGGATGGCCCTCGTAATCAATAGGGTCTATGCGCGTAAGACCTACGTTCATAAAGGCTCTCAGGTGCATAAGGTAAGCCTCGCTAAAAGTCATCCAGAAGCGCGCCCTACGAATTGTGGGAAAGTGCTTGACCAGGGATTCTAGCTCTTCATGGAATATCAGATAGGCCTTGCGAACCCCTATCTCCGGAAAGCGCACCTCCTGCGAGATAGAGAGGGGAGGCACTTCTATAAGCCGACCGTTTTCATAGTAGCGGCCGGGCTGGGTTATTTCCCGAAGGTTGATTTCTAAATTGAAGTTAGTGGCGAAGGGGCGCCCATGCGAACCTGCATTACAGTCCACGATATCCAGATAGTGAATCTCATCAAAGAGATGCTTAGCGGCATAGGCTACGAAGGCGTTAGTGATCCCTGGGTCAAATCCAATTCCTAAAACAGCCATGAGGCCCGCCTGCACATAGCGTTCGTGGTAGGCCCACTGGTAACGGTATTCATAGAGAGGCGTTTCGGGAGGCTCGTAAGAAGCCGTATCTAAGTAATGTACCCCTGCCTCTAAACAGGCCTCCATAAGCGGAAGGTCCTGATAAGGAAGGGCTAAGTTTAGGAGAAGCTCAGGCTTATACTTTCGCAGGAGGGCTACGGTAGCAGCGGTATCGTCTGCGTTGAGGGTTTCGGGAATGATGCGCGCTTGAGGGTAGCGCTCAGCCAGGCGCTGGCACTTGCTGAAGGTGCGGCTAGCTACAACGATTTCTGGGAAGAGGTCTGGGCGACGGGCTAGCTTGCAAACGGTCACTTGCGCCACAGCCCCTGCGCCGACCACCACGATTCGTGCCATACTGCAAAGGTATAATCCTACTGCGCCCACTGACGGATTGGCAGGGTGGCAAGGGGATTGCTTATATTTGTCTTATGACTTGGAATAGCCTCAAAACTTTTATCCTTTTGGCTACCCTCACCCTGCTACTGGTGGTGGTGGGAAAGTTAGTAGGTGGGGCCACCGGCATGACCATAGCGCTAATTCTAGCGGCTTTCCTGAACCTAGGCGCGTATTTCTTTGGTCATAAGCTTATCCTCTGGCAGTATCGGGCGCAGCCGCTTTCGGAGCGGGAGTACGGCTGGCTTCACGAGATGACCCGACGGTTAGCTCAGCGCGCCGGCCTACCGATGCCTAAGCTTTACCTGATTCCAGAGATGCAACCAAATGCGTTTGCTACGGGGCCTTCGCCGGCGCAAGGCATAGTAGCCTTCACGGCCGGCCTTCTCCAAACTATGACGCCCCAAGAAGTAGAGGGCGTCCTGGCGCACGAATTAGCCCACATCAAGAACCGGGATATGCTTACGATGACCATAGCGGCTACCATCGTGGGAGCTATTACTTGGCTTGTGGATATGCTACGCTGGTCGGTCTTTTTCCGCAGTGCGCGCGAACGGGAAGAGGATAATGGGCTGGGGCTAATCGTGGCTATTGCGGTAGGAATTGTTGCTAGCATTGCCGCTACGCTTATCCAGCTGGCTATCTCCCGCGCACGTGAATATGAGGCCGACCGCACCGCCGCCGAGCTGGTCGGTAGCCCAGATGGCCTAATTAGCGCCTTGAACAAGCTAGACAGCTACACGCGTGCGGTACCCATGGAGCAAGCCACTACCGCTACGGCGCATCTTTTCATTGCCAATCCTTTAGCCGGAGCTGGGGATTTTCTTTTGGAGCTTTTCAGTACGCACCCGCCTATTCCGAAGCGGATAGCCCGATTGAGCCAGCTTCGCCAAAGGCGTGCTTCCTACCGACTTGCCTGAAAAGGCGGAAGGGCATCGCCCGCCTCGCTTCCGACCCTTGCTTCCTTTCGGACCTGGGGGATTGGGAAGGAGTGCGTCGTGCCCTCCGCACGCCAAAGATAAGTGTATTTGGTGAAATCTAAATCCCGTTACCGTTTTCATCCGCGTGACCTGCACTTCCGTCGGCTTCCCTTTTGGCGAAAAATTCGCTGGGGCGGATTGGTGCTCTTCCTACTTGCCTTTGCGGCAGGGGCTGGGGGAGCAGCCTATCTCGCCTTTTACTGGTGGCCTTCCCCCCTCTTGCGCCAGGCGCGCCGCAGCGAAGCGGCGGCTCAAGCCCAGCTTCAAAAACTCCAAGCCAACCTTCACGAGCTCTACTCCCTTACTAGCCGTATAGAATCGCTCCACCAAGCCATGTACCAAGAGCTTGTGCCTCAAGCCGAAACGACCCTCACCCCATCTTCTACCTTGAGACGAGAAGCCTTGGACTATCCTTTAGCAGAGGATACGCTCACCCTTTATCTGAATCGCGCCGAAGCCCTCATGCGTAGCCTTATTAGAGCCGAGCCAGTACTTTACAGCCCTGAACTTCGCTCCACCCTCCTACCGCGCAGCCTTCCCTGCACCTGTCGAGAGATCGGCGCAGGTTTTGGCTGGGTACTGCATCCCCTCTTAGGACAGCCCTATCAACATGCCGGTATAGATTTGCTTATAGGGGAAGGGGAAGTCGTGCGGGCCACCGCCGAAGGCCTCGTAGTCCGAATCCAAAATCTCTCCCCCAGCGAAGGCTACCAAGTAGTGATTCAACATACCCCAGCGCTGGTTACCTATTACTACCCCCTTCAGCCCCGCGTGGAGGTAGGACAATGGGTAGCCCCTGGCACACCTATAGGCACAGTAGTACGCCTTACCTTGGGTCGCATGCCCTTCTTACACTATGAAGTGCGCGTAAATGGAGAAAGCGTAAATCCCCTTGACTATCTCTGGGGAGAATTTTCCGTGGAGGAACGAGAGCACTTTCAAAAGGCGTTTCAGCAGCCCGCTTATGGCCTCCACTAAGCGGTATTACACTCTGCGGGAAGCTGCTGACTTGCTCCGCGTGCCCGTTCATCAGCTGCGCCGCTGGGTTCGGACTTTCTTAGACCTTCCGACCAGTCGTCCGTTACGCATACCAGCGGAAAAGCTAAGCTTTCTCCAGCAGGTGCGCATGGCAGTGTATGAGCACCGGCTGCACGGCCAAGCTTTACGAGACTTCTTAAGGCACTCGCGCCCGCTTCCGCCCAGCTGGGATTGGGAAACTCACCTTACCGAAATCCTAAACGAACTAACAGCTCTGGAAAAGCTCCTTCAACCCCCTCAAGGGGATTTATAGACCCAGGCATCCGGTACTTCTTTCTTAATAGCCTTGAGCCGGCTCTGTACCTCTTTGGGGTCTGAGCTACTAAATATACTGAGGCGCACCCAGCCAGGCTTGTTACTAGGCAGGAATTCTACATTGTAGGTAGGCCTGAAGCGGGCGGCATTCGCTTCGGCTTCAGCTTGGCTAGGATAGGAGCCTACGATGATGTAGTAGCGGGCACCAGCGGGCACCGGCTTAGGTGAAGGAGGGGGAGGAGGAGCAGGCTGTGCTATAGGCGCAGGGGTGGGCTTAGGAGGAGGCGGCGGCGAAGGCTTTACGGCCGAAGCTGGCTCAGGTTTAGGAGAAGGGGAGACAGAGGCCGAAGAAGGAGATTTAGAGGGCAAGGCTGGCTCGCTCTCCGGCTTCGCCACGGAGGGGGGGCGTTCTATCCTAACTTCTTTGATCTCCTTCGCCTTAATTTCCACAGGCCCTCGGGGGGCAGGGCGTTTAGTCAGGAGCCACACCGCCCCCACTAGGAGAAGAGCGATCCCGATAGTTCCGGCTAAAATCAATACAAGCCCGCGTCGTCGCGGAGGACCTTCTTCAGCTGGCTGCGCCTCTCGTTCTTCTACTACCTGCGCCCGAGGGGATTCAGGCTGAGGGGGCGAAACGGCTTTGGTCTTTTTGGCCTTTTCTTTTTTAGCTGCCTTCGGTGGAGCAGAAGGTTCAACCTGAGGGAGCGGGGGGCCCACACCTACGGCACCCGCTCTTAGAGAAACTTCATAAAGTTCAGCCGCTACTGGCGGCACCGGACCTTCTTCCAACAGCTCAAGTTTGTAAAGACTGCCCACACGCTTAAGCTTACCTAAACGCACTAGATCTAGCTCGGGGGAGGCTCTAAGGTAAGCCGCAGTTAGCCTGCCTACCTCCCGTAATAGGTCGGCTGCTTCACTTTCTTCTATACCGAAGTGATCGCGCAGAAAAGCCACAGTTTCGGCTTGGTATCGCAGACCCGGCTCATACTTAAGGAGAGGCCGTGGCGGGCTTACCACCCCCGTCTTAGGATCCACCTGAGATTTTTCTACATGCCATACAAAGCTCCCTAGCCCCGGCAGGGAAAAGCGTGGAAGCTCAGCCGCTAAAAAGCTCACATAGGTCTGAAAGTCTATGCGCGCGCTCATGGCTATCCGATCTTTAGCCAGATTCCCAGCCGTATATCTAAAGGCCGCTCCCTATACCCATACCACCGATAGAAGCGGCGGTTGAGGAGGTTGTTCATTTCCACAAAGAAACTCATGATGGGCAGAAAACGCAAATGAGCTTCCCACGAAATATCCACAAAGGGTGAAGCAGTGAGGGTATCGCTAAGCGAGCGTGCACCAATCGCATGCATGCGAAGAGCAAAATAAAACTTTTCCTCCCAGTTATATCCTAGTCGGGCGGTAAGCTCCCAGTGGGGGATGCTATAATAGGTCCATCCGCGCGGTAGGAGCCAGTGGCGATAGGCGGCACGCAATTCCGCTTGAGGCCCTGTCGGCTGGGGAAGGTACTGGAAGGCTAAAATCCCTCCTAGGCTATGCAGATAGGGCAAACCGCGTAGGGCAAAGTAATAGCTATGAGGTAAGAAGACTAAAGCCCCCTGTTGGAAGCGGTACTCGGCCGCTAGGCGGTAGTCCCATCCTATACCTTGACCTTGGCTCCCGAATTCGGCCTGTAGCCATTGACGCAAAAGGGGTAGAGGTTCGGCCCGCCGACGCACATACGGATTGAGTTCAGTAGCACTGAAGTAGGTAAGTGGTATAAGGTCTGATTCCGCTTGGAGATAAGGGCGGAAAAGGGATGAAAAACCCTTATACAGCGCTAGCATCTGAGGCCCTCCTAAAAAACGCAGGCTACTATCGCGCCCTAACCCCAGAAGTAGGCCTAGCCGAAGGTGCCAGACCTTAGTTTCCTGATAAAGGAGGGCGCTTGCTTTGAGGAGGAAGCGCGGGCCTTCACCGAAAGCTTCGGCGCTGCAGCGCAGTCGGCTGAGAGGAGAGAGCACAAAGTAAGGGGACTCGGCGCTGAGGCGCACTTGCCATTCGGGAAGGCCTTGGCGGAGGTCCAGCCGGCGCGTGGTAAAGCGCAGCCCGCCCCAGCTTGTATCCCGCGCGCTGAGGGTCAGCTCCTGCCGCCAAAAATGCCCCCGCAGTGTATCAGGTATGCGCCCCCCATCTTCCAGACTCAGCCAGCCTTCCGCTAAAGGCGCATAGAAGAAAAATTTCTCGTAACTACCCCTGTACCGTACTTCAAAGGCCTGACGTGCCGAGTAGCGGCCCCACCAGCCCTGGAGGGTAGTAGTACCCCATCGGGCCGCCGTCACATGACCTATAGGCGTAGAATGGTGCTGGAAGGCTATGCCCCCGTCGCGTTCTAAATCCCTCGTATGACCCCAGCTTACCTGCACCTGCTGGGTCAAAAACCGTCCTAAGCTGTATCTAAAGTGAAGAGGGGCCAGCTTAGTCCAGGTAGGCCGGGTAGGGGCGTAAGGCGCCACTAAAACGGGCGAGCTAAGCGGAGCCCCCTGCCAAGAAGGCGATTCCAGACGCCAGGCGGGTGCTGCCAATTCAGGTAGCGGAGGAAAAGGCCGCTCCGTTAGCTCTAAAACTTCTATCCGTTCATTCTCCACCATAAAGGAGTCGCGCAGGCCAGCCCACCCTTGGGCCCAGCTTAGGCCAAACGCTGTCCAAAGACCTATGCACTTTCTGAGGGTATGTGGGGGGATTTTGTAGGTTTGCGGCATGGCCATTTTAGTGGATGCGCACACAAAGGTAGTAGTACAAGGTATAACCGGCCGTGAGGGATCCTTCCACGCCCAGCAAATGCTGGAATATGGCACACGCGTAGTGGCTGGCGTAACCCCCGGTAAAGGCGGCCAAACTCACCTCGGCGTGCCCGTCTTTAACACGGTGCAGGAAGCCGTAGAAGCTACAGGCGCCGATACTTCTATCATTTTTGTACCTGCCCCAAGCGCCGCTGACGCTATCTTAGAGGCCGCTGCCAGCGGTATACGGCTCATTATCACCATAACCGATGGCGTGCCCGTGCGCGACATGCTGCGCGTGAAGCATGTTCTGCGCCATGAATACCCGCATGTGCGCCTCATAGGACCAAATTGCCCGGGTGTGATAACCCCTGGGCAGTGTAAGGTAGGGATCATGCCGGGCTTCATCCACCGGCCCGGATCCATCGGCGTAGTAAGCCGCTCGGGCACCCTAACCTACGAAGCCGTGCACCAGATTTCCCAAGTCGGCTTAGGCCAATCCACCTGCGTAGGCATTGGCGGCGACCCTATCATCGGCATGCGCCATGTAGAGGTAATTCAACTTTTCATGGAAGACCCCCAGACCGAAGCGATCGTGATGATTGGCGAAATAGGCGGTACAGATGAGGAGGTGGCGGGAGAATGGGTGCAGCGCCACGGCACAAAGCCTGTAGTGGCTTTTATTGCGGGTCAGACAGCCCCTCCAGGGCGCCGCATGGGGCATGCCGGGGCCATCATCACAGGCGGCAAAGGTAGTGCCAAGGATAAAATGGACTTCTTAGCCCGCTGCGGCATCCATATCGTGGAAAGCCCCGCCGAGATCGGCCGAACTGTCGCGCGCGTCTTAGGCAAGGCTGCCTAACCCACCTGCCACTTTCCCCTACTTACCTGATCTCTCCTCCAGCCGGACAATCTCGCAGGGCCCAAAGCCATGGCGGGGATTAGAGCTGGTAGCGCACTTGGATAAGCCCGTCTAAAATGCGCTGGTAGGTTTTCTCCCCAGGAGGACGGAAAAGATTTTGCCCTAAACGCAGCCAGAGCGTCCAAGCTCGAGTAACCCGCACGCGTAGGAGCGCATACACTCGCTGGCCCTCCCCATAGTAGCCAGGGATATAAAAGGTCGTAGGCGGCATCGCCTCATAGGTGTAAATGCGTGCTTCATAGCTGGTAGTGCGATAGAGCACCCAGCGCAGGCTGAGGCTCCAGCGGAAATTGGGCTGCCAGCGCACATCCTGATACAAGAGGAGGCCCTGAGTGGCGCTCTCACGCTGGTAACCGCTTAGCTCCACACGCGCCTGATAGCGGAAAAAGGGGCTCAACTCATATACCCCATGCAGGCGCACATAGGCTCGCTGATGCGGAATAAGCACTGGCAGAGGCATTGAGAAGGTATCGCTTCGGTAGTTGTAGGGCTTGGTCTCGTAGCGCACGCGCGCATAGAGGTGGAGGCGACGACGAATAGTGTAGCTCACCTGAAGAAAGCCTTCATGTCCAGCGGTGGGGCTACTGGCCCTGTAACGATACCAGAGGAAGCGGTAGGCATCCTGGAAGGCCGCAATTTCCCAGCGCGGCGTGGGCCGCACGCGCAGCCCGATATACATCCCGGCTTCGTTTTCGGGCGCAAAAGGCCGTTCGGCGAAAGTATAGCCCCATAGGGAATGGTAATTTGGGTCAAAGTGGCGCACTTGAAGCGCAAGGTCTGCGCTGCGATGCACCGCCACCAGTACAGAAGCCGTGAGAGCCCTGCCACCAGAACGGCTTTGCGCCACCTCGCCGAAAAAATTGAGATTAGCCCAGGTAGCATCCCAGTAAAGGCTACCTACGAGATTTTCGCTTCCGGCAAAGCCAAAGAACCGGTAGGGCGGACCGGTATTGAGGGCCAGGGGTGGGGTGAAGCGCTCGTAAAGGAAGGTGAGCCCCGCGCGCTGCCAGCCGCGCTGCCAGTGCAGGACGCTGCCCAGCGCCTCCTGCTGCAGCTGCTGACGCCGCGCCATTTCGCTGCGGGTGCGATGAAGGCCCCCCGTCCAAAGCGTACGGGCTTCCGCCAGCACCTCCGCTACGGTATCTTCCACCACGGTAGCGTCGTACAAGCGCCGAGAGACCATCGCCGTAAGCTCCCATTGGGGCGAGAATTGATAGGTCAGGGCAGCTCCCCGCCAAAACTGATATTCATTCACCGAGGAGTAGGGCAAAAGGCCGTAATGGGGCTGCTTAAGAGTCAGGATAGGATCGCCGCCCTTCCCAAAGCCCAACCCCCGCGCAAAGACCAGCCCTTGGCCTACTTGGAGAATATAATCCCCTAAGATGGCTCGGCGCAGCGGCCCCAGTCGTCCCACGGCTATGTGGCCGCTGATGAAGTCATACCCGTAGTAGCGCTGCGAAGCCGCCCACCGGAGCGGCTCGTAGGCATCCTTTTCAGCGATAAGGGCTATGGAGAGGTAGGGCGAGGCTTGAAACCACAAACGCTGGTAGAGGCGGTATGGATCGCCCAAGGCCCGTGGTAGGCGCTCTTCCTGCCAGCGCCCTCCCGTATTAGTAAAGACAAGCGTGCGCTGGACGCGCTGAATCCAAGTAAACCGCTGGGCTGCCTTTATCTGAGCCCAGGTAGGCCACTGGGGAAGCCCCGACCCTATATCTGTCTCCGCAGCGGGTCGGACCTGTATATAGGGCCTAAGCATCTGAAATACCGCCTCCGTAAAGCCGGGTATGGCTTGAAGCTCATAAATAGACAGCAGGGGCCCGTAGCGCTTCTGATGGGCGCGCAGCGCCCGTAGGAGCACCGGCGTCATCCCCGGCAGGGCCAGCAGCTCCTCATCCGAAGCCGTATTCAAATCCAGCGGCCGGCTTACCCGCTCCTGTAGAAGGTCGGCCCACTGCGTCCAATCTATTCCTTCGGGTGCCTGCTCGGCTTGATCCTCCAGTTGCAATTCCCATCGCCCTCCATCCAGCGTATCGGGTAGGATTTGCCCTAGCGCTATACCTAATAAAACCAGCCCCCAGCGCCAGCCTACCATAGCCCTACCACGCCTAGCATCGGTAGGATAGGCAACTGGTTGTAGCGGCGCGCCGTAATGCGATCTATATAGAAAAGGTTAGGCCGGTTGTAGGCGTTGAGGAGGGTGGCATCCAGCTCTAAGAGAAAGGCGCGGCCCAGCCGCCATCGCCTTTTTAGGGCTAGGTCCAGCCGATGGTAGGTAGGCAGGCGGGCCGCATTATAGTCGGGGCTGAGGAGGATGGCTAGGGTGCCTTGCTGGATAGGATAGGGTGCCTGACTACCTTCCCATAGGAAAAGTTTTTCAAAAAAGCCCAGCGTCTGGGTAAAAGGCAGGCCTGAGCCGAAGGTCCAGCGCAAGGAAAGCTCCCAGCGGCGCTCGCGCAGGCGGCGCGTGGCCACGGCTGGACCCCAGGTATAGGTAGCCAGCGCATTTACCGTGTGGCGCCTATCCCACAAAGGGAAATACCATAGGGTAAAGTCCGTGCGGCGATTGTACTGCAGGCTGTAGGTCAGGTAGAGGCTCCAAGGCCCGCGCGCATACCGCCCTGTGACATCGGCGCCCCATGCATAGCCAACCTCCGTAAGGAAGCTGGGATCCTCGGGGAAAACGCGCGCACGGTTGATGATAGTCAGTTGGGTAAAGCGCTTGTACCACCCCTCCACACTGACGAGCCCTCCTGCCCCCAACTGATACTCTATCCCTCCCGTTAGGTGATAGGCCTCCTGAAGCGGGTGAGGAAGCTGACGATTAGCCGGAAGTTCGGGCGCCGTGAGAAACCCCTGAAAGAGAATTACCACGTCCCGGTCAGAAACCGCGGCCACCCAGTTTTGCACATAGCGGCCGGCCGCCGCTTGGAAGCTCCACCCCGGCCCATTGTACTTAAAGCGCAGGCGCGGCTCCACCGAGAGGTAGCTGTAGTTATTGTAGAAGTGCAGGCGCAGGCTAGGCTCTAAAACGGCGCGCGTATTTATGCGCAGCTCCCCGCTCTCGCTCCAGCGTACCGACCGAAAGAGCTTTTGGTATTTCACCCAAACAGCCAGCTCGGTATTACTCTGGCGCTGCTGTGTAATAAAGCCTAAGGCGTTAGTAAAGAGAAAGTCCGTGCTAAAGCCGCGCACTTCCACGCTGTAGGCTAGCTCATCGGCGCCCAGAAGGTAGGAGAAGGTGAAGCCGCCGTTGAAGCCGCCAATCTCGCTATAGCGCGGCCGAAATTCTAGGGGTACGCGGAAGGTATTACTAAACCGGCTATAAGCCAGATGGCCTAGGATGCGCACGCGCGTGCCTTGGGGTAGGTTCGTAAAGTTGAGGCCTATGCCGGTTTGGCTCCAATCGTTACGGCCATTAGCCCCGAGGTCGGTCCGATCCGTTTGATAAAAGCCCCATAGGTTGAGCTGGTCGGGGCCTCGGCCAAAGGTTACTTTCCCATACCAGTCCTGAAAGCTGAAAGGGAGTGAGTCCTTTAGGTAGGGGTAGAGGCGCGGGGCTGCTGGCTGAATGTAGCCCTGCCGTGCGGCAAAAAGCCAAGAGCTATTTAGACGGCGCAGGAGCGGGCCCTCCAAAATGCCCCCGCCGACAAAAGGCGTTACATATAGCTTTCCCCCAAAGCGGTCAAAATCCCCCGGCCGCGTACGCATATCTATGACGGAGGAAATCCGTCCCCCATACTCGGCGCCAAAGCCCGCCGAATACACATTTACCTGCCGTAAAATCTCTGGGTCTATCACGCTAAAGAGGGCCAAGGTGTGAAAGGGGTTATATACAATCGCCCCATCCAGCAGGGTAAGGTTCTGAATGGGCGTGCCGCCGCGGATATACAGCTGCCCGCCTTGATCCCCTGTAAAGACCACACCAGGCAGCACCTGTAGGTACTGGGCGATATCCGGGGCACCTAAGCTGGGCAGCTGGAAGATTTGACGGGGGCTAATCGGCGTAACGGCCACCGTCACGCGCCCTGGGTCTATGCGCGCAGGCGAGACGCTCTCTACTATTTCCACGGCTTCCAATTCTATCCCCCGGAAGGTGGCTCGCAGCTTGAGGGTAGCTACAGGACGCCGCGCCGAGAGTTCTACCTCCTGCCAGAGCGTATCCATGCCGAGGAAAGTTACCCGTAGCCTATACCGCCCGTACGGCACGCCGCCGATGGAAAAAAGCCCCTCAGCGTTGGTCAGCGTGCCTTTCTGAGAGGGAAAAAGCACCACTTGGGCCCCTACTACCGGCTCACCCGTACTATCTACCACGGCGCCGCGCACTAGCCCTTGCGCCCACAGAAGGCCAAATAGGCTCAGTAACCTTAGCCACCGCCCCAACCTTACAAAAGTAGTCCGCTAGCCCCTAAATCCAACTCCCAGTTGGAATCCAACTTTTTATGTAACTTTACCTAGCCTTGCAGGGTATGGTCAATTTTAGGAAAGTGCTGCTTTTTTCGTCCGCACTTGGACTTGCGCTAGCAAAATCCTACTAAAAGTTATATGACGTGGCTGCAGAAGATTTTGAGCTGGCTGGGCCTACGAAATGGGAAAACGGCCGAGCGTCAGCAGCTGGAAGAGAAAGTAAGCCGTTTTCCGCAGATTAGCCGATGGGTGGTGGATCCCACACATACCACCGTGGGCTTTCGGGTGATGCATATGGGTTTATCGGAGGTACGAGGGCGCTTCCGACGCTACACGGCTGAGGTCAAGGGCTCCTCGCCGGCCTTTACTGACCTTCAAATATCCGCCCAGATAGAGGTAGGCAGCATAGAAACAGATCTCCCTGCACGCGATATCCACCTGCGGTCGGCGGATTTCTTTGATGCAGAGCGGTATCCCTATATAACCTTCCGTAGTACAGCCGTACGTTGGCGCCCACTTCGCCGGTTTATCTTAGAAGGGGAGCTCACTATCAAGGGCATTACCCGGCCTATACAGCTGGAAGGGGAACTCAAAGGGCTTGTTTTCTCTGACATTGTGGGGCATCCGCGCGCAAGCTTTGCCCTGCGCGGGGAGCTAGACCGCCGCCAATGGGGCCTTACCTGGCATATGGAAACCCAGGATGGGAGCATCGTAGTAGACAATACCGTAGTACTGGAAATAGAAGCCGAAATCACTACCCCAGACGGCATGGAGGCCCTGCGGCAAGCGCTGGCCCAGATGGGCCTTCAGATTTAGGCCAGTATGGCGCTTTTTGGGTTAGGGGCTGCGCTAAAGGCGCCCTTTCCGGGCGTGCGCTACGACCCGGCGACGGGCAAAATTCTAAGCCGAAATGAAGCGTGGGATGCCCTACCACCTGAGCTACAGGCACAGGCCCTTAGCCTGCCTTCTTGGGATTTCCTCCGTGAGAATGGTCGCATCTGGGTCAAGCACCTCCTACCCGCTGAGAACGGCCTAGAAACCTTTTTCCTCCTGCCAGCCGAGGGCTATTACGAAGCCCTTCAGCGGCTAGAGAAGGTAGAGGCTGAGGCGCGCTTTCTGCGGGAGCAGCTGCACGCCTTCGTACAGAATGTGCCCCTTCCCCTTTTCGTGGTGGAGGAGAAGTTATTAGAAGGAGGGGATGGCCGCATTACCTTTGCTAATAAGCTCCTTTTGGACCTTTTGGGGCTACCTTTAGCTCGTCTTTATCAAGGGCTACGCTTAGAGGATATTTTAGGCCCTGCAGAACCTATGGGACGAGCCCTCCTAAGCCGAGCGGCTACAGCCCGCCAACCTGTACAAGATACCCTTATCCGTCCTACAGAAAGCGGCGAGCGCTACTGGATCCTGCGCGCCTTTCCCTTTCAGAGCGGCAGCCTCACAGGGATCATGGTAGGGATAGTGGACATCACGCGCGAAAAGGAGCAGGAGCGGGCCCTAGCCGAGGCCTACCAGGAGCTTCAGGTACAGGCCGAAGAGCTCAAACAGCAACAGGAAGAACTTTTAGCCGTAAATGAAGCCTTAGAAGCGGCGCGCCGGGAAGCCGAGGCCCGACGCCGAGAGCTGGAAGAGTCGCTCATAGCCGCGCAGCGCTACCAACGTACCCTCCTCTTACGCACCCGCTTGCTTTACGAGGCGTGGGGCTATGAACGGGTCTCGGTTACGGCGCGCCCCCATACGTATGTAGGCGGCGATTTCCTTATCATCCGCCGACGAGAGCCCTACCTGTATGTAGGCATAGGGGATGCTACGGGCCATGGGAGTAGCGGCGCCCTCTTGGCGGCTACGGTTCAGGCTCTTATCCACGAAGCGCTTTTGCTCCTTTCCAGTCCAGCGGAGCTACACCAGGCTCTAGAAGAGGTGCGCCGCGAGCTAGCGGAAATTTTAGAGGTAAATCTAGGCCATCAGATTTCTACCGATGGGGCGGAGGTAGGCCTAGTGGCGCTTCCGCTCCACCCCAGCCCTGAGAGGCCGCTCTATGTGGCCACAGCCGGCCGTAGCGTATATCTCCTCACGCCCGAAGGCCATCTTCAAGAAATTATCCAGGGCAAACGGGCCTTAGGCTGGTCTATGAGCGGCTGGGAAGTAGAGCCTTATACCACCCAGGCGCTCCCCTATCCCGCAGGGGCTACGCTCTTCCTTTTCTCCGATGGGCTTACGGATCAACTCAACTCTCAGGGCAAACGCCTGGGTAAAAAGCTCTTTCTCCAGTGGCTTGAAGGCGCGCATGCGGTCGGACCCGATCCGCGAGCCAAAACCCGCTTCATCCTCCAACGCTGGAATCAGTGGAAAGGGGAAGATACCCCCCAAACGGACGACCTCCTGCTTTTAGCCCTTCAGCTGTAAGAGAGGAAAGCCGGGAATTTTTTACCTTTAAGAACATGAAAGGTTATCTGTGCGGGCTATTAGCTCTAATTGGTGTAGTATGGACGCAGGATCGTTCGCCCGTCTGGTTTGGCCTGCGCGGAGGGATAAACTGGGGTCAGTACCGGAATGTGCCGGGGGACGAGCCACCCTCGCGTTCCTACTGGGGGGCGGGCTTCCATGGGGGTATAGCCGTACAGCAGAGCTTAGGCGGAATTCAGCGCTGGGCCGTCCAAGGCGAGCTTACCCTCACCCAGCGGCGCTCCACCGACCGCAACCTCCTCTATGACTATCGCTACACCCTTTGGGGCATAGACCTCACTGTCTTAGGTGTATGGCGATGGTTACGAAAATTTGAAGGGTTCTTTCTAGAGTTTGGCCCAAGCTCTACGCTTCTGCTCACGGGACGGTATTGGTATAAAGACAATCTCACGGGCCAAACCCAAACACGCCGCGTGGAATTTGGCCGTGGCGAGCGGCGCGACGTGCGGCGCGGGGAAATTGCCCTCAGCGCTGGAGTAGGTGCGGGCTATCCTGTCGGTCCAGGCTACTTGGTATTTGGCTTGCGATTCTGGCACGGCCTGAATAACTTAGCCGGAGGAGCCTTCAAGAGCTGGCACAGCTATGGGGTAGTTACTACCCTCACCTACTGGTATGACCCCCAAGCCCGAGACAAATAGCACGCCTCCCCTTTCCCTTGACGAGCTGCAGGCACAGGTAGAACGTTGGATTATGGAGATAGGCGGCGGCTATTACTCCGTGCTCACTAATGGGCTTCTCCTGGTAGAAGAGGTTGGGGAATTGGCTCGCCTACTTGCGCGCCATTATGGCGATCAGTCCTTCAAGGCCGGGGAGGACTCTTCGCCCCAAGCCCTAGCCGATGAGTTTGCGGATATCCTTTTCGTCTTAGCCTGCCTGGCTAATCAGACTGGCGTAAATCTAACCCAGGCTTTCTACGATAAGCTGGCACGCAAAAATGTACGCCTTCGCCCCAAGCCAGCGAAGGATTCGTCTTAGGGGCTGCGCCGCTGTCGGCTGTAGGCCAATACTGCACTTAGAGCTAAATACCCCAGTAGAAGCGCAACAAGGGCGATAGAAAGCGAAAGAAAGCCTAAAATTACCCCGCCAGCACTGGCCCAAAGAAGTAGCGGTAGGAGGTTCTGGCGAGTCTTTAGCGAAAGGCAGGGCCAGCGGCTAATCATACTGAGGCTAATTCCTAGCACCAGGCTATTCCATACAAGGGGGTGGAGCCAGAGGCCGCTCGGCTGGCCAAGGAGCCAGGTCGCCCAAAACAGCCCCTGCGCCGGGGCAGGCAGGCCTTCAAAGAAAGCGGTACTTTTAGGCGGGTAGGCATTGAAACGGGCTAAGCGCCAGGCAGCTGCCAGCGGAAGGAGAAAAGGCACAAGCACCATGGAAAAGCGCGCTTCGGCTGAGTAGGGGAGCACGGGCAGCCAAGGGCGCAGGTAATTATACAGCGCGAAGGCCGGGGCGACACCGAAGGTAGTGAGGTCGGCTAGGGCGTCCAGCTCTTTCCCTAAGGGCGATTCGGCTCCCAGCCGGCGCGCTACAAAGCCATCCAGCCAATCCAGCAGCAAGGCCGCTCCGATTAGAAGGGCAAATCCCAACCACTGCCGCTCATAGCTCAGGGCTATAGCGGCGCTCCCACAGGCTAGATTACCCAGTGTGAGCAGATTGGGGAGTATAAAGCGCATGCTGGAGAATGTAGGCTTCTACGGCGGGGGGGACGAGGTACCTAATGGATTTACCCTGGCGCCGATAGTGGCGTATTTGCGTGGCCGAAAGCTCAATAAGCGGCGCCTGGGCAAAAAAGTAGAGCCGAGGGGCCGTCGGCAGCGCGCCTTCAGACGTGCCGCGCCGAGGATATACCCAAATCTCCCATTCGGCCAGTATAGCCTCACCCTCTTTCCAAGTAGGGAGAGCGGCGGCCGCATCCGCCCCTAAAAGAAGTATCCACTGCCAACTCGGCTGGGCTGCCCGCAGGTAGTGTAGCGTGCGAATCGTATAAGAAGGCTGCGGTAAATCTAATTCTACCGCCGAAACGTGCAGGGCGGCTTCATCCGCTACCGCCGCACGCGCCATGGCCAAGCGATGCTGGACCGGCGCTAGCTCCTCAGGACGCTTATGGGGATTATAGGGCGAGACTACCAGCCATAGCTGGTCCAAGTCCGTCTCATTCAGCCAGTAGCGCGCTACAATCAAATGACCCCAGTGGAGCGGATTGAAGGAACCAAAGAACAGGCCTACTTTCATGACCCTGAATGTAAGAGGTGGCCTATTCGTTCTATCGCGGCTTCCAGCTCATCGTTGTAAAGCACGAAATCAAACTGAGGCAGGAAGGCGATTTCTTGTTCGGCACGCGCTAGCCGTTCTTCCAATTCGGTGGGGGAGGCGATACCCCGCTGCACCAGGCGCTGCCGAAGAACTGATAAAGAAGGCGGTAGAATAAAGAGGGTATAGGCGCCTTCACCCAGAAAGTGCCGAAGCGCAAGCGTGCCGCGTACGTCCTTGACAAAAAGGGGGATTTTTCCTAGTCCTTTTAGCCGTTCTAGCTCTCGGCGCAGCGTACCGTAGCGATGCCCACCGAAAAGCTCCTCCCACTCAATGAATTCTCCCTGCTGGATATAAGCTTCAAACGCCTCTGAGGAAAGGAAGTAGTAATCGCGGTCAGGCACTTCGCCCGGCCGAGGCGGACGCGTGGTAGCGGAGATAGAAAAAGCAAACTGCGGGTAGCGCTCAAGAATCAGGCGGGCTAAAGTAGTTTTCCCTGAACCGCTGGGGCCAGTAAGGAGCAGGGCTTTCACGCTCTACAAACTTACTTTGTAGGGTGCAAAGGTCGCGCTTTGGCTGGCTTTCAGCCACCTTCCTAGTGATAGCCAATATGATAGGCACGGGGATTTATACCACCACGGGGTTTATTGTGGCGGAGCTGCCAGCCGGGTGGGGGGTGATGATTTTGTGGCTTTTGGGGGGTGTGGCGGCGCTTGGGGGGGCTTTAGCCTATGCCGAGCTAGCTCGGCGCCACCCCCGGTCGGGCGGAGAGTATCACTTCCTAGGGCTACTCTATCACCCTTTTGTAGGCTATCTGGCGGGGCTGGTATCGCTAGTAGCGGGCTTCGGGGCGCCTATAGCAGCCTCGGCCTACACCTTCGGCGCCTACTTACCGCTGCCCCTTTCGGAAATGCAGCGCCGGCTGGCCGCTTTGGGCGTAATTGCCGCCCTTACCGCCGTCCATCTCCTAGGCCTGAGTAGAGGGGCTCGCATCCAGAACGTATTTGTGGTCTTCAAAATAGCCCTGCTTCTGGCTCTCATTGGTGGTAGCCTCAGTCAGGGGAAAAGCACCGAACCCTTCAGTTGGCCGGCGCTTTCAGCCCCTACCTTAGAAAAGGCGGCCGTATCCTTGATTTTTATCAGCTTCGCCTACTCAGGCTGGAATGCCGCGGCTTACATTATGAGTGAAGTGCCAGAAGCTGCGCGCATAGTGCCACGGGCTATCATTAGTGGCACGCTTGTGGTAATGGCGCTCTATGTGGCTTTTAATTGGGCTTTACTGAGCCGTGTGCCTCTTAGCGAACTAGCTGGCCAAGCGGCTGTGGGTCGCCTCTTAGCCCTTAGGATTTGGGGGCCAGCGGGAGAGCAAATTTTTGGCTGGGGCATAAGCTTAGCGATGCTCTCCTCAGTTAGCGCTATGCTCATGATAGCGCCGCGCGTGGTCAGCGTAATGGGGGAAGATTATCCCCGCTTGCGCTACTTAGCGCGCCGCAACCGCTTCGGGGCTCCTCTGCCTGCCCTGCTCCTAGTGGGGGCATTAGCGGTTTTTTTTCTCTTCTCGGCTACTTTTGACATGATACTGAACTACATTGGCTTTACACTCTCGCTCTCTGCGGGCTTGACGGTAGCTGGTCTTTTTTGGCGCTACCGGCGCGAGAAGCAGCTTCCTTGGGGTTTAGGCCTGACTTTCCTTGTCCTTACGGCCTGGATCGTGGGAAATAACTTTTGGAGTCGGCCCCTAGAGAGTTTGGCGGGTCTTCTAACCGTAGGAGCCGTAGGAACTACCTATCTTTGGCTTCGCCGATGAAAGCTAGGATAGGCGTTATAGGGCTATGGCTTCTTTGGGGCTGCCAGCCCCCTCCCCCCACACCGGCGAAAAGCTCCGCAGACACCCTCGTTGTTACTACCAAGGCCCCTTTGCCCCCTGTACGACCTCAACCCGATACTTTTTGGACGGATCTGGCTCGCCTTCTGGGGGGGTTGCCGCCCCAGGACTCGACTAGGTGGGCGGCGGTTCTCCGAGATACCACCTGGCAGCTCTATGCCCGGCGCCTTCAGTATTTATGGGAACAGCGGCAGAAGTCCCTCTATGACTCCCTTATCGTTTGGGCGGCGCGCGAGCTGGAACCCTACCACACCTGGAAAGGACTGGTATTCTATCCCTTCAGTGGGGCTGATTGGCCCACAGTGTATGCTGTCTACCCCCACGGAAGCACCTATATCCTATTCGGCTTAGAACAGGAGGGTGATCCGCACTATTTGCGTACCCTCTCGCCTCAGGAGATTCCGCCACATCTTCAGGGGCCTTATGGCGCCTTAGCCGATCTCCTCCGCCTCACCTTCTTCAAAACTAAAGACATGCAAACCCAACTAGCCCATGGTAAGCTGCGCGGCCTACTGCCAGTGTTCTTAGCCCTTTTTGCGCGAACGGGGCATGCGATTTATAAAGTAGAGCATATCATCCTGCAAGAAGGTGGGCGAATAGATACGCTCTCTGCCTCCCAAAAAAAGCCCCCTCAATCCTGTTGGGACAATCCTATTACGGGGCTTCGGTTTCGGGTAGGCCGTTCGCCAGAGGCACTGCAGGAAGTGATTTACCTCAGCCTCAATGCAGCCGATGCAGGCCTCAAGACTCAAACCGGCAGTTATGCCTTTCTGAGTCGCTTGGCCCCCTGCGTAACCCTTATCAAGTCGGCCTCGTACCTGCTTTTTAGCCCGGAATTTAGCGAGATGCGTCGGCTTATCCTTACGCAGAGCGTAGGCATCCTTCAGGAGGATACGGGCATACCGTACCGTTTCTTTGATACTACGGCTTGGCGGATAGCCCTGTATGGGAGCTACACCCAGCCTATACCTCTCTTCCGTTCAAAGTACCAGCAGGATTTGTGGGAGGCTTATCGTCGCTTGCCCGTGAAGCCGCTACCCTTTGGGATAGGATACCATATTTATCCTGCACAGAGTAACCTTTTGTGGGCGGTACGGCGTGATCCTACGGCGGTGCTCCCCCCTTTGCCTGAAGATGTACCCCCACCTTCTAAGCCTATGCCTACTCGGCCAGTCCCCTCTCTCCTTTCACCTGATACTACGCCGCGCCTGCCTGCCCCAACCCCTTTGCCCGATAGCCTCTTGCGCGACTCGGCCGCTACCGCAGTTCCTTCCAGCGGTTCCGAATAAAGTCCTGAAATATAAAAATCCCTATCTTCTGGGGGTGCACATAGTAGGCGCGCCCTTTGTTGATTTCGGTAAAACGCTGCACAAACTGCTGAAGGTAGCTGTCCTTGGCTATCATGAAAGTAGTTATAGGAATCCGATGGCGGCGGGCTTTCTCCGCCATCTCTAAGGTCTTATTTACGATTTTAGGGTCTAAACCGAAGCTATTGCGGTAAAAGCGATTGCCTTCGCGTATGCAGGTAGGTTTGCCGTCGGTGATAAGGAAGATCTGCTTATTTTCCACTTTAGTGCGCAGAAGCACGGTGATGGCCAGCTCAATTGCCTCGCGCGTATTGGTGTGATAAGGGCCTGCTTGTAGGAAGGGGAGCTTGTCCAGCTCCACCCGCCAGGCATAATCTCCAAAAGCCCCTATAAAGAGAAGGTCGCGCGGGTAGCGCCGCCGAATCAGCTCCGCCAGGGCCATCGCCACCTTCTTAGCTGGGGTAATCCGATCCTCGCCATAGAGGACCATGGAGTGCGAGGCGTCTATGAGCACAAAGGTGGCCGTTTGGGTCTTCTGCTCAGTCTGGATGATAGAAATATCCTGCTGATCCAAGCGGAAGTCCTCTATACCATGGTGGAGGTAGGCGTTATTGAGCGTTTCCGTGAGGTGGAGATTCTCCAGCCGGTCGCCAAATTCGTAGGGGCGTGTCTCAAAGCTGAGGTCATCGCCGGGGCCTGGCTTAGGCAGGGGGTGATCCCCCCGAGCGCCCGAACGAAGCGAAGAAAAAATCTCTTCCAAGCTGCGCTGACGAATCTCCGCCTGCGCCTTTACGGAAGGAGTAAGGATAGTACCCTGCGCCGAGGGGCTGTCTGTTATATACCCTTTTTCCCGAAGGTCGCGCAGAAAGTCCCCCATCGTGTAGGAAGAGTCCGTAAGCCCGTGCCGCTTATCAAAGTAAGCCAGCCAGCGCAGCGCCTCATGCACATTACCGCCCGTCTTCATGAGAAGTTCTAAGAAGACCGAGAGGAGCCGATTGAAGTTCTTAGCCCGGCTGTCGGGCGGCAAGGGCGCATGAAAAAGGAGATGCTGCATAATAAGCAAAATACGGCTTTTTAGCTAAAAATCCAAGTAGAGAATAGAGCGCGCCTCAGCGCAGGTAAGGATCGGGGGTCAGGTGGGCACGTATAAACTCTCGCTGGAGCTGGGCGATAGCCGTCAGGGGAATTTTAGCTGGGCATTCTATGGCGCAGGCGCCGGTATTGCTGCAGTGGCCGAAGCCTTCGGCGTCCATTTGCTGGACCATTCGGCGGACGCGCTGGCGTCGCTCGGGCTGCCCCTGCGGCAGAAGGGCCAAATGCGCCACCTTGGCCGCCGTAAAGAGCATCGCCGAAGCATTCTTACACGCCGCCACACAGGCACCGCAGCCAATGCAGGTGGCATAGTCAAAAGCGCGGTCCGCCACTGGCTTAGGGATAGGAATGGCATTCGCATCTGGCGCACTGCCCGCATTGACCGAGATATACCCGCCCTTTTGAATAATGCGGTCCAGCGCCGAGCGATCCACCACTAAATCTTTTATAACTGGGAAGGGCTTAGCGCGGAAAGGTTCTACCGTGATGGTAGAGCCGTCTTCAAAATGGCGCATGTAAAGGCGGCAGGTAGTGATATTAGGCAGGGGGCCATGGGCGCGGCCATTGATGAAAAGGCCGCAAGAACCGCAGATGCCCTCACGACAGTCGTGGTCAAACGCCACGGGATCTTTCCCCTCTTTGATTAGCCGCTCATTGAGCACATCCAGC
This sequence comes from Bacteroidia bacterium, assembly GCA_039630245.1. Taxonomy (GTDB): domain Bacteria; phylum Bacteroidota; class Bacteroidia; order SpSt-205; family SpSt-205; genus SpSt-205. The sequence goes on from JBCNVK010000001.1 coordinate 380,493, forward strand.
ATCTCTAAGAAGGAAGCATCGGGGGAGATACCATCCACCTCATAGGTCTCAAAGTGTCCGGGCGTCTGGGCATTCTTTTGCCGCCAAATTCGCAGCGTAAAGCGCATAGGCTGAGCTTATTTGTAGCTTCGGACGGTAGGTTTTACAAATTCAAAGGTGAGCGGCTCCTTGTGAAGGGCTGGCGGCTCATTTTCGCCGCGCCATTCCCATGCAGCTACGTAGGCGTAGTCCTTATCGTTACGGAGGGGCTCGCCTTCCTCGGTCTGGTACTCTTCCCGCAGGTGGCAGCCGCAGGACTCCTCCCTATGATAGGCGTCTATTATCATAAGCTCGCCCAGCTCAAGGAAGTCCGCTACGCGCAGGGCTTTTTCTAGAGCCTGGTTGAATTCAGCCCCAGTTCCTGGCACCTTTACCTCTTTCCAGAAACGCTCACGTAGGACGCGTATTTGCTCATAGGCTTGCCGTAGGCCGGAGGCGTTGCGCGCTAGACCGCAGTGATCCCACAGAATCTTGCCTAGCTCGCGATGGAATTCATCCACCGTGCGGCTGCCTTGGATATCTAAGAGTTTAGTAATGCGGGCGCGGGTCTCCTTTTCAGCTTGGGCAAAGGCCGCTGTATCCGTAGATAGCTTGACAAAGAGCTGCGTGGCTAAGTAATCGCCAATTGTGTAGGGCAGGATAAAGTACCCATCGGCGAGGCCTTGCATGAGGGCACTGGCACCCAGACGATTTGCACCGTGATCGGAGAAGTTGGCTTCGCCGATGGCGTACAGCCCTTCTATATTCGTCATGAGGTTATAATCCACCCATAAGCCGCCCATCGTATAATGGACCGCTGGATAGATGCGCATGGGCGTTTCCCAAGGGCTTTCGCCTGTAATTTCTTCGTACATTTCAAAGAGGTTACCGTAGCGCTGGTAGATTACCTCACGGCCTAGGCGGCGGATAGCGTCGGAGAAGTCCAGATAAACTGCTCGGCCAGTGGGGCCTACGCCATACCCCATGTCACAGACTTTCTTAGCTGCGCGGGAGGCGATATCGCGCGGCACAAGGTTGCCGTAGGAAGGGTACCATTCCTCTAAGTAGTACCAGCGTTCAGACTCAGGGATATCATTGGGGTGGCGCTTATCGCCGGGCGTACGAGGCACCCAGACGCGCCCGTCATTGCGCAGACTTTCGCTCATAAGGGTGAGCTTGGACTGATATTCGCCCGATTGGGGGATGCAGGTAGGGTGGATTTGGACAAAGCTGGGATTGCCAAAGTAAGCGCCGCGCTTGTGGGCCCGCCAGATAGCCGTGGCATTAGACATTTTGGCGTTAGTGGAGAGGTAGTAGGCGTTACCGTAGCCGCCAGTGGCTAGGACAACGGCGTGCGCAGCTATGCGATGAAGCTCCCCTGTAACCAGATTGCGTACAATGATGCCCCGCGCCCGTCCCTCCTCCACGACTATGTCCAGCACTTCATGGTTATAGAAAACTTGGGCATTGCCCAGTTCTACTTGCCGTTGCAGGGCGGCGTAGGCACCTAAGAGGAGCTGCTGGCCGGTCTGGCCGCGCGCATAGAAGGTACGCATGAGCTGCGCCCCGCCAAATGAGCGCGTATCCAGATAGCCGCCGTATTCACGCGCAAAAGGCACGCCTTGAGCCACACAGTGGTCTATAATCTGGACGCTAACCTCCGCAAGCCGATACACGTTGGACTCGCGCGCCCGAAAGTCGCCGCCCTTGATGGTATCGTAGAAGAGGCGCCAGATGCTGTCACCGTCGTTGCGGTAGTTTTTAGCCGCGTTAATACCGCCTTGGGCCGCGATGCTATGGGCCCGACGAGGCGAATTGTGATACACAAATACCTTCACACGATAACCGAGCTCGCCTAAAGTAGCAGCGGCGGAAGCTCCAGCCAGCCCTGCCCCTACTACGACTATCTCCAGCTTTCGCTTATTATGCGGCGCTACGAGACGCAGGCTATCCTTATGACGCGTCCAGCGCTTCTCCAAATCACCCGATGGACAGCGGCTATTTAGGATTGGCTCACCTTCCCGCCAGCTTAGGTCCGCCGTCCGAACCGGTGCTGGTATTGTTAGCGTCTCCGCCATAGGTACTCCAATTTACAGAGTACGCAACAGAAAGTAAAGCGGAATGATTGCAAAGCCAAGGGGTATGACAAAGGCGAAGGCTGCGCCCGCCCACCGAACCACCCGTTCAATCCGCCTATTTAGAATAAGCCCCAGCGTCTGAAAGCTACTATAAAAGCCATGGGCCAGATGAAAGGCCAGTAGTACCATGCTCAGCACGTAGAAGGCGCTGTAGTAGGGATTTTCAAAAGCCGCCACGCAAAGCTCATACATGGTATAAGGTGATCCCAAAAGCCTATGCTCCACAAAGAAATGCCGCAAATGCACTATCAGAAAAACCAGCACCACTATGGCGCTGAGGCGCATAGTACGGGAGAAAATATTCGTATTGGCCTCGGCGCGGTTGAGGCTGTAGCGGATAGGCCGGGCTGCCCGCTCCCGAAAGATAAAGTAGAGCCCTTGGTAAATATGCAGGATAAAGCCGACGAAGAGAAGAATCTCCAGCACGCGTATAAGGGGATTGGTGCTCATAAATTCGGCGTAGGCGTTGAAGGCTGCGCCGCCGTCGCTGCGCAGCAGTAGGAGATTGCCTGCTAAATGTACTACCAAAAAGGTCATCAGGAAGATGCCTGTAGCTGCCATGACAACCTTGCGTCCTACGGTCGTGTGAAGCCAGCTCGTGGCCGAAGGCGATGCCGCTTCCATAGCTGTAAGTTTGTACAAAAATAGGGGAATTAGTATTCCCAAACGCTTTTGAGGTAGCTGAGGAAGGTGAGGGCGGCGGTTTCGGCGCGCAGGCGCAGGCGGCCTAAGCTAACCCCCTGCACATTCTTTTGGCGTAGGTAGGCTATTTCTTCGGGGGTAAAGTCGCCCTCGGGGCCTACTACCCATAGGGTAGGCTGGGGCCCCTGAGCCACAGCCGCGCGTAGAGAAGTAGTAGCGCCGATTTCGCCCATGAGGCGCTGCGGATAGCTCTCCCAAGGCACTGCTTCCCAATTTTGCAGAACCTCTATTTGAGGAAGGAGGCTGCGTAGGTTTTGGGTCAGGGCGGCTATGGCTACGCGTATAAGGCGGGCTTTATTGGCTTCTCGGCGAAGGCTGCGCGCCATTGGGAGAAAGTAAAGTGCCGTGGCACCCAGTTCCACGGCTTTTTCTACCAGCCATTCCATGCGCATGGGCTGCTTGAGCACGGCGGCTACTAAGGCTACGGGGGCGGGCGGCTCGCCAGGACGCTCCAGCACTTCCCCTACTTCACATTCGGCTTCGGAAGGGCGGATGGCCGTAACGAGGGCCGCTCCTATAAGGCCCTTGCCATTAGTAAGCCAGAGCCTTTCCCCTACCCGATGGCGCTGCACCCGAATGGCCTGATGATAGGCTGCCCCCCTTAGATACACTTTTCCCGTGCCAGCAAAGTCAGGGAGGTACAGCCCATGCACGGCTGTCGGGGCGACTGGACTCGAACCAGCGACCTCAGCGTCCCGAACGCTGCGCGCTACCAGCTGCGCTACGCCCCGCGCGTGGCGAGAGCGGGACTCGAACCCGCGACCTCAGGGTTATGAATCCTGCGCTCTGACCAGCTGAGCTATCTCGCCTTTAGGCAAAAATACGACTAAAGCACCTTCTGGCTAACGACGCTCGTAGGGTCAGCCGCCAGAGTGCGCCGAATCGCATCCAAAAGCCCATTTACAAAACCCGGGCTGCGCGGTGTGCCATAAGCCTTCGCAATCTCTATCCACTCATTCAGCGTCACGCGCAGGGGAATGTCTGGAAAATGCGTAAGCTCGTAAGTCCCACAGAGCAAAATGCATTTGTCCACTAAGAAAAGTCGGTCCCAGGTCCAGCCCCGCAGGTGGTCCTCAATAAGCTGACGCAATTGGGGTAGCTCACGTACCACCCCAAAGAAAAGCTCCTTGAGAAAGGTAGCGTTATGCGGGGCCTCTACCTGAGCAGCCGCATACATTTCCTCCAAAAGGTGGGCAAATACCTCTTCTGGTGGTGACTCACTCACTAAATAGGCGTAAATGGCTTGCATTACGCGTGCGCGGATGCGATGCCGCGGCACAATCAGTGGGGCTCCCCCTTCGCCCGTAGGGGTTTCGCCTTCTACAGCTCGGAATTCAGACATAGGCTAGGAGTAGAAGAAAATTTACAAGAAAATCCTGAGACGGGTCGCGTATGCAGCGCCGCCATAGTCTGGATGCGCTCTTCCGCCAGCTGCATGGCGGCCTGGTGGGGCGTTATGCCCCGCTGCTCCGCCACCGCAAAAACCTTCAGCGTAGCCTCATAGATATAAGCCGTGCGAGCTAAAGCCCGCTTGCGGCTATACCCCTCCAGCTCCGTATAGACATTAATAAGCCCGCCCGCATTGATAAGAAAATCCGGCGCATACAAAATCCCCTTCTGGACTAGGAGCAGGCTGTCGCGCGCCTCCTCTTCCAGCTGATTATTGGCCGAGCCGGCTATTACGGCGCACTGAAGCGCCGAAATGGTATGGGGGTTTAGGATGCCCCCGCGCGCACAAGGGGAAAAAATATCCACGGGAACCGCGTACCAATTTTCAGGGGAAACGGGTTGCACGCCGAATTTGCGCTGGGCTTCCTCCAGTTGGCGAGCCGAGAGGTCGGTGGCATACAGCACAGCCCCTTCCTTATAGAGCAGCTCTACTAAGGCCCAGCCTACTTTGCCTAGGCCTTGGACGAGTATCTTAACGCCTTGGAGGGACTCGGTGCCTGTGAGCTTTTTCCAGGACGCCTTCATGGCTAGATACACGCCGTAAGCGGTTACGGGGGAAGGATCGCCGCTGCCACCCATTTCTTCAGGCAAGCCAGTAACATAAGGGGTCTCCATACGCACATACTCCATATCCTTTACGGAGACGCCCATGTCTTCGGCCGTGATGTAGAGCCCATTTAGGCTATTTACAAACTGGCCAAAGCGGCGCAGAAGGGCTTCGGACTTGATCCGCAGCGGATCGCCGATAATTACGGCTTTTCCGCCGCCTAGATTAAGGCCGCTGATGGCGGCTTTGTAGGTCATTCCGCGGGCCAGCCGTAGAACGTCCTCTAAGGCTTCGGCTTCCGAGGTATAGGGCCAAAACCGCACCCCACCTAAGGCAGGGCCTAGCGTAGTATCGTGAATAGCGATAATGGAACGCAACCCAACCGTGGCATCGTGGCAAAAAACTACCTGCTGGTGCCCCAGCGCCGCAATCCGCTCAAAACAATTCATGCCGAGAGGGGGGTTGGAACCTGGGCTGGTACTAATTCTGACTCGGAGAAGAAGAAGGCTATTTCGCGACGGGCGCTTTCAGGGCTATCGGAGCCATGGACGGCATTGCGTTCTACGTTTTGGCCAAAAAGCGCGCGCAGAGTGCCCGGGGCGGCCTGAGCCGGATCAGTGGCGCCCATCAGCGCCCGATAGTGCGCTACGGCGTCCTCCTTCTCCAGAACAAATGCGATTACAGGCCCTGAGGTCATAAACTGAACAAGGTCCTCAAAGAAAGGCCGGCTACGATGCACAGCGTAGAAAGCCTCGGCCTGAGCCCGTGTGAGATACACCATGCGCAGCGCTACAATCCGAAAGCCCGTCTGAATAATCCTATCCAGAATTTTCCCTACATGTCCCGCCGCTATGGCATCGGGCTTGATGAGGCCCAAGGTGCGCTCCACATAACTCATGCCCTGCAAAGCTACGCGTTTCCCGGCTGGATTTGTTAGGTTTGCGGTTGTGGGAAAGATTGTAGATATCCGGGCGCGGGAGATTTTGGACTCGCGGGGAACGCCTACGGTAGAGGCTGAGGTGCATTTAGCTACGGGGGAGGTAGGCCGGGCGGCGGTGCCGGCGGGCGCCTCGCGCGGCACCCATGAAGCCTTAGAACTGCGGGATGCCGACTCTCCCCGCTTTGGGGGCAAAGGCGTCCGAAAAGCCCTCCAGCAGATTACCGAACACATAAAGCCAGTACTTCTCCATCAGGACGCTTTGAGTCAGCGGGAGATTGACCGGCGGCTGATTGAGCTGGACGGTACGCCAAACAAGGCGCGCTTGGGGGCCAACGCGATTTTAGCCGTTTCCTTAGCAGTGGCACGCGCCGCCGCCCAAAGGGTTGGCCTGCCCCTCTACCGCTACTTAGGGGGCCTTCAAGCCTACCGCCTCCCTATACCGCTCTTGAATATCCTCAACGGAGGCAAACACGCCGACAATCCGCTGGATATTCAGGAGTTTATGATTGTACCCTTGGGAGCTTCAGCCTTCCGAGAGGCGCTGGAGTGGGCGGCAGCCGTCTCCGCTGCCCTTAGAGCCCGCCTCAAAGCCCGCGGCCTCTCCACTAATGTGGGGGATGAGGGCGGCTTCGCCCCAGCCCTGCGGGACAATACCGAAGCGTTAGAGCTCCTCCTTGAAGCCATAACCCAGGCTGGCTTTCAGCCCGGAACGCAAATCGCCTTAGCCTTAGATGTGGCGGCTACCGAATGGTACGACGCCGCTACACATACCTACCAGCGCTTCAAATCCACGCAAGAGAGGCTCTCCACGAGCCAAATGATTGACTGGTGGGAAAGCTGGAGCCGCCAGTATCCGCTTTTTTCTATAGAAGACCCCTTAGCGGAGGAGGACTGGGAGGGCTGGCAAGAACTCACCCATCGTGTAGGCAGCCGAGTGCAACTCGTAGGCGATGACCTTTTCGTTACCCATCCGCTTCGGCTTCAGACGGGCATCCAAAAAGGCGCCGCTAACGCCATCCTCATAAAGCCGAATCAGATTGGCACGCTTACCGAAACGCTGGAGGTAATTGCCATGGCCCAGCGAGCTGGCTACCGCTACATCATCAGCCACCGCAGCGGGGAGACCGAAGACGCTTTCATCGCCGATTTAGCCGTAGCCACAAACGCCAGCCAGATAAAGACGGGTGCCCTAGCCCGCACGGACCGCACGGCAAAGTACAACCAGCTTCTGCGGATAGAGGAAGATTTGGGCCTCTTTGCGCGCTATGGGCTTTAGGCGGTGGCTACGCTATGGGCGAAGCCCTTACCTCTGGATCACGCTTTTAGGTGTGGTGTGGATAGGCTTTCTGGATAACTATAGCTGGTGGCAGCAGTGGCGACTGGCGCGCCGGCTCGCCGCTATGGAAGCCCAGCTCAGCTTCTACGAACAGACTATCCGTCAGCTACGCCAGGAAGAGGAAGCACTGGAAAGAGACACCTACCTTCAAGAGTGGTACGCGCGCCAGCATTACTGGGTCAAGCGCCCCTCCGAACGGCTAATTATCCTTACTCCTAAGCGATGAAGGCGGCTCTCGGCCAGCTCTGGGCCCTTTGGCGCCAGCGGGTGTATGAGCGCTTCGTAGGCCGGGAGATCGCTCACCAGCAAGCCGTCCTACGCTACCTTCTGCGGCGCGGAGCTAAAACAGCCTTTGGGCGCGCCCACAACTTAAATGAGGTCCGCACTTACGAGGAATTTCGGCAGGCCGTACCCATCTACACTTACGAGCAGCTTTGGGAAAAGTACCTTGTTCGCAGCTGGGCGGGCGAGCCCGATGTTACCTGGCCAGGCGTGCCGCGCTACTTTGCCAAAACCTCTGGCACTACGGCCGGCGCTAAATACCTTCCGCTCACCCCCGAAAGCATACCCCATCACATCCGTGGCGCTCGGGATGTCCTCCTTTTATATCTGGCTCGGCGTAAAGACAGCCGCTTTGTTACGCGCAAGTGGCTTTTCCTTTCAGGCAGTCCTGCCTTAGAGCGAAATCCGGCGGGAATTCTATATGGGCGCCTCTCGGGCATCGTTCATCACTGGGTGCCAAGCTATCTGCTGCGGAATCGCCTCCCTAGCTGGTCTATCAATTGCATTGAAGAGTGGCCGAAGAAGGTAGAGGCGGTTTTGGAGGAGGCCCGTCGCCAGGACCTGGGCCTGCTTTCGGGCATTCCGCCTTGGATTGAGCAGATGCTTCAGCGGGCTGAGCAGCTTTTTGGCCAGCCGGCTAAAGCCCTCTGGCCCAACCTTCAGGTGTACGTGCATGGCGGGGTGGACTTCCGCCTTTACGAGAAACGGCTTCAGGCCCTTATGCCCGGCGTGGATTTCTTAGAAACCTTTCCAGCTTCCGAAGGCTTTTTCGCCTTTCAGGATACCCCAGAGCGGGAAGAGGGGCTGAGGCTTCTCACCGATAATGGGATATTCTACGAGTTTGTGCCGCTGGAGAAGGCCCTTTCACCCAATCCCCCCCGCCTTCCGCTGTGGGAAGTAGAAGTAGGCCAGCCCTATGCTATGATTATCTCCACCAACGCCGGCCTGTGGGCTTACGACCTGGGCGATGTGGTGCGCTTTACTTCCCTTCGGCCCTACCGCGTGCAGGTAGTAGGACGCGTGAAGAATCACCTCAGCGCCTTTGGGGAACACGTAATTGAAGCCGAGGTGGAGGCCGCTTTGCAGGCGGCCCTCCAAGCAACTGGCGCCGCCGTGCAAGAATACACCGTAGGCCCGTACTTAGGGCCCGGGCAGCCCTGTCATGAATGGCTTTTGGAAGTGCAGACGCCGCCAAAGGACTGGAGCACCTTTGTGGAGCTCTTAGACCGCACCCTGCGCCAGCTCAATCCCTACTACGAGGACCTGCGCCGCGGGGAAATCTTAGGCCCCCCGCGCGTGTATGTCCTCCCCATAGGCACCGGCTATAGCTGGATGGAAAAAGAAGGTCGGCTAGGAGGCCAAAATAAATTCCCCCATTTGCGCAGCGATCGTCGGCTTCTGGATGCCCTTCTCCCCCAAGCTACGCCTATTCATGCGGCACCCTAATGCTCGTTAGCCTTCTTCTGAGTTTTATACTTACCGACACTATTGCCGACCCGCTGATTTACACGGTGCAGTTCTATCGGGGCGAGAATACGCTGAGTTTCCCCTTCTTAGGGCTTCGGGAGGAGAACTTTCTCTCGCTGGAGTTTGATCGGCTGGGTGAGGAGGCGTCGCAGGATTATTGGGTTCGGGTGCGGCTGTGCGGTCCAGATTGGCAGCCCTCGCCTCTACCCCTTACGGAGTATTGGAATGGCCCGCTTACGGAGCGGATTACGGAAGTTCTTCCCGCGATGGGCACGCGCGTGGCCTATGTGCATTACCGCTACCTTCTGCGCAATCGCTTCCTCCGCAGCGGCCTGTATGTCTTAGAGGTATATGCCGATGAGGGAGGGGCTACCTTAGTTCTGCGCCGCCGCTTTTACGTGGTGGAGAATCTTGTCCGAATTGCCTTAGACCCTGATGCGCAGGTGGTGACGGGGGCTCGGCAGCGGCTCCAGAGCCTGGCTTTCTCCATATACCCGGCTGGTCTTCAATCCTTACAGGCGTATCAGGAGTTTAGCTGCATGATTTTACAGAATGGGCGCTGGGACAATGCGCGCAGCGGCCTCAAGCCTACTTTCGTCCATAGCGACCGTTTGGAGTACCGCTTTCAGCCCGGCTTAGACCTACCTGCTGGGGTGGAGTTTCGGCTTTTGGACATCCGTTCGGTGATGCGCCGGCGCAGCTTCCAAGTGGAGCGTACGCTGTGGAGCGATAGCGGGATTGTCGTGCGTTTAGTTCCAGAGCACCCGCGCGCCGGCCTAGCTTACACGCGCCAGATAGACCTCAATGGACGCTTCTTCATCCAGCTTCAGGACGGGCTTTTAGACACGGCGCGCCAGTGGCTGGGGCGCGATGCGCTAAGTGCCCAGCAAGCCGATTACTTCTGGGTAGAGTTTCGGCTGGAAGCCAGCGTGCCCTACGAAAAGCCCCTCTACGTCGTAGGAGGCTTTATGGGGTGGAGCCCCGATCCCCGCTTCCAACTTAGGTATGACCCTGAACGCGGCGAGTATAGAGGGCGCATTCCGCTAAAGCAAGGCGTCTACGACTACCTGTATGCGCTATGGGACGAAAGCCAAAGGGCCTTCAACGCCGAGCCCGTAGAAGGTAGCTACTTTGAAGCCGAAAATGCCTACACCATCCTGGCCGTCTACAAAGGTTTCACGGACCGGGAAGCCCGCATAGTGGGGCACCGCTGGCTCAGCTCCTACGAACGCTAATGTCCCTCCCCCGCTGGGCTAAGCTGAAAGCCGCCCTACTTCAGATAGGCTGGCGCTATGGGGGGCTTCTTTACGCGCTTTTGGCTATCGGGGCTAGTCTTCAAGCCTATTGGCTCGGTCCTAAGCCTAACTCCCCCTACACCCACTACAATAATTTCCTCATCTTTCGGCAGGCCTATTTCCACCTCTGCGCTGGTCAGGACCTGTATAGACCCTATCCAGCCGAGCACTGGGACCTTTTCAAGTACAGCCCCACCTTTCCCCTGCTAATGGCCCCCTTGGCCTATCTCCCCGATTGGCTTGGGCTGATGGGATGGAACCTACTGAATGCCTTAGTCCTTTTCTGGGGCGTGCGCAGCTTGCCCTTAGCCCCGCCTGTACAAAGCCCAATCCTCCTCTTCAGCGCCTTAGAACTGCTTACGGCGCTCCAGAATGCCCAAAGTAATGCCCTTATAGCTGGCCTACTTCTTCTTAGTGTGGGCGCCTATGAGCGTGGGCAGTTTTTTTGGGGCAGTCTGCCGATAGCTCTGACAGGGTATATAAAAATCTTCGGCTTGGGCGGCTATTTGATAGGACTTTTCTACCCTGCGCGCCTGAGAATAGCCCTATACGGGCTCTTCTGGATAGCCCTTTTAGCCGTTTTGCCCTTAGGGGTAGTAGCCCCGGCACAGCTGAGCGCGCTCTACGCAAGCTGGGGGCGCCTTCTGGCCCAGGATTATGGGGCGTCCGTAGGCCTCTCGGTCGCTGGCTGGCTTTATGCCTGGTTTGGGGAGATTCTGCCTAAAGCCCACCTTACCCTAATAGGCGCCCTTGCGCTTCTCCTCCCCCTTCTACGCTGGCGGCTCTATGCCAGCCTGGCCTTCCGCCAGCTTTTTTTGGCCTATTTCCTCCTCTGGAGCGTCCTCTTCAATCACAAGGCCGAATCGCCAACGTATGTGATTGCGGTAGTGGGGGTGAGCCTGTGGTATTTCAGTAGGCGGCGCACCAGTCTAGATACGATGCTTTTGATTGGGGTTTTTCTCTTTGCCTCGCTCTCGCCTACTGACCTTTTTCCTAAAGCGCTGCGGGAGAGTCTTGTCAAACCCTACTACCTCAAGCCCTTTTCCTGCCTTCTCGTATGGCTCCGCTTAGGGGGTGAGCTCCTATGGGGTAAAAGGGCTTTCTTTGAAGAGAATGGGCCGAGCGCTAGTACTAGAGCGGCTGGATGAGCTTATTGAGCGTCTGGAGCTGGTGGCGGAGGCGCCTTTTCGGGTACGGGCCTATCAGCGCCTGCGCGAGGTACTGGCAGCGCTACCCGAAGAAAGTTGGGACTCAGAGGTAGCGCTAGCCCGCGCCCTACAAAATAAGCCTGGTATAGGGGAGGGGCTACGACGGCTGGCCTTAGAACTCTATTTAGAAGGCACGAGCGGCGTACTGGAGGAGCTACGGCAGGAGGTACCTGAAAGCCTCCTAGAACTGCGGCGCCTACCCGGCTTAGGGCCCAAGCGGATCCAGCAGCTTTGGAAGGAAGCCCGCATTACTTCGGTAGATGGGCTTGCCCAAGCGCTACGCCGCGGCACCCTCGCTAAGCTCAAGGGCTGGACTCCAGCCCTCCTCAGCCGCTTAGAGGCGGCCCTCGCCTGGTATCAGAGCCAGCGGGATCTCCTGCTGTACTACGAGGCCTACCGGCTGTGGGAAAAGGCCACCGAACCCCTGAGCCAGCGGAAAATCCGCACAGCCCCCGTGGGCGAATTGCGGCGCGCCCTGCCCCTAGTGCGGCGCGTGGAAGGAATCGTAGGGCTAGATCAAGAGGAAGCCTTGAGACAGCTCGGCTGGCAGGCCCATGAGGGCACCTGGAGGCACCCTACCCTGCCCGTGACGCTTTATCCTGTCGCGCCCGAGCGCTGGGGTGAGGCCCTACTTTTTTACACAGGCCCTGAAACCTTCTGGAAAGCCCTTGCGCCCCGCTTAGCCCAACTTGATACCCTTATGTCGGAAGAAGCCATTTTCGCCCAGCTCGGCTTACCCAACATACTCCCAGCCTGGCGCGATTGGGCGGATATCTTGGAGCTTGCGGCCGAAGGCCGCCTGCCTGAACCGCTACAGCCCAGCGACATTCGGGGTACGCTGCATGTACATACCGTTTTTTCCGATGGTAGTGCCACTCCCGAGGCCCTAGCCGAAAAGGCGCGCCAGTACGGCTGGAAGTGGCTGGGGATCGCCGACCACAGCCAGAGGGCCTATTACGCTAAAGGCCTTTCGCCCGAGCGCCTAAACGAGCAGATAGCCCACCTCACCCGCCTCAATGCTAGCTTCCAAGGCGCCTTTCGTCTCCTTTGCGGCATAGAGGCAGATATTTTGCCCGATGGCACGCTGGACTATGAGCCAGCCATATGGCGCAAGCTGGACTACATCGTAGCTTCCGTACACGAGAAGCTCACCATGACGCGGGAGGAAGCCACGGCTCGGCTAGCCCGAGCGCTGGAGAATCCGTACGTGCGCGTGCTGGGGCACTGGACGGGCCGCCTCCTGCGCAATAGGCCCGGCTATCCTATAGATGAGGCCCACATATTAGACCTTTGCGCCCAGAAAGGCATAGCCATAGAGTTCAATGCCAATCCCTACCGCATGGAGATAGATTGGGTATGGGTGCGCCGAGCTGCCGAAAAAGGCGTGCGAATCGTCCTCACTACGGACGCCCATAGCGTGGATGAGCTGGATTACTGGCGGCAGGGGCTAGCGGTGCTTCAGAAAGGCCTCCTGCCCAAAAGCCTGCTACTCAATACCTCCGAAGAGCCCCCCTTCCTCGCCAAGGAATAGGTATCTTCGCTCTATGGCGGCGCCTCCGCTATCCCGAAAGCGGCTTTTTTTGAGTGCGGGGGTAGGCTTTGCAGGGGTGTATTTACTCGTGGCGGTGCTGGCCTACTTTGTCAGCTACCCTCTAGACCTGCCCGCCATAGAGGGGGCGCCATCCCCCACGCCTCTAAACAATCCCACCGGCTGGCTGGGTACTAAAATAGCGCATCTTTTAGTGTATAGGGGCTTTGGATGGATAGGTGTTCTTTTTCCGATTGCGCTGATTTATGCGGCTTTGGCCTGGGCTCAGGGTAAGCCGATTCGGGTGAAGGTACTTAGCTGGGGCATAGCCGTCCTCTACGGAGTTTCTACCTTCGGCGGCTGGCTGGTGCAAATGGGCTGGGTAGAAGACCTTATCTGGTGCGGCAGCGTCGGGGCCGGTCTGACAGCCTGGCTAAGTCTATATATAGGCCCTGTAGGGGTTGGCCTTACCTGGCTTCTGCTGGCGGGTATAGCGCTTTATCGCCTACTGCGCGTTTATCAACCTCGTATGGCTGCCTCTATACCTTCTGCTATACCTTCTGAAACCTCTTCGGCTGTATCGGCGCCAGCAGCCGCCGAGGAAAGCTGGTATGAAGTTATTCGGGAGTCACCTTCCGTTCGCGCTGAGGCTGCCTCCGCTACGGCCCCAGCCTCTAGCTCGTCTAACCCCGATGGCCTCAAAGCCCCCTCAGCCACCTCTGCCGCTGCCCCTTCTTTAGAAATTCCCCCGCCAGCTCAGTCACCCTAACACTCCCCCGCCTCGGAGGCCATCCAGATAGAACGAGGAGAAATGGAAGAGGCTGCTGCACCGCCTCCATCCGCTGAGTCCGCCTCCCCTAAGCTGACCTTAGAGCTGGTGCCTACGCCTTCGTTTTCCGAGCCCTCTCCTCCGTCCCCTCAGCCTCTCCGGCTTGAGAAAGCGGCGCTTCCGCCCTTAGATCTCCTGACTGGACCTACCACGGCTCAGCCACCGCCTATCACGCCAGCCGAACTGGAAGCCTATAAAGAGCAGATTGTACGCACGCTTCAAGAGCATGGGATTCAGCTTAGTCGCATCTCAGCTACGGTAGGGCCTACTGTGACGCTTTACGAAGTCGTGCCAGCCCCCGGCATACGAATCAGCAAAATCAAGAGCTTAGAGGAGGATATTGCGCTTAGCTTAGCGGCCTTGGGCATTCGGATTATTGCGCCTATGCCGGGCAAGGGTACGATTGGAATTGAGGTACCGCACGCTAATCCGCAAGTAGTGGCCCTGGCTGAGCTTCTGGCGACTCCGGCTTATCAGCAAAGCTCGGCGCGCCTTCCCTTGGCGCTGGGTAAAACGATCACCGGCGAGGCTTTTGTGCGCGACCTTACGCAAATGCCCCACCTTCTCATAGCTGGCGCTACGGGCCAAGGAAAATCCGTAGCCCTGAACTGCATGATCCTAGCCCTGCTTTTCCGCTGCACCCCCGCCGAAGTGCGCCTCGTGCTGATTGACCCAAAGAAGGTAGAAATGAGCGTCTATCAAGGCTTAGAGGGGCATTATCTGGCCGAGATACCTGGCCTACCTGAGCCTATTATTACGGATGTACGGTTTGCCCTACCGGCGCTGCAAAGCCTAGTTTTAGAGATGGAGATGCGGTATGAGCTTCTACGGGAGCTTCAGGTACGCAACCTCGTGGAGTATAATCAGCGCTGCCTGGCGGGGAAAGCTCCCGAAGGGCACAAACCCCTCCCCTACATCGTAGTGATAATAGACGAGCTAGCGGATCTCATGATGACGGCGGGGAAAGAGGTAGAGGCGCCGATTTGCCGCCTGGCGCAGCTGGCGCGCGCCGTAGGCATACACCTTATCGTAGCTACCCAACGTCCCTCCGTAAACGTCATTACGGGCCTTATCAAGGCCAACTTCCCCGTGCGGATTTCCTTTCGGGTAGCCTCGCGCGTGGACTCGCGCGTGATACTGGATATGGATGGGGCCGAACGGCTTATTGGGCGGGGAGATATGCTTTTTGCGATGGGTACGGAGGTCCTTCGGCTTCAGAGCGGGTATGTAAGTACAGCGGAGATTGAGCGCGTGATAGAGTATATTGCGCAGCAGCCGCCTACTGAACCTTACGTTCTACCTGAGCCGCCCGCGCCCGATAAGGGCGAAAGCGAAGAGGAGGTCCTGACCGAGCGCGATCCACTCTTTTACGAGGCGGCGCGCCTAGTCGTACGCACGCAGCAGGGTTCTACCTCGCTCCTTCAGCGGCGGCTTGGCATAGGCTACAACCGTGCGGGCCGCCTTATGGAGCAGCTGGAAAAAGCTGGCATCGTTGGACCCGCACGTGGAAGCAAGCCGCGTGAGGTGCTGGTGCCCGATGAGACTCACTTAGGCGCACTTCTGGGGTGAGATAGGCTTTTTGCCGTATATTTGCGATGGCGGTGGTGATGTAGCTCAGCAGGTAGAGCACCAGACTGAAAATCTGGGGGTCGGCGGTTCGATTCCGCCCGTCACCACAAGTGCGCTTATTGGGGCTGGGGCTAAGTGGGCTTGTAGCGGCGCAAGTAGTGGTGGGAGGCGTTACCGAGCGAAGCGCCCGTCTCTTTATTTGGGATACGGTAGCGGAAGTGGCTTTGGGTTCTGAGCCTCCTCAGCGCCACTATGCTCCTACCCCTCCACTCCGCTTAGAACTCACTGATCTCAAGCCCTCCACACGCTATACCTATACGGTACGCCTTTCCAAAGGCGACTCGGTGCAAGGGACATTTTACACGCCGCCGCTCCAGCCGCTGCGCGTGGCTTTTATTTCCTGTAACGAGCTGGGGCCGCAGGCCAAGCGCCAGCAAGCCATATATCAGCAAATAGCTAAGGTCCAACCGCATCTAATCATTCATTTAGGTGACTGGGGCTATCCCGATACTACGGAACCTAACTTTCCCCCAGGTACGCGGTTTTTCCCGTATCGCTGGGAAAACCTTGTGCAGCTTTACGCTGCACGCTATAATGAGTCCTACATCCAGTCCCTCCTGCGGGCTGCTGCATGGGCCTATCTATACGATGACCACGATTATGTAGCTGATAATACGGGCAAAAATTATCGCGCTCAGTACCGCACGCTGAGCCTCCCTGTAGGCGATTATCCTTTTGATCCGCGCTACCGCCAGCACGCCATGGAGGCCTATCGGCAATTTTTCCCCCATTATCCCCTTCCGGCTCCCGAAGAGGCTCTCTTCCAAAGCTTTCGTTGGGGGGATGTAGAGTTTTTCTTCTTAGATACCCGCAGCGCGCGCACGGGCACAATGCGTGTCTTTGAGTTAGGCGAGCTGGGGCGGTATTACTTTCGCCCTAAGCCCGAAATCACGCTTTTAGGGGCCCAGCAGCGTGAATGGCTTTTAGACGCCCTACGCCGAAGTACGGCCAAATGGAAAATCATCCTCTCTGGCGTAACCTACAATCGCAACCTGCGCCTTTTTATTGAACAGGTGCTCACCCTGCCTAATCAGGAGTTTCGTTACTTTGGCGGCCTTTACAAAGTACCCGCTATTTTCATAGCAGGTTTTATAGCCGATACATGGGGTGGCTATCCAGCTGATCAGGATTCCCTTTTAGCCTGGTGCTGGCGGCATGGTATTCGTGGAGTTGTAATCGTAAGCGGCGACACTCATGTAGCTACGATGGAGGATGGGACGATGGGCGGCTTTCCTGAGCTTATGACAGGTGGCATAGGCAAAGTTTCTAAGCGGAGCTATCTATTAGCCAAAAAGCTACGCATAGGTATCTTCAATCGTGGGGCTCAAGGCCTTACTACGAAGGCCTTTCGTCCAGCCTTCGGTCTAGCGGAGTTTTATGCCGACTCGGCTCACTTTCAAATTATAGACGCTAAGGGGGAGATAGTAGGGCAGATGACCTGCCGGGCGCAGGATTTGCCCTTACCCCCAGCGCTGTGGGACCGATTGACGGCGTCAAATGGAGGTCTCATCTTCCACTTAGAGCCTATCGGAGGCCGAAAGTATAAGCTAAGGTGGCTTTTACCGAGGGAGCTACCCAGCCAGTTAACTTTCCGCCTTTATAATGCCCAGGGTGAAAAGGTTTGGGAGGCTCCTACAAAGCCCGCTGCCTACTGGCAGGCACAGAAAGTTTTGGAACTACCAGCCGTTCCATCAGGTACTTATTTCTTGCGGGCGGAATCAGGCGGTGCCTATTACGGCCAGCGCCTGCATCTTCCTTGATTTGTGTATCTTTGCGGCCACATGAGCCTTTCCGAAGCGGAACTAAAGCAGCTATACGAAGCCTACTCACCACCACGCATCCAGCACGCTTTAGTCAAAGGGAAGATCATAGCTGTAGACGAGCATGAGGTACTGGTTTCTATAGGCCATAAGGCGGAGGGACGCATTCCGCGCTCAGAATGGGGACCGGATGAACCCCAACCCACCGTGGGCCAAGAGATAGAGGTATATGTGGAAAATTTAGAAGCCCGGCAAAGCGGCCTTAAGGTTTCGCGCCGCCTGGCCCATTCGCTGCGCACCTGGGAGCTTATAAAGGAAGCTCTACAAAACAATACGCCGATTGAAGGGGTGATTCGGCGGCGTACTAAGGGCGGATTTGTGGTAGATATTAGCGGCATAGAGGCTTTTCTGCCCGGCTCGCAGGTAGACCTTAAGCCTCTGCGCGCCTCGGACTCCTACGATGAGCTTCTGGGCAAACGCATGCGCTTCAAAGTCGTCAAAATAAACCCGGCCCAGTACAACGTCGTGGTCTCCCATAAAGCCCTTCTGGAAGAAGAGCTAGCCCGTCAGAAAGAGCGTATCCTCAATGCCTTAGAGCGCGGGCAAATCTTAGAAGGCACGGTAAAGAATGTGGCCTCCTTTGGGATTTTCGTGGACCTTGGCGGCGTGATGGACGGCCTTGTGCATGTAACCGACCTTTCCTGGGGCCGCGTTTCGCACCCCGAGGAGCTGTACAAGCCCGGCGATAAAGTACGCGTGGTCGTCTTAGACCACGATCCAGAGACTCGGCGCGTTACCCTAGGCATCAAGCAACTTACCCCTAACCCTTGGGAAGCCTCACCCGAATGGCTCAAAGTTGGCGCCGTAGTAGAGGGTACGATTATAGCGATTGCGGATTATGGCCTGACCGTGGAGATTATACCCGGCATAGAAGGGCTTATCCCCGTATTTGAGCTCTCTTGGTCCTCCATGCCTACCGACATCCAGAAAAACTACAAGGTAGGCAGCAAAATCCAGGCCAAAGTGATAGAATTTGATCCGGCCAGCCACCACCTTACCCTCAGCGTAAAGCAGCTTTCGCCCGACCCTTGGACCCATGCGGCGGAGAAATATCCCGTGGGCTCTACGCACAAGGGCATCGTCAAAAACTATACCGCTCTGGGCGCCTTTGTGGAACTAGAGCCAGGTGTGGAAGGCTTTATCAATGTGCGCGACCTTTCGTGGATTCGCCGCGTGCGGCATCCTTCTGAAATCCTTCAGCGCGGCCAGGAAATAGAGGTCGTCGTCTTGGAGATAGACCCTTCTACCAAACGGCTGCGTCTCGGCTATAAGCAGCTCTCGGAGGACCCGTGGGAGATGATTCGCACGGTGTTTGAGCCTGAGTCTGTCCATGAAGGCGTAATAGCCCGTATCACGGAGGCTGGGGCTCAGGTAGAGCTGGCTTTCGGGGTTGAGGGCTTCTGTCCTACGCATTACCTGCGCGGCGCTACAGGCGAAATGCCCAAGGAAGGCGAAGCTCGCCTCTTCAAAGTCGTAGAACTGGATGAGCAAAACCGAACGATCATTTTAGCGCATCAGGCTGGTATGCGAGCAGCCCGTAAAGGACGCAAGAAAGCGGAAGGAGCTGCCGAACCCGCCGTAGAGCCGCGCACGCGCGCCATGGCGCGCCAAAAGCTGGGAGACCTCGAAGCGATCGCCCAGCTGCGCGCCCTTTTTGAAAAGCAATCGGGTAGCTAAAGGGCTGTTAGCTCAGTTGGTTTAGAGCGCTGCTTTGACAGGGCAGAGGTCGGAGGTTCGAATCCTCCACAGCCCACTCATGGCACCGTGGGGGTGCCTTTTCCTATTGGGACTTACGCTGCTTTATGCGCAATCACCCTTAGCGATTGCCGACTCCTTTTTCCACGCCGGTCAGTATGCCGAAGCCCTGCGAGCCTACCAGGCTCTGACCTCCTCTAGTGAAACTGCTGATTCTACGCGGCTTAGAGCGCTGATAGGTTTAGCCCGCACGTACCTGGCCCAGCGTCAGCCGCTCGCCGCTGCGCCCTGGCTGGCCCAGGCTGAGTCCTTAGCTTCCGTCCTCTCAGACCCTATCGCCACGGCCACCTGCCTCACGCTGCGAGGAGCTGCGGCCTTTCTCAGCCAGCGGCTACCTTTGGCCGAAAGCCTTTTCACCTACGTGCGGGCCTTAGGTCCCGTAGGAGGGGCCGAAAATTATCTAAATGCCACGCTTCAGCTAGGACGGCTTCGGCTTGCTCAAAGCGCCTTTGCCTCCGCTGAAACGCTTTTGGAAGAAGCCCTCGTGCTGGCTCAAGGTCAAGGCAGCCCGAACCTCTACGCCCAATCCTTGTCTCTTAGGGCCCAACTGCACTTCCTGCGCGGCCAATACCTTCTAGCCGAAAAATACCTCCAAACCGCCTTAGGCCTTCCGGGGCTCCCTAGGCCTATCCAGCTCAACCTGCTAAATGCCCTCGGGGCGGTCTACTTCCATCGAGGAGAGCTACTTAGGGCCGAAGAGATATTCGAGCAAATAATTCAGACCCTAGAAACACTGCCGCTCAATCAGCCCCTTCTGCCGTCAGCTTATTACAATTTGGCCCTTATACTGGATCAGCAAGGCCGCTACAGCGAAGCCGAGAAATACTACCAGAAAGCCCTAGCGCTCCTGCACCAGCAAGGCGATACCCAGAGTATTTTCTACCATCGGCTACGCAGTGGGCTAGCGGTGCTCTACCGCCATCAGCAGCGCTACGCCGAAGCCGAGTCACTTCTAAGGGCAAGCGCAGCCTACTTTCTCGCTACGCAAGGCCCAAAAAGCCTAGACTATCTCACCGCCTTACACAACTTAGCTGTGCTGTATGATGTAAAGGGCGCCAGTACCGAGGCCAAAGCGCTCTACGAAGAAACCCTAGCGCAGCGCCGCACCGTTCTAGGCGAGACGCATCCCGAGTATCTGAATACCGCTCTAAACTTCAGCCTGCTTTTGACCGATATGAAAGCGTATGCCCAGGCCGAAAGCCTTCTCACCACCCTCTGTGCTACCCTCTCGGCCCTCTCGCCTACGCCCCACTGGCTTTTAGATAAGGCCTACTTCAACTTAGCTGTGCTTTACAACAAGCAGGGGGCCCATGCACGCGCCGACTCCCTCTGGCCTTTAGTCCTGGCCCGCGCCTTTGAACGGCTGCGAAAAGAATTCCTCCCTCTGCCCCTCTATGCCCGTCAGCAATTTTTGGAAAATGTATTGGAAGAAATTTTTTTCCACTTTCAGGCGCGGCTAAGTCGTCGGGAAACTTTGCCGCCCGCCATATTAGAGCTGGGCTATCGGGCGGCCCGCAGCTTCAAGGGGATTCTGCTTACCTCTACCGAAGGTATGCGCTACCTACTGGAGGCCAGCCGCGATAGCGCTCTTCTAAAAGATTATCACACCTGGAAGCAGCTCCATGAGAGCCTCTTTTTTCTTCTTACCCAAGGACGCTACGAAGAGGCGGACTCGGTTAGGGAAGGGCTAGAGCGGCTTGAAAGCACGCTTTTGCGACGGCTACCGGATTTGGCTTCGTTTCTCCCCGATATGGCCAAAGAACCGCTCTTTCCACCCCTGCGCTCAGGGGAAGCGGCCATAGAAGTCGTTCGGATCCCCTTTGATACGGCGGTAGCCTATGTGCATTACCTGCTGGTACGCGAGGGGCGCCGAAAAGCCCTCAAACGCTGGGTACGATGGCTTACCCCTCAGCAAGAGGTTGCCCTTGAGCAAATTTTTGAGCTCTACCGCACCTTGGGCAATCCGCTCTCCGAACGCCCTTACGAACTCCTTTGGGCGCCTATAGAAAGGCTTCTGCCCAAGCGCCTGCGCAAAGTGTATTTTGCCCCAGATGGGCTGTATTATAGGGTGAATGTAGCCTCCCTTTACGATGGCCAGGCGAAGGCCTTTGTAGGGGATAAGTACCTCGTTCAATATGTGGCTACTACCCGCCGCCTGCTTCGGCCGAAGCCCCGCATCGCTTCCACCAAACCGCTGGTCTTAGGCAATCCCGCTTTTGCCACGAAAGGAGAAGGCGGGAGCAGGCGTTTGCAGGAAATCTTAGGCGAAGTACCCGCCCTGCCAGCGGCGGAGACCGAGGTCCGACTCATTGCGAACCTTCTAGGAGTTACGCCGCTGATTGGACCTGCGGCTACGGAAGAGGCAGTTAAGAAAGCCAAACATCCCGCTCTCCTTCACCTAGCCACGCATGGCTACTTTATACCGATGAGGGAGAAGTGGCAGGCAGGTCTTCTACTAGCCCCAAGCCCTAGGGAAGATGGGTATCTTACAACCGAAGAGGCTTCCCTCCTAGCTCTACAAGGCACCTACTTAGTGGTGCTTTCCGCCTGTGAGACCGCCTTGGGCCTCATTAGGGGAGAGGGTCTTTATGGGCTTCAGCGGGCTTTCTTAGAGGCGGGAGCGCAGCAGGTGATTGCTACCCTATGGCCCGTGGAAGATGCTGCTACGCAGGCCTTCATGACGGCGTTTTACAAGCAGCTTGGGCGTTTGCCTAGGCGCTGGAAACATAGCCCCACTATCCTGCAACGCACCCTACGCCACTTCCGTCGGCAGTATCCGCATCCCTACTACTGGGGCGCTTTTGTAGGGATGCAGTGAAACGCTAATGCCCCAGATCCGAAATGAAGGTCTAACTTTGGGGGCGGTGCGAGTGATTAGGTGGGTATTTATTTTTGGGCTTGCTTGGGCGCAGGACCTTTTACTACGACGGGCCCCGAGAGCTAAAACCCCACCGCCAACTATCTCTACCGAGCAGGTGCGATGGCTCAAAGGGCGGGTCGTAGATGCCCAGCGCAACGAACCGCTTGTAGGGGCCTACGTACGCATTCCTGGTACCGTACTTGGGGCTGTTACCGACGCTCAGGGGGAATTCCGTATTCCTACTACGCTTCAGGACCCAGTCACCGTAGAGGTCTCTTACGTAGGCTATCAGACGCAGCAGGTTACCCTACGCCCCCAGGCCGAGTCAGGCAAGCCCGAAGTTATCCGTCTGAGCGAAACCCCCGTCCTTACGCAAGAAGTAGTTATCGCCGCCTCCCGCGTGGAGGAGCGATTCTTGGAGTCGCCTGTTCAGATTATGCCGCTTTCGCGCCTTTCCATCCAGACTAGCCCAGCGCTATTTTCGGCTCAAACTGCCGGCTTTCTCCCTGGGGTAGAAGTGATACATACCAGCCTTACCTTTCCAGTGGTAAATGCCCGCGGCTTTACTAATACCCAGAATGGCCGCTTCATCCAGCGGGTAGATGGGGTGGAACGCCTCTCGGTGGCCCTTAGCGTGCCTGTGTGGATTTTTACGGGCCCGGCGGATATTGATGTAGCTAACACCGAAGTAGTAGTGGGACCGGCCTCTTCGCTCTACGGGCCTAATGCATTCAATGGCGCTATGCTAACTACGCTCAAGACCCCTTTTGCCCATCCGGGCTTCTCGGCTCAGGCTCGCTTAGGCCTAAACTACATAGACCAAGGGCCTAAGCCCCTCTATGAGCTCCAGCTGCGCTACGCCACGGTATGGAAGAATCGCTTAGGCCTCAAAGTAGTGCTTCAAGGCCTTCAGGCCCAGGACTGGATAGCTAAGGATACAACCGATCGCGGGGTTTATGAAGGCGCCCAACCCCCCTATGACCAACCCGGCTCAGCTAACCCCGGCTACGTTCCCATAAATGGCTATGGCCAAGATGCTCGCATTCTGGTCTCTGGGTTTCCGCTTGCCAGTGGGGGTAGAGCCCCCGCCTTTTACCTCAGCCGCACAGGGTATATGGAAAACGAGCTAGTTAGCCCCTACACCTACGCGCTCAAGTTTCATGGGGAGGCTACTTACCGCCTCTCCGAGCGGCTTCAGGCTAAAGTAGGCTATCACTTTGCCCAAGGCCAGACCATCTTCCAGACGCACCTCAGATACCTGCTCAAAGGCTTTGCCTATCACCTCGGCTACGGGGAGCTCAGCTCAGCTACAGGTTTTCTGCGGTTTTATTACATTCGGGAGCTTGGGGGCCGTACAAGCGCCCTAAACGTACTGGGCGCCAATCTCCTAAATCACCTCAAGCCGCATCGGAATTGGTTTGTACAGTATCTATTAGCCTACGGAGGCTATTTGGACCTGTTTATTTCGCCAGAGGATCGGGCGGCTTTTATAGCGCATTATGGCCGGCCTGTACCCACCGAAGGCGATCATGCCGCAGCGCGGCAGTTAGCCGATAGTGATACGCGCTTCCTAAGCCAGCTTAGTAGTGTAAACTTTCTACCCCTCCTCTTCTCAGCTACTTGGGAAGGCCTGGGTCGTCTTAGTCCTAATGATCCGCTTTTGAAACGCCTAGCCGACTCACTCTTGCGGATTCCCGTAACAAAAGGTGGAGGCCAGCTAGTTAGCCGGTCAGGCATTTACCATGCGGAAGCCCAACAGGAATTTACGCTGCCTGGGGCCGTGCAATTTATTCTCGGGGGCAGCTTTCGGTTGTTTGAGCTAAACTCAGAGGGCACAGTATTTATAGACAGCGCTGGACGTCCTGTGTATAACTGGGAAGCCGGAGCTTACGGCCAGCTGCGCCGCAGCTTCCTTGACAGCCGGCTTACTTTGACAGCTGGGCTTCGCTACGATTACCGCCAATATCTCGTTGGCGTTTTTACGCCGCGTATAGCAGCAAGCTATCGCTTAGACCCGAAGGGCCAGCATATTCTTCGGGCAGCTTACCAGACGGCCTTTCGGAATCCCGTTATAGATGCCCTTTTTATTCGTCTTCAAGGCGATGTCCTGCTGATTGGGGCCTTGCCCCAGTTAGATCGGCAGTACGGCATCGCAGGACTAAATAACTATACAGTCGCTTCGGTACAAGCCTATCGGGAAGCGCGAGCCCGCGGCGCCTCCCCCGAAGAAGCCGCCCGCCTGCTCGTCTCACTCCCCATAAACGGACTAAGACCGGAGCGACTCTCCAGTATAGAGATAGGCAGTCGCCATCTCTTTTGGAGTAATAGGGTCTTGATAGACCTTACCTACGCCTACCAGCGCTACCGCGATTTTCATGGCAACGTCCTCCTCTATGGACCAGCTGATCCACAGGCTACCCTTTCGCCTCAGGACGTGGAGAATAACCGCCTCTCGCCTGCCTATAGCCGTTATTACAATGTCCCAGGTACACCCCAGGCTCATTTTCTTACCTTGAGCCTACAGTATCGCCTCAATCGGTACCTCCTTCTCACCACTAACTATAATTACGCCCAAGCCTCAGGGTTAGAAGAAGCTCGGCGTTTAGCGCCCGGCCTTATCGTCTTCTTCAATACACCTCTTCATCGCGTGAATACGGGTATAATCCTTCAAGGAGCTGGGCGCTGGAATGCGCAAATCTGGCATCAATGGGTGCCAGCCTATCTCTACCAACGGCTCACCTACTCTCGGATAGTGCCTACTTACAACCTACTTCATGCTCAGGTAAGTTATCGGCTGCCCCGCCTGCACAGCGAAATCCGCCTCGGTGCGCAAAATCTACTCAATTTCTATCATATACAGACAGCTGGCGGTCCATCCATAGGGGGGCTTTACTACATCCAGTATGCTTTTGATCCCCTAAGTCTGTAGGACTGCGCCCAGAAAGTAGAGAAGATTTCTTAGCGCCTTGTGAAAAGCCTTCCTAGGTTTCCCAACTCAGGGGCGCAGAAGCCGTTGATATCGCTCCTGGTCTCGTAGCACCTGCTGAGCTAAATGCACGGTAGGGTCATGGGCCGTTATAAAGTCATACTCGCCGCGCAGACCCAATCCATGATAGGCCCGAAGCTGCCCTATAAGAAGGCGAAGGGCTTCTTTTTCCTTCAAAAGCTGCTGACGGCGATAGACTTGAAGCGCCAGCTCCAGCTCTTTGAGTTTCTCGCGCAAGGAGGGTATATCCCCTAAGCGCGCATAAAGCTCCCGAAGGTAGCTCTCAGCCTCCTGACCATAGGCCTGAGGATAGGCGCGCAAGGAATCCAATAGCACCTCTACCATAGCCTCAGAGGGTATTTCTACACGAAGCCTGAGCGAATCACGCTGAATAACATCCCGCTTATGAGCCAAAAAGTAGAAAAAGTAAGGCTCTAGGCGCTCCCGCAGGCGCAGGCTGAGGTACATTGGGGCTTCTAAGTCCGGCGTAATCCCATTTCCTTCCCGTACTGGCCGGCCACTGCGGGTGCGAAACATGCGCGAGGCAGTTGGCTCACCCGGCAGCCGAATGCTACGCCCCGAAGGAATGTAATAGCGGGAGACGGTGATTTTCATTTGCGTATTTTCTACAAGCGGCCGCACTACCTGGACAAGGCCTTTACCAAAGGAATTTTTGCCAATTATCACGGCTCGGTCTAAGTCCTGCAGCGTACCAGCCACAATCTCCGACGCACTGGCGCTACTCTCATCTATCAATACCGCTAAGGGCAGCGTAGGCTCAAAGGGATGCTGCTGGGCGTAATATTTCTGGTTAGCCTCGCTCATACGCCCGCGCGTCTCTAAGAGCAGCTCGCCCTTAGGCAGGAAGAGGTTGAGAATTTCTAGCGCTTCGCTAAGTAGGCCGCCAGGATTACCGCGTAAATCTAAGATGAGGCCCTTTAGGGGAGCCTGGGCTTTGAGGGCGATGAGCTTCTGCCGCAGGGCTTCCGCACACCCGCGCGTAAATTGCGTCAAGGCTATATACCCTATCCCATCGGGCAGGAGCGTAGCGTAGGGTATAGCTTCGGTTTCCAGCTCCGCTCGAACTAACTGGAGCTCTTCTACCTTTTGGGTAGTGGGGTGCATGACTTTGACCCGTACGATTGTGCGTGGCATGCCGCGTAAAAGCTGCTGTACCTGCTCCAGCGAGAGATTGCTCACGGGCTTATTTTCTATCTCCACCAAAAGGTCGCCCGGCTCTATGCCACCCTTCTCAGCAGGACTGCCGGGTAGAACTCTACGGCATATGACTTTGCCTTCCAGCGGCATAAGCACCAAGCCTACCCCCGCATACTGCCCGCTCTGCTCAAGCTGGGCCTGCGTTACTTCCGTAGCACTGTAGTAGTTGGTATAGGGGTCCAGCTTAGAAAGCATCGCTTCAATAGCATGATTGGTAAGGAAATCTAGGTCAGGGGCTTCCACATAGTTCTGGGCTAGCTCCTGAAGCACACGCCCATAGATTTCTATGTTGCGTCCCAGTCGGTAAAGGGGATCCTGCCACGCTAGCGAGAGTACCCCAAAAAGGAGAAGGAAAGCGAGGAGGCGTTTAGCCTTCATAATTCTTCAAAATACGCATAAAAACCGATACCTTTGAGGTATGCGCTGGGTAAGCCTTTTTGGAATAAGCCTTCTTTTAGGGCAAACGCCCTTAGATGCTGAGCGCTGGAGTCAGAGTCAGCCGCAGGGTTCGGCTCGAGCGCTTGGCATGGGTGGGGCCTTTGCCGCTCTAGGGGGAGACCCAGCTAACTTTATCAGTAATCCAGCGGGATTAGGGATTTTTGTACGCAGCGGTCTTTGGCTCACGCCCGCCTTAGCCGTACCTACTACGACTACTACCTACCTCGGTGAAGCTAAAGATGGCACCAGCGCCTTAGGCATCAGCCAAGGGGCCATAGTCTTTCATATCTGGGGTAATAACCAGAATATTCACGGTAGCTTCGGCTTAGGTTACGATCGGGAGGGCTATTTTACCCAAAATAGCCTAGCTAGAGGCTTCAATAGGCGAAATTCCTACACCCAATCCTTAGCTGAAATGGCAGAAGGTACGGCCGATACGCTCCTGATTACCTTAGGCCCTCCCGCCTTAGCCTACGCTAACTACTTCCAAATCAGCCCCGGCGTCTATCGGGGCATTTTAGACCCTCTGGGTAATAATCGCTACCGAGGCGTATTTAGCAACGGAAACGTCCTCCAAGAGATAGCTACGGAAGAAACGGGACGCATGGGCACCTGGAGCATCGGCGGAGCTCTCGCCTACCAGAATATAGTCTTTGTAGGGGCCTCCCTGCTTATACGGAATCTTCGCTATGCCAAGCTTTTCCGCCTGCGCGAGGTAGATATTGAAAACCGCTATGACGGTAGCGGGCAAACTACCCCCGCCGATGAAGTAGTCTTTCGAGAGAAGTACACATCCGAAGGCAGTGGGATAGGGCTTTCGTTAGGCGTGCTTGTAGAACCTCTGCCTTATCTGCGCGCCGGCGTGAGTTTCATCACGGGCTCTCGCCTCACCATACGAGATGAGACAAATGGCGACTCAGAATTTGCACTGGACGATGGACGCCGGCAGACCGTTAGCTACGAAGAACCCTTTCAATTTGAATACACCTACATCTATCCCTATCGCCTCTGCGGCGGGCTCGCTTTCATCCTTCCGGGCAAAGGCAGCCTAAGTATAGAGGGGGACTTCTTAGACTATCGCACCACGGGCTTCACCTCTCGGCAATACAGCTACGACCGAGAGCAAGAAGAGATTCGGCGCACCTTTAGCACGGCCTTCAATATTCGGGCTGGATTAGAATGGCTTATTACGACGCAGTTTGCGCTGCGGGTAGGGTATGCGTATTACAGCCCCGTCCAAAATGCTGAAGGACGCCAGTACTATGCGGACTACACCCAGCCGCGCAACCTCACTACTTTAGCCGCTCAGCGGCAATTCTTTAGCTTAGGAGCGGGATACAGTATGGGTGTGTTCTTTACCGACATAGCCTATCAGTACAGCTTGGGGGCTACGAAGTATCTGCCCTATGCGCTGCGTGATCCCGCCTATGCCCCAGCCCCAGTAGCAGTTATCCGACGGCGAATGCACTCAGTCTTTATCACGGTAGGGCTGCGATTTTAGGCACTTATGCGCGTTTTAGTCACGGGGGCAGGCGGGCAGATCGGCTTAGCCCTAGTGCCAGCCTTGCAGGCTCAAGGGCATGAGGTTTTGGCTACCGACATTAAGCCTCTTGCCTTCGAAGGCTCTACGCAGCACCTAGATGTTACGAACATCCCCGCTATGCGTGCCCTTTTAGAAAGCTGGCGGCCCGACGCAGTTTATCACTTAGCCGCATTTCTGTCAGCCCGTTCGGAGAAGGAGCCGCGGGCTGGCTGGCGCCTCAATTTTGAAGCCTTTTGGGAACTTTTAGAAGCCTGCGTGACGTACGGGGTAAAGCGGGTTTTTTGGGCCAGTTCTATCGCTGCTTTCGGTCCCCACACCCCCCGCCAGCACACACCCCAGTACGCCCCTATGGATCCTATTGGGCTGTATGGCATCGCCAAACTCACCGCCGAACGGCTAAGCGAGTATTTTTTCTTACATTATGGCTTAGATGTGCGTAGCCTACGCTTTCCAGGGGTAGTCGGGCCTGGGCACCTCCCCCAGGGCGGCACGACTGACTTCGCCGTACATATGTTCTATGCCGCTAAAAAGGAAAAGCGCTACTGCTGCTATCTTTTGCCGCATACCCGCCTGCCCATGATCTACCTATCAGACGCTATCCGGGCTATCTTAGAGCTCATGGCGGCGCCGGCGGAGCGCCTTACGGTGCGTAGCGCCTATAACATCCAAGGCCTAAGCTTCTCGCCGGCCGAGCTGGCTGCTCACATTCAGCGCCACATTCCCGACTTCGTATGCACTTATGAGCCGGATTTCCGTCAGCGCTTGGCAGAAAGCTGGCCTGAAAGTCTGGACGACTCCTACGCCCGCCGCGATTGGGGATGGCAGCCCCACTATGACCTCCCCGCACTGGTAGAAAGTATGTGGCAAGCCCTTGAACCCCTCCCATGAAAGAAGTGCCCTTAGCGAGTTACATAGATTATACCCTGTTACGGCCAGGCTGTACGCTGGCAGAGATTCGGACGCTTTGTACCACAGCGGTGGAGAAAGGCTACAAGGCCGTGTGTGTGCCTCCCTATTTCGTGGCCGAGGCGCGCCGTTGGGTAGAAGAAAAAGGGCCCCTTGTAGCGACGGTAGTAGGCTTTCCCCACGGCATGCACCTTACCGAGGTCAAGCTCATGGAAGCGCGCCTAGCCCTGCAAATGGGCGCTCAAGAATTAGATATGGTAATCAACCTAGCCGCCTATTTCTCAGGTGAAGCTGCCTATGTGAAAGCCGAACTTCGCCAGTTAGCCGAGCTTACCCATCAGCATCAGGGCCTTCTTAAGGTTATCTTAGAGACGGCGCTGCTTACGCCAAAGCAGATTGAGGAGCTGTGCCAGTGGTGTGCGGAAGCCGGTGTGGATTTTGTCAAGACTTCCACTGGCTTTGCGGCTAAGGGGGCTGAACTCGCCACGGTGCGCCTCATGCGCGCCGTGCTTCCGCCAACGGTAAAGGTCAAAGCCTCGGGCGGCATTCGCACCCCCGAAGCCGCCTGGGCCTTCATAGAAGCAGGCGCTGAACGCATAGGCACTTCCACAGCCCTATGAAAGCCTGGCTAAGCACCCTCCTAGCTCTTGGCTGGAGCCAGCAGCCGTGGGATACCTTCCGCCCCAAATACCGGCCTACCCCCCTGCCTTCCGCCGAATTACCCCGCTTGGGAGAGCCTCGCCCCTTTGAAGTGCGCTGGCAAACCTCTCCTACTCTCCAGAACCTTTACGATAAAGTCCTTCACTTCAACCGCACGGCCTCTACCTTACCCGGCTACCGCATCCAAGTCCTTACTACGCCATCCCGTAAAATTGCCGACTCCCTGCGCTTTTTCCTCCTAGAAAACTATCCGCAGCATAGCGTATATATGCTCTATGAGCCGCCTAACTACAAGCTGCGCGTGGGCGATTTCTTAGATCGCCGCGAGGCTGAGGAATGGCTGGAGCACTACCGAAAGGATTTCTCGGGTGCGTTTGTTGTACCAGACAAAGTGCTACGTCCATGAAGCGAATCACCGCTGGTCTTTTCCTGCTGGGCTTTCTGGGCCTACTCACGGCCCCTCTGACGTATCTGGCATTTATAGAGCCGCGTGCGCGCCAGACCGCTTACCTAGCCCAGGATAAGCTGGATAAGCTGCATCAGGTAGAGCGCAAGGCATGGTACATGGTTGTGCAGAATACACCCCCAGCGGAAAGTCTCACTCTACCCCTTCTGGACGTAGAGGAGGCTCGCCCCCTTCTGCCGCTT
Organism: Bacteroidia bacterium; assembly: GCA_039630245.1. Taxonomy (GTDB): domain Bacteria; phylum Bacteroidota; class Bacteroidia; order SpSt-205; family SpSt-205; genus SpSt-205. The sequence continues at coordinate 410,695 of JBCNVK010000001.1, forward strand.
CTCCAAAGGCTCCAGGAGGGTATAGCCACCCAGCAGGATCAGCAACAGCTCTTTGAAGACTTGGAGAAAGTAGAGCAGGAGCTGCGTCATAAACGCAGTGTGGCTGAGGATACTTATCGCCACTTAGCGCTGCTCTGGCTGTGGGGCTTACCCTTTTTGGGCGGCGTTTTAGTGGCGGCTGGACTGGTGCTGGCCTATCGCTCCCAGCAGGAGCGCCTAAGGCCCTACGAAGCTACCACTGAGGTACTCAGCGCCTGGCGCCGCGGAGATTGGCAGAGCACCATCCCACCACAAGCCGCCGAACGCGAAACCCTTCGCCTCCTCCAAAACCTCTGGCATGCCACCGAAACCGCCTTAGAAGCCCTTATTGAAAACAAGCCGGCCCTTGGGCTCTCAATTCCCGCTGAACCTCATCCCCTAGCCCAGCAGCTTCATACCCTTCAGAAGGTGCTCCAAGAGCGCCAGGCTGCTCAGGCTGAATGGGTGCTAACGGTCCAAAGCCTAGCCGAATTCAGCGAAATCCTCAAAGAATCGCAGACTATTTCCCAGCTGGCCGAGCGAACAATTGCGCTGCTGTGCAAGCGGCTAAACGCCCACATGGGCGCCATTTTTGTGCGTCAGGGAGAGGAGCTGGTACTTACCGGCACATATGCGTACGATTTCTCGCAGGGCGGCCATCGCCGCTTCCGTATAGGTGAGGGCTTTGTGGGGCAGGCGGCTACCGAGAAACGCCTGCTTCGGATCAGCCCTGTACCGCCCTCCTACATTCGGCTACGCTCTGGCTTAGGCGAAGCCGTACCCCAAATCATCCTTCTGAGCCCTCTTCTTTTCCAAGAAGAAGCCTATGGCGTAGTGGAGCTGGCCTCCCTAGAGGCCTTCCCGCCCGCCGTAGAGGAATTTCTCCAAAACTTCAGCGAACATGTAGGGGCTGCTTTAGCCAATTTTATCTCGCGGGAGCAGCTGGCCGCCCTTCTTACAGCCGAACAGAGTCTCCGAAAGACCTTAGAGGAAAAGCAAGCTGAACTGCTGCGCAGCGCCGAGCTTATGGAAGAAGCTCAACAGAAACTTCTGGAGTCCCAGGCTCAGCTGTCCAGCCAAATCCTAGCTATTCGGCAAGCTGCCTTAGTGGCGGAATTAGACCAAGCGGGGGCCTTTACTTACGCAAATGAGACTTTTCTCGGCGCTATGGGCTTGCCCTTTAGCGAGCTAAAGGGTAAGCCCTTCTGGGCTTTAGTTCAGGACTCGGCCTTAGCCGAGGCCCTTAAGGAAGCTATAACCCAACAGGCTATTTGGCAAGGCAGCCTCCCTCTCCAAACTACCTTTGGCCAGACGCTCTGGCTTCAAGCTACCTTTGCCCCGCTCCAAGGGGGCTCCATCAGTGGCTACTTAGGAATTTTCTTTGATATTACTCGTCAGAAGCGGCAGGAAGAGGAGCTGCGGGAAATGCTTACCCAGACCTTGGCTCAGGAGGAGCGCCTGCGCGAAGCCAACCAGCGGCTCCAAGCCCTCAACGAAGAGCTGCTGCGCACCCAAACCGAACTCAAAGGCCAAATCGCCGCCGTCGGAAATGCCGCCATCGTATCCGAAACGGACCTCCAAGGCCGCATCATCCGCGTCAACGACCTCTTCCTCCAAATCTATGGCTACAAGCGGGAGGAGGTATTAGGGCAAAATCACCGCATTCTGAAGTCGGGCCATCAGCCCGATACGCTCTTTGAAGAGATGTGGCGCACTATTTCGCAGGGCAAAGTCTGGCACGGCGAGGTACGTAACCGCTCCAGTAGCGGCGAGTACTACTGGATTCTCCTTACTATCACCCCCGTCATAGGGCCCGAGCAGAAAGTGCTCAAGTATATCGGCGTGGGTTTTGATATTACCGCTCAAAAGCGTCAGGAGGAGGAGCTGCGCGCGGCCTTGGAGCTCTCGCAGGCCCAGCAGCGCGAGCTACGGCTTTATACTCAGCAGCTTCAGGCGGCCCAAGAGGAAATGCAGCGCACCCAAATAGAGCTGCGTGGCCAAATCAACGCCGTCAATAACGCCGCTATTGTAGCGGAGACCGACCCGAAAGGCCGCATTACCTTCGTCAATGATGCCTTCTGCGCTATCTCTGGCTATACCCGAGAAGAGCTGCTGGGCCAAACGCATGCCCTCTTACGGTCAGACCATCACGATAACGCCTTTTTCCAAAATCTCTGGCACACCTTATTGGAAAAGCGGGTCTGGAGCGGAATTTTCTGTAATCGCCGAAAGGACGGCAGCCTCTACTGGATAAAATCCACCATCACGCCTGTAGTAGATACGCGGGGGCGGCTCATCAAGTTTATTGCGGTAAGCTTTGACCTCACGCCGCAGATTCAGCAGGAGCAGCAGCTGCGAGCTTACGCCGAGGAGCTGCGGCAGGCCCAGGCCGAGCTACGCGGCCAGATTCAAGCCGTGGGCAATGCCGCCTACCTCATGGAAACCGACCCCGAGGGCCGCCTTATCTACGCCAATGCCGCCGCCTTAGAGGCCTGGGAGTACAAATGGGAGGAAGTGCGCGGCCAAAACCTGCGCTTCCTCAATAGCGGCCACCATCCGCCCGAATTCTGGCAGGAGATGTGGGATAAGCTCCGCCAAGGCAGCGTCTGGCAGGCCGAAGTCCTTAATAAGTCCCGTTCAGGCCGCCTTTTTTGGGAGCTGCTCACCATCACGCCCATCTTAGATGCCGAAGGTCGCCTCTTCAAGTATATCGGCGTAGCGTTTGACATCACGGCTCAGAAAAGGCAAGCCGAACGCATCCGCAACCTACTCCAAGAAGCCCAAGAAAATGAGCGCTCCCTCAAAGCTTATGCTAAGCAGCTGGAGGATATCCAGACCCAGCTTTTAGCCACACAGCTGGAGCTTTCAGGGCGCATCCGTGCCCTCAATAACGCCGCCCTTGTCTTAGAAGCCGATGCTGAGGGCCGCCTTGCCTTCGCCAACGAAGAAGCCATGTACCTCCTAGGCTTCACACCCGAAGAGCTTTTAGGCCAACCGCAGGAAAGCCTTTTTCTAGCTTCGCACCCTTCCCGGCTCTTGGAACGGCTACGGGAGCGCCTAGAAGCCGGCTTCGTCTGGCAGGCCGAAGTCCTGACCAAAACTAAACGCGGCGAGCCCCTCTGGCTATATCTAACGATTACCCCCGTATGCGATGCCGAAGGAAAGCCGTATAAGTACATCAGCGTGGGCTTTGATATCACCCGTCAGAAGGTACAGGCGCAGCGCCTGCGGGAGACTCTAAAGGCCTTGGAGCAGCGGTCCCCAAGCCCCTCAGCCCTACCCGAAACCATACCCTGGTTCGTTACAAATAAGGAAGGCCTCATACAGGCCGCTAGTCCAGGATTAGGCCACCTGCTGGGGTATTCGCCAGAACAGCTCATAGGCCAGCCCGCCCGGCTCTTTCGCAGTCCACTCACGCCGGACCATACGTTTCTCTCTCTCTGGGCCACCATTAGCCGAGGCAAGCTTTGGAGCGGCTTTCTATACAACCGCTTGGCTTCTGGGGCCGATGAGCTTTTCTTCTTAGCGATTTTCCCTCAGACCGATGCCTATTTAGCCCTTCTGCTACCTGCGCGCGACGCCTGTGACACCCTCAAGGCCGAATGGCTGCGCAATTATGCCCCTCTGGAGCTACTCAAAGACTACGAACTCCTCCTGGAAGCCAAAGACTATGAGATTCACGAGCTGCGGCGCATCATAGAAGATCTTCAGGCCCAGCGCTTATGAAGCAGCGGGTCTTCCTCATTATTTGGGATGGATGGGGTTTGGCAGAGGATCCCACGCTAAGCGCCATTGATGCGGCTCATACGCCCTTTTACGACAGGATTCGTAACAGGTATCCTTTTGTCGCCTTGGAGGCTTCGGGGGAGGCCGTCGGTCTACCCGCTGGGCAAATGGGCAACTCCGAGGTAGGCCATCTCCACATAGGTGCAGGCTTCGTAGTGTGGCAAGATCTCCTGCGCATCCAAAAAGCCTTTGAAAGCGGGGAGGCCGAAAAGCTGCCAGCCTTTCAGGCGCTTATCCGCTACTTGCGCCAAACGGGTCGTCCTCTGCACCTTATGGGGCTTGTCTCGGAAGGGGGCGTCCATAGTGCGCTCTCCCATCTGCTCTTACTCCTTCGGGCCCTCAAGCGAGCTGAGGTATCCAGCCCTATCTACCTTCATGCTTTTACGGATGGCCGCGATACACCCCCAAAAAGCGCCGAAGCTTACCTCGCCACCCTTACCGCCGCCCTAAAAGAACTTCCAAATGCCTATTTAGCCTCCCTCATAGGGCGGTATTATGCGATGGATCGGGATCGCCGCTGGGAGCGCACCCGACGTGCTTACCGCCTTCTGCGCTATGGCGAAGGGCTACAGGCTAACGATTGGTACCAGGCGCTTCAGGCCCAGTACCACCAGGGGATTACTGACGAGTTCTTAGACCCCATTTGGCTGGAAGGCGCGCAGCCCATTCAACCCGAAGACGCCGTCTTCTTCTTCAACTTTCGCAACGACCGCCCACGCCAGCTTGTTCAAGCACTTTATGCGGGTGAAATTCCTGAGTCGCAAACGGGTCGTCCCCCTGTACCGATGCCTTCAGATTTGGCGGCGCTGCCCCTATTCTTTGTAACCCTTACCGAGTATGACCCGGCTTTTACGGCGCGTGGGGTACGCTACCTTTTCGGTAAGACTATTATAGACCAACCCTTAGGCGCGGTCATTGCGGCCGCTGGCCTTAGCCAAATCCGCATCGCCGAGACTGAAAAGTACCCCCATGTAACTTACTTCCTCAATGGTGGCCAGGAAGCCCCCTTTCCTGGGGAGCAGCGGATTCTGGTGCCTTCACCCAAGGTGCCTACCTACGACCTCAAACCCGAAATGAGCGCCTATGAGGTGCGGGATGCGCTCCTACCCCACTTGTATGAAGGAAAGGCCGACTTTATCTGCCTAAATTTTGCCAATCCGGACATGGTCGGCCATACAGGCGTCTGGGAAGCCGCTGTGCGCGCCTGCGAGGTCGTAGATAGCTGCACCCAGACTTTGGTAGAAGTAGCCCTACATCAGGGGTATGTGGTACTGCTAATTGCCGATCATGGAAATGCCGATCGCCTGCGTAATCCAGATGGCACGCCGCACACGGCCCATACTACGGCTCTGGTGCCTTGTTGCTTGATTTCCCCACACCCTTTGCCTTATCGGCTCAGAGGAGGAATTTTACCTCAGGTAGCCCCTACCGTACTGAAGCTCCTTGGCCTGCCTATCCCCCCGGTAATGCTGCCGCCTCTCGTGGAAGCCTCCCCCGACTAACAGCTCGGAGACTTCCCGCTAGGCTTTAGCCTACCTAACCCCCTCCGCTACCCTACGCCGAAGCCCTTCGCCAAAAAGCTGCCGAAGGTAAGGATTGAGAAATACCCCCTCTGGATCGTACTGCTGGCGCAGCGCTAAAAATTCCCCTAGCTTAGGATACACCCGCTCAAGGTACGACCAAGTAGCGGTGTGCATCTTGCCCCAATGCGGCCTGCCTTCATAGGCCTGAAAAATAGCCTCCAAACCCCTGAAATAGTCGGTGTGCGACATGCGGTGGTACATATGCACGGCGATAAATACCCTATCGCCCCCATACGCTGGACTGAGCGGGATTTCATCGCCCATGACATAGCGATATTCTATGGGGAAGCTTACGGCGGGTTGATGCCGGTCTATCCAGCGGCGGATTTCGCGCAGCACTTCAGGCCCAGCTTCCGCTGGTACGCTATATTCCATCTCTCGGAAGCGCACGAGCCGAGCCGTAGCAAAGACCCGATAGGCCCTATCTACCCATACGCCTTCGCCCATATTGCGTCCCGCAAACCGGCACAGCGCAGGGCAGCGGCTCGGGAAATATTGCGCCAGCTTATTGAGCACCCAAAAGGCGGCATTTTCCCAGAGAATGTCCTTAGCCCAGCGCCGCCAAAAACTGGTATGGCCCTCTACTGGGCTAAGCTCCGTAAGTTTCACTCCAACCCAGCCGCTATACGGAAACCAGAAAAACTCAAAATGGCGGTACTGCTGGAGGTAGTCGGCCGATTTCTCCAGCACCGCCTCCAGGGGTTCCACGCGCGTCAGAAGGCGAAGGTAATAGCGGGGTTCCACGCTCAGCGTAACCTGCGTAATCACGCCAAGAAGTCCTAGCGAAACTTGCAGCGCCCGAAAAAGGTCAGGCGACTCGTTAGGATACACATCGTGGAGATGCCCCCTTCCGTCTATGAAGCGGTAATGTACGACCTGCGTGGCTAGGAGGCCAAACCTTTTGCCTGTGCCATGCGTACCCGTGCTGAAAGCCCCCGCTACACTCTGGCGATCAATGTCTCCCTGATTGCGGAGGGAAAACCCTGCTTCCCAGAGCTGCGGAAGTAGCCGGTACAATCGCGAGCCAGCCCAAACCGTAACCGTCTGAGCGGTGGGAGATAGGGAAATGACACCTTGAAGGCGATCCAAAGAGAGGAGGAAGTCGGGCGTTTCTATCAGCGGCGTCCAAGAATGGCCTGCCCCTACGACGCGAAGCGTGCGCCGCTGCTCCACCGCCTGACCAATCAGCCGCCTAATCGCCTCCTCCTCCGAAGGCTGCGCATAATAAGCCGGGGAAAATGCTACGGTGCGCCCCCAGTTTTGGCATCGCATGCATCAAATTTAAGAGAAGCGCCGAGCTCTTTGAGTACCGCCCAATAAGTGGGAAAAGATTTAGCCACGCAATCTGCGCCTACAATCCCTATAGGATAATCCAGGCGAGCAGCTAAGAGGCTGAGCGCCATAGCTATCCGATGATCGCCCCAGGCCGAGAAGAGAAGTAGCTGCTTAGGTAGAGAAGCCGCAGGAAAGACGCGTAAAGTCTCTCTGTCCCAATCAAGCCTAGCGCCTACTTTCGCCAGCTCAGCGGCTAGCGCCGCTAAGCGATGGGATTCTTTATGAGGAAGCGTGTAAACCCCCTGAAACTGGGAAGGCCCTTCAGCAAAAGCGGCCACCACCGCAAGTACTAAGAGCGCATCTGGGCAGTTTTCTACACTTAGGTTCATCGGTGGCACAGGGCCTTCCGTACTTTCCAGCCAGAGGCCTTCTGCCTCCCATCGCCACCGGTAAGGCAGGGGAAGGGAGAGGAAAAGCTGACTTTCGGGCTGAAGGCTGGAGGGACGCAAAGGTAGCCACCCCCGAAAAGCCCCCAAAGCCGCCCACCCAAAAAAGTATCCACCCGCACTCCAGTCAGCCTCCCCTACAAACTCTAATTCCGTCGGCTGAGTCGCAGGCTGTAGGGTCCATCGCCCATTATCTTCCTGCCATAGCCAGCCATAAGCCGCTACAAGCTGGCGGGTAGCTTCAGCATAAGCGGGCGTGGCTAAACGGCGGTTTTTTAGTTCTATCGTGGCGCCTTCGGGCAGCCAAGGCGCAGCCAAGAAGAGGGCCGAGAGAAACTGACTCGAGAGGGAAGCATCTAAGCCAAAGTACTTCGGCTGCAGGTCAGGCCTGCCCTCAATCCGAAGCGGAAATGTCTCAGACAGCGTAAAGCCCGCTTGCCGCAGAGCTGAGAGAAGTGGCGCTATGGGCCGGCGCGCTAAAGTAGGCGCTACAGCCACCTCCGCTTGCAGGGGAAGGTGCGCCAGCCACGGCACCAGAAACCTTAATGTAGTTCCGCCCTCTCCTAAGTACAAGCTCACAGCTGCAGGAAAGTTGGCTGGCGGAATAAAGGCCCAAGCTTCTCCTTCTGGACGGGCCGTATAGCCTACTTTCGCCAGCGCTTTTAGAAGGTACTGACTGTCTGAACCTTCTGAGATACCCTTTAGACGGAAGGACCGCAGCGTATGGGCGCCTAGGCTAAGCTGCCGATTGGTAACGCTCTTACTATAGGGAAGGGCTACGCGTCCAGCTAACCGCCGTACTGGCTCTAGCCAGAGGCACCGCATTAGGTAGCCGCCTGAGCATAAGCCCGCATAACCCGATAGAGGGCTTCGGGCTCTACCGCTTCTATCTGAACCCGCCCAGGGGCGACCAGAAGAGGCAGATAGAGCCTGCCCGCTCTTATCTTCTTATCCTGGCGTAGGAGGGCTTCCCAGAGGCGCCGGGTAAAGGGCGGCATCGGCCTAAGAAGCTCCTCTTCTCGGAACTTAGCCCATACCTCGGCCAAAAGGCTTTCGGGAAGGAGGCCGCGCTGGCAGCTAAGGCTAAGCTCCTGAATAAGGCCTATGGCCACTGCCTCTCCGTGCCGAAGCGGTTCCCCTACCTTCTGGGCTAAGCTCTCAATCAAATGACCCGCCGTGTGGCCTAAATTGAGGGCGAAGCGCGCCCCTTCCAGCTCATAGGGGTCTTTCTCGACCCAGTGCAGCTTGACCCGAATTAGACGCTCTAAAAGCGCAAGGTCAGGTGGCTTGCGAAAGGAAACCGCCCGCACAGCTCTCCATAACTCCTCGCCGTCCAGGAGGGCGTGCTTGACCGCTTCGGCCCAGCCAGCACGCAGATCCCGCAAAGGAAGGGTCTGGAGAAACCCCGGCCATACCCACACCTCTGCCGCTGGCGCATAGACGCCGATAAGGTTTTTACCACCCCGAAAGTTTAGGCCCGTTTTACCTCCGTAAGCCGCATCAATTTGCGCAATTAGGGTAGTAGGTAGGCTGATGTAAGGCACGCCCCGCTTCCACACAGCCGCACAAAAACCGCCTAGGTCTAATAGGCTACCGCCCCCGATAAGCAGCACCTGCTGCCCTCTGTCCACACCATATTGCCAGAACTTTTTCCAAACCCATCGGGCTTTAGGCAGCGATTTGAGGGCCTCCTCACCCCCTAAGGTGAAAAGTGGCAAGTCGCCCCTCAGCTCATCTAGGAGGGCTTTCCAGTGGGCGTAAGCTCCTCCGTCGGCCAGTACAAGGGCCCATCTCCTTACTTTGGCTGCGGCTAGCTGGGCTAGCTCCGCCGCCTCAGCTACCAGCTCAATGCGCGTGCTGCTCCTTATACTTGCGGATGGCTTCGGTGAGCCGCGGCACTACCTGAAAGGCATCCCCCACTATGCCATAGTCTGCTACCTTGAAGAAGGGCGCCTCCGGGTCGCTATTGATTACGACGATATTTTTGGATGAGGCCACGCCAGCTAAGTGCTGAATCGCCCCAGAAATGCCGATGGCGATATAAAGGTTGGGGGAAATCTGAATACCTGTTTGGCCTACGTGTTCGTGGTGGGGCCGCCAGCCTACATCGGCTACGGGCTTAGAGCAGGCCGTAGCTGCGCCTAAGGCTTTAGCCAGCTCTTCTATTATGCCCCAGTTTTCGGGTCCCTTTAGTCCTCGTCCGCCTGAGACCACAATCTCCGCTTCGGTAAGGGGTACTTTGTCGGTAGCTACTTTCTCTACGCCCACTGGCTTGAGCCGTAAGTCTTCGGGCATAGGCGTATAAGCCAGCTCCTCCTCTGTAGGCGTACGCGCATTTTTGGCAGGGACTATTGAGTTAAGCCGCAGGGTAGCGATAACGGGGAGATGCTCCGTGGCAATCCACTCTATAGCCTTATTAGAGTAAGCGATTCGGCGGGCGCGGAGTGTGCTACCTTCGCGTTGAGGCGGCTGGGTAACACCCGACAGAAGGGCGCCATCGGCCCATACCGCGACTAAGGGCGCTACAGCACGCCCATCATACGTCTGGGGCAGAAGCAGATAGGAAAACTGGCGCTCCCGCATCAGCTGCGCCAAAGCCCGCGCATAGACGCTATTTACGAGCGGCTCTAACTGAGGTCCTTTGAGGCGAATAACGCTATCCGCCCCATACTCCCCTAAAGTCGCCGTAAGATTAGGCGGGAAATCGGCCCCCAAGGCTATAGCTACCACTGGGAGATTTTCGGAATCGGCCCACTGCCGAGCCGCCGTTAGAGTCTCCAGAGTCGGCTTCTTTAGCCGACCTTCCGAAATTTCTACCCAAACCGCTACCGCACTCATATAAGGCCTTTGTTTGCCAGTTCCTGGACTAGCTCTTGTATATTCTCGGGGTCAATCTTCTTAAAGGTGCCTTTGGGTGGAGGCGGCTCATGCCTAAGAGTGCGCACGCGGGGAGTTACAGAAACCGGCGACACCACCTGAAAGGGCTTAGTTTTAGCCTGCATAATGCCACGTACATTGGGGATACGCCATTCGGCCAGACCTTTCTGGGCACTTAGTACCAAAGGCAGAGCACAGGTCAGCCGTTCTTTACCCCCTGTAATCTCCCGCGTCAGGTGAGCCTGGCCATCTTGAATCTCTATACTGGTGGCATAAGAGACAAAGGGTAGGTTCAAGAAGGCAGCCACCATCCCTGGCACCTGCGCCCCGTTATAGTCAATAGACTCCTTGCCAAAAAGGATAAGGTCAAAGCCCTTATCCTTCGCATAGGCCGCTATCTGGTGGGCTACAAAGAAGGCATCCACAGGCTCGGCGTCTATCCGCACGGCTTCATCCAGGCCTAGGGCCAGCGCCTTCCGTAGGTTAGCATCCACGCTGTCCGTAGATTGGGTACCATTCTTGCCCACGGCCAGAACCGTTACCTTCACGCCGTTGGGATTTTTCTCTTTGAGCTCCGCCGCACGCGCCAGCGCGAAGTCATCATAGGGATTGACAATGAAGGTTATCCCTGTACGATCTAAGGCTTTCCCATCGGCTGTAAATTGGATGCGTGCCGTAGTATCGGGCACATGGCTGATGCAGCACAGAATTTTCATCGCATACAAAAAAACAAAAACTTTACAGTAGTGCATCGTTTCTAAGGAATGGCTGGCTGCCTGCTCGGTATCCAAGGAGGGCTAAACACCAAAGCTGGGCTCTAAGAACTCAGGACGCTGGCTTTTGCCGGCGCACCTACACCCAAAGTCTAATTTCGCCCCATACGGGCTCTTGGCGCAGCGGTATAAAGTCGTCTGCCAGAGTGGCTTGCAGTCTCGGCCCTTGAAGATAAGCTTGCCCTACCTGTAGTCCAGCCACTAAAGCGTATGCGCCATCTCCGTAAAACAGGAGTAGGCAAGGCGCCTACCTCATCCCCTATGGCTAGCCGCCAAAAATGCAGAAGGATCTCCGACGGCGGCGAGCTATTTGCCTTATAAGCCTGCGCAAAAATCTCGGCAGGGGTATAATGAAGCCATGACCCGGCTCAAAATCTCCCCTCCCCATAAGGACGCTTGGGCTTACCATAAAGGCATACGCCCAAGGCTAGACCAAAAAGGCCTACTCCAAGTAGCCGGCGCACTCTCTCAAAATAGCTTACTTTTGCTTAGTAGTGCTGCGGCTCTATTGGGTAGTTGGAGAATTCTCTGGAGAGCAGCATGCGGTGAGGGTGATTCAGGCCTTACGCGCCCGGTGTCCTGCGTTAGCTCTGCGCGGCTTAGGCGGTACCTTCATGCAGCAGGCGGGCGTAAGCCTGCTAGCCCACTGGCAGGACTACGCCGTAGTGGGCTTTGTAGAGGTGGTCCGTAAGTTACCGCACTTCATTCGGCTCCTCCAGCGGATAAAAAGGGATATACTTGCTTGGCGTCCCGATCGGGTGGTCCTTGTGGACTATCCTGGCTTTAATCTGCGTTTAGCCCAGTGGCTGGGCCGCCAGAGGATTCCGATTACCTACTTTATCCCCCCTCAGTTGTGGGCTTGGGCCCCTGGGCGGGTACGCCGCCTGCGCCAGCCCGATATCCAGATTCTTTCCATTTTACCTTTTGAGCCCAATTTCTATGCGTCCTATGGGCTGAAGGCAATCTATGTAGGCCACCCCTTAGTAGGGGCTTTGAAAGATACTGTGGCCTACACCCATCCGCGGCCTTACATTGCCCTTTTGCCGGGTAGTCGCGCGCATGAGGTGCGCCACATGTTACCCGTCATGGCTGAGTTGCCGAAGTACTTTCCCGAATTTGACTTTCTGGTTTCATGCGTGTATCACCTGCCCCGCCAGCTTTACGAAAGTTTAGCGCCGGGCTTGACCCTTGTGGAAGCAAGTGCGCCGGCGCTCCTCAAGGGCGCAGTGGCCGCCGTCATCACTTCAGGCACGGCCACCCTAGAGGCGGCTTTGGTGGGTACCCCTGCCGTAATCGGCTACAAGGGCAACCCAATCTCCTACCAAATTGCACGCCGGCTAGTACGGGTGCGCTTCATCGGGCTGCCCAATCTCATTCTAGATGCGGCGGTATTTCCCGAGCTTATCCAAAAGGAATTTACGCCCGAAAAGGTAGCGGCTGCCCTACGCATGGTTCTGACTCAGCGGGCGGGTATTCAGGCCAAACTAGCCGAGCTTCCACGGCTTTTAGGGGAGCAGGATGCTGCCGCCCAAGCCGCCGAAGCTATCCTGCAGGTCCTCAGCGCCAAAGGAAAAACAGACTAAAGCGCAAGGTATTCTGGAGAGGATGGTTCTGGATAAAGGAGGTAAGATAGGCCACGTCTATCCCCAATTGCCGAAAGTTTAGCCCTGCGCCTATAGTGAAAAAGCGCCGATTCCCCTTGAGCGGGTCCTCGTAGAAGAAGCCGCCGCGGACCTTGAAGAGCCGATTGTAATCGTACTCTAGGCCGAGGCTCCAGTAGATTTCGGAAAGCTCTTCCCGCCAGCCTTTGGGCGCATCACCAAAGCTCTTGAAAATGCCCTCCAATAGGGGCACTTGGGTCGCACCCCCCGCCGACGGCACGAGGAGCTTGTTGAAGTCATTGGCGAAAGTCAAGCTATTGAAGTCGTCCAGCTTAACGGAAAAGGAATAGCCCACCCGCAGATTCCCCGGCAGGAAATCGCGCAGGCCTGAGGCGGTATAGGCCATTTTAGCTCCAATGTTAGAAACATGTAGCCCAGCACGCGCCGTGACGGGCAGAGGCTTCGGTTTAGTTTTCAAGGTAAAATCTTTTTGGTAGAAGAGCCCAAAATCACCGGCTACCGAACGGCCAGGCTGGGTGGTAAGGCCGCCTACGCTCGTAGCGCCCGTAAGGTTGCTCTGCACATATTTAAGGGCTACCCCTATAGAAAGATCGCTCGTGATGATGTGGCTATAGCCTGTAGTGATGGCGAATTCGTTGGCGTCGTACTCACCTGTCTTGATGCCAGCGTTATCGGTAAATTCTATCTTGCCTAAGGAAAAGAAGGTGAGGGAAGCGGCCACGGCCCCCGCCTTCTCGCTAATATTCCAGTAGAAAGGCACATACAGGTGATTGATATCGCCAATCCCTAGGGCACGCAGCCAAGGGGTATAGCTAAAACTTAACCCCCCGCGTTCGCGTGCGAGGGCAAGCGCCCCTACATTCCAATGGAGGCTATACACGGTAGGGGCTAAAGCTACCCCCGTTTCGGCCATACCTCCGCTGCGGGCATCCGGGCAGATTAAGAGAAAAGGTACAGCAGTAGTTATAGCGCGAATCTGACCCGATGGCGTTGATTGCGCTTGGCCCCACACTCCTACAGGGAGTAGGGCTAGAAAAACCCACACAAAAAACCGCATAAGAGAGCCTGCGTCCGCACAAAGGTACGCGTTTGCGTTGTATTTTTGCCTTTGGAGAGATGCCGGAGTGGTCGAACGGGCCTGACTTGAAATCAGGTAGCCCGCTTAGCGGGCTCGGGGGTTCGAATCCCTCTCTCTCCGCATGACGACCTTGGAGCAGTTTATCATCACTCGCCAGCAGGAGCGCGAGGGTAGCGGCGCCTTTTCCAAAATCCTGCGCGACTTAGGTCTTGCGGGAAAACTCCTCAGCTTTTATCTGCGGCGCGCCTCATTAAGTGGCCTTCTGGGTGAGCTTGGCCTTACCAATATCCAAGGCGAAAGCGTCCAGAAGCTAGACCATCTGGCCAATACACTCCTTATTCGGCTGCTTACCCAAAATCCCCATGTAGCAGGCCTTGCCTCTGAAGAGGAAGAACATATCATCCCCGCTAATCCCGAAGGCAAGTATGTCGTACTTTTAGACCCCCTAGACGGCTCTTCCAACATAGATACGGGGGTACCTGTGGGCACGATTTTCTCTATCTATCGCCGCATTTCCCCTTCAGGTACCCCCTGCAGTGAGGCAGACTTTCTCCAAGGCGGGCGCGCCCAAGTAGCCGCTGGCTACATCCTTTACGGCACCAGTACCCTGCTTTTTTATACCACGGGCGAAGGCGTACATGGCTTTACCTTAGAGCCCGCAGCTGGCGAATTTTTCCTCACCTACCCACGCGTAGAAATGCCTCCTAAAAGTACCTACTACTCCTTCAACGATAATCAGCTGCACGAATGGGAGCCTGGCCTTCAGCGGTACGTAGCGGACCTCCATGCCCGCAATCGTACCAGTCCTAAGCCCCAATCGCTCCGATACGTAGGCTCACTTGTAGCCGACTTCCACCGAAACCTCCTCAAAGGCGGCCTCTTCATGTACCCCGGTACGGTGCAAAAGCCTGAGGGCAAACTGCGCCTGCTTTACGAAGGCTACCCCATGGCTTTCCTTGCCGAGCAAGCTGGCGGAAAAGCCACTAATGGCCGTCAGCCGCTTCTAGACATACCCCCCTCCAAAATCCATCAGCGCACCCCGCTTTTCATCGGCCCTGCCGAGGAAATAGATCGCATCCATACTTTCCTTCATACTAATGTCCCTGTGGAAACGCTTTAAGCGGGCCATCCGAGCCCTTCTGGGCAAAGCCGTAGAAACTATAGAGGACCCGCGCCTGATTTTAGAGCAGAATATTCGGGAGCTAAACGAGCAGGTGCCCAAGATGAATGAGCATATTGCCTCCGTCAAAGCCACCGTCACGCTCTTAGAGAAGGAGCTGGAAAAGTATCAAAGGGAATACAACGACTTAGTGGCGCGGGTGAAGGCCGCTCTGAGCCAAAACCGGGAGGACTTAGCCGAGCAGTATGCCCTACGCATAGAGAAACTCAAGCAGAGCATAGCCCAAACCCAAACCGAATTGGAAGCCGCCCGGCGCGCCTACGAAAAGGCTCTGGAAATCAAAAAGCTCTTTATGCGGGAACGGGAACGAAAAATCCAAGAGGCCCGTGCAGCCCTTCAGCAGTACGAGCGTGCCAAGTGGCAGGCTCAAATCGCCGAAACTTTTGAGCAGTTTGAGGTAGGCGGTATAGATCAAACCCACGATGAAATGGTCCGGCGCCTGCAGGAGAAATCCGCCCAATATGAGGCACGCCTAGAGCTGGCCTTAGAAAGTATAGATACCTCGCGCCTCAAGGTGGACGAGGAGATGGAGCGCATCCAAGCCAAGGAGTCTTTAGCCAGACTAAAAGCCGAATTAGGCTTAGAGGTGCCGCCCGCTGCGCCTAGGTCGGCTGAGGCCGAAAAATCTCCTCTCCCCTCTCCTGAACGCGGAAGTAAAGAACCGCTCCTCTAATGGCTTACTCCCCTGACGAGTATAAAGCCCTAAAGGAGTTTTACAAGCAGAGCTTGCGGGAGCAGCGGGCCTTAGCGGAGCAGGTACGCTGGGCTAAGCTGCGCCAGCGTACCCAGTGGCACCTAGCGCAGCTAGCTAGCTCGCTTGAGGCGTTGGGCGTTTCCCCTCCTGAAGAAAATCCTGACGAAAAAGTTGTCGCACCCTCGCCGCCCCAAGCCGATAAGACGCTCTTCTGATACGCCTACTCCAGCTTACTTCTAAGCCGCCTTATCCGCCGCGTGATGGTGGGGCGCTTGCGGCCGCCCAAATGCTGGAAATGTGGCAGGCGCTGGGCTGGCAAGCCGAGGGGCTTACCATGCATACGCCCAGCCATCCTTTTGACCCTACGGCTTCTCCCTCTGTACCTCTTACAGCCGTAGTCGCCCACACTCGCCCTACCCTCTTAGGTGCTGGCCTCAATCTCCTCAGCCGCCATCCTTACCATCTAGTCCGATTCCAAAGCACCTCCTATGCCAGAGCCCTACAGGAAGTTATAGAGCGGTTTCAGCCTGACCTCATTCAGGTAGAGAGCCTTTACCTTACGCCCTATATAGCTCATCTCTCCCTGCCCTGCATCTATCGGGTTCACAATATAGAGTCCCAGATTTGGCTGCGGCATAGTGAGCAGGTAACCTTTCCCCTAAGCTGGTATCTCCGCCTTCAGGGTCAGCGCATTGCGCGCTACGAGGCCGAGGCTATTCACAGGTATGCGGGTCTCTTATGTATCTCAGAAAAAGAAGCCGCTTGGGCAAAGGCCCAGGGTTACACTGGCGTTTGCCAGGTATTACCTTTTGCGGTAGAGGTAGAACGGTACCCCGTGACGCCCTTAGGCCACGCGCGGCCTAAAATAGGCTTCTTAGGCAGCTTAGAATGGCTTCCTAATCGCCACGGCTTAGAATGGTTTCTGCGCCAAGTATGGCCTACTTTCCGCCGTTGGTATCCAGAGGCTAAGCTTAGCATAGCTGGGCGTAATCCACCAGCCGCTTTGTACCGCTACGCCGACAGCTCGGTGCAAATCTTGGGCGAGATCCCCGACACCCAAGCGTTCTGGCAGGCGCACGAAATTATCATTGTGCCGCTCTTCTCGGGCAGCGGGATCCGGGTGAAGCTAATAGAGGCCTTTGCCGCTGGACGGGCTGTAGTAGCCACACCCTTAGCTGCCGAGAGTTTGATGGCCCAGCCTGGCCGGCATTTCCTTTTAGCTACGGACGCGCACACGTTTGCCGAGGCTTTAGCCGAACTGTACACAGACCCCCTTCGCCGTAAAGAGCTGGGGCAAGCCGCTCGCCACTTAGCCGAAACTACCTATAACCGTCGGCTCTTACAAGAGGCCCTCCGAACTTTTTATGAAACCGTCCTGGGAAGGTAGCTTTCGGGTACTGACACTCATGGCGGGTAGCTCGGCTGACGGCGTAAGCGCCGCCCTGGTGCGGCTGCGGCTATTTCCCACCCCTTCGTATGAGCTACTGGTAGGTCAGACCTTTCCTTATCCAGAAGCGCTGCGCCAAATGCTTCAGCAGGCTCCAAGCCTCCCTGCGGGCAAACTTCTCCAGCTAAGTATCATCTATACCGACTGGACAGCTGACCTCCTGCGTACGCATTTCGGCCATTGGATATATGACCTAATCGTATGGCACCCCCACAACCTTTATCATAGCCCCTCTGAGGGGCTTACTTGGAGCTTAGGGGATAGCGAACGCCTTCGGGCTAAGGCTAAAGCCCCCGTCGTAACCCAGCTGCGCGCGCGCGACATAGCTTGGGGTGGTACAGGCGCCCCGCTCATACCGAATGCCGATGCCTATCTTTTCACAACTTACCAGACGCTCATAAACCTAGGCGGGATTGCGAATATCACCCATCTGCCCACCTACATAGCTTATGACATCGGACCTTGCAATCAGCTCATAAATGCCCTTGCAGCTCAGGCGCAACCCCCTCTTCCTTATGACCCTGAGGGTCAAATCGCCGCCAGCGGCCAGGTAATCCCTGAGCTTTTAGAAACCTTTCTAGCTCACCCCTTCTTTCGGCACCCACCTCCAAAGGCTTTAGACAACCGAACCGTACAGGAGGATTTCGTAAAACTTTTTTGTAGCTATTCGGCCCCTTTAGCAGACCGGCTTCATACGGCAGTAATAGGCATTGTACACCTGCTCAAGTCAGCTCTTATAGAGGTAGGTGCGCGCACTTTTACCCTTACTGGGGGTGGCACTTACAATCTGTTTTTAGTGAGGCGTTTAGTGGAAGCGGTAGAACCTCTGGGCCTCTCCTACCGACCCGCCCCTACCTCGCTTGTAGATTATCGGGAAGCGATTGGGTTTGGCCTGCTGGGGCTATGGCGTTGGCTAAATTATCCTAATATTGACCGCCGCTGGACAGGAGCCCAGTGCGATACCTGCAGCGGCTTACTGAGCTTGTAGGTCCTCAGCTACGGCTTGGGGCGTCTCTGAGTAAGCCGCGGCCGAAGGTAGCTTCCACTCTTTCACCACCTCAAACTCAAAGAATATCTCCTCAAATCCACCCACCCAAAAGCACCACAGACGCGCTGCCAAAAAAGGCCATAGATTAGCAAATAGGTCAATGATATACCCTACAAAAAGGGCTGGGTAAAATAGGTAAGGCTTTAGGGTAAGTTTTTTGAGGTATTTTTGGGCAAACCAGTGCAGCTTTAGCTTGCGCAGCTTATAAGTTACGCCCACATAACCGCCTTTAAAGGCTGGATTAAAATAGTAAAAGAACGAGACATCAAAACCACGCTTATGGTGGGGGTGAGTGAAGCCCCGGGAAAAGTGCGGTACGCGCACACGTACTATACCTCCCGGCCTAGTGATGCGATGAATTTCAGCCATAACTCGCAAAGGATCGCTAAGATGCTCTAGGCAATGATCAACTTCAACTAGGTCAAATTGATTGTCCTCAAATGGATATGGGAAAATCTCTAAATTATGAACTAAATCAGACTGATCTGGGTTATAGTAATCTACATTTAGGAAGCCCTTTTTGGGAAAGCTACCTGAGCCTAAATTGAGCTTACGCTCAGAGTTACAGAGCTTTATGGGGCTGTGGATGTATCCAAACCCAGCCCACGAGTTCTGGTTGCGCCAATAGAGCTGGGGCTCTATGCCCAACCGCCGCCAGTAGCTCGCAAACTCCTCCCGACTAAGGTAATAGGCTATGGAAGGGGTTAGATGATCATACAGAATTAGCCAAATCTCTCTAAACGAAAAAGGGACTAGATGGGCGAGATAGGGACTGTAGGGAAGAAATTTCTGGAGCGGCCGCCATCTATACAATAGCTTGATAGCTAAGTAGAGGGGAACCGTCATAAGAAAGGAGAGGGCCATAAGGGCGCTATGAGGAAGGCGGGAGGTGATATAACGCCGCAAGAGACCTACCCCCTTTTCCACCCAGTAGTTATTTTCTTTCCCATATACCCAAATCGAAAGTGCGCCCCCTTGACGCACTACCCTAGCGATACAGCGAAAAGCCTCCTCTGGATCCGGCGTATGATGAATTACCCCTACACTGAAGGCATAGTCAACTTTCCCTAACTGGACGGGCAGATGGAAAATATCTCCTTGTACTACGTGTACTTGAGGCAAATGGGAGGTATTAGCGAAGCTTGCCTCCACGGCTTCACTTAGATCTATGCCAATTACCGCTTTAGCGCCCCAGCGTGCCGCATAAATAAGATGCCGACCTTTTCCGCAACCAGCATCTAATACTACCTTGCCTTGAAAAAACTCAGGCCGTACAGGGTGGATAAAGCTCAGGAACTGCTGCTCATAGAAGGGATATGTAACTTCTCGAAAGGTCTGCCATTGCTTGCCAAATCGCTTAATTGTATTATTGTGCCAGTCGTAGTCCCGAATATGGTTTAGCAGCAGTCTAGGTATGCCGCGTACGATGGGAAACGTGCGGTCGCATCCTTCACACCGCAGCGTCCCTGAAAGTATATGATCGCCTTCCTTCTGCTGGACCTCCTCTAGGTGAAGAGGGCTGTGGCAAGCTGGACATCCCAAATACGCTAAGGCCTCTGGTCGCATTTGGTAAAAGTAGCTTAAGTTCTGGATTTCTCGGACCTACCCTTCTACCCAGGCGAGAAGCGCATACAGCTGAGCTACTTCCACGCCGTAACGGGCATACAGCTCGTATAAAGCGCTCATTGCGGCAAAAGCTTCGCGCTCGCGCCGATTCACTACAAATAGATCACTCTCGCCTGCCTGATAGCGCACAAGTTCCAGTTCTACGAGCTCCCATAGCCCACTTACTAGGGCGCGCTGCAACTCAATCTGCCGATTGAGTGAGTCAATAAGGCCTATCTGCCCTAAGGCTTTGTTATAGAGGGAGCGGGCTTCAAACTCCTGCTCAGCCAGAATCTGCTGGATCTGAAGCTGGGTCATGGTAAGCTCAGCCCGCGCACGCCGCAGATATAGCGGCATGGCGAAGCTAAGGCCAAATTTATATCCGCTTTGAACGCTTTGAAACGAAAGGTTCCGCCAACTAAATGCATCTCTAAGCCAGAAGTACTCTAATTGGAGCTGGGGTCGCAGCTGCTCTATAGCCCAGCGGCGGTGAATCTGCCTTTCCTGCTTCTTGAGGGCATAGAGGCGCAGCTTGGGGTGATTTGCTACAAGATCCTGCCAGATGGCGTAGGGGATTGCGGGCACGGTACTATCAGGGCGATAGCGAAGCGAAAAGTTATCGCCCACCTCCGAAGTATCCCAGAGGTGCCTTTGTACGGCTAAAGCTTTGCGTTCCAGATCGGCTCGGGCCCCTATGAGGGCTTGCTGGCGCGCTTGCACCTCCACCCATCCTTCTAGGGTATCGGCCCGAGTCGCTTCCCCTTTAGCAAAAGCCGCCCGCAGAAAACTCAAACGCGCCAAAGCTACCTGAAGCTGTTGGGAAAGTACCTGCACCTTGTAATACGCCGCAAACCAGTCCCAGTAATCCCGTCCTACCTCCAAGAGCAATTCAGCCAGGGCTAGCCGGCGCTCTTCCACCGCCATGCGCGCATAAACCTGAGCTTTCTGGATAGCGGCGCGTCGATAATCCAAAAACAACCCTTGCCCCAGCAAAGGCACACTGACACCGAGCCCTACAAATCCACTCGCCGGCGTGACATCCTCGGGATTGAGGGAAAAGCCGCCAGTTTGTTCATACACGCTCTTTAGGTCAATCCCATTCCACACCGGCACCTTAAGGTCAGCCGAAAAAAGCGTATAGTACAACTGGCGCTTGTATAACTTCTCCGTGAAACTGGCTTGCAAGGTGGGATCCCATACCCCCTTGGTGGCGGTGGCTTCCCACTGGGCTATGAGAGGAGCTAGGCCGATAGCCCGCGCTAACGGGTGATGGGAAAGAACCTTCTTGTAAAGCTCAGATAGCGAAAGGCATGTCTGAACATAAGTGCATATGAGCCAGATCTTCATTTAGATTTCTGGGCAGATGATTGATAGAACTGCGGATAGAAGTCAGGGGGAAAGCCGTTTAGCTGTCGCCAGATTTCATACCAGATAGGCACATCATTGAGTAGGAACCAGCCGCGCACACCGCCTCCGAGGCGTAAGTAGGGGGTAGGCCAAGGTTTATCGGAGGGATCTGGCGCCACTAGTATCCGAAAAAGCCCCGTACCCGTATCTACATAATCCACCGTAGAAACGATACCCCCAAAGGTGCCAAAGCTTAGGCGAGGCCAGCCAGAAAACACAAAAGCTGGCCAGCCATCAAATTGCAGACGCACGTGCGTACCAGCCTTAAGCAGAGCCACATCCATGGGACGCACGAAGAGCTCCACGGCCAAACTGTAGGCGCGTGGCATAAATACGGCCAGCGGTTCCCCCTCTTTGATGATTTCACCTATGCCCGTCTTAATAGCACGCACCACGTAGCCATCCTGCGGGGCTACTACCGCATAAAACTTACTGCGCACCTCTATGTTAGCTACTTCATTGCGCATTTTTGCGATGGCAGCGCGTAGGTCATATATATAGGCCTCAGTACTGCGCAATTCGGATTCCACCTTAGCTATCTTCTCCGCATATTCCGCACGCAGGACGCCGATTTGGAGCTGAGCGTTCTCTTTATCGGCTAAGGCGGCTTTCCAGCGATTTTGAGCGGCCGTAAGCTTAGCTTCGGCCTCCTGAAAGCGCATCTGACGAACCTGAAGCTCCGTGAGCGAGCGAAGGCCCCGGGCATATAGGCTTTCTTGACGGGCGTATTGATCTTTGGCCAGGCGGTACTCCAGTAAGGCAGCGGCATAAGCAGCGCTATCGGCTTGGTAACGCAGTACAGCCTGTAAAAAGGCATTCTGAGCCCGTGCTAGGCTAGCGTCGCGAGCCTCTTGAAGCGCCGCTTTTTGCTGCTGAAGCGCTTCCAGCTTCCGTTCTTGCGCCTCCAACGTCCCTATTTTGGCTTCTAACTGCTCGCGCAAACGTACTAGGAGCGCTGGATCCAGATAATAGTCCTTAATTTCCCCCAGCAAAATCAGGGTGTCGCCCGTTTTTACCAGCTGACCTTCTTTGACATACCACCGCACGATCCGCCCAGGGATAAATGCATGGAGCGTTTGGGGACGCACCTCAGGCGAAAAGGAAGTTACGCGTCCCATGGCTGCTATGTTTTGCGTCCAAGGAGCAAACAGAAAGGCAAAAAATATCCCTGCAATTATGCCTAATATCCGCAGGCCGCGACGTACCCAAACAGGTGGCTCTACTACACGCGCTATGGAGTAGCCGACCTCATCCATGCGGTCGGTGAGGAACTCCTCTCCCAAGCGCAGCTTCATTCGTGAAAGAAGGGATTATGAGCCTGCACTAAAGGCAAAACCTCCTTATATCCCCCTACATACCGAATCTCCCCTTCTTGGAAAAATACCACGCGGTCGCATAGCTGCATCACACGCGGATCTTGGGAGACCACTAAGGCGGTATAAGGCATAGTAGGCGAAAGAATGTATTCATAGATGGGGCCTTTGATGGGCCAGTTTACCGCCGCAAAGAGGTCGTCTACAAAAAGCAGAGCGGGGCGCATAAGCAGGGCGCGGGCCAAAATGAGGCGACGCTGGTCTAAGCCACTGAGCATCCCGCGACCGCGCGGCGGCAGAGGGGTGAAAAATCCTTGCGGCAGGCGCTCAATTACCTCTTTTAGGCCTAACCGCTCGCATACGTGCATCACCTCTTCCCAGCTTAGATCAGGCGCCCCTAAGGTGAGATTTTCCCACACCGTGGCCTCCACAATCTCCTCTACATCTAAGGCATCACCTATGCGGGCCCGAAGCGCTACGAGGTTGAGATGGCGAAGGTTCATACCCTCTATATACACCTCGCCCCGATAGTCGGGATAAAGCCCATATAGCACATAGAGTAGGCTAGTCTTACCACTGCCAGAAGGTCCCGTAAGGCACACTTTTTCGCCTGCCTCTATCTCTAAGCAGATATCGCGTAGGACAGGTTGGACTTGACCATTCCCGCGATGCTGAAATACCACTAAGTTCTGGAGAGCTATCTGATAGGCTGGTTTAGGCGGCGGTTGCAGGCCTATAGTTTTCTCCTTAGGCTGAGTAAAAAGCTGGCTCAATTTATCCATTCCTACAAAGGCATCATATAGCGCATCCAGCTGACCTACGAGATCTTGGACGGCATTTAGAATAAGTACCAGCACGACCTCCGAGGCTACAAAGGATCCGAGGCTGAGGCGCTGGTCTTCCGTTACCAGCCAGGCCCCTACCCCAATCATAATAGCCGCCAGGCTAATCTGGTAGAAGTAAAGCAGCCCCTTTTGCCAAAGAAGGTTCCGAAAGTATTGCTCGCGCGCCCGCAGGTAGCGCTCTTCCAAGTCCTGGGTGCGCCGATACAGAATGGGCGGGAACCCCGCCACCTTGAAGGTAAGCAAACTTCGGGCTATCTCCTCTAACCAGCTAGCCATCCGATACTTCTCATCGGAGACCGCTTTCTTTTTCTTATAGGCTGGCCAGAAGCTATAGTACAGAAGCATCCCCACTATAGCAGTGAGGAGTATCGCCGAGATCGCCAGTATATAACCCTTCGAAAAAAACACATAGAAGAAAAATAGGGCTAAGCCAAAGACTATAGTGACAATATCGGCTGGTATGTTGAGAAGAAGCTTAGCAATATTCTTTTCAAGGGTAAAAATTTCAAAATACCGATTGACAAGGCCAGGCAAATTCTCACGCACCACGGCTGGGAAAAACCAGCGTGGCACATGATGCACAATCTCTAAAGTAGAATGCAAAAATAGGCGGCGCTGGAAGTGTTCTATAAGCACATATTGACCCAATCGTACGAGTGCCCCTACCACCAAGATAAAAATCGCTAAAATAATCAGGGTCGTAAGTCCCGGAACGTACTGAAGGGTCTGAACATAGCTGAAGACAGCCTGAACTAGTAAAGGTACGAGGAGCAGGGCCCCACCCGAAACTATAGCATATAAGTAGATATATGCTACTAGCTGCCGTTCGGCGGCAAAGAATCGAAGTAATCGACTCCAAGGCTTGGTCGCTTCAGTAACGAAAGGGGAGGCAAAAAAACCGCGGGGTACAATCAAGTAGGCCAAAAGATTTTCGCCGATTCCTTGTTGCATGAGCTCGGAGGGGGTAAAAGTGCCTAAGAGGTTATCGTTTTGCCAAAACTCCCATTTGTTATCCGCCGTGGGTAGAGCTAAGTAGAAACGCTTCCAGTCGCGCTGAACTAAGAGAAAAGGTACGCGCCGGCGCCGAAGATAGCGAGCCAAACTTTGGCGCGAGAAGGGGTAAGTAAGGGCTACCAGATTAGCTTCGGCCAGCCACTCTTGAAGGGTATCAAAAGAATTAGGCCACCTACTTTCGTATATAGTAAGTACAAGTTCTTGATCGTAGAAATCAGCTAGTTGCTGAAGGTAAATCTGCACGCTTTAACTAAGTTTTTCCGTAAGAAGCCGTTGGATTTCTTGAGGGTCGGCCTTGCCACCCGACCGGCGCATCACCTGCCCTACAAAAAAGCCCAAAAGCCCTTTTTTGCCCTTGCGATAGGTTTCGACTTTATCTGGATTTTCCGCTAATACCTCCCCTATCCAGCGCTCTAAGGTAGCATGATCCTGAAGAAGGATAAGATCCTTTTCTTGCGCTAGAGCAAGCGGATCGGCTTGGGGGTTCTGGATGAGGGCGGGGAAAAGCACTTCACGCGCCATAGTAAAGCTTACTAGGCGGCGCTCTACAAGGTCTATAAGGCGCGCTAGCTGTGGCGGCGGCACGGAGAAAGCGCTCATTTCCAGAGCCTGAGCATTGAGATGGGCTCGGATGGGCCCATTAAGCCAGACGGCTGCCACTTTCGGCGGCACACCCTCAGCTAAAAGTCCCTGAAAGTACTCTACATAAGGTCTATCCTCCGTAATAAGTGTAGCCTCTTCCACAGAGAGGCCATAAACTTCCGTAAGCCGATCAAAAAGCTCCTCAGGTAGCTCAGGCAGGCTCGCTTTTAGGGTTTGAAGCCAAGCCTCCGAAATCCGAATGGGGGGTAGGTCTGGCTCTGGAAAATAGCGGTAATCCTCCGCTGTCTCCTTTTCGCGCAGGGGAAGAGTCTGAGTTCCATCCCATGTGCGCGTCTCACGCCTTACCTCTTGGCCAGCCTCTAAAAGGGCCACCTGCCGCTGAAACTCATACTCTAAGGCCTTGCCCAAGGCGGTAATAGAGTTCAGGTTCTTGATTTCTACTCGCGTACCTAAGCCGCTTTGCCCTAGAGGCCGAACCGATATATTGGCATCGCACCGCAGGCTTCCTTCCTCCATGTTTCCATCGCAGATCCCTAGAAAGCGAACCAGCCGGCGCAGATGGCTTAGATACGCCATAGCTTCCTGAGGCGTACGCAGATCAGGCGCACTTACAATCTCTACTAGCCCTATGCCCGCCCGATTGAAATCCAAGAGGGTATCAAACGGGTCCTGGTCATGCAGGCTCTTGCCTGTATCTTCTTCCAATTGCAGCCGTTCAATCCCCACACGGCGCCGAACACCCTCCGGCAGCCGAATCCATACCTCCCCGCCATACGCAATCGGAGCGGCCTCCTGAGTAATTTGATAACCCTTTGGAAGGTCTGGATAAAAGTAATTTTTGCGGGAGAAGAAAAACTCCTTAGCGATAGTACAGCGCAGAGCGAGTCCTAGGCGCACCACCGCCTCAATGCAGGCGCGATTTACTACGGGTAAAGTGCCAGGATAGCCTAAGGAGATCCACGAGACAAACTGATTTGGTGGAGCACCGAAAGTAACGGCTTCGGGCGCAAATACCTTGGCCTCGGTCTGGAGCTGTGCATGCACCTCCAGCCCTACTACCATCTCATAGCCCATACAACAAAGATAAAAAGGGCGCTATAAGAAAGGAAACCGTCGGCGACGGTGGTGGAGGCGTACTTTGAGTTCCGCTCCTGGCGCTAGGCACACTTGGCCCCCGGGCTCAATTTCTATCCACCCTTCGCCTGTTAGCGAGGCGCCTGGAAGAAGTTCTAAGCGGCTTCCGCGCCGCAGGATGATTCGCCCACGGCGCCGCAGTACCACGCGCGCCTGAGGCTCTATCCGAAGTACAGTCGTATCACTATACCAATGCCGCTTTTCTAGGGAGTCGTAGCCCCGACTTACCCCATACACAGGACTAGCGCTGCGATCTAAAAGCACCCAACTGCTTATATCCAACGCTGGGGCAAGCGAGTCAAAGGGATTAGGACTTACTACGATTGTACCGCACCAGCGCACTGGCCGACGCACGTAGAAGTGATCCCACCCCACTTCAATCAGAAGGGCGCCATCGGAGCGTTCAGCTAAAAGCCGAATATATAGCCCGCTTAGCCAAATGCGCCTATTGTCATAAGGAGCGGGCTGGGCGTAGGTAGGACCGCGATAGCCTTCGGCCGAAATCAGCGTATAGACGGGTACAGGCGCAGGGTTAGTCTCTAAGCTCAGCTCCGTCTGCGTACGAAAGCTGAAGCCATCCGCACTGTCTCCCATATTATACCAGGAGACGCAGGCAGAGTCGCCTTTCCACTCCAAATACCACAAGCCTTCGCTTTCGCCTACAGGTGCCACCTTGCCGTCTCCATTCGCATCTACGGCCAGGTACATGTCATTCATACCCGTGAAGGGGTTAGGCAGGCTAGCGGCTTTATCTAAAGCCAGGCCTTTGGGAGTAGCGCGAAAGGCAAAGTCGTAGTTCCCTTCCGCCGTTACGGTAAAAAGCCAGCTCCCCAGTCCGTTAGGATGAGCGGGGTTGTCCGTATAGAGGAAGGGGTCTTCTTTTCTGTCTTTACCTACCTGGATATAGGCATAGAGGGCAGGCCAACCGCGCAAGGGGGGCGGAGGCTTATCCTCGCAGTCGCCCCCTAAAAAAGGCGCCCATACCTCCGACGAAGCAATAAACCGACGATTCTCCAGCCAGAGGTACTGGCTTTTTACCTCTGCCCCGCCTTTTTCGGTGTAGGGCAGGCGGATTCGTACTACGTCGCCCGTGGTCATAAAGTCCCGTAACCAGAAGCGCTGTTTTGTAGGTTTAGGGGGCAGATGGAGGTCGGTGGGCACCTCGCGCCCTTCTTCGTCTAGGGCGCTGATAAGGTAGGCTTTGTTTGGGGCTTTCCAGCCCATGAGCCAGCGGTCATACCCCACTGCGTACATAGGCCGAATGCCCTGCATACTCAAACCCCGCACAACAGGGAGAAAAGGAAAAGTATGGTAGCCTGCCCCGCCGCCCGTATGCCAGTGATTGCCCCCATAAAGGCCATGGAAAAATTCCTCCAAAAAGCCTAAGCTGGCACCGCTGGCCGTGGCACAAGAGGTGAAGGAAGAAGCCGTTTCCACCCCGCCCGTAAATGGACCGAAGGGAGTAGTTAGGTCACAAATCCAGAGCCCAAAGCCATAGTAGCAAGGAAAGGGCGGCCGTTGAATATCTAACCGCTGGGCTAAGTTTCGCCAAACAATGAATAGGACATCTAAGCGGGGCTTATAGTCGTGGGGAAAGGGGGTAGGTGTGCGTAATTTGGGGAGTCCAGCTCGTTGGGGCAGAAGCTGCCATCGGTCAAAATAGGTCCATGGCACCCCCCGAGCGGTACGGAAGGGCCGCTGACCCCAAGCCTCCACCACTAGTCCTACTTCTTGCGCTAGGCTATAGCTACCGCCTAAGAGACGCGTGCAGGGCACCCGTACCACTTCGGGTAGATAATCGCCTAACACCATAAATCGTCCAAACGAGGCTTCCGCGTAGGTGCGTGTAATGCCGCCCTGCAGGCTCCCCCCTTCCTCTACGAAGGCGTCTAGCATAAGGGGCGCATCGTCGGGCACCCGCGTACGCCCTAAAGAGTCGGTGGGCCAGCTCCGCCCATATTGCGCTTCATAGGGGTCTGCCCCACACGCCGTATAATCCACTTCGGCAAAAACTACCAGTACGTATATCGTGTCGTGGGTAGGCAGAAGGAAGCCTTCCTCCGTACGGTACTGGGCTTGAAGCACGGAGAAAAGGCCACCCGCTGCTACTAGCCACCGTCTCATCAGCGCCCACTCACCTCCTGAATATAGCGGGCAAGCTCCTGCTGACTATACGCCGTAGTGAAAGCCTGATTTACAACAAAATAGTTCTGTGGGTCGCAGCAGCGCGTATAGGCGGCTTTAGCAAAAGTAAGGCGGCTTTCCTCTGTGGTGAAAGCCTGGCATACCTCACGTACCTGCTGAGCAGAGAGGCAGTTAGTCGCACTTATCTGGCGGGCTATATCTAAGCGCGCGGCTTCGGTGGAGGCTTGGCGCAAGGTTTGAAGGGCTTGCGCAAAGGCCAAAGCACTCATACAGGGTACGCAGGACCTAGAAGCAGGCGCCGGGGTAGAAAGGCCCGTCGGACAGTTATACTTAGCGGACCGACTCTGAACATACTGAGCCAGCTCTGCCCGGCTTAGGGAAAGGCTCAGCGCCTCACCCACAATCAGGTAGTTAGAAAGATCATGCGTGTAATCATAGGCAAATTTTGCCAGCTCCAATTTCGCATTCTCTAAGGTAAATAAGCCTACTAGCATTTGGACGTCGGCGGCTCGCAAGCAGTTTCGGCTTATCATAGCTTTGGCCATTTCCAAGCGCGTATTTTCAAAAGATTCCCTTTGGAGGGTGGCCGCTAACCGCTGAATTTCGGCACTCGGTGTAGGCACAGGGCAATTACAAGGGCCTACATACCCCGTACCCGCAGAGGCCGCAGGAGGAGCGGAAGGCGCCGTAGGAGACGAGGGATTCGGCGCAGGATTATTCACCTGCGTACCACTACCCGTCTGCACTTGAATCGTAGGACTGAAGATGATTGTAGGGTTACTTGTAGCGGTACTGCCTGAAGAAGGAGGAGAAGCAGGAGGCACAGAGGTAGATGGAGGCGGCGAAGGGATGGGGCTGGAGGTAGGAGCAGGTAGCGATTCTTCCTCCGTACGATTGAATAGATTTATCACATACTTATTTCGCCGTTTGGTAATGGCATAGTACTCGGTGTAGCCAGCTTCTATATAGAAGGTTTTCTTAATCTGTACTATGCGCCCTTCATTAGGATGAATGTAAAGCGTAGCGCGCTGGGGGCCTTCGGGAAGGTTATGAGCCTCTGCCCGCGTCACAGGGCCTTCCGTAACCCACTCCCCATTTAGAAGTAAGCGGAAAGGCTCGCCCGTTTCGGAAACGACTACTAAGCTGCCTGTAGACTGCGCCAGCACATAGGTCAGCCAAACTCCCTGGATGAGTAGAAGGCGCATTTAGCAAAATTAGCAAAGAAAAAGGTATTACTTCTTTCGTGCAACCTTACTCCCTGCCGCTAGCGTATAAATAGCGTTATGAGAAAGATAGCCTTCTTGATAGGCGCCCTCTGGGGCGGCTGGGTGCTGGCAGAGACCGAAGCACCGCTGGCAGTAAAGTATGAAAACCTTGAAAAGATTGAGAGCTTCTCCTTATATCCTGGAGGAGCACGCAACCGAAAAAGGCTAGTTCGAAAATTAGTCAAAAGACATGAGCGATGCTGGGGCGGGGTCTGTAGCCGCTAAGGCGCTGTCGGTGGGTCTTTCGGTGGCGGGAGGCTATTCTCCCGCCACTAAATTTTTTTAGCTTTTTAGGTTCTACTTCTTCAGTGCTTCAGCGCCTGCTACAATTTCCAGCAGTTCTTTCGTAATAGAGGCCTGACGGGCCTTGTTATACTGGAGCCGTAGGGTACGCAGAAGCTCTTCGGCATTATCCGTAGCCATTTGCATGGCTACCATACGTGCGCTATGTTCAGCCGTAAGGGATTCCTGGACCGCATGGGTAAGAGCTATAGTAACATAGCGCGGCACAAACGCCGTAATAAGCTCTAGCAGACTCGGCTCATATAGCCATGGCCGAAAATCTGTGGTACCCTTCGGCGAAGAAAGAGGCAGAATGACCTCACGCGTAGGGAGGGCCTTACCTACCCCGCCGAAACGATTGTAAAGCAGTACTACTTGGCTATAAGCTCCTTGACTGAATCCTTGCCATAGCCGCTGCGCTTGGGCATAAACAGCTTCGGGCGACACATCCTTACCGCCGAAAATGTCTACCAGCTCCACTGAATAGGGACTTCTTCGGAGGCCCTCATACGCTTTCTTACCTAGACACAATAGGTGGACCTGAGCTGGCGAGGGAAGCTGGGGTTGAATCCAACGCAGCAAGCTGCTGTTGAAAGCGCCGCAAAGGCCTCGGCTGGAGGAAAGAATTACATAAAGGGCCGGCGCATTAGGATTAGCTAGCTGAGAGGGGTGGGGCTCCTCTAAGGCTGCTAAAAGGGTACCCATAAGCCGTTCAGCACTCTGGCGGTAAGGCCGAAGCTGAGAGAGGCGTTCTTGGGCTTTGCGCAGCTTGACGGCTGCTATCATCCGCATCGCACGCGTGGTCTGCTGAATCGCAATAACGCTGCGAATCCGCCCCCGCAGCTCGCGTAACTTGCCCGAACTCATACTTTGACGCCCATCCCGGCTAGGACTTCCTTTGCCGCCTCTTCCAGCTGATTTTCCATCGCCTCATCTAGGTAGCCCTGACGAATTTTATCTAATAAGGGGCGATAGGCTGCCTCCAGAAGGCGAATGTACTGTGCTTCAAACTCGCGCACCTTTTCCACAGGCAGCTTGTCCAGCAGGCCGCGTGTACCGGCGAAAATCGCCGCTACCTGATGCTCTACCTTTACAGTTTGGTACTGCGGCTGCTTGAGAAGCTCTACAAGGCGCCGACCCCGCTCTATCTGACGCAGGGTAGCAGGGTCTAAATCGGAACCGAACTTTGCAAAGGCCTCCAGCTCCCGATACTGCGCCAGTTCCAGCTTGAGGCGTCCAGCCACGCGCTTCATAGGCTTTATTTGCGCCGCACCGCCTACGCGCGAGACGGAGATACCCACGTTGATAGCCGGACGAACCCCTGCATTGAAAAGCCCAGGCTCCAAGTAAATCTGGCCATCGGTAATAGAAATCACATTCGTAGGGATATAGGCGGCCACATCGCCTGCCTGCGTCTCAATAATCGGAAGCGCCGTAAGGGAACCGCCCCCCTTCACGATGGGGCGAAAGCTCTCTGGCAAGTTATTCATCTTAGAGGCTACCTCATCCGAGTCAATAATTTTGGCCGCCCGCTCTAAAAGGCGTGAGTGGAGGTAGAAAATATCTCCCGGGTAGGCTTCACGCCCGGGTGGGCGACGCAAAAGCAAGGAGACTTCCCGATAGGCTGCGGCTTGCTTGGAAAGATCGTCGTAAATCACGAGCGCATGCCGGCCACTGTCCCGAAAGTATTCCCCAATAGCCGCGCCGGCATACGGGGCTAGATAAACCAGCGGCGCCGGATCCGAAGCCGAAGCCGCTACCACAATCGTATAGGGCATGGCCCCATACCGCTCCAGCGTAGCTACCGTCTGAGCGATAGTGGAGGCCTTCTGCCCACAGGCCACATAAACGCAATATACAGGGTCTCCCCGTTCGTAATTTTCCCGCTGATTGATAATGGTGTCTATGGCGATGGCGGTTTTACCAGTAGAGCGATCACCAATTATGAGCTCCCGCTGGCCGCGGCCAATCGGAATCATGGCGTCTATAGCCTTTATGCCAGTCTGGAGGGGCTGGTGGACTGGCCGCCGAAAGATTACTCCTGGCGCTTTCCGTTCATAGGGCGACTCAAAGTAGGGTCCTTCTATAGGCCCTTTTCCATCCAGCGGCTCACCCAAAGGATTGATCACCCGCCCAAGCATCCTCTCGCTTACCAAAATGGAGGCAGTTCGGTGGAGGCGCTTCACCCGATCCCCTTCATGCACCGTCGTAGAAGCGCCCATAATAACTGCCCCTACATTATCCTCTTCAAGGTTGAGTACAATCCCTTTCGTGCCGCTGGCAAATTCTATCATTTCGCCCGCTTCCACTTCGGTAAGGCCGTAAATGCGCGCAATGCCGTCCCCTACTTGGAGGACGATTCCAATCTCCTCCAGCTCCTTAGTAGAGAGCTCTCCAGCAAGCTGCTGCTCTAGGAGAGCCGTAACTTCGTCTGGCCGAAGTTCTGTTATGACTTTCATAGGCTTTAGGCTTGAAGAAGTTTCTTCCGAATGGTTTGGAGTCTGCCCCGCACACTTAGGTCAGCGGCTTTCGTGCCCAGCTCCACGATAAACCCGCCAATCAGCGCTGGCTCAAGCGTTTCATTCAAAAGCACTTCTTCGGCGCTGTAGGCTTGCTGTAATTTCTGCACTAGGGCTAGGCGGGTGGCTTCGTCCAGCGGCTGGGCCGACCGCAGTACTACCCGCAGACGCTTTTTATAGCTGTCGTAGAGCGCCCCAAATTCCTCCCAAGTATCGGCCAGCAGGGCCTCCCGTCCACGCCGAGTAACAAGCTCTATAAAAGTCCAGAGAAGCGGGGACAGATACGGCTGAAGGGCTCGGCGCAGCCAGCCCAGCTTTTGCTGCGCCCTATAAGTAGGATTTGTCAAAAGGCTGCGTAGAAGAGGGGTCTGCTGCTGGAGTTTCTGGAGAGCCTCTACCTCCTGAGCTAGGGCGTCCAGCTCGCCCCGCCGCTGAGCTAAATCAAAGAGCGCATAGGCATACCGCCGGGCAATAACCCTTGGACTCATACTAATTCAGGCGGATTTCAGCCACTAACTTTTGGGCATAGGCTTGAGCCTTTTCAGGTTCTTTGAAGTGTTCCTCCAAAATCTTTTGAGCTATTTCCAAGGAAAGGCGCACAGCATACGCACGCATTTCCTGGAGGAGCCGCTCGCGCTGCTGCTGAATCTGCTGCTGGGCTGTAGCCAAGATACGCTCTGCTTGCCTTTGGGCCTCTTCGCGGGCTTGCTCTACTATCTCTTCCCGCAGTTTCTGCGCTTGGGCTAAAATCCGCTCGCGCTCTTGGGCGGCTTCTATTTGGAGGCGCTCCTGCTGCTGCTTCAAAAGCTCCACCTCGGCCCGGGCTCGCTCCGCTGCCGTCAGAGCCTCTGCTATCCGCTTCTCACGCGCATCCAGCGCCGCTAAGATAGGCCGCCACACATAGCGCGTAAGAATCCAAAGAAAGAGGAAGAATATAACGGCGCTCCAAAAAAACAGCCCAAAACGCGGCAAAACGAGCTCCATAGGCCAGCGCAAACATACGCAAAAAAGCCTAAGTCTTGGCCCTAGCAAACCTTTCTATCTTTGCCCGCCATGAATGCCCGCGGATGGGCCGCTATAGCTTTGCTCGGCCTTTCCAATTTATTCATGACGCTTGCGTGGTACGGCCATCTGCGCTACCGGCCCGAGGCCAAGCTCTCGCTCACAAGCTGGCTCACAGTAGTACTGAGCAGCTGGGGCATAGCCCTATTTGAATATCTCCTCCAAGTGCCAGCTAACCGCTTGGGCTTTCGTGGCACAGGCGGCCCCTTCTCTCTACCTACTCTGAAAATCATTCAAGAAGCCATTTCCATCTTTGTATTCGTTCTAGTGGTGCGCGTGCTTTTCCAAAATGAACCTCTAGGATGGCGCCAATGGCTAGCATTTGCACTCGTTCTTCTGGCTGTGGGGCTTACATGGTCTGATCCAAACTAAGTTAGACCCTTAGCGCTGCGTATGAACTCGCTGGCAGAGCTCCTTATCGGTCTTTTCACTCTAACCCTAATGGAAATAGCCTTAGGGATAGATAACCTTATCGTAGTGAGTCTTATCCTTTCGGCTGCTCCAGCGGCCCACCAGCGCCAGCTATGGCGCTTCTGGATGGTATATGCGCCCCTCATACGACTTTTCCTCCTTACTGCACTGGTAGGCCTTTTAGCCCAGAGCCGGCCCCTCTTTTCGGTGCTGGGTCATCCTTTCAGCCTGCGCCATTTACTCCTACTGGGCGGCGGCCTCTTTCTCCTCTACAAAGGCGTGCGAGAGATCCACAGCAAATTAGAAGGTAGCCAGACCGAAGTCCCCCAAAAATCCTTGAATAGCCTTTTCGCTGCTGTCGTTCAAATAGCGCTAGTGGAGATAATTTTTTCGGCCGACTCTATTCTGACGGCTATAGGGATGACCCAAAATCTCGTAATAATGTGGCTTTCTATCCTTCTTTCTTTGGCTATTACCCTTTGGGCGGCGCGCAGGATTCAGCGCCTCTTAGCCAATCACCCTACCCTAAAGATACTTGCGCTGGCCTTTCTTCTGCTTATAGGCGTACTGCTGGTGGGGGAGGGCACTGGCCTGCATGTGCCTAAGGGCTATCTCTACTTTGCCATTCTTTTTTCGTTGGGTGTGGAGTGGCTAAACATACGGGCGGGGCTTCGGCATCAGGCGCGCTGATTATGGGCCTGCTCCAGGGCGGCGCGCAGGCTACCGGTTCGGCGCAGGAGTTCTTCAGCCTCGGCGCGCGTAAGGCCTGTGGCTTCTTCTAAATAGCGCAATGCCCGTAGCCATAGTTTGCGATTCACAAGCTGGAGGTCTATCATGCGCCCGTGGCGTACGCGCCCCAGCTGCGTAAAGGCCGCCGTGCTAATCATATTCAGCACGAGCTTCGTAGCGGTGCCGGCTTTGAGGCGCGTGCTGCCTGCCAGCACTTCAGGCCCCGTAAGTACGACGATAGGATACTGGACCAGCTTTTCCAAGGGCGTGTCAGGATTAGCGGTGATGGCAGCCGTAAGGAGGCCTTGAGCCCGAGCCCACGTCACCGCCGCTACTACATAAGGCGTACGGCCGCTGGCGCTGATACCTACTACGGTATCTTGGGGAGTTGGAGAAAGGGCGCTGAGGTCTTTTTGGGCGGCTTCGGTATCGTCTTCCGCCGCTTCCACGGGGCCGCGAAGAGCGGCCTCGCCTCCTGCAATCAGCCCTACTACCTGCCCTGGCGCTGCCCCAAATGTAGGCAGGCACTCGGCCGCATCCAGAACGCCCAGCCGCCCACTCGTACCCGCGCCCACATAGATAAGACGCCCTCCAGCCCGCAAGCGCGGCACAAGCGCCCGAATAAAAGCCGCCACCTGCGGAATAGCCGCCTCCACCGCCGCCACCGCTTTCTTATCCTCGGCATTCATCACCCGCAGAAGCGCTTCTACCTCCCACTCCTCTATCGCCCCATAGCCCGAATCCTCCTCTGTAATCCAACGGCTCATACACTCAGGGTCTCATAGGCCCGTCGCTGCAGCTTCCCTTCATAAAACTGCATAAAAGCCAAATTGACTTGACGATAGCCGCCCGGCGTAGGGTAGTCGCCAGTAAAATACCAATCCCCCCGATGATTTGGAAGCGCCTTGGAAAGGTTCTGCACAGGCTGAAAGACCAGACTTAGCGGAATATCCATCTCAGGCGGCTTTACAAGCTCAGCTATTTTGGCGGCTATTTGAGCCTCGGTAAAGGGCGCATAAATCGCCTTGACGAAGTTATTCTGAACAAAGGCTTCTGTCCCGTAGGCGCGCTGGCACAGCGCATAGGTGTGGTGAAGGATTTCAGTAAGGTGGTGCTCTTCTAGCAGGCGCACCGCCGCGCGAAAGGCTATAAGGTCGCCCAAGGCCGCCATATCTATCCCATAGAAGTCGGGATAGCGCAGCTGAGGCGCCGTAGAGGCGATAATAAGGCGTGCTGGCCGCAGACGCAAAAGCGTACGCAATAGGGTTTCGCGCAGCGTAGTGCCCCGCACGATAGAATCATCCAGGCATACCAGCGTATCCCTGCCTGGCTCCAGTACCTCGTAAATCACATCATATACATGGCGAGCCATGCTGGTGCGCAAGGCAGGGGCTGAAATAAAGGTACGACTCTCGGTATCCTTCCAGATAAGGTATTCTGCCCGAATGCGCTGAGGCAAAAGGCGCCGCCACTCCTCCTCCGAAAGAGAGGCAGTGCGAAGCTGGCGCAGTTGCTCTAAAGCAAGGATATTTTCCAATTCTTTCACAAGACCCCAGAAGGCCGATTGGGCCGTATTGGGAATGTAGGTAAAAACAACGTGCTCAAACTTATAGTCCAGTAGGCGTGCGATTTCATGAGCGAGGAGGGCGCCTAGGGTTTTACGCTCGGTATATATGTGGGGCGAATTGCCGCGGGAGAAGTAGATGCGTTCAAAGCTACAGCGGCTGGGTTTGGGGGCCGCTTGGGTAAAGGGTTGTACCTGCCATGTGCCGTCGGGGGCTACGGTAAGGGCCTGCCCTGGCGGTAGCTCGCATACGGCGGAGGGCGGCACGCCGAAAACATTCTGAAGGGCGGCGGCCTCGGAAGCTACGGCTAACACCTCTGGCTGGGCCAAGTAATAAGCCGGCCGAATGCCCCACGGATCGCGCAGCACAAAGCCCCAGCCATTGCCTATCCAGCCAGCTATTACATACCCACCATCCCAGCGACGAGCGCTTCGGGCCAGCCAGTCGTAAATAGGGAAGCGCGAAGCGATATAGGCGCTGGCTTCCACCTTAGAAAGGCCCTGAGCCTTAGCTTCAAGGTAAAGCGCCTCCACCATCTCATCTAAAAAATGCCCCATGCGTTCTAAGATTGTATAGGTATCGCTGTGAGAGATGGGGTGCTGACCAATTTCTATCAGCCTTTGGAAAAGTTCATCCACATTTGTTAGGTTGAAATTCCCCGCTATAGCGAGGGCGCGGGCGCGCCAACTCCCGCGTCGTAGGACTGGATGAGTCTCTTCCAGCGTATAGCCGCCAAAGGTACCATAGCGCAGGTGGGCTAGGTAAGCTTCGCCCAAAAAGGGAAACTCGTAGAGGGGTTTTTGCGCTTTTTGCCAGGCCTCCCATTCCGCCCAAATCCCCTCAATCAGAAATTTCCAAGAGGGATTTGGCGTTACAAGGCGTCTTCGGAAAAAGTAGGGGCGGCCGGGCGGAACAGTCAGCTTGAGCGTTAAGAGGCCCGCACCGTCTTGGCCGCGATTGCGCTGCTTTTGGAGGAGGAGGGAAACTTTCTGCAGGCCCCACAAAGGCGTAGGATATGCTTCCAATGGCTGCCGAAGACGCAGCCATACAACCCCACACATACGGCAAATTTAGGGGATTAGGGGGCGGCGCCTCAATCTAAGGCAAGCCGCATCATTACAAAATGATTGCTACGACTGCGCGTAAAGGCTAAAAGACCCTCGGTGTTGGTAAGTTGCCTAGCCAGCTTTCTATAGAACACATCACTGGATCGAAAACCTGACAAAAATGGACGCGGCGAGGATACTTCTCCATTCTCATCCAGTACCACTACAAATACCTGCGAGCCAGTGCCGCGCGCATAGCCCCGATAGAAAAAGTAAAGGTGGCGCGGTCCCACAAGCAAAGCGTAGGAAAGCTCGGTATCGGAAGTGCCGGCTTGGGACTTCGGGATAACTCGGAACCATTCTAAATTTCCAAGCGAATCCACGGCAAAAACTACAATATCCTCGTAGTGATAGGTGTCTTGTGTGTACCAAAAGCCGTAGAAATCCCGAAAAGCGGTAGTGGTGATGTAAAATTGCTCGCCGATGAGGAGAGCACCGCCACTGCTGCGCGGAATAAGATGGTCTAGATATAGGTCGGGGATGCCCCGTCCGCGTGCGATTTGCCGTTCGGAGAGAAAGCGTTGGAGCACCTCTACGGGAAGGGGTACTTGCTGCACATTAGCCAGAAAGAAGCCTGAACCCTCTACACGTGCAAACACAAGTCCCTGCACTTGACTACTATTGCGACGGAGGGAGTAGAAGGCGGCTATGCGTGCCCCGCCGCCCCGCTCCAACCGAAAGGTGGGCTCTATAAGATAAATCCCTTCCACCTCTAAAGCCACACTAAGGGTAAGGTTAGCGTAGGGGATGTAGCGCAAAAGGTAGTATTCGGGGTAAGGCTCATTGGGCAGGCGCACCGTAGCTAAGGCGTAGAGATGGCCCTCATGACTAGGCTGAATGGAGCGACGCACCACGAGCTCTCGTTCTTTGTAGGGGAAGCGCCATTCGCCGGCGTAGGCAGTGTCAGGACCTATGAGAAAAAAGGCTATTCGGTCCGCGCTATCCGCTGGCAGACGCAGGGGCAGGCTTAGGCAGGCATAGCGCCGGTTAGGGGCATAAGCTAGCTCAGGGGTACCCGCTTGCCTTGCAGTACTTACTACCAGAACCTCGCGCTGACGCAGATGAAATCTTCCATTTATGTCTAGCATATAAGCATAAATGTGCCGCTTCTGGGCATGAATCCGCTGAGTAAAAGCCCATATTTGCGTATCTACTACGGCTAGGTGTAAAAATTCTTCTCCTGTGCTTTGGTCAAAAAGTTCCTGAGTCCATTCGTGGTGCAGTTCGGCATCGTACTTATGGACAGCAAAAAGGCGCACGGATGTAGGGGACTTATAGGAGAGGGTAACGAGCCCGCCATCTGCGGCTACGTATTCGGCGCGGAGAGGCGGTGGCTGCCGCCGATCCAGCGTAAGCTCCGCTAATACCGTCTGCCCCCAGAGCAGGCTCAACCACACCCCGCCCCACATACCCCAAATATGCTCATTTTTTTATCCAGGCGTTATGCAGGTAACGCTTTTCCGGGCTGAGCCAGAGGCGAATCTCTAAGCCATCGGCGGTATGCCAGCGCAGCTTGCCCGGAGGACCTTCGGGCGGGGCATAGGTATGAGTGTAATAGGTGCGCAGCTCCTGATATACCCTGGCCAAGGCGGCAAACTCGGTATGCTCCCACGTCAGCGTAACACTACAGATAGTATCATGGGGCGCGTAATACTCTACCCACAGCACACCGCCAAGCGGTGGAAGGTACCGAAAGACTTTGCCGAGGCTATCCGCATAATGGGGTGGGGTGCCGCTTTCCAAGGCAGTAGCGGTAAGTGATTTACCTAATAGCGTGCTGCGGAGCTGTCCATCAGGCATCTTAAGCCACCAGAAAGGCGCGGAGGGGGAGGTACAACTAGGAAGGAGGAGGAGAGCGCAGCAGCTCCAAGCCTTTTGCTTGCTGAGCCCCTGCCCTCCCCACCTCATCCGTCCCTTACCATATCAGACTGAGCCCTACATTCCAGTTGCGTTGAAAGCCGTAGAAGAAGCGCGCCGTGCTACGGTCATGCGTCCGCCCATCCAGAGCCGTTACAATGTAACGCGTATTGAGCACATTATGGACATTTCCGAAGAAGCGCAGACGGGTTTCGGAGCTTATGCTTACCTCATAGCCTGCACCTATATCCATAATCCCATACCCTGGAATTCGCCACGGCTGGGCCCGATCGTTAGGATTCTGCCGACCAAGAGGATCGTAATCAGCCCAGAAGCGGTCGTAGTAAAAGTAATTCACGAAAAAGTAGAGGGAAGGAGTAGGCGTTAGGCGAAGGACGCCGCCGATTTGGGTTTGGGGGGCACTTCCTACACGCAAACCTTTGATGTAGAGGGTAATCGTATCTACGATTTGCTGGTTATTATCGCGCACGAAGGCTGAGACGTCATTTTCCCACTTCCAATCGCCGATGCTGCCTATGGCGGAGAGACGCAACCAGGGGAGTGGCTGCAGGCCAAATTCGGCTTCAATGCCCCGGTGCAGGGCCGAAAGCCCTGTAAGGCGAGTCTGGGAAACTATACCACCCGGCAGGGGCACGCTCAGCATAAGCGCCTTATCCCGCCAGTTTATCCAGTAGGCGCCTACTTGAGCCGCCACTAGGCTGCTCTGCCAGCGCACACCTCCTTCCACTTGAAATACCTTCTCCACCGTGTACGTACGGTCAATCTCATTTCCAGCTCGGTCATTGATGAAAACAAGGTTGAAGAAGGGTGGACGCGTGAAATAGCCGCCATTTACATACACCATGCTCTGGTCCGTGATGCGCAGGCCTATCCCCGCTTTAGTGGTGAAGGAAAAGATATTGACATTAGGGGACAGGAGGGGTTGTACCTCTGGGCGGTAGCGGAAAAGCTCCTCGCGACGGTAAGTGGTGTTAGCCCCTGCAAGCACGAGTGCCGCCGAAATAGGCCCCCGATCGTAGCGCGCCTCCGCAAAGCCCCCCACCCACGTTACATAGGAGCGGTAGTAATAATTCACCTTATCCCCGAGGCGCGTAAGGCGCACATTGGGTAGCTGGACGGCCCGACCATTTACCAGTATGCGCATCGGCTCGCCATTCCGGACATCAAAGGTATCTATCCAGAAATCGGCGCCAAAGAGATTAGTAACCTCGCGGAAGTGGGAGGCTACATAGGTGCGCACATCTAAGCCCGTATTGATTTCTATGGCCCCGAGACGCATATTGAGCGCAGAGATAGCCCCATACCAGTCGTGATAATTGATAGAATTTCGGTGGATTAGGAGGGCTGCAGACCCAAAGATGGTATCGCCATTGGCCCGAATCAGCGTATCGCGTCGGCGGTGATCGGTGCGCACTTGCTCCCAGTCAATAAGCCCTTCAGGCGTGTATTGCAGACGGTAATTGCGTCGGGGATCCCCGCGCCAGTCGGGATTACGGCTAAGAATGCCTGAGCCGCCCCCGCGCCCAAACGAAGCATATACCGAAGTCAGCAGTTGTACCCGCTCCGAAATAGTCCAGAAGTGGCTGAGGCTAATGAGCGGCTTATGGTAGAAGTTGAGTAGGTTGCTGTATTTCTGACCTTGGTAATATCCGTAGTCGTAGTTGTGAAAAATGCTGCGCTTGAGCGTATCTACATCGCGCTGGGTCAAATAGGTAAAACGATGATAATGCCACTGGGGCGCCCCGAAAGCCTGAAGCATAAGGCGATGATTCGTGCCAATATTCTTAGATATAGCGAGGTAGTAGGTCCAAGAGCTAAAATCCGTCCCTGGGACATACCCCGGACCTACGGCGCGATTGCCCGCTAAAGTAACCGCCCAGCCTTTTGGGCTCAGACCCGAATGGTAGGCAAGTCCTAGCCGCGCTGAATACACATTTGAGGCCTCACTAGTGAGGATAAAACGCCGCTCGCTTTGGGGCGGTAGCGTGCGTATATTGAGCGTGCCGCCAATTGAAGGCAGTACAATTCGGGCATTTCCCGTACCCTTTTGAATCTGAACCTCGTCCACCACATCCGTCAAACCCAGCCAGTTAGACCAGTAAATCCGCGCATTCTCCATGTCGTTGACGGGTATGCCATTTATTTGCACGGCGATATTTTCTTGGCTGAAGCCGCGCAGGTTTATACGGGAGTCGCCCCACCCGCCCCCTTCGCGCGAGGCATAGATAGAAGGGGAGAAGCGCATGGCCTCTGTAACCTCCTGAGATCCACGCATTTCTATAATCTGGCGCGACTCCATGCGCGTGAAATTGAGCGGGGTAAGGATGGTATTAGCCGTAGAAGCCACGATAAGTACTTCTTTCATCGCCACTCCCGACGGCTTGAGCTCTATGTTTATCCCCTTTTCTACCTCACTAAGGGGTATAACCTTCTCTTCGTAGCCTATATAGGTAATGAGTAATTTAGGGTCTTGGGGAGCCTCCTTGGGGTTGAAGCTAAACGTAAATCGCCCATCTAGCTGGCTGAGCGTGCCCTGGTCGGTGCCTAAGAGACGCACCATAGCCCCTGCTAGGGGCTCTTTAGTTTCGGCGTCTCGAATCCAACCTCGTACTTCCACTGCGGTTTCTTGACGACTGACGGCACTAAGGCGCTCAGTACTTATAAGGCCGCGCACAAGGCGCTCCTCCTGGGCCCATAGCCCAGCAGCTAAAGCAAGTATAGCTAAACGCGTCATAAAAACCTCCCAGCCCCAAAGGTAAGAAAATCGCTTTCCTCTTCAGAAGGGCAGGTGGAAGGAGGTTTAAGAGGAAAGTTTTATCTTTGCCTTGCCCGCTTAGCTCAGCGGTTAGAGCATCTGGCTGTTAACCAGAGGGTCGCAGGTTCGAATCCTGCAGCGGGCGCTTGGCGTGCCAGCGCACGCGCCAGCCGTCCACCATTTCCAGCTTGCCTTCGGCTAAAAATTCTTCTAAAAGGGCCTCGGCTTTACCGGGAAA
Organism: Bacteroidia bacterium; assembly: GCA_039630245.1. Taxonomy (GTDB): domain Bacteria; phylum Bacteroidota; class Bacteroidia; order SpSt-205; family SpSt-205; genus SpSt-205. The sequence continues at coordinate 452,398 of JBCNVK010000001.1, forward strand.
AAGCTGGTGGAGTTTCTGTTTGAGCTCGGCGGGGAAGCAGGGCTGCTGGGCCTTCTCGCTAAGCCAGGCTGCGGCCTGGGCCTTCTCGGTTTCTGAAGGACGCTGCGGCTGATAATAGCCCCGACAAATATCACACTGCCCGCAAGGCCCTATAAACTCCTCAAAGTAGCGTAAGAGGTACTGAGGCCGGCAGGTTTCGCGCTGCTGGTAGTAACCTAGCATGAAGCGCCCGCGCAATTGGGCCTGACGCTGAAGGATATGATACTTATGGCGCAGAGCTTCCCATTCCCCTGGAGAAGGGGCTTGAGGCCTTAGAGAAACCTCCTCCATTCCCGCTGGTAGAGCCTCATGGGTAAGCCAGCCGCGCCGGCGCAAGGCCTCCAGACCCTCATAAAGCGCTTCATACGAAATCTGAAGCTGATAGGCCCAGTCGGCTAAGTCGGCATAAACCCCTTCTTGAAAAAGCGCCGCCCCACCTAGGCGTGCAACCCACCGATCCAAGGGTACTGGCGTATCTTGCCACCGCTCAGCAGGTACTAGGCTGCGCAGATAGGCTTGGCTGCTTCGCTCGCTGCGCCAAGTAAGGAAGCCCTCCTGCGCAAGGAGATGAAGCGCTCGCCGTAAGGGATAAGGCCCCAGCCCCATCTGCCGGCTAAGCTCCACTAGCCCCAGGCGTACCTTGCCCGAAGCATCTTGAAGCTGACGCAGCCGCTCATACAGGCGCAAAAGTTGATGGTAGGGCGGATATTTCTCTTGCAGTCGGCGCCATAGATCCTCCCCATCGCGTGGAGAGAAAAGCGCAATAGCATACGCCAGCGCCCCATCGCGTCCGGCCCGGCCTACCTCTTGGAGATAAGCCTCTGGCTCTACCGCTATATCATAATGCAGTACGAAGCGAGTATTGGGCTTGTCTATGCCCATACCAAAGGCCGTAGTAGCCACAATGAGACGGGTCTCTTCGGAAAGCCAGCGCGCCTGCACAGCAGCCCGAAGCGCCGCCGGCATGCCCGCGTGGTAGGCCTCCGCCGAAAATCCCCACTGGCGCAGGCGTTCCGCTAATTGTAAGGCCGTGCGCCGCGCCCCCACATAGATAATCCCCGAACCCTCCAACTTACGCAGGCTTTGATAAAGCCGTTTGTCTTTATCCACATCATAGACGACCGCATAGTAGAAGTTTTTCCTGTAGAAAGGCTGCTGTATGACGACGGGATTTTGAAGGCTTAGGTAGGTGATGATGTCTTTTTGCACGCGAGCAGTAGCCGTAGCGGTGAGGGCTATCCAGCGTGCCTGAGGGCATAGAGGGCGCAGCTCGCCAATTTGAAGATAAGCCGCTCGGAAATCATGCCCCCACTGGCTGATGCAGTGCGCCTCATCCACGGCTATCAGGCGAATATCCAGTTCAGTCAACCGTTGGCGAAATTCGGGCAGACGCAACCGCTCAGGAGCGACATATAGAAAACGGAAGGCCTCAAGATCCCTGAGAAGCTTCGCCCGTAGAAGAGGCGGCAGACCGCTTTCTAAGGCCGCAGCCGGGATACCCCGCCGCTGTAGCGCCTCCACCTGGTCGCGCATTAGCGCAATAAGCGGCGAAACTACCAGCGTAAGCCCGCCCATTACCAACCCAGGCACCTGATAGCAGAGAGATTTGCCGCCGCCTGTAGGCAAAAGGGCTAGTACCTCGCGCCCAGCTAAGAGGGCCTCTATAGCCGCCGCCTGAGCGGGCCGGAAATCCGGATAGCCCCAATACTGCCGCAAAATAGCCCGTGCGGCCTCCATCATACAGGCCACCCCACCTCAGCGCAGGGCCGGATCATACACCACCTGGAAGTAGTACAGACCGCCCACCCGAGGACCCCCTGGAAACTGTACATACCGAATATTCAGCAGATTCTGGCCACCTACCCGAAACTGAAGCTTCCATTTAGGAATCGTATAAGAGACTTGGGCATCTATCCACTGCACTGCTGGCACGCGGCCCCGGATAAACCCGTCCATTACAAATGCGTCTATCCAGCGGTAATTCAGACTACCACCCCAAGGTCCAAATCCCGAAAGATAAAGGGTGCTGCCAAACTTATGCCGCGGCGTATTGAAGTTGGGCAGGAGGGAGGGGTCATCCGCTTCACGCAGCGTCAGCGCCGCATAGCTATACGAGCCAGTCCACAAAATCTTCGGCGTAATGGCGTATTCTAAGCTCACAGCGCCAAAATCCGCATACACCATATCGGAAGCATTTGAAGCAGTATTGTAAGTATAGTAGCGACCATCCCGTAGATTAACAAGCCCCTCATAGGTGGAGGGGTCAACATTTGAAAGCGCTATAGGCTTAGTCGTCCCAGTTTCATAGGTAGGCTGAGAAGAGACCACACGCCGATACAGGATGAAATCCTGATAGTAGGCGCGCGCAAATTCCGCATCTATGTAGAGCCCTCTAAGGATCTGAAAGCGTCCGCCTATTTCAACCTGCTGAACAAACTCCGGACGTACGAGCTCGCGCGGCACAAACTGGAGATACTGAGCGGCTAAAGCCGCTAAGGTTGCGCTGTCCTGTACGCCCTGAGCGGCCCTCCTGTAGGCCGCTACTGAAGCTGGGGTGAGCATGATTTTATCCAACCCATATGCACTGCGCGCGCGGGTGGTACCGCCTAAAGTAATCTCCCGAAATCCTATATCTAATGCAATAAACTGGTCCTGCAAAGTAGGGATGCGGAAGCCTGTCTGATAAGAGGCTCGGAGGCTATGCTGCCTCTCTGGACCAAAGGCATACAGCAAGGCTGCCCTTGGCGTAAAACGCCCCTGGAAATATTGATTCTTATCGTAGCGGATGGAACCTAAAAGGCGCAGATGCCGATCAAAAAACCAGCGGTTCGCTTGAAGAAAAACGCCGTACTCATGCGTAAAGAAAGGGCCTTCGTAATCTACAAAAAGCGTACCGCGTGTATTGATACGGAAGAGGCGAATATTGCCCCCTGCTACGAGCTCTACCCAGCGGCCCACCCAGTCAGAGAAGTCATACTGCACTTCGCCGTGGTAGAAGGAGGAGCGGTCGTACAAGCCGGCTTCGTATTTCACTCGGTAGGGACCGCTATTCACTTCTTTCAGGGCTCGGGAAAATTCTGGGGTGCCAGGCTCGGGACGAGGTAGAAAGCTACCTGGTGTCAAGCCTATCAGGGGGGCTATAGCATTGTAGAAGTCGGACACGCGCGCCGTATCTGCATAGCGGCGCGCCGCCTCGTGGGACCCATACAGCGCATAACCCTGATGATAAAAGATCAACCAGGCAGGTGTAGGTTTGGCACGCTCGTTTAGGAAAATGCCTGTGAAGCGGCTATCATACGTAGCACCCGGTGACTCCCAACTGCCGTATGCCCGCACAAAAAAACGCCGCCCACGCAGCTCTAACTTATGCTGATGAAAGTACGCATCCTTTATAATGTTTCGATTGGAAGCCTGATACACCGTAGTTCCATTCACCAAGAAGCTGCGCCAGGATAGCTCTAAATTCTCATTGAGGAAATACTGCCACTGAAGCGTGTATTTTTGGAGAAAAACGGTAGGATCCACAATATCGCGATCACGGTAGCCCGTACGCGCTACGTAAAAGCGCTCTCTTATTCCCAGGAGGGTAGGAAGAGGCTCTAGGTCCCTATTGAGCACTCGGACCTCGTCGCCATAGAGGTTGACCCCATTGTAGCCTGGATTAGTTACGCCGGGAATAGCGTAGGCAGAGTCCGCCCCCTGATAGGTGCCTTGGTCGGTGTAATCTACCGCTAGCCAGTCGGTTGCGCGCAGATACTCTGTCACAAGCTTGAGCGAGAACCGATCCCCGAAGGTGTAGGCATAGCGCGCCGCAAAGTGCAGATACGGCTGGGGCGTCGTGTCCGAGGCTATGTGATTTACGCCGAGCCGCAGCGAAGCCCCCAAGCCCCGATAGCGCCGCGGCTGACGTGTAGAGAATTCAATAAACCCATTGAAGGCATTCGGCCCATACAGCGCAGAGGCAGGCCCAGCGGTAACCTCCACCGCTTCTATGTCAATATCAGGTGGAGCGGAAAGTATACCTACGGGAAAGCCTAATACCGGCGCCATCATCTCTATCCCATCAATCCGCTGCACCACGCGCACATTGCCAGGTAAGTTGAAACCGCGCGTGCCGATAGAGGGAAAGGTAATGGACTGGTAGTTAACATCTATATTTTTCATTGTGCTAAGCTGTTGGAAGATATTAGCTGCAGCGCCAAGCTGAAGTTCGCGCAGGCCCATTCGCATTACCGTTACAGGCGCTTCCAGTACCGCCTCAGGCACGCGACTTGTGGTAATTACCACTTCTTTCATAGCCAATCCGCCTGGGCGTAGGGATATTTCCGCTTCCTTATTAGGTTCTATGGCTACTTCGGCATTTTCATAACCTATATATGAGACTTCTACGCGAAAGGGTGGTGAGCCTAAGGTGCTGAGCTGAAAGCGCCCTTGCGCATCGGAAACCGTCCCCATCAGCGAGCCCTTGAGCCGGATATAGGCCCCCGGTAAAGGTTCGCCCGACTCGGCGTCCCGCACAATTCCCTGAATCCGATAGGCCTGAGGCGAGGTAGAGCGACCAGGCGCAGGCTCCGACCGCCCGCCGGGTACCTGCCGCTCCTCCTGGGCCAAAGCCCAACCTATTACCCCAAGTATAGCCAACCAGAAGCGCATATCACCCAAAGATATCAAGAAAAAAGCTTGGACTAATCGCGTATTTTTGTCTATCATGAATCGCCGCCAGTTCCTAAGCGTTTTAGGTGCACTTACCTTGATGGGGCTGAGACGGCGACCCCTTAGTTGGTCTCTGACCCCTGAGGCCGAAACCTATCCCTTTCGCCTGCCTACCTTACCCTACCCCTACGAAGCCTTAGAGCCCTACATAGATGCCCGCACTATGCAAATTCACCACCAGGGCCACCATCACGCCTACGTGCAAAATCTCAACAAGGCCCTAGAGGAGCTACCCCATCTTCAAGGCTGGCAATTAGACCTTCTCCTTAGCCGTTTGCCTGAGATACCTCCTTCCCATCGCGCCACTATTCAGAATAACGGCGGGGGGCACTGGAATCATAGTTTCTTTTGGCAGATTCTCTCCCCCATGCCTTCGGAACCTTCTGCGGCGCTTCGGACAAGGTTAGAAAAAGTTTTTGGGAGTTGGGCGGCTTTCCGGGCTAAATTTTTAGACACTGCGGCACAGCTTTTTGGTTCGGGCTGGGTGTGGCTTGTGCAGACCCAAAGGGGTGATCTCCAAATAGTCCCGACGGCTAATCAGGACAATCCTCTTATGCCCCATATCATCCCGTCTGGCAAGCCTATCTTGGGGATAGATGTGTGGGAGCACGCGTATTACCTCAAATACCAAAATCGCCGCACCGAATATTTAGCTGCTGTATGGCAAATCATCGATTGGGCTCGGGTGGAAGCCCTTTTAGGTTAAGATGCGGCGCGCGGCCATAGTAGTCGTACTTCTGACTGGCATTGTCCTAGCTTCCCTATGGATGTATCGCCGTTTCCTGCGCCCGCCAGTGCGCCCCATTCTGTGGCAGAACCTACCTGCAGGCTTTTCATTAGTAATTTATACGCCTTCTTTCGGGCAATCGTGGAAGCAGCTTCGGCGCAGCCCTCTATGGAATATTGGCCAGCATAGCCCCCATCTTGCAAGCTTCTTCCAAGCTGCTGTGGCGTGGGACTCGCTCCTGAAACGCTATACTTTCCTAGCCGAATGGCTTCTAAATAGAGGCATAGTGATGGCCTTTTACAACCAGGAGCCCCTTTACTTGATTGAAGCGCCCTTTTTAGCTCAAATAGGTGATTGGCGCAGTCTTATGAGTAAGCTGGCCAGCGAGTATAACTGGCCGATACGCTTAGTGGAGAAGGAGGGCTATGCTATGTGGGAGCTGCCACAGGGGTATTTGGCACCAGCTGGCACAATCCTCGTGTATGCCAAGCACCCGCAGCTAGTAGCGCGGTTTCTAAACGGCGCTACAGGGGAAACGCCCCCCTGGCAGTGGCATAATCTCCCTGACGAAGTCTCCCCTTGGCTTTTTTTAGGTTGGCAGGGGGACTCCTTAGCGCATCTCTGGTCCCATCCCGCTTTAGCCTTCTTAGCTCTCCTCAAATGGGGTGAGGCACGCCTGCGCTTAGAAGAGGATGGACTCTATGCTGAGGGTCAGGTTTTAGCCGACACGACGTTTTGGCGGCACATAGCCCCGAGCACCTTAGATGTAGCAGGCCTTTGCCCGGCTTCTACGCAGAGCTTTCTCCGTCTACGGTTGGCCGACCCTCAGGCCTTCTACCGCACCTACCTCTTGAGGCGCTACGCCTCCGAAATCCAGCAGGCCGAAAGCTGGTTGGGGTTTTCCTTTGAGAAGCAGCTCCTAAGCCACTTCTCGGGCGAAATAGGGGTAGGGCTTCTCTCTACCCCTTTCATTCTCCTCCAAGCTAAAGAACCCGAAGAGGTCCAAGCCTCTCTTAAGAAACTGGCCCGACGGCTATCCTCTCGTACGCCTTTCACCGTAAAGCATACGGTCTATCGGGGCTACCCTATCCAGCAAATTACGCTCAAGCGCTTTTTCCGATGGCTATTGGGTCGAGCCTTTCAAGGCTGGGAAAGTCCTTACTTTGTCCAAGTAGGAGAGTGGCTTGTTTTTGCGGACTCATCCGCTACCCTTCAGGAGTGGCTAGATGCCTATCTGGCCCGGCGTAATCTTTATGAGCGGGCGGATTTTGGCATGGCTTCGGAGCGCACTTTAGCCCTTTTCCATTTGTGGGCGAATCCGCCTAATTGGCTTCGCAGTTGGGTAGCCCCTGCGGCGTATCCTAAATGGGCGAAAGAGCTAGCCGCTTGGAAGCAGGCTACTTTTGCGCTCTTGCCGAGCACAGGTTCTACGCTTAGCCTACGCTTTCAACTCCTTTGGCAGTCTGATACTCTCCTTTCTTCTTCTTCCGCTCCTACTGCCTTACCTACCCTTGCGCTCTCTGATTCCACGAAAGATGGCCTGCAGGAGGAATTCTATCCCAACGGGGTGCTCAAGCGCCGCGTGTTGTATCTGGATGGCAAACCTGAAGGAGAATATCGGGAGTATTATCCTAATGGCGTTATTAAGGTAGAGGGGCAGTATGAGCAGGGGGAAAAAGTAGGACGCTGGCGCTATTATACCCCCCAGGGCGAACTTTTGCGGGAAGAGGTTTGGAGCGCCGAAGAGCTGCCCGTCAAGGACACCGTAGCTGTGCCTTGAGGATCTGATAGGCGTGGGATTCGGCGCCGTAGTACTTAGCCGTTGCGCCGCGCCTGAGCCATACGCAGGCCGAGTCGGATTCCAGCCGAGCCAAGAAGAGATAAGCCAGCCCGCAGGTGGAGTCTTGTTGGAGCACTTCGGCAAGGTATTGGCGGGCTTTAGCGGGCTGGTCTATGTGCCAAGAAAGGCGAGCCAGATAGGCGCGGGCTATGGGATGAGCGGTCATCTGACGCAGACGCTGGATGTACACCATAGGTGAGCCGCCTTCCAGCTGGTCCGCCGCATATAGCAGGGTATAGGCTACCCCTAAGGCGTAGGCGGGTGTATCGGTTTCCTGCACGGCGCGCGCATACTGGAAAGCCGCTAGGCGCGCCGAGGCATTCAAGGTTTCCCCTAGTTCCAGCCGCCAGAAAGCCTGTGTCAGAGCCTCTAGCCCGGTAGTGGACCGCCTGAGGGTGCGGCGCTGCCCTAAAAGCAGAAGCCCTACCCCCGCTCCCACCGCCGTTAGAAACCAGAGGCTCCAGCGACTAAGCGCGCCGCTTAGCCTCAAAGCGTTTTAGCAGGCCTTGATCTGCCTGAAGGCGAGCCTGTAGCTTCTCCGAAGGCTCAAAGGCCAGCTTGAGACGCGCCGGGATGGTAATAGTTTGCCCTGTTCGAATAAGACGCCCCTTGCGTGGCCGCTGATACTTGAGGCGGAACATGCCAAAGCCTCGCAGCGCCACTTCGCCCCCCCGCAGAAGTTCGTCCTCCATACCTTCTAGAATAGCTTTGAGTACGGCGGCTACATCACCCCGAGAAAGCCCAGTCTTTTCACTGGCATAGCGTATGATGTCTTTGCGCGTCATGCCCCGCAAATCTACAATACCGCTCCCATACTTCTTCAAGGGTGGTGTGCGGTATAGCCAAGGCTAGCCCTTCATAGGTCCCTGAACGGGTCGCCATATCAGATACCATGCCTACCACGAGGCCTTCAGCATTTAAGACGGGGCTGCCTGAGCTGCCCGGCTGCACCGTCAGCGCTAACTGCAGAAAGGGCTGCGTTTGTGCTCCCTCTAAACCTAACCACCGCAGGGGCCCCGCCACAAAACCCTCATACAGCGTGCCACTTAGGCCCCAAGGCGCCCCAACCGAATATACGCTCCAACCCACTGGCACCGCCTCTCCCGGATAAAGCTGTAACCCCTCTCGGGCTAAGCTAGCGTTATATAGTAGGGCCACATCGGCGGTGCTATCGCGCCACACTACTTCCATCGTATAAGAATTGCCCTCATAGTCCCATGCTTTTATTTCCACAGGCCCCTTTTTCTCAGGTAGCAAATGGCGGCAGGTAAATACATGCCCTGAACGATAAAGCCAGCCAGTACCCCGATGCACTTCGTGGAGATAAGCCTGTCCTGCATGCACCTCCAAGCGGAAGGTGAAAGGGAGAGCTTTCCGCCATAGGCTCTGTCGTAGCCCTTCCACATAAGAAGTCCCTGACTGTCTGGAAAGGGAATCTGGTGAATCCAGCTTAGGGGAAACCTTCGGCCGGCAGCCTACTAAACCTACGATTCCGAGCACGCTACAATAGGGTTTCAGCCAACTGCTGGGCACGTGCATAGTCCTCGGGCGTATCTACCGAAAAGGTACGAAATGGCGTTTCCCGCACCCAAATCTCGTAGCCGTGGTGAAGCCACCGCAGCTGCTCCAGCTGCTCCGCTTCTTCCATGGGTACGGGCGAAAGTGCTACAATCTCCATCAGCACCGAACGATGATACCCGTACAGCCCCACATGTCGGTAGTAAGCAAGGCGGGTCAAGATCTCTGGACTCGTCAGAGGCAAATCACGCGGAAAGGGTATAATTGCGCGGGAAAAGTAAAGGGCTTTGCCCTCTTTATTTGGTACAACCTTCACCACAGAGGGCGTCAGAAGCTCTTCCAGTTGATGGATGCGCGTCATGAGCGTTACTAAGGGATAGCGTTGAAGGGCCTCCAAAAGGAGGAGGAGCTGGTTAGCCTCTAAAAAAGGCTCATCGGCTTGAATATTGACATAGGCGTCATAGATGAATTTCTCGGCCACTTCGGCTACGCGCTCGGTACCAGAGGTGTGAGTTGTGCGCGTCATGATAGCGCGTCCGCCGAAGCGCTCTACCGCCTCTACCACACGCATGTCATCGGTAGCTACGAGAAGCGCGTCCTGAAATACGGGTTGCGCCCGTTCATACACATGCTGTACCATAGGCTTACCTCGAAGGGGAAGGAGAACCTTGCCTGGCAGGCGCTGTGAGTGATAGCGCGCAGGAATTACACCAAGCACGCGCATACTCCTCTTCTGACAAACCTAATGCCAGTCCGCCATACCTTCGCATAAATGCAGCTGGTTTGGGCGGATGAGAAGGGCCGTCTCTATGAAGCCCCCGAGTGGGAAGCCGTAGGGCGTAGCGGGTTCTGGTACTTTCCTTGGCGGTATTACGGCCGCTGGATACCCCTACCGCCCGGAAGTAGGCTTTTCCACTTAGTGGGGCGCCGGCCTTTAGGTCTAGACCCGAAGGGCCGCCTAAGACCGTATCCAAAGGGCTGGGCCGTAGCCGCTTTCATCGCACCAGCCCACACCCAGCTAGCTTCAGCCGCCTATATAAACGAGCCCGAAGCCCCTACTCTACCGCTTTACGCCTACACGGCCGTAGGCTGGCATAAAGGAAAGTTCTACGTCCCAGCCATCCGGATAGACCCCCAACCGCGTCAGGATGTGCGGTACTTTTCCTGTAAGGCCATCGCTCAGGGGGCAGAAGCCCTGCGGCACCGCTTCCCACGGAATAGGCTGGTTCAGCACCTCATGGACAATTGCGTGGCGCGGTATGCCTGCCCAGCCGCCCAGAATTTAGCCTTAGGCCGATGGGAATGCCCCCTACCCACCTCACCCGGCTGCAACGCCGCCTGCCTTGGCTGCATCTCGCTTCAAGACCCCCGAGAATCTCCCCTAACTAGCCCCCAAGAGCGGCTAACCTTCTGCCCTACCGCCGAAGAAATCGCCGAACTAGCTATATATCATCTGGAAAACGCCCCAGCGCCCATCGTAAGCTTTGGCCAAGGGTGCGAAGGCGAGCCCCTCCTGGTATGGCCTACTATCTTAGAAGCGGTTCGGCTCATCCGCCGCAAAACTAAACGCGGCCTTATCAATCTGAACACGAATGGGAGCTGGCCCCACATTATAGAAAAGCTGGCCCAAAATGGCGTAGACAGCTTCCGAATTAGCCTCAATAGCGCCCAGGCTAGCTGGTATGAAGCCTACTACCGTCCCCGTCATTACACCTTTGCCGCTGTACAAGAATCTATCCGCTGCGCCACCCGGCTAGGGAAATGGGTATCCATCAACTACTTTACTCTGCCAGGTTTTACCGACCAGCCAGCCGAATTCGCCGCCCTACGTCAGCTTATTCGGACGACTCAGCTTCACATGATTCAGTGGCGCAACTTCAACATAGACCCAGACTGGTACGCAGAGCGCATGGGCTTTAGAAAGGAGGATCTGGAGAAACCGCTGGGGATACGGTTTATCTTGCGCCAGCTACGCCAGGAGTTCCCCTCTATTCGCTACGGCTATTTTAATCCTACCGCCTCATTCATCCAGAAGAATTTAGGATTTTCTTCAGCTGGTTCGCTTTCTTTGCCTTCGCCTACCTGAGATTGGGGGGCTTGCAGGCGTCCAGTCTTTTTAGACTGTTTGTAGGCGTTGGGCTGATGGGCCTGAGTGCAGCCCAGCCTTTTTCGCTACGCGGGCTAGTGCGGACGCCCGACGGAAAACCCATCGGATACGCGATAATACGCCTGCCTTATACAGGTTTCCAGAGCATAGCCTCAGCCGAGGGGGCCTTCACTCTCAGCCTACTTCAGGACACCCTTACCTTAGAAATCCGCCACTTAGGCTACAAAACCTATCGGGCTAAGCTAAGCCTGGACTCCCTAGGCCCTGGCCCACACGCCTTTGTACTTTATCCCCAGGAAATCGTCCTGCCTGGGATAATAATTACGCAGGATAACCGCGATCCCGGTGAAACGCTAATACGGCGGGCTATTGCGGCCAAGGCTACAAATCGGCGGTGCCTATCGGCTTTCCAAGCGGAGGCTTATACCCTTTACACCGTGCGCGCGCGGGAGATTTCGGAAAGGTTCTGGAAGCTTCTGCGCGGCTCCGACTCGCTACCTACGGGGATTTTGCTTTTGAGTGAAGCCTTCTCCACCCTCTACTTCGTCGCGCCAGATAAGTACCGAGAGGAGATTCGTCACTCGCGCTTTATTGGTCAGCGGCGCTACAGCTTTTTAGGGAATTGGATTTTTGCTGGTTTTGATCCGTATGGCGAGCGGGCCGCCTTCCCTGAACTTACCGAAACCCCCTTCGTACTTCCCCTGGCCACGGATGCCCCGCTCTACTACACCTATCGCCTCTTGGGTAGCTTCTATGAGGAAGGCACACTTTTTTACAAGATTCAGGTAGTGCCCAAGAGCCGATTTTCCCCTTGTGTGGAGGGGTATGTAGTTATAGCGGATGAAAGCTATGCGCTGGTAGGGCTAGAATGGCGAGCCCAAGCGCCGCGCCCGCTGCGTTATACGGATAGCCTAAGTCTGCGTGCCACCTACATTCCTGTAGGTGGCTGCTACGCCATAGCCGAAATAAACTTTTGGGGCGATTTTCACCTCAGCGTAAGTCTCTTGGGTCAGATTAAGTTTCGCGGCGAAGGGTATGCCTCCTACAGGCGCTATGTGCCCTTAGTCGTGGGGCAGAAGCCCCCTAAGCGAAAGCCCCAACAAGCGGCTGGGAAGCCGCAAGCCCCTACCTTAGCGCCATCTGAGCCTAAGGAAACCCTAAGAGTGGCCGATATAGATTTTGGGGAAATGGTATGGATTTCTCCGCGCGCTTCGGAGGCCTTAGAGACTTTTTGGGACAGTGTACGGTCGGCGCCTTTGGACTCTCTGCAAGCGGCTTATATTCAGCGGCATGATAGTTTGATAGCCCAGCGTGATTCGGCGGCACGCTCTGGGCGTTTGCAGCGCTGGGGATGGGAGGGATTGGGGCTTAGATTTGCCTGGCCCCAGCGAGACTTCAGGCTAAAGGTTTATTTAGGCTTACCTGCCTATACGCCTCTGGAGGGTTGGGCCCTGCCTTTCCATGCTGAGGTGCAGGGGGATAAGCACACCTTTTCCGCTACTGTGCGGTATGGTTTCGGCTGGGAGAGAGCCTTAGTGCAACTGGGTTGGAGCACAGCCAGCCTACGCTTCCCTTTATGGCGCTTCCGGGTACGTGGCGGTGCCGAGCTAAGCGAGCCTACGGAACGCCCCCAAGTACCGCTGGGGTGGAATACCCTCTACTACCTTTGGCGCAGAGAACACCTGTGGCAAGGCTATCCGCGCACCTTTGTAGAGGCGTATGGCCAAAGGCATCTCTCCCGGGCAGTAGCTGTAGCTTTGAAGATAGGCTATGACCAAAGGTCCAGTCAAGCGGGCCTCGGACCATATTACTACGGTGTGCGCCTAGGGGTAGGGTTGGCCTGGCAGCCCGGGGTGCGGCTTTTTACCACGCCGCGCCGTACGCTTATCCTTCCGCCCGAGAAAACGCTTACTTGGGAGGTACAGGGTAGTAGCGAAGTGGCTTTTCTTCCTATTCCTCTGCTTACGGTGGGCTTGGAAATTAGGCCTACGCTTGGGCTTAGTCCGTTTGGACGATTGTACTTTCGACTGGCCGGTGGATGGCAGAATCGCCCAGCGCCATGGGCAGATGCTCTTTACCTACCTGCAGCGCCTTTTCCTTTCCATCTAGCCGAGGGGGAGTTTCGCCGCACTTTCCTCTATACTCCCTTAGGCGTTTCAATGGGTCAGCTTCAGGTCACTTGGCGACCTGAGGGAAGCTTAGTGCGTCTCCTCCCCCTGCTACGGCGAAGCAGCTGGCAGGAGAGTTTTACTTTTCGCCTAGCGCAGGGCTCGGCTGGGCCACCCTATGCCGAGGTGAGTTTTTACCTGCTGCGTTTGGCCCTGCGGTTGCGAAAAACCGATCTAAGCCAGTGGCTAAGTATCGGATTTCATGCGCCGCTGCACCGCATGCGGAGCGGTTGGCTTCTGAGCGTGGGATTAGGCGAGCCGGCTTTTTCTCCTTTATTGCCTAAGCTTAGCTTGCTGTGAGGGCGCGATGGTGGCCAGCCCATGAAGTAGAAGCCTTATGGGCAGAAAAGGGGAGCGCCGGGGAGCCCTTTGCTACCTTGAGCTGGTGGCAGCGAGAGCCCCACTGGGGCGGCCTCGTAATAGAAGAAGGCAGCCGCCCGATAGCTCTACTCCCCCTTCACTGGCGCCGAGTAGCCTTCTTTCGGTTTTATCGGCAGCCTCTCCCTCTTCCATGGACACCTATTATTCTTTGGTCCCCTCTACCCCAGCGCCCCGATAGGCAAATTCGCCTATGGGCACGCGTGCTGGGAGCTATAGCGGAATGGATCCGAAGGGAGCGGCTAGCTTATTTTTCTCTAACCCTACCACCTCAAGGCTGTTACGAGCCAGCTTGGGCCCAGCGTAGGTTGGCCCTTTACGCTACGGGTAGTTTTGTCCTGCCGCCTGGAGCTTTTGCCCCTTCGGCAGAACTGCAACGAAAAGCCCGACAGGCGGCTACATTCCCCTTTCAAAGAATGAATCTGGAGGTAGCCTTAGCCTTGTGGGAGGCCTATCGCCCCTCTGGTGTCCCTTCCGCTATGGTGCAGGCGATTCGGCGTCACCTGACTCCCGACTATTGGCGGGCTTACGCCGTGGGAGAGCCGCCCTTAGCGCTAGGCCTTTTTATGTGGGGGAGGGAATGGGTATGGTATATAGCCAGTATGTATCGTGCGCCCAGTCAGGCCACCACACGCCTCCTATACGAGGTGATTCAAATAGCTCATGAGGAGGGACGCCTATTTGACTTCTGGGGCTCTGTATTACCCGGGGTGGAGCGCTTCTTTCAGCAGTTTGGGGGGCGGTGGGAAGTGCGATGTAGGGTACAGGCTTGGCGCCTCTGGTAGCCTTTCTTAGAAGGGACGCCCAACGCGCACCATAGCGCAACGGAAACCTATCGTAGCCGAGGAGGAGTCTGCATAAAAGAACCGGCGCGCCCCACAGGTGACATAATACGCTATATCGGCCCACGAGCCGCCTCTATACACCTTGGCAGCATCTGCCTGTAGGTCAGGCCAAGGGGAGTTCCCGCCTGCGCGAGGACTGTACAGGATAGTACCCGGCACATAATCCGCATCCGACTGAAGCGGATCACTTTCAACTCGCCCGCGTCGACGGTGAGGATTGAGATCTTCGGCGTCCTCATAGGTAAGAATGCGGTAGGTGTCCTCCGTCCATTCAGCCACATTACCTGCCATATTGTACAGACCAAAGTCGTTGGGCAGAAAGGCTTTGACGGGCGCCGGGATCATATAACGGTCATTGAGGCCTTCGTAAAGAAGGGAACCGCCCTTATTAGAGCGGCCAGCATAGTCGCCACGCCCCCGCTTGAAGTTAGCTCGAAAGCGTCCCTTGAGGTCCCGCACACTGCGGCCCTCCCAAGGATAAAGCTCTTGCTCATAGCCGGCTCGCGCCGCATATTCCCATTCCGCTTCGGTAGGCAGGCGATAGTCTGGATACAGTACAGCATCTGGATCTTCTTCTATGAGTTGTTTATTCACTATGGCTGTGCGCCAAGCGGCAAATTCGCGCGCCTGATGCCAATTTACCCCCACTACAGGATACATGTTGAAGTTCTCATGCTGGAAGTAATAGCGCACATAGGGGTCATTATAGGCCATCTCACGCATCCATACGTTCGTATCTGGATAAAGCAATTGGGCTTTTTGCTCTCCGGAGTCTTGCTGAACATAGAATAAGAACTGCTTGTATTCCACATTTGGCACCTCGGTCTCATCCATGTAAAAGCTAGCTACAGTAACTTGACGCGTGAGGGCATTGTGCTCCTGATCTAGGTCTTCTTCCATATTCCCCATGTGGAAGGTACCGCCTTCTATAAAGACCATGCCAGGGGCAGGCAGCATTTCACGATAGGGTTTTACATAGAAGCCCTCACCGGGTTTCCGAGAAAATTTCAGGCCAGTGAGGCGGCTCCGACTACCCGGATCTTCTAAGTTTTCACCTCCTCCACAAGCAACTGTCAAACCCCCCGCTAGAATACAAGCGGCAATCAAACCTATGCCGTGCGACCTCATAAGCAAGACAAAGGTAAAGCTTTCTCAGAATCGCGGGCAAGGATAATTACGGCGGCGACGCATGCCGAGAGGCTGACGCTCTTGGCTAAACTCTACGACCAACGACACCTCGTGCGAGCCCGCCGAAAGGCGATTCGTAAGGGAAGAAATAGTATAGTCATACGAGTAACCCACACGGAAAATGCCCTTCTGCAGACCCACTAATCCAATAATAGCATCTTGATGGCGGTACCATACCCCTATAACAATCGGCAAACTGGTAAAATATAGCCCTATATCCAGCTGCTGAAAGGGACGCTGGATCCGATACATCACCGCAGGCCCTAAGGTTTGGCGCCCCTCACGTAGCGCATCTATAGGAATTTGCGCCCCCGCAAAAAAATTCGCACGTATGGGGAGCTGAGCGTCCGCAGGATTAGCTAAAGAGGTTCTATAAAACCGCTGCGTAGGCTGAGTAATATGCATGACTGAGGTGCCTACATAGAAGTACTTGTTGTAGTATAGCGCACCGGCGGTGATATCTTCATGGATTCTATTCTGGAAGAAGTTGCGTTCCTGCGTAGGCAAAATAAAGCCGGCGTTTGGATCTATTTGGTCTGGGAAGCGGAGTCGGAAAAAGTCTATACTACTTTGCACGATACCCCCTGCAATCCCCATGCTAAAGGCGCTTGTACGGGTCAGCTCTATGTGAATAGCATAGTTGAGCAGGACATTTAGCTTAGTAAGGTTGCCCTCGCCCGCCTGGTCGGCCATAAAGCTTAGGCCCAGCCCATTACGGACACGCCCAAAAAAGATCGGCTGATCGTACGCCGCGGCAAAAGTGCGATAATACCCCGGGATAGCCGTCCATTGCATGCGGTAAGCCAAGGCAATCCGAGGCCCTTCGGCAATCCCCGTAAAGGCTGGCGATAGGATTACCTGATTAGCGAAAAACTGCGAAAACTGCGGATCCTGCGCCAGCCCTAAACCCAGCCAGAGAATTGAGTAGCCTACCCTTTTGCTCATATTACTACTGCCCTATTCAAGGGGCAAATATAGGAGAAAAAAGAATTTGAATTTGCAACTGTGCGTTGGCTAGTTAGAGGCTGAACTGGCTTGAGTAGATAGGCGCTGCTTTTCCTGCTCTACGAGCTGCCAGAGGGTCTCTAAATCCGCTACGGGGCGTAGGCAGGCCCCGTAAGTACAGAGGCACCAGTGCTCGGAGGGTAGGTTCGTGTAGCTGGTGAAGGCTGGGATAGCAGTTTCCTCCTGCGCCACAAAGCCTACCCAGCCTATTTCTGGGGCATACCGCCTCCATAAAGGTGCAATTGAAGTGCCTCGGTAGATTACAGCAAAGGGGCTGCGCTCTTCTAAAAGGGCTACCTGCAAAAAGTAGCTGGCTAGGGTAGGATTCTCCGCTAGCTGCCGCCGCAAACGAGCCAAAATCCGTTCCACTTTTTCCTGATAATCGCCACGTTGAAAGTAGCGGCTAAGCCGCCAAAGTGCCTCAGCAAAAAGCGAATTTGAGGAGGGCGTGCTGGTATCGAATATATCCTTGCGCCGCTCAGGCATAAACCGCAATGTGCGCGCCGTAAAGCAGAATACCCCCTCTTGCGGGTCGTAAAAAAGCTCTAGGCTGCGCTCCATAAAATCTAAGGCACGCAGCAGGTAGGTTTCATTGCCGGTTACCGTGTAAAGGGCGATAAGAGCTACGGTGAAAGCGGCATAATCTTCGGCGAAAGCTTCCCCGTACCAGCGATCCTCCTTATGGATGCGCTGAAGGTCTGCGCCACTGGGGGGAAGCAGCGCATGGACGGCCCGCCGAGCAGCATACAGGTAGGAAGGCTCTTGAAGCGCCTTATAGGCCTCTATAAGGCCTAGGATGGCGTAGCTATTCCAAGCAATGATGGCGGCCTCGTCGCGCTCGGGGGGCACCCGCTGCCGCCGTACTTGGCGCAGCCGCGTATGCGCCTCAGCCAAAGCCTGACGCACAGCTTCTACAGAGAGCCCCAGACGCTCAGCCACCGCTTCATCTTCTAAAGCTCGGTAGAGTACATTTTGCCCATCCTTCCAGTTCCCCTCGGGCATTACCTCATAAGTAGCAAAGAAAACCTTCTGGAGTTCGGGCTTTTCAAGCGCTGCCTCGAGTTCTTCTATGCGCCATACATAGTATTTGCCCTCTTCCCCTTCACTTTCGGCATTGAGGGAAGCGGCAAAGAGGCCATCAGGCAACTGTAGGCTTTCTAGCAAGAAATTGGCAGTTTTCTGGATAACTTCCTTGTAGAGGGGAAGTGGATTATGGCGGTAGGCTTCGCTGTAAAGAGCCAGAAGTAGGCCATTGTCGCACAGAAGCTTTTCAAAGTGCGGTATGCGCCAGAAGCGATCAGTACTATAGCGCATGAACCCCCCCTCTATGGGATCAAATAGGCCCCCCATAGCCATCTTCTTGAGGGTGAGGTGGGTGGCCGAGATTAGTTGCGGTTTCTGTAAAAGTACGCCCGCTCTAAGCGAGAAAAGCCAGCGGCTGGGCATAGGGAACTTAGTATTATTCCATTCGCCGCCCCATATCCAGTCAATATCGCGTAGAAGTGCCTCTAGCACTATTTCCCAGGGCACAGGATAGCGCGCCGTAGAAGAGACAGGCTCAAGCACTTTGGCATCCAGCTTCTGGATAGCCTCGCTGAGACGGCGCGCCATTTCTTGGACTTCTTGGGGGTTTTCGCGGTAGAGGCGGCTCAATCGCTCCAGAAGCATCATCCAAGATTTTTTAGGCAGATAGGTAACCCCATAGAAGGGTCGGCCGTCAGGTAGGGCGAAGCAATTGAGGGGCCAGCCGCCTGGCCGCCCTGAAAGAAGAATGGCATCCATGTATAATTGATCCACATCGGGCCGCTCCTCCCTATCTACCTTTATGCAGACGAAATGCTGATTCATCAGGCGGGCCACCTCCCGATCCTCAAAGCACTCACGCGCCATGACGTGGCACCAATGGCAGGAGGCGTACCCAATGCTGATGATAAGAGGCTTATTTTCTTTCCAGGCTTTTTGAAAAGCCTCTTCGCCCCACGGATACCAGTCCACTGGCTGGTGGGCATGGGCCCGCAAATAGGCACTCTGCTGGCCAATAAGATGATTCATAAATAGGTGGTATGAGGTGAATTCAATGCGGCTAAGTAAGTTTCATTTAGATGGCCTATCATTTGCAGGCATATGTGGGCTACAGCGCGCACATCCTGTAGACAATATTCCTTGACTTTATCAAAAGCTTTTTCTTCACCCTGGGCCTCCCATTGATAAAATCGCTCGCGTATCTCTCTATGGTTAAGCGACTTAACAAAGTCTATCCCTAAGGCCTGTGCTAGAACCTCTAGGCTTACCCATCGCCGCTCATCACTGGAGCCAAAGCTCCACATACGCAGGGTATCCAGTATGCCTGGATTAGACTGCCAAGGCGGCTTGTATTGCAGCTCTCTCCACAGGCTGGGTAGGTTTATTCCGTTGAGTACCATACGCCGGCCCAAAAAGGGTATATCAAAGTCTTGCAGGTTATGGCCACACACCCAGAAAGTGGGCCGATAACCACTTGGAACTGAATTATATTGGCTGTCTAAATTTAGCCACTCCTCTATAAACTTCTCCAATAACCTCTTTTCATCTAAGTCAGCTATTAGGCACTCATGCCACTCTATAGCGCCATTTTTTTTGTAGAAGCGTCCGAGCCCTATGCAGGCTACGCGCCCGAAAAGCGCATGGATAGCGCTTTTATCAAGGTACGCTGAGATTCTATGGTACTTATCTTTCCAGTGTTTCTGCTGCCAATCTTCAAGCTCTACATAGCTCCTTTTTATGGGCACAGTCTCTATATCCAGAAAAAGTATGGCGTCAGGATGAAGCCGATCCTGAGCTACCTCCCCTCGGCGGATTTGCTCTCGAGCTACCGAGCGATTCTGATAGTCTAGCGTCATATTATCTCAAAAGATAGGCGGAAAAGCGCTGTACAAATTCCTCTTTTTCATTGGGATCGGCCGCCACGAGCTGAAGGCGAGGCTTAGAGGGGTCCTTATTGTAATCCTTCTGCTTCTCGGCTGCTTGACGAATCTGCCGATTAAGCACTGGATCACTGGTAATAAGCCTTACCACATAGCCCGAGTACATTATAAATAGCCAGTTTCCTTCGGTAGGCTCTATCAGAATAGTAAGGACGTCGGGATTCCGCTTGCGTTCGGCCGGATTATAGGCGCCGAAGCTGTATTCTATTTTGGCTGGGCAGAACTTACCTACGCCTACCCCGCCTATACCTGCTACGCCCACTTCGGACCGTACGATGAGATTGCCAGTAGAGTCGTCGCGCTGAAAAGGCACCTGAGTCAGCAGAAGCGTAACTGGGAGCTTCTTAGGAAAAGGGACGCTGCGCGCTACACTGCTGCGCTGGGCTACCCGAAGGATTTCCTTTACATTTTCTTCAGGCTGGGTCGGGTCAGGATCCACCAGTTCCGCAATAGCTTCTAAGAAGCGCTGGTCTTTGTAGTCAATATCATTGAGAGCTAAGGCCCAGAGATAGAACTTATTCCCTATAGCCTCCACCACATTGCCTGGAATATTAGGAAAGTGCAGGGCGAAGATGAGGTCGGTGGAAAGCTTCTGGTAGCGCTGCTCTTCGCGCCACATGCCGGCTACGGCTAATTGGGCGCCATTTTCTGGAAAAGCCGCTGGGAAATTGATGCGGCCATAAGCCGTGGTGATACGCGTGGCGTCGTTGTATTCCACCCAGTTGCCTTTGTAGGTTTGGCCATTTATTTTACTGAGCGGGCCTATGCGGAAGGCCTTTGTAGCCCGATCCACCGAGAGCCCCCCCTCAGCTACAAGTACATCTTGGTCATCCTTATTGCGGCGCGGCTGGAGAAAATTCGTGTAAAAACTCCTATAAATAGGCACAAAATGCACACCCACCGTGAGTTCCTGGCCCTTTTTATTCCGAGGCGAGCGAATAGGGATGAATATGGTATCGGGATTTACATACCCTTCAAAGGCAAACCAGGATTCACGCAGAAATTCATTGGTAGACTGTATGCGTACCTCCCCATTGAAGTAAAGAAAGCGCTGATCAGCCTTAAGGCGTACAGCGTCTCTGAAGAGAATTCGATCGGTAACTAAAAATTCGTCTTCGGCCTTGATTTTTGCTTGGGCTGTAGTAATCCCCCCTTCTACATAGATGCTGTCCAGCGGGATGTATTGCACCTTGCCTTCTATGGGCACATATTGGTATTTACCCTTTGCGGTGTATTCGGAGCCCGAGAGCACTTGTACGGTAGCTTCTGTGATGGTATGGTAATTGAGCTTTGTAGGCGCTTTTAGGACGGCATTTTGGAGGGGGGCAATTTGGCCATCTGGCAGGAAGGCTACGCGCCCGCCAGAGGGGAAAATCGTAGCATCCGCCACTACCAGCGAATCTACCTTGCCCGCCTCTAAGGCGCCAGATTTGAGGTTATAGGCCAAGTGTTGCGTATTGAAGAAGACATCTTTACCGCGCTTGCTCTTCTGTAGGACGAAATTCTTACTTTCATCGGGCACATGCGGCGAAAGCACTATATCGCCCGTTTCCCGCTGATAGGTACCTTTCCCCAGCGACGTAGCGATACCCAGCCTAGGGAATTGAATATTTGGCTCACCTACACGCATGGAGGCAAATTCGCCCCGATGCTTCTGGACATCGTAGGTTAGCTCTATCCCTTCGGCGTAGAAAACGGTATCTTTTCTGGTCTTAGGGTCTATCAGGGCAAATTGGGCTTCTACGGCCTTAAAGTCGGTCGGACTGAAACTAAAGGAACGGCTCTGGATGCGGGCCTCGCCTGTCTCCAGTACGCCATCGGCTCGCAGACCCTCTGGGGTATAAATGAGGCTACCACGGAAGGAAGCTGCACCAGCAAAAAGCTGCGCTGGCTTTTCGCCTGTTTCCAGTATCATTCGGCCTTGGTAGGGATACCATTTGAAGCGCAGGCCCTCTCCTCTTACTTCGGGGTAGCGTGTAAGCGCATATTGGCTCTGCGGCAAAAGGAGCTTAGCCCGCTCCGCCATACAAGAGTCAAAATGAAGCACAAACGTATCCGCCTGTACCTGGGTAGTAAGATACTCTATACGCCCCCGCGCATGGAGCGCAAAATTATCCATCGTAACCTGGCCTGTCAGCTTGCCTTTACCCTTGTAGATAGGTATGCCTGAAGCGAAAACTTCCTGTATGCCGTAGCTTCCATCCGGCACGACCTTGAGCGTATCGCGAAAAGGAGGCAGAGTACTGTCGGAATAGAAAACCCCATGAAATTCAAGCCCTAAAAGGCTAAAAGTCTCCAAACTATCCAGCATAAAAGGATCAAGCTCAAAGTATAAGCGATCGCGTTTGTACTGGCCATCCTGAATAGAAGGCGCATCCCAATACTTATAGGATTCGCTGTAGCAGTCTAAAACGGCATAGTAAGGAATAGAATGGCGTCCGCTTTTGTTTGAAGGATGATCTATGTAAATACAGCCGCTGACATTTTCTATGCGAAGGGAGGCTAAGGAGCGGGCTAAACGGGGAAGGCGACCCAGGCGAAAAACCGGATCCCGCTCAGGGCGAAACTTAAGAGAGTCCACATTGAAAAACAAAATCTTGAATCCATCGTAGTCAAATTGCATGCGGGTTTCAGGCCAGCTGTAGAGGTCTAATTTACCTGCGGCCAGCCGCCCCGCTAATCGCATAGAGCGATTGCCCCCTAAGTAAATTGTGCCCTTATAAGGCGCTATTTCAACAATATGGGAGTCGGCAAATACTACTACTTCTACGCCGCGCACCGTGAGTTCTTTAGTGCGAAGATTTAGGTAGGCGTTATCCCCCTCCTCGGTACGGGAGAGGATGCGTAGGGCATCGTAGTCTTTCTCTCCCCATGCCGCCTGGGCCCATCGTATCAGCTTAGGTAAGGGCTCTATTCGGCCGATATCGGGCTCATACCGCAGGAACCCATAGGTGGCCATATCTTCTAAGCGCATCCGAAACGCCCGCTCATAGCGGGCCACATCCACATTCTGACTTTTTAGAACGTCGGTGTGCAAGATGTAATTACGCACGGCATAGTGCCGCCTACCCCGTGTGGCGGTTTGGCGCTCTTTTATGACCTTATAGATAGCTCCTAAAGGGTGGACCGGCATAATATCCTTGTAGCTTTCGTATTCACGCTGATTGAAGTAGTCCATAGACTGGACTACGCCGTATTTACCCTTGGGATCAATGATAGCGGTAAAGCGCATTATTGTATCCCGCAGGGGATTCCAGCGAATAGCATCAAAGAGCATCTCTGTCTTGTGGTAGGTGCTGAAAAAGCCCTGCCGCGTCCGAGGATTGCGCCGATCGCGATTGAGCAAAATCTCCTGGCTAGCTACATCGTAATAGAGGTCTGTTACGGGGTAATAAATCGTATCACCAAAGGGCAAAAAAATCTCGGCAGATACCTGATAGGCTGTAAGCTTTTTAGGATCAAAGGCCAGATTCTGAAGATATACACGCAGAACTTCTTTGCCTTTGGCAAATATGCTTAGCTCCGCTAGCGTATCACTTACAGCCCAGCCGTATTTCGTAAGGCCACGCAAAGCGAAGCCCCCCCGATAGATCGTATTCGGAATAAATTCCTTTATCTCTATGCTACCCTCCGTCATCACGAAGACAGGGGATTGGGCCTTAGTAGGATCGGCATGAATAAGAAAGTCATCGGAGAATTCGCCTTTCACGGGGTGTGGGAGGAAAGTAGGGTAGTAAAGGGTAGCTTGCGAACAGGTAAGCCGGCGAATGTTCATATCTACCTCAAAAGGACCAAGCTCACAATACAGCTCAGTCGAAGGGATACCCAAGCGGCTCCAATCCGCTTTGCCCCGCTGGCCTGAAAAGTGCCGATTAGTAAGATTCAGTAGGCCATCTACCTCGCGTATAAAGATTTCTACTCCGCCTGTAGTACAGATAAGGTTAGTATTGCGGAAAACTAAGGCGGGCACCCGCTTTTCCGTTCCGCTTACGCTGTCATAGACTGTATGAAGGACAAGGCGGGCCTCGGCCTTATCTATGCGCCAGCTAAATACGGTGGTTTTATTTACCACTCCCTGAGGAGCGAACGAGGCTATAATATCCCAGAAGCGCGGGAGATAGCCTGGATCTTCTGCCGCCAACGTCTCACTAATACTTACAAACTGGGGTACAGGCACCCGAATGCGCGTCTCGGGGTTTTTGAGGGTCAAAGCCGCTTCTACAAAGCGCAGAAGCTCCGGATAAGGTTTGAAGCCTTTCTTGTGAAGCTGACTGGCCAAACTAGCGATCGCTTTCTTTTCGGGGGCAGATAGCTCGCCCGTAGTCCAGGCGTTGTAGAAAGCCTGGGCGCGCTGGGTAATCTCAGGGCGCTTGAAGCGCTCAAGGGCTTCTTTGAGAGCAGTGCCGAACTCGTCCGGTGTAGGTGGCAAAACCACCCCCTGCCCCCATAATAGCCCTACCAGCCAAAGCCAGCGCATCGGTCAAATCTACAAAGGAACATATATTCGCTCGTATAGGGGGTTTAGGTAGCGTTGGGCGGTTTCGCCGAGGGTCTGAGGGGTAAGGGTTTGAAGGGCCTCCTTCCAGAGGTGTGGCGCCGCAAGCTGACCTTGATCTAACAGGTGTTTGGCTTGTAGACTTATCCAGTAGGTGGGGTTTTCGGTAGCCAGTTGCTGGCGGCCCCAGAAGCTCCGCCGCATCTGGGCCAGCTGGGAGGAAGAAGGCGGTCTATCCTGCCAGCGCTGCAGCTCGGTATGGATCAGTCGGCGGGCCCGCTCTTTGGCTTCAGGGGTCAGACCCGCATAAATCCCCCACACACTGCGCTCTGGATAGGCGTGCCAAAAACTATAGACGCTATAGCACCAGCCATATCTCTCGCGTAGAAGGAGGTTGAGCCGGCTCCCCATTTGCGGCCCAGCCAGTTCATGGAGAAGCAGCTGAAGCGCTAAGCTTTCGGGCAATGCATATGGCGAAGGCCCTACGCCGCCTACCACCAGATGAACCTGCTGGGTAGGGCGTTTCAGCTCCTCTACGGAAGCGCTAGCCAATATATCCGTAGGCGGTAGAGGGGAGGGGCCATTTTCCGCCTTGTCCCAGCCCGTCTGCTGTATGGCTTTAGCCACGCTACGGGCGGGTAGACCCCCACTTAGCACAAGCACCCAGCGCGCCGCCTGAAGCGCCTTATAGTGCTTTCGCAGCTCCTCGGCGCTAATTTGCCGCACACTTTCTGCATATCCAGTAACGGGGTGCCGAAGCCCTCCAGCCGCAAATACCTGCTCTTCAAAGTGGTCTAAGAGTGACTCCTCGGGAATGTCCTCATACATCGCCTGCTCTTCTAAGATAACGGCTCGCTCCTTTTCCACTTCCTTTTCGGGAAAGGTCGCCTCATATGCTAGCTCGCGCAGGGTAGCCAGTGCCGTAGGAAGGGCCGCTGGGGGCACCCGCAGCTCCACCCCCATTTTATCCTTGGTAGTGAAGGCATTCATTTCGCCACCGAAGCGTTCTATCCGGCGGAAGAGTGCGCGTCCCGAGCGCCGCTGCGTGCCCTTGAATAAGGCATGCTCTAAGAAGTGTAGTAGGCCTTCCCGCTGAGGCGGATCGTGGCGGCTGCCTTTATTCCATAATAGCAGAAGGAGAATAGACGTAGCGCTAGGTCGCCAGTGATACCACACGCTTGAGCCGAGCGCTTCCATGAGGCACAAATCTACTTTTGCGTAAGCATGCTGGGAAAGCAGGAAAAGCGGCGGCGCTACGCAGCCAGTCCTCATGCCCTTTATGGGGAGAAAGTGCCTTCGGCAGGCCAGTGGCGCAGCCGCTTGGGTTTCCCTCTTCAGACTCCCCTTCTACTAGAAGTAGGGTGCGGTAAAGGGGAGTTTGCCGTGTTTTTAGCCGAACGCTACCCGGCAGCGCTGGTAGTTGGGCTAGATCGGCGGGCGGACCGACTGGCTGCCGGATGCCGCACTGCCCAGCAAAAGCACCTTTCCAACGTGTATTTCTGGCACGGTGATGCCCTTACCTTAGCCAGCGCTTTCAGCGCAGGGGAGGTACAGGCGATTTGGCTCAACTACCCAGACCCTTACCCTAAAGCCCGTCAGGCTAAGCACCGCCTCACCCATCCGCGCTTCCTCTGGCAGTACGCTCATATCCTAGAGCCCGGCGGTAGGCTTCACTTGCGCACCGATTCGGAAGCGCTTTTCCTATTTACGCTAGAGCAGCTAGAGGCGCAGGGATGGCCAATTCTCTACGCTACCTCAGATCTCTCGCCTGACTCTGGCCCACCTGAAGCCCACTTTCTCACCACCTTCGCCCTGCGCACGAGAGCACCTATCCGCTACTTAGAGGCCCTAGCCCCTCCAAGGTAGAAAACAGCCTGCGCCTGTCTATATTTGGCCAAGAAAGGCCCAGAAGTCGGATAGCTTGGCTCAAAGGGCGTATATTTGCAAAAGCGGCGACGTGGCCGAGCGGTTAGGCACGGGTCTGCAAAACCCTCTACGGGAGTTCGAATCTCCCCGTCGCCTCATCGGTGTGGTATGTAGCCGGCTCGGTTCTTACAAATGTGCTTCTTCTTCTCTGGCTGCGCCTGCTACGCCTACCGCTTCTTAGTCTCATCACGCTCAACTATGTGGTATGCGTAGGGCTGGCAATCGTACTAGCTCCCCCTACTTCTAGTCAGCTGGCCACCTTTCCCCCAGAAGGATGGCTCGTAGTGGGGATTTTAGGCCTACTTTTTATTAGCGTATTCCTTCTCACAGGCCAGGCGACCCAGCGCCTAGGCGTAGGGCTTACGGGGATGCTAGCGAAGCTCTCGGTAGTGATTCCCATAGGCCTTACGGCGCTGGTGTTAGGCGAAAGGCTTACTACGCCGCAAAAGGTAGGGCTACTTCTAGGCTTAGGGGCTATCATAGCCCTTCATGCGCCTTACCTCCAAGACGGCCGTTGGCGTGCGCTGCTTGGGGCGCTTCCCATAGGCCTTCTAGTCTGGCTGGGTAATGGGATTATTGACACCCTCTTCAAGCTCAGCCAGCCCTACTGGCAGAGACTTTCCACCCTCCATGTGCCACTTCTTATCATGATAGTAGCGGGGGTAGTGGGGCTTCTGATACACTTCCTTCAAAAGCGGCTGGCTTTCCTCCTTCAGCCTCGCCTCTGGGCTGGCGCGCTCCTCCTTGGCGGGACTAACCTCCTCTCCATCGTTTTTTACCTGCAGGGGCTTAAAGCTCTACCAGCTGCCCAGTTTTTCCTGTGGAATAACCTGGGAATCGTCCTGCTTTCGGGCTTAGTAGGCCTATTAGCCTTTCGGGAGCGCTTTACGCCCGCTGTAGGTCTGGGCTACGTCTTAGGCGCAGCGGCGCTCGTGCTGGTGCGCTGAGATTCTACTCGCTGACTAAAACCTTTTGGGTGCAGCGGCCTTCACTATCCCGAACTATATAAACCCCCGGGGGTAGCGCATGCAGGCGAATGCCCTCTGAGCCCACCTGACAGGCCGATACTTGCCGGCCTGCCGCTTCCCAGATCTCCAGTAAGACGGGCTCCTCACTTTGTAAGAGGAGCCCCCCGCGTACAGCCCAGGCCCGCCAAGTCACGGGAGGTACCCCTAAAGGCAAAGCCGTAGGCTGCGTACTGAATTTCATCAGGAAGGCGTCCTTACTTGCACCCTGGCCATAATGACTAGGCTGATGAGTGCCAGGGGTACCGATTCGCGTGCGGGAGGAGGTTTCACCGCCTATGTAGATTTCATTCGTGCGGGAGACGGCACAGGCCCGCACCTGATCATCCAGCTCGCCTCCAGCGTAAGTCGCAAGCAGCACCTGACCTTGAGGGGAAAGAAGAGCTAAGAAGCCATCCTCATTACCGCCTGCAAAACTTGGCTGATGGCTCAGGGGTGTAGCTATGCGGCTTTGGGAGCTGGTATAACCCGCTATCACTACGTTTCCAGCCGTATCTAAGGCCGCCGCATAAATATCATCTACCCCAGAGTCGCCGAAGTAAGTACCCCATTCCCTTTGGCCCTGGCTATTTAGGCGGGCTACGAAAACATCCCCTGACCCGCCACCATACGTACTTTGATGCGTGCCTGACGTAGCGATACCGTCATCGGAAGGCGTTCTACCTATTAGATAAATCTCCCCATTTTTTCCTACTAAGCAGCGCTCGGCCATATCCGCAAAGGGAGCACTACCGCCGTAGTAGGTGCCCCATTGGCGCTGGCCATCGGAATTGAATTTGACCAAAAAGCCGTCGATAAAGCTTTCATTACCCAGCGTAGGTTTATGCGTGTTGGGCGTGGCAATATTATTAGAAGAGTTCGTGCTACCGCAGAGGTAGGGGTTGCCTTGGGCATCTACGGTACAGCCTAATCCATTCTCCTCTCCACTTCCCCCATAGTAGGTAGCCCATAGGCGTGCGCCGGTAGAGGAAAATTTAGCCAAAAATGCATCTCTTGTCCCACCCCCAAAATTCGCTTGATGGGCCCCTGAGGACGCAATACCGCTGCTAGAGTAAGTATTGCCAGCTATGTAGATATTTCCGGCTTGATCCACGGCGCAACTGGTAGCCACATCTGGATTAGAGCCACCGAGATAGGTGCCCCACTCGCGCCCACCAGAAGGGGAGAACTTAGCCAAGAACGCATCTCCATAGACCTCAAAGCCCGCAGTCCCTCCGTAGTTTGGCTGATGGGTGCCAGAGGTAGCTATGCCGCTTGAGGAGCTTGTACCCCCAGCTATATATACCCCTGCACATCTAAGGCGCACCCGAAGGCAGCGTCGGCTTCACTTCCACCGTAATAGGTAGCCCATATACGGCTACCTGAAGGGCTAAACTTTACAATTAGTACATCCTCCTCGCCGCCTATGTTAGTCTGATGCGCCCCTGAGGTGGCTATATTTTGGGCCGAAGTGGTAGAACCCACAGCGTAGACATTACCTTGGGCATCTACGCTCAGGCATTCAAATCCTTCAAGTCCTTCCCCGCCGTAGTAAGTGCCCCAGGTGCGCACGGCCGGGTCTATGAAGAGCGCTTCACAAAGCAGCCGGCCCTCCAAGTAGAGGCCTATCTCTTGCGGGCCGAGGAGCTGCCAGCGAGCCTCTATGGGCCGGCCTTCCGCCCAAGCACGCGGAGCCGATTGCCGAAGTAGGCCCACTGGGGTTATAAAGACCAGCTCATTTCCCTCTAAAGCTACTTCCGCCCCGCGTACGTGGAAGCGGATAAGCCGCTCATCGGCGCCTGGCCCTACCTCTAGCTCGTAATTGGGGCCTTCTTTCGCTGCCTCAAACCGCAGCGTTATACCCGGCCAGAGCCCTGCATAGCGCACCCGCCTGTAGCTGCGCACAAAAAGCACCGGCTCACACCCCTCAGGGACGTTATAGAAGTTCTCATACCCCGGCACAAGCTCTTCGCCGACTACTTCGGCAGGCTGCGCTTCTACGAAATCTACCTCTATGCGGTAAAGGCCGCGCTGAGTTCCCTCCGCATATGCCAGTTGATACAAAAGGCCTGTGCGGGTAAGGTGGTAAATGAGCCCTGGCGCACTCCCACTGAAAAGTACCTCGCTTCGGGCATAGCCGTGCTGGTCATAGACTTGACCTTTATTCTCCCTAAGGCCTATATGAGAGTTTGCTATGGACTGAGCCCCTAAAAAGCCAGCTAACAAGCCAGCTATACAGTAACTTCTCCGCATGCGGTAAAGGTATAACTTCTCGCCTTATGACTATTCGTAACTTTCGGTCAGGGAAGGAAAGCTTCGGTTCTTGACATCCTGTATATAACGGAGGCAGGCCTCGCGGACGACTCCCGCAAGTTGGGCGTAGCGCCGAAGGAAGCGGGGGGAAAAGGCTTCGGTAAGCCCGAGCATGTCATATAGCACAAGGACCTGGCCATCGCAGTAGGGGCCGGCTCCTATCCCGATAGTAGGAATAGGGAGGCTTTGGGTAACTTCTTGGGCCAGTCTGGCGGGGATCTTCTCTAAGACGAGGGCAAAGATGCCGGCTTTAGCCAAGAGCTGGGCTTCATGGCGGAGACGTTCGGCTTCGCTGGCGTCTTTAGCCCGAACGCGATAGCCGCCGTACTGGTAGATGGACTGAGGCATTAGCCCCAAGTGGCCCATGACTGGAATGCCTGCTGAAAGGATGCGGCGCACCGAGTCTAATACGGCTTCCCCCCCTTCTAGCTTTACGGCGTGGGCCCCGCTTTCTTTCATGATTCGTACGGCGGCCTTGAGGGCGGCCTTGGAGTCGCCTTGATAGGTGCCAAAGGGCATATCCACTACCACCATCGCCCGCTTAGCCGCCCGTACCACCGCCGAGGCATGGTAAATCATCTGCTCCAGCGTAATGGGTAAGGTCGTCTCATGCCCCGCTATCACATTGGAAGCTGAGTCGCCTACCAGAAGCACCTCTATCCCGGCAGCATCTAAAAGCCGTGCAAACGTATAGTCATAGGCTGTAAGCATAGTTATGGGCTCGCCGCGCGCCTTCATCTCCTGCAGCGTGCGCGTAGTGATGCGTTTATCTTTGTTTTCCATCAGCCAAATATGCAGAATCCTACCGTATCGGCCCTTTTTCAAGCGATTGCGGCTCGCTATGACCGAATGAATCGCCTCATAAGCCTTGGGCAGGATCTACGCTGGCGCCGACAGGCTGCGGCTTATCTGCGTGCCCTACAGCCTAGGCGCCTTTTAGACTTGGCCGCTGGTACGGGCGACTTTGCCCTGGCTGCCTCCCAAACCTTACCTTCCTTGGAAGAAGTCTATCTCGTAGATATCACGCCCGCTATGCTGGCCTATGCCCCCGCTAAGAAGCCCGACCGCCCTTCGCTTACTTGGCATATAGTAGAAGCCGATGCCCATCAGCTGCCCTTTGCGGAGGAATTCTTTGATGCTATTACGGTAGGTTTCGGCGTGCGAAATTTTTCAGATAGACTCAGGGCCCTGCAGGAAATGCACCGCGTTCTACGCCGGGGCGGAAAGGCCCTTATTTTAGAAACGGGTTTGCCCCGCCACTCCCTTTGGCGCGCCCTATTCTGGGTCTATTTTCGCCTTTGGGTGCCCCTTTTAGGCGCGCTTATAGCTGGCCATAAAGCGGCTTACACCTACCTACCCGAATCAACGGAGCGCTTCCCTCACCGCGAAGGTTTTCTATACCTTTGCCGAAAGGCAGGCTTTTCCCGAAGTGCCTTTCACGAGTTTATGGGCGGTGTAGCTATACTCTACATACTGGAAAAAGATGACTAAATCCTTGCCTGGCTTGGCGACTAGTGTATGGGGTCTCGCATGGGCTCAGTACAACCTCTACTACGACCTGCGCTCCTTCAACTTAGGCCTCAATATAGGCTTTAATTACAATCAGGTCAAAATCCACTACAGAAGCCTCCAGTACAATACCCCCTCCCCTAATGCCCCCGCTTTCGTACGCATAGAGGGCATACCTGGCCTAAACTTAGGCCTGATTATGAATAAAAAACTTCATCGGTATTTTGACTTGCGCAGCGTAGTAAGCGTATCGCTCCAGCAGCGGAATATCTACTTTGAGCTGGCCGACACGGTGGTCAAACGGCGCCTGGAAGCCGCCTACCTCTACCTACCCCTCCTTCTCAAATACAAATCCCAGTTCTACAAGGGCTATCGGGTGTATATCTTAGGGGGGGTGCAGTTTGGAATCAACTTAGCCAGTGATAAGCGCGTACGGGATAACCCCGAACTCATCCGTATGGAACGGACAGACTTTCAGTGGATTGCTGCGGTAGGGATGGATTTCTACCTGCCTAATGTCAAATTCTCGCCCGAACTTAGCTATTCACTAGGCTTTCGGAATGTGTATGACCCTACAGGCACGCGCTACGGGTATGTGATCCGCTCCCTGCACATGCAGACCCTTTCGCTAAATTTCCAATTTGAATGAATATTTTCGGCCATGGCTATCATCCGAGCGGTACGGGGTAAAATACCCCAAATAGGTCCTGAGACCTTTCTAGCCGAGACGGCCGTTATTATTGGTGACGTAGTACTGGGACGAGCGTGCAGTGTATGGTATCATGCGGTAGTGCGCGGCGATGTGCATTATATTCGGATTGGCGACCGCACGAATATCCAGGATGGCGCTATCCTGCATTGCACCTATCAGAAAGCCCCTTTGGAAATCGGCTCAGAGGTAACGATTGGGCATAGGGCGATTGTGCATGGCTGCCGAATTGGCCACCGCGTGCTAATAGGGATGGGGGCCATAATTTTAGACCATGCGGAGGTCCCGGATGAGGTGTTTATTGCGGCGGGGGCCTTGATACCGCCAGGCGCCCGCTTGGAGTCGGGTTATCTGTATGCAGGGATTCCGGCTCGGCCCATACGACCCCTTAGCCTCGAGGAACGCGCGGATTTGAGCGGGTATGCCCAGCGCTATGCCTACTATAAATCTTGGTACGAAGCGGCTTCAGCTACTTAGCTTATCTTTGGCCAAATGCTTGAAGTACGTCACCTCCACATAGGCTTTACCACACGTGCCGGCTATGTGCCAGCCGTGGAGGATGTGAGCTTTAGCTTAGCGCCTGGGAGGACCTTAGGAATTGTAGGCGAGTCAGGCTCAGGCAAAAGTGTAACCGCCCTATCCATTTTGCGCCTTATTCCCTCGCCCCCCGGCCAAATCCGCCAAGGCGAAATCCTTTTTGACTCGCCTTCCTTGGGCCGAGTAAATCTTTTAGCTCTTTCCGAGAAGCAGATGCGCCATCTACGAGGGAATGAAATCGCCATGATCTTTCAAGAGCCGATGACCTCCCTCAATCCCGTTTTTACCTGTGGAGACCAGGTTGTGGAGGCGATTCGCCTGCATCAGCGAGTCTCGGCTAAGGAGGCCTACCAGCGTACTCTGGCCCTTTTTGAGGAGGTCAAGCTACCCAACCCCAAGCGGATTTACGAGGCCTACCCGCATCAGCTCTCTGGCGGCCAAAAGCAGCGCGTAATGATTGCAATGGCGATTAGCTGTGAGCCGCGCCTTCTGATTGCGGATGAACCTACCACCGCATTAGATGTAACGGTTCAGAAGACTATTCTGGAGCTTCTGCTGGAGCTTCAAGCACGCCACGGCATGAGCCTGATTTTTATTTCCCATGATTTAGGCGTTATCGGCGAGATATGTGACGAGGTTCTAGTAATGTATAAGGGTAAAGTAGTGGAGCATGGCGACGTGCGGGCCATTTTTGCTAGTCCGCGCGAGGCCTATACGAAGGGCCTAATTGCCTGTCGGCCGACTTTGGACCGCCGCTTGCATCGTCTGCCTACTTTGGCGGACTTTCTCCGAGCCCCTGAACGCCTCACCGTAGAAGAAGCTTTACGGGCTGAAACTATTTCGGAGGAGCAGTACCGCACCCGTCAAAAGCAGCTTGCGGCTCAACCACCCCTGCTGGAGGTGGAAAATCTCCAGGTACATTTCCCCGTTACGCGCGGCGTTTTCGGGCGAGTGGTGGATTACGTCAAAGCCGTGGATGGGGTAAGTTTCACCCTTTACCCCGGTGAGACAGTAGGCCTAGTGGGTGAATCCGGCTCAGGCAAAACTACCACAGGGCGCGCTATCCTGCGTCTTATAGAACCTACCGGTGGGCGGGTAGTTTTTATGGGTCAGGAGGTTACCAGCCTACCCTCGGAAGCCCTGCGCCGCTTGCGCCGCCATATGCAGATTATTTTCCAAGACCCCTATAGCTCGTTAAATCCCCGCCTTACCGTGGGCACTATGCTTACGGAGCCCCTGCTTTTCCACAAAATCGTAGAAACCCCTGCCCAGGCCAAAGAAAAAGCCATAGAACTTTTAGAGAAAGTCGGCTTAGAGGCGGATCACTTCTACCGCTACCCCCATGAGTTTTCGGGTGGGCAGCGGCAGCGCATAGCGATTGCCCGCGCTCTGGCGGTTCAGCCTAAATTTATCATTTGCGATGAGAGCGTCTCCGCGCTGGATGTCTCTGTGCAGGCGCAGGTACTCAACCTTCTATTAGACCTTCAAGAGCAGTATGGCCTATCCTACCTTTTCATTTCGCATGACCTGAGCGTGGTAAAGTTTATGAGCGACCGCCTCCTGGTGCTCTATCAGGGCCAAGTAGTGGAGAGCGGCTATGCGGAGGATATTTACCGCGCGCCACGGCATCCCTATACGCAACGCCTTATTGAGGCGATTCCGAAAGGGCGTTTGCAGGATATAGAGGCGGCCTTAGCCCGTCGGCGTAGCGCGCGTCAGACCCCACTTCCTTCTAAAGCCTGAGACAAGGCCTAAAGCAGATAGGTTACTAGCTTTGGGGGTGAAACCCAGTATATCCCTCTTTCTTTTCCGAGGGCGGCGCTAGCCAGTCAGCTAACCCCCTCTTGCCTTTTAGCCTTTAGTCAGATTTGAGGCAGAGTCTGAATTCGGCTTATTTTTGGCTATGCGGCCTATTTTTTATACGGGCATTTTGGGATTTAGCTTCCTTTTGGCCCAAGAGGAGCGTGTGGGGGGCTCTGCCCCTAAGCCGAGTGAGGCCTCGAAGCTACGCCTAAGCGGGCGCGTCTTAGATGCAAAGACGGGCGAGCCTCTAGCGGGGGTAGAGCTGCGCG
>JBCNVK010000010.1:0-62487 GCA_039630245.1 Bacteroidia bacterium
CAGGAAATACGTGGCGTCCTTAGCGGGGCTACCCAGTATATCCCGAATCTCCGGATTGCGCGCAGTAGCTCTGGTACTGTCCGTCTCATGACCGATGTCCAAGTGCGAGGTAATGTGGAAATCACCAATAGCGCTAATAATACCCTAAACCTCAATGGGCGAACGCTTTTGGTGGGAGGTGACTTTACGGTGGGAGCCGCCGCAAACTTCCAGCATGGAAACGGCACAGTAGTCTTTAATGGAAGTGGACCTCAGTCCTACACCGATCCCGGTTCAGATCCCTTCTATAATGTGGAGATAAATAAATCGGCTTCCAACCTCAATCTCCATAACATCATGATCATCACGAATCAGCTTACCCTTACCAGTGGGCTCATTGCAACGGGTGCTACGAATGAGGTGCGGGTAACGAATACGGCTACGGGCGCCGTCACCCCCGGCAATCCCAATAGCTACGTGCAGGGTCGCCTACGGCGGTTCATTGGAGGGACGGGCGCTTATGATTTCCCTGTGGGAACAGGCTCCTATCAGCGTGCTACGGTGGATTTTACGGGCGCACCAAACGTGCATAACCTTCTGGCCTGGTTCAATGGCTGGGGTGGGGGGCCGCCTACGCCGCCTAATCCCACCGCCGAGTGCGGCGCCCGCTATCACAACTGCCCCATGCTTAACAACGGCTACTGGACGATAAATGCCTACCAAGCGGATCTCACCACGCAGCTGACTACTAGCGGGACCTATACCCTGACGCTCTACAATACAGGGGCTACGCCTTGCAACGGGGCCCAGCAGTTTGGCGTGCTGAAAAATACAGGTACGGGCTGGGTGATCCAAAATCCCGGCTGCCATGCGAATGGCAGTGCGGCCACTGTGATGCGCCCGGGTATGTCAGGCTTTTCGGACTTCGGCACGGGGCAGAGCCCGCAGCCTCTACCCGTATACCTTCTGCGGTGGGAAGGGGCGGTGCGGGCCGATGGCAGCCATCACCTGCGCTGGGATGTCAATGAAGAGGGAGCAAGGGTAGCGTACTTCATGGTAGAGGTAGGGCGTACGCCTGAGGCGCTAGCCCCCTGGCGGCGCTTTGAGCGCGAGGCCCGAGAAGCGCTGCGCCTAGACCCGCCGGTGGGCGCCTCCTTCTACCGCCTGCGCATCCACACGAGCGAAGGGGCAGAGATCCATAGTAACGTCTTAGAACTTCGTCGGGAAGCCCCGCCGGTTGCTTTAGACCGCCTAGAGGCCTTCCCGAATCCGACTACAGGCGCGCTTACCGTGCGCTTCGTGGTAAATAGCACCGACCCCGTACGCGTCAGTCTGTGGAATGCGCTGGGCCAGATCGTCCGTGAGCGGCCTATTACCCCCGCCGAGGCTGGCCTGATAGAGCTTCAGTTTAGCCTAAGCGACCTGGCTGCAGGGCCCTACCTCCTGCGCGTGGAGCAAGGGGATGTCCTGCGCACCCGCCTCATCTGGAAGGAATAAAAGCCTCTCTCCTTTCTCTGCGCTTGGCGGCCTACTGCCGTCAAGCGCTTTTATTTTTAGCTATAGAATCGGCGCAGGAAAGCGTGGCGCGGGGGGCGCCTTAGGATACGCCGCTGGAAGAAGGCATGGAGAAAGCCTAAACCATAGCCAGAGAGCTGGAGGAAGCTGGCCCATAGGCAGAGAAGGGCCGTGGGCAGGGGATAGTGGTAGCGCAGGAGGGCTTCCCCCAGCCAGAGCGCCGCTATCCCCCCCAGCGGTAGGAGGAAAGCCCACCGCCATACGGCTAAACCCAAGAGGAGTGCTACCCCTCCTACAAAGGCGCTGGGGAGGAGGTGGATTAGGGCTAAGCTGTGCGGGTGCCGTTCGGTGAGGTACCAGCGGGCCATTCCTGAGTTGTAGACCTGCTTGAAGAAGGCCCACCAGCGGGTGCGGCGCCGGTGATATACCCACGCCTCAGGAATAAGGCGCAGCCGATAGCCGGCCTGGCGTAGGCGCAGGCTCAGGTCTATATCCTCGCCGAAGCGTAGGCTCTCCTCAAAGCCGCCTACGGCGAAAAAGGCCTCCCGCCTTACCCCCATATTGAAGCTGCGCGGCAGGAACCTATCTGCGCCGTAGCTGGGCCTTCCGCGCAGGCCCCCCGTAGTGAAATACCCCGTCATGGCGTAGTTAATGGCCTTTTGGAGAGGCGTAAAGCTGGGGTGCGCCGTGTCTGGCCCGCCAAACCCATCTAAGTCCTCCTGCTGGAGCTGCTGGGCTATCGCAGCCAGGTAATGGGGCGGGCAAAAGCAGTCCGAGTCTAAGAAAATCACATACTCGCCTTGGCTTTCCTGAGCGCCGGCGTTTCGGGCCGCCGCAGGGCCTTTGTTCGGCTGCTTGAGGTAGCGTAAGTTTAGCTTGTCTGCAAACTGCTCTACCACCGCCTGGGCCGTACGCGTGGATCCATCTTCTACGACGATGACC
Organism: Bacteroidia bacterium; assembly: GCA_039630245.1. Lineage (GTDB taxonomy): Bacteria > Bacteroidota > Bacteroidia > SpSt-205 > SpSt-205 > SpSt-205. The sequence goes on from JBCNVK010000010.1 coordinate 2,437, forward strand.
TCAAAGTCCTTCCAGGTTTGCTGGGTAAGCGAGTCTAAAAGCTCATGGAGCTCCTCGGGGCGATTGAAGACCGGCACAATCACCGAAAAGCGCATGGCGGCTCAAAAGTAGGTACCTTTGCTACATGCTGTTTTTCTTAGACACGGCGCAGCTGGAAGAGATAGAGCAGGCGGCGGCTTGGGGCATTCTGGATGGGGTAACGACTAATCCCTCCCTCATGGCGAAAGCAGGGGTGCGGGATTTTGCGGCCCATTACCAGGCGATTGCCCGGCTGACCTCAGGGCCAGTCAGCGCAGAGGTTATCGGCGTGTCGTATGCCGATATGGTGGCGGAGGGGCGCCAGCTGGCTAGCCTCGCTCCCAATATCGTGGTCAAAATTCCCTTTCTCCCTGATGGCGTGCGGGCGATTCGGACGCTGAGCGCCGAGGGCATTCGTACTAACTGTACCCTAATTTTTTCGCCGATTCAGGCCCTCATTGCAGCAAAGGCGGGGGCTACCTACCTCAGCCCTTTTGTAGGGCGGCTGGATGACATCGGCCATGAAGGGATGGCGCTGGTGCGTACGATTCGCCAGCTTCTGGATACCTATAGGCTGCCGGCTAAGCTCTTAGCGGCCAGCCTGCGGCATCCGCGCCATGTGCTGGAAGCGGCCTTGGCGGGCGCCGACTGCGCCACTATGCCCTTCGCCGTAATGCAGCAGCTTTTCAGCCATCCCCTTACCGAAAAAGGTCTCGCCCAGTTTCTCGCCGACTACGCGAAGCTCCACTCGCATGCCTGAGGCGCGCCTCCTTCTCATCGGCAGCGAGCTGACGCAGGGGCGTCTGACGGATAAAAATGGGGTTTTTCTCGCTCGGGAGCTTTCGGAGCTGGGTTTCACGGTAGCCGAGGTAGTGATGGTGCCGGATGATCGGGCGGCCCTGCGGGCGCAGTTTCAGCGGGCGCTGGCCTCCCCGGCTCAGCTTATCCTCTCCTGCGGCGGCTTAGGGCACACCTCGGATGATCTCACGGCCGAAGTATGGGCCGAAGTTTTAGAAGACCGCCTGGAGGTCTCGCCTACGATTTTGGAACACCTAAGGGGGCAGTTAGCCGGACGCGGTGTAGCCGTTCTACCTTTTCTGGAGCGCTATGCGCTAGCGCCCTCGCGGGGTATAGCGCTCCTAAATCCTGTGGGGCTAGCTCCGGCGCTTTATTGGGATTTAGAGGGGCGTATAGTAGCGGCCTTGCCAGGGCCTCCCGTGGAGCTACAGGCTATTTGGCGGGAGCACGTGCGGCCTCGGCTTCTAGCCCGCTTTCCCCTTCGCCCGCCGCTTCAGGCTACGCTGCGTACGACGGGCATTTCCGAAAGCCGCCTTTCTTCTCTTATCGCCGAGTGGGAGAAAGCTCTGCCCTCCACCTTTCAGCTAGCTTATAATCCTTCCTGGGAGGGCGTTTCGCTGCATCTGCGGGCACCCGGAGAGACGGAGGCCGCCACTTTTACCCAAGTCGTGCAAAGCCTGCGCCAGCTTATTCAGAAATACCTTTATGCGGAAGGGGGCGCTACTTTGGCCGAAGCCCTCTTAGGCTACCTCAAGGACCGCCACATGACCTTAGCTACGGCCGAAAGCTGCACCGGCGGGCATGTAGCGGCCGCCCTCGTAGATGTGCCAGGGGCTTCGGAGGTTTTTCTGGGCAGTGTAGTGGCTTATGCGAATTCTACCAAGGTGGCCCTGCTGGGCGTATCGGAGGCCACCTTGGCCCAAGAAGGCGCCGTAAGTGCTGCCGTAGCCCAGCAGATGGCGGAAGGCGTCCGAAAAGCCCTCGGCAGTACTGTTGGAATAGCCACGACTGGGATTGCAGGGCCTACGGGGGGGTCGCCCGAGAAACCCGTCGGTACGGTATGGTTCGGGATTGCTACGCCCCAGCGCACCTGGACTAAGCGATTTGTCTTTCCGGGCGACCGTGGGGCGGTTTTAGCCCGGGCTACTGCGGCGGCGCTGAGCCTTACCTGGCAGGCCCTCCATGGCCTATTAGAATGATTCTCCTCACGGGGGCCGCGGGCTTTATCGGAAGCGCCTTAGCCGCTTACCTCAATCAGCTGGGCTATACCGACCTCGTACTGGTGGATGATTTTAGCCGTTCGGATAAGCGACCTAACTGGGCCACTAAGCGCTACCGGCTAACCGTGCCACGTGCAGCCCTTTTTGAGTGGCTTGCGGCCGAAAAACCCCGTTTGGAAGCGATTTTTCACCTCGGCGCCCGCACGGATACTACGCTCCAGGTGGAAGCGCTTTTTACAGAGCTCAATCTTAGCTACAGCCAACGCCTGTGGCAGTGGGCGGCAGAGGCCGAGGTGCCTTTCTTTTATGCTTCTTCTGCGGCTACTTATGGCAGGGGTGAAATGGGCTTTTCGGATGCAGAGGCGCTCCTAACCCAGCTGCGTCCGCTCAACCCGTATGCCCGCTCTAAGCATGCCTTTGACCTGTGGGCTGTAGCTCAGACGCAGACACCGCCTCGCTGGGCTGGATTCAAGTTCTTCAACGTCTTCGGCCCAAATGAGTACCATAAGGGCCGCATGGCCAGTGTGGCCTGGCACGGCTTCCGCCAAATCCAAGAAGCCGGAAAAATCCGCCTCTTCCGCTCCCACCGCCCCGATTATGCGGATGGCGAGCAAAAGCGGGACTTTATCTATGTAAAGGACGTCGTGCAGGTGCTAGTGTGGTTCTGGCAGAGTGGAGCGGCGTCAGGGATTTACAACTTAGGTACGGGCCAGGCGCGCAGCTTTCGGGCGCTGGCGGAGGCGCTTTTTGCTGCCTTGAAGCGCCCCACCTCCATAGAGTACATAGATATGCCGCCCGACATACGAGACAGCTATCAGTATTTTACCCAAGCTGAAATGGGCAAACTCCGCCAAGCAGGATATACCGAGCCTTTTTGCCCCTTAGAGGAAGGGGTGGAAGACTATGTGCGCTCGTACCTCTTCCCTGAGCTGCGCTACTGGTAGGCGGGGATGTTGAAAGGCGCTTTTTGCGTTATGGGTCTGAGGCTGTTCAGCCCCGCTCTAACTCAGCAATACTCTCTTCATGTCAAATAGTCAAGCCTTACGCCAAAGGGCGTACTTTGCTTAGGCTTGCTCCCTCCTCCATGTCGGGGTAGATGAAGATCTCTCTAAGGAAGCTCGAGGCGGTGTTCTCTTCCATTTACTTTTAGGCAAATTGACCTCCTACACTCTCAGAAATGGTACCTAATCCACAAACGAAGCACGAGGACAGTATCCTGCCGCAGGTCCACTACGGCAGGGAGTCCGCGCGTGAGCTGAGGAAAGAAGTAACCTCCCCAACTCCACATGACATCTGGGGGATTTCCTCTGTCCTCATCTAAAAGGGCTATTACATACTTCTGACCAGGCCTGATGACGGACAAACTATCTCTGAATACGATGGGGTAGGGGCTTCCCTCCCGAAGGTCGTGGGACGAGGTAAGGGCATCCCAATCCTGCGGAGGCATAGTTTCCCTTCGTATGCCCACTTGGAGCTCAGGGGGGTAGTCATCAAACATATCTACCCAGTTTTCGTCCCACCCCTTCCCATCGGATTTTTCGCCAGGGTAATTGAAAACGGCTACACTCTCAATTACAGCTGCTTTGAAGGGCGGGTTGCCCATTTCACAATAGCGCCCTTGGTACTCGGGATTGCAGAGACATTTCCCCTCCATACACTGTCCCCGCTGCTCATATTCGCCACAGCTGCCCTCCACACACTCTTTAACTTCCTTTTTGCAGGCGAAACACAAAAGTAGGCCGTAAACGAGGAGCCTACACCTAAACTCTATGCGCGTAAGGGGTATGTTGCGGGGGTGGGATTCGAACCCACGACCTTCGGGTTATGAGCCCGACGAGCTACCGCTGCTCTACCCCGCGATGCGGCGCAAATATACGAAGTTTTTGGGATTAGGAGCTGCCCTCAGACTATACCCCATAGGATCAGGCTGGAGAGCAGGCAGAGACCAGAGAAGAAACTCAGAAAGCCGCCAGGCCAGAAGCGCTTCCGCAGGAGAAACCAGATACCGCCAATTAGGGTAGTTAGTCCCATAATCCCCATGCATACCCAGAGCCCCCAATAAGCCATGGGCACCATTTGACCTTGAGAAAAGACATAGACTGGCTTGCCAAAGTTGCTTATGAGAAACTGCGCGTAGGCCAGCCGGGCTATTTCGGCCCCTGCGGCCAATAACCCGAAGGCGCGCCAGCGTCGCTGAACCAAGCCCATCCATGCGCCCATGCCCATTAGGCCCAAGCCATATAAGTAGGGCACATACAGCATAAGGGTCATACGCTAAATATACGGCTTCGCCTAACTTTGAGCAGTGCGGGAAGTAGGGAAAATCCTCCACTACGGCCTCCCGGTCCGGCGCTACCTTCTCATAGCCCTCTTTCTGATGATTCTCTTCAATTTCTTCAACATCTTCTCGCTGACCCTGCTTATTCCCTTTTTGGAGATTCTTTTTGCGCAGGCGGCCGAGCCGGCTTCTTTACCTTCAAGCCTTTCGGTAGAAGCCTGGAAGAAATACCTATTCTATCAGCTCTACCAGTTTCGCCTACGGGAGGGGTCGCTTCAGGCGCTCTTATACTTCAGCCTTGCTATAGCTTTAGCGATCTTTCTCAAAAATTTTTTCCGCTATGCTGCCGCCTGGCACATGGCCTTTTATGAGAATACGCTTATTCGGAATCTTCGCGACCATCTTTTTTCTCATCTTACCCAGCTGCCGATGGGGTTTTTTGTGCGCATGCGGAAGGGCCGCGTCCTGAATCTGCTTACCCAAGATGTACAGGTTATTCAGGAAGCCACGATAGGCACGATTTACAATCTGGTGAATGATCCTTTGACGATGCTCTTCTATTTGGCCACTATGCTGGTGCTTTCATGGCCGCTTACGCTGGTATCTCTGATTGTATTACCGCTGACGGGGTGGATGATTAGCCGGCTGGCGCGGGCCCTGCGGCGCCGGGCCCATCAAGGGCAAAAGCGACTGGACTCCGTCCTCAGCATTATAGACGAGTTTCTCACGGGCGTTCGTACGATTAAGGCCTTTGGCGGGGAGGCCCATGAACGCCAGCGCTTCCTTCAGGCCAATGCCGACTACACGCGCTTTATGACGGCGCTGCGCCGCCGTATGGAGCTAGCTTCTCCCCTCACCGAAGTGCTCAGCGTACTCGTAGTCTTAGGCCTACTGTACTATGGGACGGCCTCCGTGCTGCGCGGGGATATCAAAGCCTCTGAATTCATAACTTTTATCGCCATTTTCGGCCAGTTTTTGGGCCCTATGAAAACCTTCAATCAGGCCATCTCGCGCTTTCAAAGGGCTATTGTTTCCTTCCGTCGTATAGAGACTCTGCTTCAGCAGGTACCTTCCGAGGAGTACCAAGGGGCGAATTTACCTATCCAGCGCCTAGAGCAGGGGATAGAACTGGATCGGGTGAGTTTCCGGTATGGAGATAGGGAAGTTCTCCATGAAGTCTCCCTACGCATCCCTGTGGGCAGTCGGGTGGCTTTGGTAGGGCCCTCGGGTAGTGGTAAGACGACGATAGCCGACCTTATCTGCGGCTTTTACCAGCCTACAAGTGGGGAGATTCGCGTAGATGGAAGGCCTCTACGGGCTCTAGATCTGCGGGCCTATCGGCGTCTCTTAGGCATTGTACCGCAGGATGGGATGCTGTTCCATACAACGGTTTTGCAGAATGTGGCCTATGGGGATGGGGAAGCTCCTGACTTAGCGCGGGTGTGGTGGGCGCTGGAAGTAGCCCAGGCGCGGGAGTTCGTAGAAGCCCTGCCGGATAAGCTGGCTACGGAAGTAGGGGAAAGAGGCCAGCGTTTCTCTGGGGGCCAGCGGCAGCGCCTGGCCTTAGCCCGGGCCCTCTATGCTCAGCCGCAAGTACTCATTCTGGACGAAGCCACCTCGGCCTTAGATAGCGAGTCGGAAAGTCGCATCCACCAAGCGTTGGCGGCGCTACCACGTACCTATACGCTGCTAATTATTGCGCATCGCTTTTCCACCGTACGCCACGCCGACTGGATATACGTACTGGAGAAAGGCCGCATCGTAGAAGAAGGTACCCATGAAAGCCTTTTAGCCCAAGGCGGCCTTTATGCGCGCCTGTATGCGCTTCAAATGGCTTCTTAGCTCGTATGAGCTATGAACGTGTGCTGGAGCGGCTACAGGCCGCTGCCTACCGAAGTGGCCGCCGCCCCGAAGAAATTACCCTCCTAGTAGTTAGCAAAAATCAGCCGCCTTCGGCTATTCTGGGCGTGTATGCCAAAGGCCAGCGGCTCTTCGGCGAAAATCGCGTCCAAGAACTCTTAGCTAAAAAGCCTGCCCTGCCAGCCGACATTCAGTGGCACTTTGTGGGGCACCTCCAGACAAATAAGGTAAAGGCGCTTCTGCCGCACATCACCCTTTTGCATTCACTGGATAGGGAGAGCCTAGTGACGGAGCTGGTACGGCGGGCTACGGCACCTGTACCCTGCCTTCTGGAGGTAAAAATCGCCCAGGAGCCCACTAAGCATGGCATACCGCCCTCGGAGGTGGAGCGATGGGTAGAAAAGCTGCTTACCTTTCCCCAGATTCGCTTGCGGGGGCTTATGGGTATGGCTAGCCTTACCACCGATGAGCGGCAGGTGCGGCAGGAGTTTCGTACGCTGCGCCAGCTTTTTGACCGCCTAAAAAGCCGCTACTCGGAGGTGGCTTGGGATATCCTCAGTATGGGCATGTCCGCTGATTTTGAATGGGCCATAGAGGAAGGTAGTACGCTGATACGGGTAGGCTCGGCTATTTTTGCACCCTAAGGTGCCTGAGGTGTTTACCTTTCTAGGGTATGGGCTTCTGGGGCTTGGTGTAGCATGGATAGCGGTACAGCTAAGCCGCTGGCTGCGAGCCCCCGGCACGCCCTCTCCTGAACCCTATGAATGCGGGGAGAAGCCAGTAGGGAGTCCGTATGCCCCTTTCGTATGGCCCTACCTCCGGCTCATAGTGCTGCTATTAGTCTTAGAAGCCGAGGTCATTCTTATTCTGCCTTGGGTGTGGGTTCAGCGCAGCCTTCCGCCCGCCCTTTTCTGGGGGGAAATAGTCCTACTGCTCCTGCCTATTGTCGGGGTCTATGGGTATGCGCTGCGCGCAGGCTGGCTTACTTTTTCTCCGCTGGTGCCGAAGCCGTCCCTTCCGAAGCCTTACCGCCAGTGGAACGCTTCCCAGGCTTTACCGGCGCCAGAATCATCGTCATATTCTTTCCGTCCAGCTTCGGTGGCACCTCTACCTTCGCTATATGAGCCAGGCGCTCGGCAAACTCCTTCAGAATCCGCTCCCCGAACTCCGGGTGGCTAATACTGCGGCCGCGGAAGAACACAATAGCCCGAATTTTATTGCCCTCCTGAAGGAAATTCTCCGCATGGCGCAGCTTGAAGGCTAAATCGTGATCGTCGGTATGAGGCCGCAGGCGAATTTCTTTCACCTCTATCTGGTGTAGCTTTTGCTTGGCTTCCTTGGCTTTCTTTTTTTGCTCAAATCGTAGGCGGGAATACTCTATGATGCGACACACTGGGGGGGTGGCCTGGGGGGCTACTTCCACAAGGTCCATTCCACGCTCTTCGGCCATACGCAGGGCCTGCTCCAAGGGGTAAATGCCATTCAGCTCAGCGGGTTCTAAGCCGACTAGGCGCACCTCAGGCGCCGTGATTTCTCGGTTGATACGGTATTGTACTTCCTTACTCACCGCTGAACAAATATACTCAATTATGCTGCGGCAGCTCGGTTTCCACCAGGCCTATGAGGTAGAAAGGGGTAGGGGAATTAGAGGCGGTACTGAATACGGTGAAGGTTTTGCGCTGGCGACCTACTTTGCCGCCTGTATTGAAGCTTACTTCTACGGGCAGGGAGTCCCCTGGGGCTAAAGAGCGCCGCTCCCAAGCTACTACTGAGCAGCCGCAGCTTGGCTTGATTTCTAAGATCTGGATGGAGGCAGGCCCCTCATTCACTAAAGTAAAACGGGCCTTGACAATCGTGCCTTGCTTGACCTGGCCAAAGTCCTGCTCAGGGGGCTGTACGCGCAGGCTCCCAGATTGCGCCCATAGGCCTATGCTTAGTCCTAACAGCAAGCGCAGCATAGCTAATCTAAAGCTAAGCAAAAATCATGCACAAGCGGGCAAATAAAACGTAAAGCGCGTGCCTACGCCTTCTTGGCTTTCCACGGTGATAGTTTGACCGTGGGCCTCTATAAGTTCTTGAACGATAGCCAGGCCTAAGCCCGTGCCGCCACTCTGGCGCGAGCGGCTCTTATCTACCCGATAAAACCGCTTGAAGATATGCGGCAGGTGCTGGGCTGGAATCCCTATCCCTTCATCGGCTATCCATACCTTCACCCTGTGCGTTTGAGGCAGGGGTTCCCAGCCGATAGTAACCGTTTTACCCTCTGGGCTGTACTGAATGGCGTTTTCCAAGAGGTTTTTGAATATCTTCTGCAGGGCGAGGGGATCGGCTTCTACGGCTAGGTCGCGCACTTCGTGCGAAGGTAGCCGAAGGGTAAGCCGCTTTTTCTGGGCTAGGGGTTCTAACTTGCTCCAGACATCTTCTACCAAAGGGTAAAGGAGCACGGGCTCAGGCTGTATAAGCCAATTTCCGCTTTCTATCTGCGTCAGGAGAAGGATGTCTTGGACCAGCGCATTCATGCGATGGACTTGGGCGAGGGCCTTGCGCAAAAAAGGTAGGAGAATTTCTGGGTCTTGCCACCCGCCTTGTTCTAAGGTATCTAAGTAGCCCAGCAGGATCGCTAAGGGAGTTTTGAGTTCATGCGAAACTTCGGCTAGAAAGACTTGGGAAGCGCTGTTTTCGTTTTCCTTACGCTGGGCTCGCTGGAGAAGGGCAGAAACCGCTTGGCGCCATTCCGAGGTTCCAAGCAGGTGGGTCAATTCGCGCTCTAAGGCGCGCCGCCGATAATACTGATAAATTCCCCAGGCTAAGCCACCCAAGCCCACTAAAAGGCCGCCTACGCTCCACAGGAGCGCACTCACAGACGGCTTAGGAGCTCTTTTTTCTTGGCTTCAAATTCTTCTTCGCTCAGGATGCCTGCGGCCTTAAGCTCGGCCAGTTCTTTGATTGTTTGGAGGATTTGGGCGCGCTCTTCAGCGCTGGCTTTGGCTTGGGGTGTGCTAGCTTGTTGCACTTGCTGGGCCATTTGCAGCCCCATGCTCATTTCTAAGGCGGCGCGTGCGAGGCCCGCGCCCTCACCCTTTTCCATAGCCTGCCCAGCTTGAAACTGCAGGAAGCGGCCCATATCCCCTACCTCTTGAGACATACCCACTTTACGGCGCAGCTTGCGTAGCTCTAAGTCCTGCTCTACCAGCTGCTTTTGAATTTCCTCGGGTAGGGTTACGCTCTCTACTAAAAAGCGGGTCAATAATAGGCCCATGCGCTCAAATTCTGGCTGAAGAAGCGGTAGAAGGGCATCGCCCAACTGATTGGCCTGCAGGTTTATCTCGGCTAAGGACTTGCCTGAACGCTTGAGCGCGTTAGAGAAATGCGTAACTACGAGGCTGCGGAAGCCGCCCTCTAAAAACTCCTCTATCGTAACTACTGGGTCAGTGCCAGCGAAGTTTCGGAAGAATGTCGCCGCATCCTGCACGCGCATCCCAAAGGTACCAAAGGCGCGCAGCGGTACAAGGCTTAGCTCAGGGTCATTGACCATGACGGGTTGCGGCGTGCCCCAGCGCAGGTTCTGAAACTCACGCGTGCTGACAAAATACACATCTACTTTGAAGGGCGACTCAAAGCCATACTTCCACCCTCGCAGGTCGCTCAGTATAGGCATATTCCGCGTAGTGAGCTCGTGCCGGCCCGGGGGATATACATCAGCGATTTTACCTTCATTTACCAGTAGGGCTACCTGAGACTCGCGCACCGTGAGCTGGGCGCCCATCTTAATTTCTCGGTCCTCATCTGGAAACTTCCAAATGAGCGTGTCGCGGGTCTCATCCACCCATTCAATGATTTCAATAAACTGCCTACGCAGGAAAGAGAATACCATACCCCAAAAGTAGGATTTTTTTGCGCATGATCTCTCATAAGGCATTACCTTTGCTGTCCATGGCAAGGACGCTTGTGACGCCTACCAATGGGAGTTCCGTTCGGCTAAAGCCAGAACTCTTTGGCGAGCTTGTATTCCATCGGGAGGTGATGCAGCAGTATCTCTCGGAGAGTGCGTTAGAGGCTGTAGCCCGCTGGGAGCGCGGCGAGCCGATATCGCCTGAGCTGGCCGATGAGATTGCGAATGCGCTGCGTAAGTGGGCGGTAGAACGTGGCGCTACGCACTACACACACTGGTTCCATCCGCTTACGGGCCTTACGGCGGAAAAGCATGAGAACTTTTTTGAGACGATTCAGGGAAAGGTACTCTCGGCCTTCAACGGGAGTGAGCTGCTTCAGCAGGAGCCCGATGCTTCCTCTTTTCCAAGCGGCGGGCTGCGTAGCACCTTTGAAGCGCGCGGCTATACGGCGTGGGACCCTACCTCCCCGCCCTTTATCTATGGCCGTACGCTATGCATTCCCTCGGTGTACATCTCCTATGACGGTCACGCACTAGACTACAAAACGCCGCTTCTGCGCTCCATAGAAGCCCTCAATAAGGCGGCCCTCAAAGTGGTGCGCCTCTTTTACAGGGATGTGCAGCGCGTCTATCCTACGCTGGGGGTGGAGCAGGAGTTTTTCCTCATAGAAGATAGCCTATATCGGCGGCGTTTAGATTTAGTCCTTACGGGGCGCACGCTGATAGGCGCGCCTTCGCCGCGCGGGCAGCAGATGGAAGACCACTACTTCGGCTCTATCCCTGAGCGGGTGCTGGCCTTTTACGAGGAGCTGGAGGCCGAAGCCTGGCGCTTAGGGATACCCCTCAAAACCCGGCATAACGAGGTGGCACCAGCGCAGTACGAATGCGCACCCATCTTTGAGGAGCTCAATATAGCGATTGACCACAATCAGCTCCTTATGGATCTTATGCGCCGCACGGCCCAGCGCCATGGCCTGGCCTGTCTCCTGCATGAGAAGCCTTTCGCTGGCATAAACGGCTCAGGTAAGCACAATAACTGGTCCTTAGCCACGGATACCGGCCTAAATCTGCTCTCGGTCGGCAAGACGCCGCGCGAAAACCTACGCTTCTTCAGCATTCTTAGCATCGTACTGCGGGCGGTGTATCGCCATGCAGACCTTCTGCGAGCCTCTATCGCTACGCCGGGCAACGAACATCGCTTAGGCGGAAATGAGGCCCCCCCAGCTATCCTATCGGTATTTTTGGGTCGGGAGGTTACGGCGGCGGTAGAAGTGCTTGAAAAGGCTCCCGAGCTCCCGCGCCTGTCGGATAAAACGCCGCTTTCCCTCCTTATCCCGCGCCTACCAGCGGTGCTGCGGGATAATACGGATCGCAATCGGACAGCCCCATTCGCTTTCACGGGAAATAAGTTTGAGTTTCGGGCCGTGGGGGCTTCCGCCCACTGCGCACCGGCCATGATCGCCCTCAATGCTGCCGTGGCAGAGTCTATGGACGACTTTGCTCAGCGCTTTGAGGAACTGCGTCCCCATCAGCCCTCTAAGGAACTAACCCTCCTCTCCGTTATTCGGGAGTTTCTGATAGAAAGCCGGCCGATTCGGTTTGATGGAAATAACTACGACCCAGTCTGGCATCAGGAAGCCGAGCGCCGCGGCCTGGCTGTCTCCTTCCATGTTCCTACGGTCTTCAAAACCTACATAGCGCCCAAGACCATAGACCTTTTTGGCAAGCTCCGCATTCTTTCGGAGAAGGAACTGGAGGCGCGCTATGAGGTGCGCGTGGAGCGCTATGTGAAAGCCTTGGGTATAGAACTACATACCCTCTTAGACCTACTGCGCACGCAGATTCTGCCAGCGGCCCTGCGGTATCAAAGCGAGTTAGCTTCCCTACTCGCTACACCAGCTATGCAGGCTTTAGCGCAGGCCGTAGCCCCTGACAAACTCGCCCAACAAGAACTTCTAGAAGCCCTTCAGCGTCGTATAGAAGCCTTGTGGCAAAACATTCAAGCCGCCGAGCGCCTGTGGCAAGAGATTATGCAGCTACCTTCTGCCGAAGTCCAAATAGAAAGGGTGCATACTGAGGTGCGTGCCCTAATGCACCAGTTGCGTGCAGAGGCTGACACGCTTGAGCGGCTTATGCCAGCGGATAAGTACCCCCTCCCCCGCTACGCCGACCTGCTTTTCTCGGTCTAAAACCTATCCATTGGGAAAAAGTAGCGTAAGGCTTCCCCAAAGCCGTAGGATAAAGCGCTTGTGGCGGCTAATACCCCGAGGCTTTCCAAAAACTCCCCTCGGAAGTTTCGGTTGAACACCGTGGCGCTGTAGTACGCAAAACCTCCTATAAGGAGCGCCGCAAGGATAAGGGAGCTCCAGAAGGCTAGGCCCATCCGCCCAGCCAAGAAATAAGGCAGAGCAAGAAGGAGCACTGCGGCAAGGTACGATAGCCCCGTATAGCCAGCCGAACGAACTGGCGATACGTCGGGATTCTGCTTAGCTTGGAGATAGGCCGCCGCAGCCATCGCAATAGAGGCCGAAAAACCCACGATCAGCCCAGCTATACCGGCTAAAATGGGCTTGTGAGAAACCCCTAAAAAACCCGCGTGGACACCTGTAATTTCTATGATGGCATCCGATAGGCCCAACACAATAAACCCTAAGTAGCGCAGGCGCGGCTCCTCCGCCTGGACGGTGCGGAGGAATTCCGCCTCGTGCGACTCCTCCTCTTGAATGAGAGTTAGTATCTGCTGGCGGGCCTCGGGGGCAAGCGTAGCGGCTAAGCGACGGTAGGCCTCAATCGTGCGGTGTTCCCGCTCCTCCAAAAGGCGTAAAACAAAGGTAGGCCCTAAGAGTATGGCCAGCAGCTGATACCACCACAGGCGCCATTTGGGATAAGAGGCTTCTCGCCTAAGATACTGCCGCCAAAACTCATAGTGTTTTTGCTCCTGCTCAGCGAAAAGGTGGAGAAGCCTGTGCAGGGAAGTAGCTTTGGTGCGCCGGCTGAGCCAGTCGTATAGGTGCGCATTGAAGAGTTCCTCGCTCGCATAGTGAAGCGCTTGAGCTTCCAGCATTTCCCAAAAGTACACGGAAGGTCGCTTATCTTTGGAGGAATGACGGCTGTATATGTTGTAGGGGCTAAGCGGACGCCCATAGGCAGCTTCTTAGGGAGTCTGGCTTCCGTACCTGCACCCGAACTCGGCGCAATAGCCCTCAAAGGGGCTCTAGAAGCAGCTCATCTCCCGGCCGAAGCGGTGGAGGAGGTGTATTTTGGGAATGTCCTTTCGGCTAATTTGGGTCAAGCGCCAGCTACCCAGGTAGCCCTAAAGGCCGGTCTTCCACCCACCACGCCAGCGACTCTGGTAAATAAAGTCTGCGCCTCTGGCCTCAAAGCGATAATGCTAGGGGCTCAGGCTATTACCCTAGGCGAGGCGCAGGTAATTGCCGCAGGCGGCATGGAGAGTATGAGCCAGACGCCCTTCTACCTACCTAATCTGCGGGGGGGCAATCGCTACGGCCACAGTAGCGCCATAGACGGAATCCTGCGCGATGGCCTAGAAGATGCGTATTGCAGCTGGACCATGGGACGCCTCGCCGAGCAGTGCGCTGCCACCTACGGCCTTAGCCGGACCATGCAGGATGAGTACGCTATCCGTTCCTACCGCTTAGCGCAGGAGGCTCAGGCGAAGGGCCTCTTCGCTGAAGAGATTGTGCCCGTGCCCGTTTCCGTCAAAGGCAGCACACAACTCGTGCAGGAGGATGAAGAGCCAAAACGCACCGACTTTGCTAAAATACCCACCCTCAAACCTGCCTTTCTAGAAGATGGGACAATAACCGCCGCTAATGCCTCTAAAATCAATGACGGTGCCGCTGCGGTGATTTTAGCCAGTGCTAAAGCCGTGGAACAGTATAACCTCAAGCCTCTCGCACGCATACTAAGCTGGGCCGATGCAGCCCGTGCCCCCGAGTGGTTTACTATAGCGCCCGCCGATGCCATTCAAAAGGCTCTAGCGAAAGCCCAACTTACGATTGAGCAGGTGGATCTGTTTGAAATCAATGAGGCCTTTGCGGCGGTAGCTCTGGCCAATCAGAAGCTTCTAGGCATTCCTTTAGAAAAGCTAAATGTCCTCGGAGGGGCGGTGGCTTTGGGGCATCCGCTTGGCGCGAGCGGAGCGCGCGTTTTAGTAACGCTTTTGACTGCCCTGCGTCACACGGGCGGCCGCTTAGGGGCGATCGGCATTTGTAACGGCGGCGGAGGTGCCTCCGCCTTAATAGTGGAACGGCTAGCTTAGCGAGGGTTGTTAAGAAGGCGTGGCCAGGCCACCGGGACTAGCCGCCTTCGTAGCTAAGCTGGAGCGTCTAGGAGAGCTTCGGCGTATCTCCGTCCCTGTCTCCCCTCACTTAGAGATAACTGAGATTGTAGATCGGGTGATAAAATCGGGGGGACCTGCGCTACTTTTTGAGCGCACAGGCAAAGAGTTTCCCTTACTGATTGGGGCTTATGGCTCGGAGCGGCGTATGGCGCTGGCTCTGGGGGTAGAGCACTTAACGGATGTAGCTCAGCGTATGCAGCAGCTCTTTCAGCAGCTTACTCGGGTGCGCGGCAGCCTTTTAGAAAAACTGGCTCTTTTGCCTACTCTGGGGGAGATTGCCCGCTATTTTCCGCGCCGCTGGCGCGGGGGTAAAGCGCCCTGTCAAGAAGTGGTTTATCTGGGGGCGGAGGCTCGCCTCAGCCGCCTCCCTATTCTCACCTGCTGGCCGGCGGACGGAGGCCCTTTTATTACTCTTCCCATAGTGCATACCTACCATCCTGAGACGCGCCAGCGCAACGTAGGCATGTATCGCGTACAGGTTTTTGACGACTATACCACCGCTATTCACTGGCAGCTGCATAAAGTGTCCCGGCGCCATTACGAGGCTTGGAAAGCTGCGGGTCAGAAAATGCCTGTAGCGATTGCCTTAGGGGGCGATCCAGTGTATGCCTATGCGGCTACGGCGCCCCTACCCGAGAATGTAGATGAATACCTTTTAGCGGGCTTCTTACGGCGCCGCCCCGTAGAACTGGTGCGCTGTCTAACCCAGCCGATTGAAGTACCAGCCGACGCCGACATAGTCATAGAAGGCTATGTAGACCCCGCTGAACCGCTGCGTTTAGAAGGCCCTTTTGGCGACCACACGGGCTACTATTCGCTGCCCGATTACTATCCGGCTTTTCATGTTACGGCTATAACCCATCGTCGGGATGCGATTTACCCCGCTACAATAGTGGGAATTCCGCCTCAGGAGGACGCCTGGCTGGGGAAAGCCACCGAACGCATCTTTCTCGTGCCCATACGCCTTACCTTCCTACCCGAGCTGGTGGATATGGAGCTGCCTGTAGAGGGGGTCTTTCACAACCTAGCGATTGCGGCGATTGAGAAAGAGTACCCTGGTCAGGGGCTTAAGGCTATTCATACCCTTTGGGGCGCTGGGCAGCTTATGCTGACAAAGATCGCTATCGTGGTGGATGCCGACGTCCCTCTAACTGACTACTGGGCGGTGGCCAAAGCCGTGGCCGAAAATACCGATCTGCGCACGGATTTAGTCTTTACGCAGGGTCCTATTGATGTCCTAGATCATGCATGCAGCCAAATGGGCTTCGGCGGCAAACTTGGCTTAGATGGCACGCGCAAGCTGCCAGCTGAAAAGCTCCTCCCGCCCCTTACGTATCCGCCAGCTGTACCTTCGGCCCTTGCTTTGGAAGCCCTTGGGGAAGAGTTTCCCGAACTCCTAGAGGTGAATCTGCGTCTTATCCAGCAGGGTATACCCGTCTGGATAGGGTCGTTTCGCAAGAGTGAAAAGCGTCATGGGCTTCGGCTGGGAGAAAGGCTGGCGCGTCATCCCGCCTTTGGTGGCGTGAAAGCGATAGTCCTTCTGGATGGCCAGATGCCCATTCAGGACCTTAGCGATGTGTTCTGGCGATTTGCCAACAACGTAGACATGCGGCGCGATAGCCGGCTAGTAGAAGATGAGGCTGGCCGCCCCCACCTGATATTAGATGCCAGTACTAAAACGAAAGCCTTGGATGATTTTGATCGGCCTTGGCCGAATGTGATTGTAATGTCGGAAGAGATTATTGCCCGTGTGGATCAGCGCTGGGAGGAGTATGGCTTGGGTGCATTTATTCCCTCCCCATCGCGCAAGTACCGCTCGCTGGTGGAGCGAGAAGGGGCGTATTTCGCTAAGTAGGTTCTACGGTGAAGCCGAGAGGCGGAATTCTACCTTCCACAAGCCTCGTAGGTCTCCGAGCGCAAAATCTCTGGCTTTGTCGCCTGGATAGCGACGGCGAATTTCGGCCAAAGCTGGGCCATCCAGATCTTCAGGTTTGCCGTGGCACTTCAGGCATTGCGGCATAGCAAGGTAAATAGGGCGATAGTAGCGTAGGGTATGAGGACCAGCTACCCATACTACGCTATGCTGCGCCCGAGTAGTATCATAGTAGGTGTAGGCGCGCCGATCTAAGCTATCGGCTAGGGCATTTTTAGGATTGCGATACCGTAAGGCTACGCGTTGGAGACTGAACTCGGCGGTGCGGTAAAAAGTAAGAGTTTCGGCAGCGCTGTGACAGTAGCGTACCGCGCCCGCCCAGCCTTCCTTCTGAGCTACAGTTAGAACTTTTTGGAGAATTTGCCGCTGTCTTTCTAAGGTTAGGCTATCTCCGAGCTGCTGCCATACGGATAGGGCGCCAGAAGAAGTGTCCGAGGGGAGAGTTGGGGAGTTACCCACCTCAGGGCTCGAGGGAGACGATTTACAAGAGAGAACCGAGGTAAGGAGTAGCATCATGCCTAAGCTTTCCCATCGGAGCGCTCCCATACAAGACAAAGATATGCTGCCAGAAAGCTAGACCCAAAATCCCAAACAGAATGAGTGCCTGAAGGAAATAGCGACTGTCCAGGCGCAAAAAGACCGCGTAGGCCGCCCACGAAAGATGAGCGGCTACCCCCAACCAGCCTAAAAAGCCGTAGCGCCGAATTTGAATTAGGAAGAAGAAGCTTCCGATTAGGCCGCTGACTACCCAGAAGCCCCACAGGGCTATAGATAGACCCATAATCCATTTGTAGGAGGGAGCGGCGGAGGCCCAAGCGGTATAGCGTAGTACTTCCTGCGGGTGGCTTGTGAAGAAGTTGGAGATAGCTCGCAGATACGTTTCCATCTGCCAGGAGAGAGGTTTTTCGCGCCTGACCGCTTCGTACCAGTTCTCTAAGAGCTTGAGGAGAGGATAAAACGCGCTTGAGTCTCCCGCATAGTAGCGGCGCAGAAGAGAGTAAAGCTCTTCCTCAGACTGGGCCGCATATGAAGTGGTATAGAGCCGAGGGGGTAGGCGATAGGTAGAGTAGTATAACCAGTAGAAAGGCTCGCCATTTTGGCCCAGAAGCTTGATAAGGTGCCACCATTCAGTAAGCTGGTAGGCCGGCGGAGGCCCTGGAACCTCATTGAGGGGTTGAGGCTTTCCCCTGTAGTAATAGGTACAGGGAAGCCAGAAAGCCTCAAATGCCAGAAGAGGCAGAAGGAAAGCACCCAGCCTTTGGCTGCGTGCCCTAAGGGTAGCATTCTGCTGGAAAATATACCCGACGAAAGGCAGTAGGAGTACGGCATGCGCCTTACGGACTAGTATAAGCTCAAGGATAATCAGGCCTGCCAGCCCCAGCCAGAAAATATGTCGGCCCTGACTGCGCCAGAGAAGCCATAGGACAAGGATAAGAAGGCTGGACGATAAGCCTTCGGAGGCTATAATGTACTCATAGCGCACGAGGTAGGGGAAGGCGGCGTAAGTCAGCACACCTACCCACCCTAAAAGAGGGTGCCTAGCTCGCAGGAGATCCCCTACAAGGACGGCCGCTAGTACCGCTAGGCTAATTTGTAGGGTAAGGTACAGGTCTGGTAGGGGAAGCCAGCTAAAGGGAAAAACATACTTCAGGGCGCTGAATAACCCATAGCCTGGCAGTCTATAATGCTGGCATAAGACGGTAAGGCAGAGCCAGCGGCGGGTTTCTTGATAGCAATTTAGGAGGTGGCGGAAGGGCTGGAAGTAAGTAGGGTGGTCGGCGTGTTGGTAATTCGCCCTAAGCCAGAGGCGGGGGGCATCTATGGGCGGAAAAGGTGGGGGAGGTGCCGTGTCTAAGCCAGCCGTACGGAGGCCATACCCAGGCAAGGTTCGGTTAGGCGCAATCTGAACCCCCATCCCACGCATAAGCAGCGGCAGCCCAAAGAAATAGTATGCCAGCTTGATAGCCAGCGCTAGCCCAGCCGCAGTCAGGTAGAAGGTGCGCGCCGACACACCCAGTAGCCTACCCATCCTACAACGAGCACCAGGAAAAATACGAGGCTAAAAAGGAAGTATCGGCTCTGAATGGCTCGTAGGAGCACATAGCTTAGCCAAGCGTAATGGGCACTCAGGGCCGCAGTTAGAAAAAGAGGCTGGCTGCGCGCCCGATAGAGGACAAAGGGCGTAAGTAGAAAACCCAGCCCCACCACTACCACCCACAGGCCTACCGAATAGCCGTAGATCCGCCTATAAACTAAGCCAGCTTTTTGGGCATCCGTATAAAAAAAGCTCTCTATCCAGTGCGAAGCAAGAAAATTGGCTGTGGCATACAGGCGGCTCGTAAAGTGATATAGGAGAGGTTTTTCCCGCTTTATACTGCGTTCCCATTCACGCAGACGCTGAGAGAACTGGTATTCAGCCTCACCTTCATGGAGACTGTAAAAGCGTCTAAGGAGTATTAAGAGCTGGGCTTCGGTATCTGGATTGAAAGCGGAGGTGTAAGCCCGCCGCGGAAGTTTATAGGTAGGATAGTAGAACCAGTAGTAGTTATCTCCAAAGGCACCCATAAAAGCTTGGATGCGCCACCACTCGTCGTAGGCCTCATCAGGGTTTTCATAGTAAAAAATGCTTTTTGTGGTGAGAAAGGCTTTGCGATGGACCTTGTGGGTGCAGGTCAGCCAAAAAGTTTCAAAAGCTATAAAAGGCAGCCATAGATACACAAAGTGCCAGTTTCTCTGTAGAATAAAAGGGAGGGTGTAGAGGGCAAAAAGGGGGGCCGTTATGGGGCGCAAGAGCATGGCTTCCAAGATGAATAGCCCACTTAGGGTAATCCAGAAGCGGTTTTGCCACTGACTTTTAGCCAGAGCCCACAAGGAGAGGATTAGAAAGCTGGGGTAAAACCCTTCTGAGCCTACGATGAACTCGTAGCGGGCTATGAAAGGGAAAGAGGACCACATGAGGCTAGCTGGAACGATCCATAGGCTACAGCCTGTGATAAGGCGGATAAGGTCACCGAAAATTACTGCGGCTAAGGCGCCCAAAAGGAGCTGAAGACCTATGGTCCAAGTGCGCCCCTGTTCCATTCCACCTAAGGCATCGCTTAGATAGAGCCAAGGGAGGTAGCCGGGCATCCGGTAAAAGGCGCACAGTCGCCAGGCGCAATTTCCCTCCTTTTGTTCTATGCACTGACGAAAACTCTGATAGGGCTCGTAGTAGGTTGGAAAGTCGGGGTTGTGGAGCACAAGCTGGGCTAATCCCTGGGGATTGGCGAAATGAGGGGGAAGGGAAACGGTGTCGCCGTCAGGGAAGCGCACGCCATACTGCATGTTTATGTAGCCCGGCCAAATCTGCATGGCCATCCCCTTATTCCAGTGGGGCAGGAGCTGTATCCACAGGCATTTGAAGAAAAGGGCTATGAGAAGGGCATCCAGATAGTATTTTACCATGAGCGTATGAGGCCTCGTAGAAAAATAGTGGCCATGTAGTGGGCGATTTGGGTAGGAGTAAAGGCCCCCGTAGGCTGGTACCAGTTGGCGGTGGCATTCAGGGCTGCCAGAAGGGATATAGCGAGAAAGCGCGGCTCTAAAGCATGGAAGAGATTTTTTGCCATCCCTTCTTCTAAAATCCGTTCAAGGCGTCTTTCGTAGGCCTCTTGCCTTTGAAGGAAGGCTGTACGATGCGGCTCCTCAAGGTGCCGAGGGGCCTCACGCAGAAAGATCGCCGCCTGCGCTGGCTCGGCTAAAAGCGTCTCTACATGCCGCACGCAAAAGCGCTCAAACTTGTAAGTGGTCTCCCAATCGCTTTCGGCAATCTCAGCCGTAGCCGCCTCAAAGCGCTCAGCTATCTGGAAGGCTAAGGCCGCTAGCAGGGCTTCCTTAGTAGGAAAGTAGTGGTACAGCGTAGCGGGGGAAAGCTGAACCCTCTGGGCCAGCTGGCGCAGCGTTACCTGCGGAAACCCCTGCTCCGCAAATAAGCGCAGGGCCGTAGCAAGGATCCGGTCGCGTTGCGCAAGCTTAGGCCTCAAAGGCATGAACAATCTGCGGCAGGCAGCTAAGCGCAGCTTGAAGGGTAGAAAGGACAAGGCGCAGCGCTTCCTCTAAGGCCCCTTCCGACCGGGCGTTTAGGACCTCGGCAAGCGGACACTCTATGCGCAAAAGGTTTATCTGCCGCTCGCGCAGCGGACTAATCCCTTTGAGCGTAGCGCGGGTGCGGCTTAGGGAAAGGGTCGCACCAGCCACCTCTTGGCTCACACGCCGCAACTTAGCGTAAAGGGGACGGGCCTCCTTCTCCGTCATAGGCGGGAAAAGCGCCCGCAGAAAGAGCGTATCCCTCTCTAGCTCCCAGAAAAGGGCTACCGAGGTCGTACCTGTTTTCAACTCCAAAGGCGGATACTGACGGAAAAGGTACTGGTCTAAATGGGAGGAATGTACATGCGGCTGAGTGCGGATAGCCAAGGAAAAATGAAAGGGGGCTTCGCGGCTGCGCCACGCATACAGGTGCCGACGCAAATGCGCAAAAGCCGCATAGTAGCGTAGGCTTGGCTCCAGTAATCGGCTGGGCAGGGCAAAACTCTGGTACTCCCTTTCCAGCGTGGTCCGATAGGCTGGCAGTTCGGGATGCAAGTCGGCTAAGGGCGGCGAGATAGCCTGAATGCCGTTTAGCAGCTCTTCATACCCCAAGCGCGTCCACGGAAGCTCCAAAGAAGCTAGGATTTCTTCATCCCATTCAAACCAGGCCTCACGCAAGAGAAGGCAATAGAAACGGGCCTGAGGGTTACGATCCATAAAGGCTATCTGACTGCGAATAGGCTCATGGAGGCTGCGGGGATTCCCAAAGGTGGTGGTGCGCACATAAAAGTACTGAGGTATCCCGGTGGTCGTTTTGCAGGAAAACTGAAAAGGGCTACCCGTAGGCCCGCTTTCAAAAGAGCCCTCTATGATTTCACTTTGGGTAAGCCATTCGGTAAAAGGGGTGTAGCGAAAAAGAGCGAAAAGTAGCTGCTGATGCAGCTTTTCCGTATAAGCGGCGATAGCCTGCATGCAGCAAAAATACTGCGTAAAACCTATTCCGACCTAGCTTTGGGCTCTCGGGCTAGAAAGAGTAGCCGGGCATTCTGGGTAGTTTGCTCCACGATAGCCTCAGGCGGAAGCCGATAAAGCTCCGCTAAGACGCGAATTATGTAGGAAAGGTAAGCGCTTTCGTTTCGCCGGCCGCGCAGAGGTACAGGCGCCAGATAAGGGCTATCGGTTTCTAAAAGAATGCGGTCTAAGGGTATGTAGGGTATAGCGGCACGCAGAGCCGGCGCACTAGGATAAGTAACTACCCCGCCTATGCCGACAAAAAAGCCTAGGTCTAGGATTTTTTGGGCCTCGGCGCGTCCCTCAGTAAAGCAGTGGAAGACCCCCCTAACCCGGCCTACAAAAGGCCGAAGTAGCGCTAAAGTCTCCTCTAAGGCGCCGCGGAAGTGAATAGAAAGGGGCAGTCCGTAAGCTACGGCCCATTCTATCTGGGCGGAGAAGGCGGCTTCCTGCCACTGGCGCGTCTGAGGACTGCGGTAGAGATCTAGTCCCACTTCGCCAATGCCTATCCACTCGCCCTTGGGTAATAACGCGCCTAACGCGGCTAGTTCATTCTCAAAGTCTGCTTTCACATGGAGCGGATGAAGGCCTATAAGGCCCTTATAGAAATCTGGGGCTTCTTGGCAGAGCTTCTGAAGCGCTGGCAGGGTGGTAGAGTCTAAGTTAGGCAGGAATACCGCTTCGCATACGCTTTGCGCCCGGTAAGTAACAGCCGCTATATCCGACGCAAAGTCCGCTAGAAACAAGTGCGCGTGCGTGTCAATGGCGCGGGCCGCCATGTGATAGAAGGATAAATCCGTAAAAGCTCATACCGCATCTGCTGAATAATCGGCGCTAGCGAATCCTCGGCCCCAGCCACTTTGAAGTACGAGGCAATCATAATCGCATACCGAACTGAATCGGTATAAAATAAGAGCGCATGGGTGGGTACCTCGCCGTATATTTCGTAAAAAAATCCTTTTCCGCCAGGGCCGCGAATAAACCTTTCGGATATATCCGAGGCGCGGATAGAATGCTTGTACACCAGCTTTCGGTAGGTTTCTAGCGCTTTAGCGGGGGTAGTGTGGAGGCTTTGGAGGTCTTGGGCTGTGATGTGCCAGTACGTGTCTAAATCGGGAAAGTACAGGTCAAACCAGCACGAGTCACGCGGCACATAATGGGGCCGAGCATAAGCTGGATAGGCAAACCGTACAGGGCACAGCGGACAGTCAAATGTATCATAGCGGCCCGTGTCAGGCAGCTCCAGCCGAGGAAAGGTTTTCGGACGCGGGAGTGTCGGGGCCTCGCAAGAGACGATAAGCCCGTATACGCTCAATCCGCTGAGGACTGCCTTCCACCACCTCAAACGCATAGTCCCGATAAACTAGGGTCTCCCCAGGTGAGGGAATCCGTTCGGCCAGCGAAAGTACGAATTCAGCCAGGTTCTCGGCGCTGCGCACCTCTTCTTCTTGAAAGAAATCGGTGGGCAGGCTTAGAACCTCTTGTACCAGCATAAGGGGGGCCTGCGCTTGGAAGCAAACCGAACCGTCCGCGTTGATTTCGTAGAGGGCGCCCGCCAAACGCGCCTCCTCCTCCCTGTACCCAAATACCACCTCTAAAAGCCGCTGCAGCGAAATAAGCCCAGCCACGCTTCCGAACTCATCCACTCCTATAGCCACCGCCTGCCGGCGCGCCTGAAGCTCTAAAAGGAGCTCATAGGCATTCTTAGTTTCAGGTACAAAGTAGGCAGGGCGCACAAGCTGCTGCCAATTCGGATAATCCGGTTTTGACCAGTGCGGCAAAAGGTCCTTTATAAGCAGAATCCCCTTAATCTCATCCAGCGTCTCCCCATATACAGGAACTCGGATATAAGGAATCTGCCGAAGGGCTGCCTTGAGCTCCGTCCAAGAGAGGCTGGCCGGAATAGCCTTCATGTCCATGCGGGATATCATAAAGGCGCGTACGGGTAGCTGCCGTAAAAGAAGGAGCTTCTTGAGAAGGCCTTTTTCCGAAGGAGGAGAGAGCTCAGGCGGCAGGGCTTCTATGAGATGGCTTAGGCTATTAAGCGTAGGCAAAGGCCGCCACCAGCTCTCTATCCACCGCTGTAACGCTCGCATCAGCTCCGCTAAGGGATAAAATAGCCAGAAGCTAAGCTGAATCACTCCGGTGCCTAGCCGTAAAAACACGTAGGGCCGACTAAGGGCCAGGGTCTTGGGAATGATTTCACCCAGTACCACGATACCTACCCATGCCCCTGCCGCAGCTACTGCGGAACCGTAGGGGGGATAGTGTGCGCCCACCTGCAGGAGAGAAAGCGTAAAGCCCAAATTTACCAGCGTATTACCCACCAGAATAACGCTAAGGAGCACCTCAGGCTGCTCCGTAAAATAGCGCAGCCAGTAATGCCAGGGACGCTTTTTACCAGAATTGTAAATAGCCGCTAACCGGCCCCCTTCCGAGCTGAAGAAAGCCGTTTCATAACCCGAAAATAAAGCCGAAAGAAGGAGAAAGACGCTCGCGCTTGCAAGTGGGATAGGGTCCAACGCCGTACAAAGATATTTAGTTTCTTTTAGTTCGGAGCTCCCCTATGGCGTCTCTGAGCGTATTTTGCAAGAGAAGATGGTCGCCTTTTTCCTTCAGCTCTGGGTGTGGGAAGCGGGTGGGCTACAGCCAGCTGCTACGCTAGCGGTTGAGCCTGTACTTGCGCATGCCCTCAGGGATGCGGATAGCCTGCTTGCGGCTTGGGGACTTCGGGATACCCTCTTACTTTCTTACAAGCCTTTAGGCGAAGGGTACGAGATACTCCCTTTGCCAGAAGGGCAGGGGGTTCAGCTCTTGGCAGAAGGAGCAGCGGGATGGGCCGCCGCCCTCTATACGCTTTTGGAGCGCAAACATGGCTTTTTATTTCTCCACCCGCAATTTTTGGTGCGTGTACCGCCGCCTCCCCTGCCGGATACACTTCGGGTGATGCCGCGCTTTCGGTGGCGGGGCTTTCACCTACACACTCAGCATCCCATAGAACTCACCGAGGCCCTGCACGATCCAAACTTCCCCCAAGCCGAGCTCTGGGTGCGCCAGTACATAGACTGGCTGGCGCGCAATAGGCAGAATTACTTTGAGTTTTGCCTGTTACGCACGGTAAATCTGGTAAGGTGGGCGCCTTACTTCCAAAAGTTAGTGGCTTATGCCCATCAGCGGGGGATTAGCGTAGGGTTAGATGTATCCCTTCGCATGCGGCAGCAGTATGCGTTTCAGCTTCTTCCTCGTTACAGCTTGCGTTCGCGCCGAAGCCTACTGCGCCAGCGCCTTAGGGTTTTAGCTCAGACGGGCATAGACCGGCTCAATGTAGAACTTACCGCCGCGGAGTTTGTTGGGCAGAATTGGGGGCGCTGGCTGGATAGCCTTGTAGCGTATTGCCAAGCTATGAGGGTTACGCTCATGACGCGCCAGCATGTGGTCCCGCCAGAAGCCTATGCTGTAGGTACCTTCCGCCCCTCTGATCTACCGCCTGCAGTAGGCTTATGTGTCCATTCCGTCATGTGCTATAGCCTGAGGGACACGCTGGCGCCGGTGTATCGCTGCCGAAATTTTGCGCATCTCTTAGCCTCTCTACGAGAAGCCCGTCTGCAGCGCCAAACCTGGTATTACCCTGAGACGGCCTACTGGGTAACCTTTGATAATAGCGTTCCTGTATGGCTACTTTCCTACCTGCGGGCACGCTGGGAGGATATAGAGCTCACCGACACCTTAGCCGAAGGGCATCTTACCTTTTCCTCTGGATGGGATATAGGCTATTGGCTATTTGATTGGAGTGTGGCGCAGTGGAGTTGGGCCTACTGGGCTAACGGCCAGAGGCTAAGCACCCATCCCGCGGAAGGCCTAGCCCGGATTTTTGGCGGTTCGCTGACCGATTGGGCCGAACGCATACGTTTTCAGGATAGTGTCTTAGTAGGGCGAGATTTTCTCAGCTACATCACCCCTACCACACCTATAGATGAGCTGGGCTGGTATAGGCTGCCAGCTTTTCAGCCGCGACTACCTGTGCCGCCTTGGCGGATTTACCGACGCCCTGAAAAGTATCGCGCTCTTTTGGCGCCTAAGTTGAACGAAATAGCGGAAGCCCTTCAGCGCTGGCCAGCCTGGCCTACACCGAGCTATTCTGATTCTACCCTTAGCACCCTTTGGGAAGAGCTTCGGCTTGCATGGGAAGTTACGCGCTTGCGCGTGGCTTTCCGCTACCACTGGCTTGAAGCACTAAGTCTACCCCGTAGCGAGCCTACCCGCTCCTTACACCTAGCCCGCCTGCATAAACTCCTAAACGAGGCTGAAGGGCTGGTAGCTCAGCTGCCTATGCGCTACCCACATACAGGTCGTCGGCGTATTTGCCGAGCTGGTCCGGGCTGCCGCCATCCCCACCCTAGCTACGCGTTCGGCTACCTATACCCCGCCCTTAGCCTGCACTTCTGGCGGCGCGAAATAGGCCAAGTGGAGAAAGGGAAGTGGAGCCCCTTCTATAAGAACCTTTGGAACATCCCGCGCATAATCGGACTTTGGTGAATTCTTACTAATATTGCTACCATGCGATACTATCCCTACCTCATAGTGGCGGCAGTGTGGGTTTGGGCGCAACCGCCCCAATATCCCCGCAATGGCGTACTAGATACTCTTACCGATCTGGTAGAACACGTAGAGTACATGGTTCCGATGCGGGACGGAGTAGTGCTTGCCACTAGCGTGTGCCGACCAGTATTTTATGACACGGCGCGCGTTCAGGTTGATATACCCTTAGTGGGTCGCCGCTATGTACGCTTTGCCTATCCGGGCACGCAGTATTTTGTGTATCCCGATCAGCCAGACCCTTATGCCCTTCCCGTGGTCTTTACGCGCACACCGTATAACAAGAGTAGGGTGGAGTTGGCTTATGGGTATGCACTATTGGGGTATGGGGGTATTATGCAGGACATGCGCGGCCGGTATCGCTCGGGCGGCGTGTACTTACCCATGTATAGCGACAGCTGGGATAAAACGGCGTATGTCCAGCATATACAATCTGGAGGGCATCCTTTAGATATTACCTCCAATAAGGAGGCTAATACCCACGAAGACGGCTGGGATACTTATCAGTGGATACTAAATGAGCTGCGCTATGATAGCGACCGAAATGGGCAAATCACGCCCGCCGATAATCTTCTGTGCAATGGAAAAATAGGCATGCTAGGGGGCTCAGCGCTAGGGAATACTCAATACCAACTAGCCGCAGCTCATCCAATTGATCCGACCCGCCCTGGTCTCAAATGCCTTATGCCCATAGTGGCATCGGGTGAGTTCTACCACTGTGCGGGGCATCATAACGGGACTTTCCGTGAACGCCTTGTAGATGGCTGGTTGCGCGGTCAAGTGGAGTTCTATGGCCAGTGGACCAACGGCCCAGCGAATGTGTACGATAATATCCATACGATAGCCGACTATGGAAGCACCATACAAAACCCCCAACAAGCGGCGGAAGCCTGCATAGACTTCTGGAGTACGCAGAACCAGGTGCACTATCCCAATTCGCCAGGGCGGGCCCTTATGGATATTAGCCATGCTACTCTGGATGAAAATGGGAATCCCCGCTGGCAAGGCCCGCGCAGCCGCTATAGTAACATTCAGGTTCCTGTGTGTAACATCACGGGGTGGTGGGATGAATTCATTGATGGGCAGATTCAAACCTGGCAGTTTCTAATGGCCCACCTACCCCCTGACCTCAAGAAGTTTCAGAAGATCATAATAGGCCCTTTCGCTCACCAGACTGTAGGATCTCGCTCCACGGGTGATATGCGGATTCAACCCGATGGACGTGATCATCGTTATCCGCCTAATGTAGTAGAAGAATTCAACATGATAGACGTAGATCGGCTAAATATTCAACAGGCTGTGCGGATAGTAAATTCAGAAGTAGTGGGGTGGTTCCGCTATTTCTTAGGCACGCCTACCTTCCAGCTTCCACCCGATACAGCCTGGCAAGACTTGGGAAATAACTGGTACGCACGCATACCGGCGGATACTTTTCGCACGGACTTCTATACCTTTTTCAACTTCCTCAATGGGGCTGGGCCTTTGCCCAATTTTCCAATAGAGATAAAGATCGGAGCTAATGGCACGCCTAACTTTCAGCGGATTACTATTCCGCCGCTTCCGACTTCTCTGTTTGGCGATACTACACGCCGCCCCGTAAGTCCACCGAATTACGAATTTGACGCTACCAAACCTAATGGCCGCAAGAATGTACGCTTCTATCTGGTGGGCCCTGTAGCTGACTCGCTCAATCCCAGCGTAGGTAACTTCTGGGTTTCTACGGATACCTTCCCCCTGCCTAATCTTCCGAAGATCCGCTTGTATTTACGGGGGGATGGCCGTCTTACCGCCGAGGCGCCTCAGACGCCGGAGCCGCCGCGCGGCTTTGTAGCCGATCCGGATGATCCTGTACCTACCCATGGCGGACCTAATATGATTGTCTATACCCCTGACCGCGATAGATACAGCCACGGGCAAATGAACTTTACCGATCCGGCCTATCGGGCGATTGTACTGGATCGCCCTGCACGCTATACGGTAGACGGGCAGAATTACTCGGATCTAATTAGTTATGTCTCGGAGCCTCTAGCGGATACCTTCTGCACGGCTGGCTTTCCAAATGTCCAGCTCTACCTTAGCCTCAAGCCGCTTTGGGGGCCTTTTCCTGACTCAGCCAATGGCGACGTAATGGTACGGGTCTTAGATGTGTATCCAGACGGCCGGGAGTACTACGTCTTTGAGGGGGCGTGTAATGCCCGCGCACGGGACTACGCCGAAAGCTGGGCAGATGGCCGAGAAGATACCTCTCGGGCTTGGTATAACCTCAAAGCCGACTCGGTTTATAAGTGGCGCTTCCGTATGCTACCGATTGCCTACTGCTGGGGTAGAGGCCACCGCATCAAAATACTCGTAAGCGCTACTAACTATCCACGCTATCAACCTTGCCCAAATGTGCCTCTCATGCCAGGCGAATTCTACCGCCGCCGGCCATTTGATAATACGCCTTACGTCTTCCGCGGCGTTAGAATGTATGCCCGCCGTAATCTCCAAAAGGTCCATTCAGGGCCCGATCAGCTTTGTTATTTGGAGCTACCCGTGTTTGGTGGCCGATTTGTTACGCAGCTGGCTATGGCTTCCCTTTCCCCTAGGCCTACCTTCACACTCTTCCCTAATCCGGCGCGAGAGGTGGCCTATTTGGAAAGCTCCCAGGCGGGCATTTATACCGCTGAGGTCTTTACGCCTACAGGCCAGCGTCTGTGTCAAGTGCCTTTCAATAACACCATCGCCCTGCCTGTAAGTCAGTGGGGGGCAGGTGTTTACCTCCTGCGCATTCAGGATAATCAGGGCCAGACGCTCGCCACCCATCGCTTAGTAGTTATGCCCTGAGGGCTATGGCAGAAGTGCTAATAGTTTTTATTGTAATAGGTTTGCCCGTATTAGGGGGATTAGCGCTGGCTGGCTATATGCAGTGGCTAAAGTATCGCCAGCGGGGCTCGCCTCCTTCCGAAAAAATATCCCAGCTGGAAAAGCAGCTCCATGAGCTGCAAATGGAGAATCAGCAGCTGCGCCGCCGCATCCAGAATCTAGAAACTATAGTAGCCAGTGTAGAATGGGACCGCGTGCTTAAGGAGTTATCCCAGCCCCCTACCTTAGGAGAAGGCCTCCAGTCTCTGAGGGGTACCCCACTGCAGAAAGAGTTATGACGGGGCTAGCCCTTATAGTAATGGCTTTTCTGGCGTATAAAGCCTATAAGCTTTCTCTCAAGCATTCGCGCCGGCTTGAGAAGCTTCAGCGGGAGTTAGCTCAGGCTCAGGCGGATGCTGAATACTGGCGCGCACGCTACGAGACCCTTTTAGAACAGGCCGGGAAACCGCCTTCACCCGAGCAACATACAGCCCAATATTTAGAAACCATTGCTCAGCGTATAGAACAGCAGCGTACAACGCTTCTGTAGAGCGGCGCGCCGAGCTTAGCTATATTTGCGCCGATGGAGTACAACCGCCAACGCTGGCTATTTGGGGGTATAGTTTTTGGGGTGGCCCTCCTTACCTATGGTCTCACGGTAGCCCCTACGGCGAGCTTCTGGGATTGCGGGGAGTTTATCGCTACAGCAAACGAACTGGAAGTACCCCACCCGCCGGGCGCCCCCCTTTACCTGGTCGTAGCGCGCCTCTTCGCTTTACTGGCGCCCTCCTCCAATAAGGTAGCCTATTTCGTCAATTGGCTAAGTGTATTAGCAGGGGCCTTTACAGCCCTCTTAGCCAGCTGGATCACCATGCACTTTGTACGCAAAGGGGTGGCGCAGGAAACCTCCCTACGCGTAGGTTTCTCCGGCCTTTTAGCGGGGCTTACCGCTACCTTTGCGGACTCGGTCTGGTTCAATACAGTGGAGGCCGAAGTGTATGCCCCGAGCGCCTTTTTCACGACGCTGGTCATATGGCTGATGTGTGTGTGGGAGGATACCCCTAGCCTCCGCCGCCAAAATCAGCTTCTGATCCTAATCGCCTTCATCTTTGGACTCTCCATCGGCGTGCATTTGCTCAACCTTTTGACGCTGCCTGGGCTGGCGCTCATGTATTACTTCCGCAAGACAGAACAGCCGAATTGGAAGGGTGCCCTGCTAGCGTTTACGATAGGGGGGGCAATTTTAGGCTTTCTTCAATACGGCGTCATTCAATACACCGTCTCCTTAGCCTGGCCCTTGGAGGAGTGGCTAGTAGGGGTATATTACCCCACCGAGAAAAAGACCACGGGGCTAGGTCTGCCATTTGGGAGCGGCTTAGTGCTGTTCATACTTATACTTTTCACCCTCTTAGCTCTTTTAGTGCGGTATGCCCATCAGAAGCAATCGCCTATACTGAGTACCGCTGCCCTTAGTTTGCTATTTATTTATTTAGGCTATTCTACTTATGCGGTTATTTTTCTCCGTTCGCAGGTCAAGCCACCAATCAACGAGAATGACCCCAGTACCGTACCGAACTTCCTCAGCTATCTGCGGCGCGAGCAGTATGGCGAGGTACCTATTCTATGGGGGCCTCTGTACAACGCCGATCCAGTAGGGTATGAGTCTAAGGGGGAGATTTATCTAAGATATCCGGGTACCCTTCGCTACACCTATGAGGGGCAGCGCCTTAGGTATGCCTATGACCCTAAGGATAATCGTTTTTTCCCGCGCATGTGGAGCCCCGCTCACTACCGCGATAATGGCCCCTTCAGCTACATCAACTATGTCAAAAATCGTGGCTTCGATCCAAACAGCCCCTTTGACGATAAGCCGACAGGGCTAGAGAATCTGCGCTTCTTCTTTGATTATCAGCTTTATCACATGTATATCCGCTATTTTCTCATGAATTTCGTGGGGCGTGAATCAGAAGAGCAGGATAGCCGGTGGGAAAGTGGGTTAGAGTTTCGACGCTTGCGGCATCTGCCTGCTCATCGCAAAAAGGATGCTTCTAGGACGCATTACTATGGCTTGCCACTTCTCTTGGGTCTCTTGGGGATGAGCTGGCATTACCAGCGGCGCCGCCCCCACTTCTGGGTGCTTCTTACGCTTTTTCTCTTCACGGGCGTAGCTATCATCGTCTATCTCAATCAGTATCCTAATCAGCCGCGCGAGCGGGACTACTCCTACGCAGGCTCCTTTATCATGTTTGCCCTGTGGGTAGGAATGAGCGCCGCAGCGGTAGCCGAGAAACTAGAAAAATGGCTAGGCCGATATACCGATGCCGTAGCAGGCTTACCCCTTTTAGGCGTACCCCTACTTATGGCAGTAAAAAACTGGCGCTCCCATTCGCGTGCAGGTAATTACGTGCCGCCCGATAGCGCCTACAATTTCCTAATGTCCTGCCCACCCAATGCAATTCTTTTCACTAATGGAGATAACGACACCTTCCCGCTCTGGTACCTTCAAGAAGTAGAAGGCATACGCACTGACGTACGCATAGTCAATCTAAGCCTTCTCAATACCGACTGGTACATCTCGCAGCTGAAGTACCAAACTCATAATGGCGCTCCGCCCGTTCCTATTCAGTTGGCCGATACCATCTGGATGGGTGAAAAGAGAGACCAAATCCTAGTAAGGCCAGGAGAAGAAGTAATGGATGAGCCCATCCCCAAAGAAGAATTTCTAAAAAACTATCCTGAAGGTTATCGTTATACAATTGATCAGCTTGCCGACACGCTTCGCTGGACCATAACCCCGCGTAAGGTGCCGGGAGCCGAGAATAGGCCAGGGGGTTACTTGAATAAGCAAGATTATATGACCATCAACATCATCTTAGCCAATATCCAAGATGGGTGGCGCCGTCCTATTTGCTTTGCCAATACCTTGCCTCAGTATAGCTACCTTGATCTTTTTGATTATCTATATATGCGGGGGATGGTGTATGAATTACTACCTCTCAAGCCTAAGGGGTCTCCACGCCGAAGCACCTTAGAATGCCCAATTCAGGATAGCCTTACCCATCACCTTCTGACTCAGGTCTATCGTTACCGTAACCTAAATCGCCCCGATATTTTCTACGATAGCAATACCCGCCGTATGATAGCTAATTATCGCTCGGTATTTCAACATTTAGCTGGCTATTATTTAGATCAGGCGGATACCCTCAGCGACGCTTCGCAAGCTCAGGCGCTCCGCCAAAAGGCGCGTGATCTTTTAGCTTTTATGGAGGCGCATCTATCCTCGGAAAACTTGCCTTTGGAGCCTAGCCAGCTTTATCTGCAGACGCTCCTTTGGTACAGAGCGGGGGATATCGTAGCGGCTCAAAAGTCCATGCGAGACTTAGTTGAAATGCTTCAGGGCGAGCTAGCCTATGCGAAAGCCCAGCGTATTCCTCCTGAGGATAGGCTTACATGGCTTACAGGCGCCCTGGTGTATGAACTGCCCAGAAAAGCACCTAAACTAGACTCTCTCTTCCGTTCTCAACTCCAGCGGCTGCGTGAGGAAGCTGAAGCTATGGATTATCGGCGCGCTAGTTGGAGGAGTGAATAGGGCTCAAGGCGTCTGGATAGAGCGAGGCGCTGAGCGCGAAGCGCCGCCCCTTGTAGGTCGGCTCTATCGCACTGCTCCCCGCGAATGGGTATTTTACTGTCAGATCCGTCTAGAACCCTGGCTACCTTACGTGTTTGAGGGGAAGGTACCGGTACTGTGGAGCTTTACTACGGCAGAAGGCCTGAAGGTAGATACCCTAGTACATCTGCCGTATGAGCCAGTGTGGGCCGGTGCTATCCAAGCGCACTTACCATCCGAAATGGCCGGGAATAACTTAGGGGTGCAGGCCAGCTGTACGGAAGCTCCAGGCCTTTCGTATTACTGCAACGTATGGTGTCCAGAAGGAATAAGCCGCGGGTGGGTGGAGGCTTTTACACCTGTGCTCACGCCGCCTGTACGGGTTCACTTGGACTCGCTCGCTGGCTTAGCTAGGCCAGGGGATAGCCTCTGGCAGAGGGTTTTCTGCCCAGCCCAGGTAGATACTACGCCGCCCCTCCCGCCTTATGTAGTACGTCGGCGACGTCGCCCGCCTAAGCCAGTCTACCTAGGCTGTACCTGGTATCTGCGAGGTGATACCACCCAGATATTTTGGACCTGTTCAGAGCCGCTGCCGCCTTACCGGCTGCCTTCTGCTGCGCAGAAACACTGGCGACAGCGCGCGCCCCTGGCCTACCAGCGCTTCTCCGCCCACAAACCTGGCGAGCGGAGTGATAGAGGCCTGATCTACCTTGTTTATGGCGAGCCTTCCTTACGCCTTCTTACGCCTCAACAGGAGACGTGGGTCTATCTCCCCCTGCAGCTAAGCTTCTATTTTAGGGCTGTGGGGGGCGATTGGGAGCTAGTACGACGCTTAGAGTATCAGGGTTGGTGGGAAAGGCGCTAGTTCTTACGGAGCTTCGGGCGCTGCGGCGTGCCGTGGAAGGTGGAGCTCAAGTAGAGCGCCTTTTAGTCCGAGAAGGCCAGCCCTTACCAGCCCCGCTTCGGTCGCTGGTACGGCACTACGATTGGAAGGTACAGTGGGTGCCTGCCTCCGCGCTTCCAAGCGGCACTTATTGGGCAGCGCTTCTTAGCCCCTTGCGCCTATATACCTTAGAAGAGTGGCTGCAATCGCCCCCTAGGGGGATAGCCCTTGGGCTGCTCGGTATTACCGACCCGCGGAATGTAGGGGCTATTTGCCGAAGTGCCTTAGCCTTTGGGGTAAAGTGGATTATGCTGAAAGCCGAAGGCTCCCCACTTACTTCCAATCCAGCCCTTTGGCGCGCAAGTGCAGGGGCTTTGGCTCAACTTTACGTCGTTCGTGAGAAGCGTCCCTTACAGGCGCTCCAAAGACTCCATGCAGCTGGATGGGAGATTGTAGCTACGACCCCGCGGGCCGAAGGCGCTATGCCGTACTTCCAGTGGAACTGGGCCACCCCCTCTATAATTCTCCTAGGCGAAGAGCAGAAGGGCATTCCGGCACCATATCTTCGCTTAGCCTCGGTTTGGCTCACCGTACCTCACCACCCCAGCGTCGAATCGCTCAACGTGAGCGCTGTAGCTGCTATTCTGCTAGCTGAGGCTTTTCGGCAAAATAACCTATAGCGGAGAGGGGGGGATTCGAACCCCCGAGCCCGCTTGCCGCAGGCTACCTGATTTCGAGTCAGGCCCGTTCGACCACTCCGGCACCTCTCCACTACAAAGGTATAGCTCGCGTGCGGAGGTAGGCTTTATTTGGGTCGGCTTCTTAGGGGTAGCGGCTCTTTTAGAAAGGCAGTCCTTCTAAGGGGCTGCTAGGCCGGGCGTAAGAAATACGCGGGATACGGCCCGCATGGTACGCCTTGCGGCCTGCTTCTACGGCTAGCCGCATCGCCTCAGCCATAAGGACCGGGTGTTGCGCTTCCGCAATAGCCGTATTTACTAGGACGGCGTCGTATCCAAGTTCCATGGCCAGTGAAGCATCTGCTGGACTGCCAATCCCTGCATCTATGACCAAAGGTAGGCCCATCAGCTTCTGACGAATAAGGAGGAGACGCTCAGGGTCTCGGATACCCTGCCCGCTTCCAATCGGGGCTGCTAAAGGCATAACCGCTGCACAGCCTATATCCGCTAGCCTCTGACATACTATAGGATCATCTGGCGCATAGGCTAAAACCACAAAGCCGCGCTGCTTTAGAACCCGTGCCGCCTTGAGGAGCTCTTCCGCCTCTGGCCAAAGCGTATGTTCGTCCCCAATCACCTCTAGCTTAATCCAGTTTGTTTGCAAGGCCTCCTGAGCCAGCTCGGCTACAAAAATGGCCTCTTCGGCGGTATAGCAGCCAGCGGTATTGGGTAAGAGGCGATACTTGCCCAAGAGAAGCTCTAGAAAAGTTTCCTGAGGGGCTGAGAGGTTGAGGCGGCGTATGGCTACCGTGACGAGCCCTGGCTGAGCGCGTTCTAAGGCTTCTAAGAGCACTTGGGGCGAGGGGTAGCGCGCCGTACCCATCCAAAGCCGACTCTTGATCGGCTCGCCCGCAATATACAGCGTCTCAGCCTCTACCATACTAGGACTTTTGGAGCCGTATATTCTAAAAAAGCGTATTTGACCCCTTCACGACCTAAGCCGGAATTTTTCACGCCGCCATAGGGCATACTATCTATTCGTAGAGTAGGTGGCGCATTGTGGACTAGCCCCCCTACTTCTAAATGAGCAAAAGCCTGCCGTAGGAGGCGTTCAGAGGTGGTATAAATCCCTGCTTGGAGGCCGTAGGGTGAGGTATTGACCTTTTGAAAAGCCTCTTCAGGTAGGTCGTACGGGACGATTTCCGCTAGAGGCGCAAAGGCCTCCTCTCGGGCTAAGTGTGTATCAGGAGAAAGTTCGCTAAGTAGGCCAGGCGTGATGAGGCGGCGCTCTGGGTCTAAAGCTGGGGTGATAAGCTCATGGGCGCCACTAAGACGGGCTTCGGTAAGCCAGTCTGCGATTCGCCTGAAATTGCGCTCGTCTATAACGCTACTGAGATGGGTCTCCTCGTGCAGAGGGTCGCCGCAAACGAGCGCATGGGTGGCCGCTCGATAGGCTTCTAAAAAATCGTCATAAAGGGGGCGATGCACGAAAATCCGCTGCACGGCAATGCAAACTTGGCCCGCATAAAGATAGGCAGCTTCCGCTATGGCCTGAGCGGCTTTAGATAGGTCCTCAGGGTCATGAACGATGACGGCCGCACTGCCGCCGAGTTCTAAGATGACTTTCTTCTGAACCGCTAGGGTTTGAAGGTGCCATCCTACAGCGGCGCTACCTGTGAAGGATAGAATACGATAGGCTGGAGACCGAACAAGCATCTCGGCTATAGCTGGCTCAGCATTAATTATGGAGAGCGCTTCGGGCGGCCAGCCAGCCTCCAAAAGCGCTGTGCCCAAGCGGTAAGCCGTAAGAGGAGCCTGGGGAGCAGGTTTGAGGGTTATAGCACAGCCGGCTACGATAGCTGGTACGATCTTATGGAGCACGAGATTGAGCGGAAAGTTGAAGGGGGTAATGGCCAGCAGAGGGCCCAGCGGTACACGCCGAACCAGTAACCAGCGCCCTTCAGTAGCTGGAGAAAGGTCTCCTGGAAGGATTTCCCCTTCCACGAGCCGCACGAGATCGCGCCCTAAAGTTACGGTGATATAGGCCCGCTGTACCTCGGCGCGCGCGTAGCGTAGAGGCTTTCCCGCTTCCTCGGCGATTCCTTGGGCTAATGCTTCAGCATTCTCTAGTATCCAGCGTGCTAGGCGGTCTAGGATCGCATAACGCTGATGGGTAGACAGGCGCACCGCCGCTTTTTGGGCGGTCGGAAGCTGAGCTATTACCTTCTCTAGGTGGTCAGTGGTAGCATAGGCTATCTCAGCCAGGGGTCTCCCACTATAGGGGGCCTGTAAAGTTTGCACTTGTGGGCTTGGCACCCACTGCCCACCTATTAGAAGGGGCTGGTACATAGCTTATAATTCCCTCCGACTCCAATCAAAAATACCTCTACGCAGGAGGTATAAATAGCCCACTGCCAAGATACCTGTGAAGGAAAGAAATAATCCTAGAGCCCAGCCCGGATTTTCTCTAAAAAAAAGCACCCAAGGATAGAGAAGGGCAATTTCCACGTCAAAAATGGTGAAAAGCATGGCTACTTTGTAGTAATGTACGGAAAAGCGCTGTCGGGTAGTGCCTACGGGATCCATTCCACTTTCGTAGGGAATCATCTTTTGAGGCAGGGGGCGACGGGGGCCTAAGAGCGTAGGCGCATACACCAGCGCTATCCCTATAGTAAGCCCTACCCCTAGTAAAACGAGGGCGCCCAAGTACCCTTCAAGCATAATCAAATATAGGCAAGTCCCCTCTAAGGTAGGAAGGGATCATACACCCACTGAATATAATACAAGGCGCCTAAAACAGGCCCCCCTGGCAGTTCTATATGCCGGTTGTTGAGAATATTTTGACCGCCTATGCGGATGAGGCTACGTAGCTTGGGAAATTTGTAACTTATTTGCGCATCGACAAGCTGATAGGTTGGGATAACCTGCGAATGGAAGGCTTCTTCGAATAGGTAGGCATTCATCCAACGATAGCCTATAGAAAATCCTAAGCGGCGGCTAGCCAGAAATTCACGGCCTGTAAGGTACACATTAGCCTTGTAGCGGGGCGTATTGAAGCGGGCGATGAGCTGGTCGCGCCGAGCCTCTTCGGTAAGTACTACTTCGGCGTAGGTGAAGTTAGCATTTAGAAAGAGGCGGCGGCTAATGGTATACTGCAATGCAGCGGAAAAATGATGAGCCGCTACGGGTGTGGTGGTATTCTGATATACCCGGAAAACCTGGTGGGAGTCGGTAAGAAGTAGGTTAGTAGGTGTAAGATTAGTGAAACTGACACTTCCATCGGCCTGCGTGATGCGGCGTGGGCCCACTACATCTACTTGACCGATGAAGTTCGTGTACCATGAATAGGCATAGTCTAAGTCTACGTATATCTTCTCGCCTAGAAGATGACGCGTTCCTACCTCGACACAGGAGACGAGCTCAGGACTCAGCCGAGGGAAACGCGCCGGGCGAAGTAAGTCTGCATAAGCATTAGGGTTATTAGTTCCACGCGTTTGCGCGCGTATAGAGTCCTGCATGGCTCGCACGG
Organism: Bacteroidia bacterium; assembly: GCA_039630245.1. Lineage (GTDB taxonomy): Bacteria > Bacteroidota > Bacteroidia > SpSt-205 > SpSt-205 > SpSt-205. Next base: position 40,011 of record JBCNVK010000010.1, read on the forward strand.
AGGCGAGGGTATAAGCCTGCCGATCTAGCCCATGATAACTGAGCATTTCAGGAAGCCCTCCAATTAGACGAAACGCCCCTAGATTTAGGTCTATATATTGCCCCTGAAGGGTTGGCATGCGGAAGCCTGTCTGATAAGAAAAGCGCAGATTATGGTGGTTTTTAGGGTCTAGCGCTACTATTGCGCCTATCCGAGGATTCAGGCGTCCTGTGAAGTTTTTATTCCGGTCATAGCGGAGGGAAGCGATAAGGCGCAGGCGTTCTCGCCAGAAGGCTCGACTAGCTTGGATAAAAGCGCCTACTTCCCATATGCCTATAGGGCCAGCGGTGTCCGCTAGGATAGTCCCGCGTGAGTTCGTGAGGAAGTACCGAAAGTTACCCCCTACTAGAATACTTACCCAGCGGAGATAGCGGGAGAGGTCGTATTGGCCCTCGGCATGATACATGGAGCTGCGGTCAAAGAAGCCAGCCCCACCGCCTAAAAAGTTGGGGTTAGCGGCGATACTGCGCAGTGCCTCTCGGAAAGCGGGCGTACCAGGGGCTAAGCGACTCCCCCCGCGTGCCAAGTCAGCCAGACGATCAGCCCCAAACTGCCGGAAAATAGGTATGAGCGCCTCCATTCTATCGGAGTCGGCAAAACGGCGCGCTTCCGCATGACTGCCCCCGCGCGGAACGCCATAATCATCTGGATTGAGGCCTATTGCATTCCTTAGGTAGTTGTACAGCTGCCCCGTGTAGGCCCATACATATTGCACCATCCAGTTATTATCTGACTTGACGCGGCGCAGGAGATTTATAGCCGCAAAGCGGCTGTCGTAACTTCCTCCAGCGTCCTCCCATAAATTATAGGCCCATATCCGAAAGTCGGGCCCTGATAGCTCTAAAGCGTTAGCATTAAAGAGAAAGTCCCTCAAACTATAGCGGTTATTCCCTTGATAAACCGTAGATCCGCTGGAGAGGTAGCCCAGGTATTTCAGTTGAAGCTTGTCTGTAATGCGGTAGTATCCCCCTACTAAGGCCTTTTTTACGCTTACGCGATATTCGACTAAGTCACGCTCTAAATATCCCGTTCGGCCTAAATAGAAATCTAAATCATTTGGATCGCTAGGAGGGGCACCTAGAAGTATGCTGCCTTGGGTAGCGATGGTGCGGACGGTGGTTGGTGAGATCCGAATCTCATCCCCATATACGTTGAGACCTTGGTAGCCTGGGTTTTCTGGGCCAGGAATAGCATACGGGCCACGGGCGCCTGCATACACGCCTACATCGGCCCTGCTGGAAGCCACCCAATCATGACCATCCAGCCAGTTGGCAAAGATCTTAAAACCTATACGATTCTTCCAGCTTTTAGCATACCGGATAGAGATATCGTAGAGCGGTTGGGGTGTGGTATCCACACGATCCGGATGATTAAGGCCTAATCGGACAGAAGCCGAAAGACCTGGAAAACGGAAAGGGTCTTTGGTGTACACATTCATGATTCCATTGAAGGCGTTAGGGCCGTAGAGAGCTGAGGCAGGACCAGGCACAATCTCGACACTTTCTACATCTAAGTCGCCTGCATTAGTAATGCCAGATACGGGGAAATTCAAAACGGGGGCCTGAATTTCTATGCCATCTAAGCGCTGAACGAAGCGGGTGTTATTAGAAGAGTTGAAGCCGCGGGTGTTTATAATTTGGAAAGTGAGACTTGAGCTAACCTGCTCCGCCGATTTGAAGATGGTTATATTTTGGAAAATGTTTAGACCGGGGGCTTCTTGTACTTCGCGTGAGTTCATCTTTAGAACGGTTACAGGAGAATTCATTACGGTTTCGCTTACGCGGCTAGCGGAAATGACTACTTCTTGGGTGCGCACCCCCGTCTCTTTGAGGGTTAGGGTGATTTCTTTTTCCGCCTGGCTTAGGGGTATGGAGAGGCGACTGGCTTCATAGCCCACAAAAGAGGCTTCGAGAAGGATAGGGTCGGCGGGGTTGAGGAGGTTTAGGCGGAATTCGCCGTTGGTCCCTGCCACGGCCCCTTGGATAGTACCTTCTATGCGTATGTAAGCGCCAGGGAGTGGCTCGCCATTCTCGCCCACTACCTTGCCACGCAAAACTATAGCTTTAGGGCGGCGCGGCTCAGAGACCGCTGGCTGCTCAGGAGCCCCTAGCTGCCTTTGACGCTCTTCCTGCGCCCACATCAGGGAAAAGCTAATTCCGACTAGGTAGCATAAATAATGTACCCTTCGCATGAGGCAAATATACTCGGCTTTTTTTACACGAACTCCGCCAGTACTACGCTTATGTTATCTTCACCGCCTGCTTCGTTGGCCGCTTTTACTAGAGCATGGGCTTTAGCTTGGAGCGGGAGGTTGGTATTTAGAATGGCTTGGATGTCGCTATTGGACAGCATGTTGTTTAGCCCGTCGCTACACAAAAGAATGGAATCGCCTGGCTGGAGGGTAAGGGCCTCCGGTGCTACCTCTATTTCGGGGCGCTGACTCAGGCCTAAGGCGCGCAGAATCACATGCCGACGAGGATGAAGCTCCGCCTCTTCGGGAGAGAGTAGGCCCTGCGACACTAAAAACTGTACATAAGAATGGTCAAGCGTTTTCTGATAGAGTTGGCCTCGGCGATGGAGGTAAAGGCGGCTATCACCGATATGGGCATAGTAAAGCTTGCCTTCTTCTTCGCGATAAAGGGCTACAACGCAGGTAGTGCCCATACGATGGTACTGAGGGTACAAATGCGCCATCGTATAGATGGCGTGGTTAGCTTCGGATAAGGCTTTTTCAAGGAGGTGAGGTGGGGGCAAGGGGGGGGCCTTGGCGAGGTACTCTACTACGGCTTGTACGGCGAGCTCGGCGGCTTTTTCCCCCGCTGCGTGCCCTCCCATACCATCGCACACCATCCAGAGCGCACCCTGCGGCAGACGAAGGGAGGCTATGCGGTCTTCATTGTTAGGGCGAATGCGGCCGCGATCGGATAGAGCTGCCGTCCTAAATCCGATAGGCTTGCCCATACTTTTTGCGTAAGCGGCTTACTTTGTGCCGCTCTAGACGCACACGCATGCGTACATCCTGAAGCGGCCGATCACGACTGTCGCGCGGTACGCCAGCGATTTTATTGGCTACTTCTAGCCCCTCTATTACTTGGCCGAAGACGGTGTAAGCGCCATCTAGGAAAGGAGTACCTTCAGGGGCTACCACGATATAAAACTGGCTTCCATTTGAGGCTCGGGTGGGATTGACGGCATCGGCCAAGCGGGCAGCGCCTACTGCACCATAGGTATGTTTGAGCTCTGGACGAATTTCGGCTGGTAGGGTGTACCCAGGTCCACCCAAACCGTCATTTAGGGGATCCGTATCTTTTGAGTTTGGATCGCCCCCCTGAATTACAAACCCTGGCACTACGCGGTGGAACGTAGTACTGTCCAGCAATCCCGTTTGCACTAGCCTAAAGAAGTTTGCTCGGTGAATCGGTGTTGCCCAGTAAAGCTGAAGGCGCAGCGTGCCATACGCCGTTTCAATTACTACGAGAGTGTCCCATTTCTGGGCGGCTAGTAGGGCCAAACTACATACGCTCCATCTCCACCCCAGCATACGCCGTTTCGGCCAATATACCAATAGGCGGATGTACTTTATGGACTTCTACGCGCACTTTTTCCACGAAGGACCACCTTTGCAGGATCTCCTGACCGATTTGCTCAGCTACCTCTTCTAGCAGAGTAGCCTGTGAGGCAAAACTACTTTGAACTAGGCTGGCGATCTCCCGATAATCTATGGGAGGCGCTGAGGTTATTTTATCCAGCCGGTAGCTTACTTCTACATTTACCCGTACTAGGCGGCCTATTTGCCGCTCTTCGGGAAGGTAGCCTACGTGGCTGTAGATTTGCACATTCCGTAAGCCTACGGTTCGACGAATCGGATGACCTGTGCTTCGGGATCCCATATGGGCTGCAAAGGTTCGGAAACAAGCGAAAGCCCATTGCTAAAAATTGGAAGAAGAAGGAAGCCGCCATGCCGGCGGTCTATGAGCCAGTAAAATCCCTCGGCCTGGGTAGGGCCTTGGCCTACCTGCCAACCTTCTGGTGTATAATAGGCCAGTACGCGCAGACGCCTACGCTGTAATTCCATCCATATAAAGCGCTGGTGTATGGCCGACAGGGCAGAGTCGCAGGAAAAAAGGTATTCTGGAAAGCCATTCTTGTTTATGTCCATTTTGAGGTTTGAATTGAGAAGGTAAGGTCGGCAGCCGAGCTCTTGCTGGGCATAAGCGGTGAGGTAAGTAAGTTGGGCTTCAGGGGAGGCAGTTCGCCCATGCCACCATAGCGAGAGACTGAGGCCTAGGATCAAGGCCACTAAACTGAGTACCCAAATTTTGCCTATTCGGTCGCTCATAGGAGGGAAGGGTTGAGGAAAGTAGAAAATCGGCGGCGCAGGGTTTTATGCTGGAGAGCTTTGCGCAAAGGGGCGATTTGAGAGGGACTATGCATGTCGCTGCCCACAAAATGAACCCATCCTTTTTCCAGAAGGTACTCAGCTCGTTGGAGCGCAGCTTTTCCGTAATAGCCTACTAAAGAGAGCAGGTTGAGTTGGAGGTAGAATCCTTGTTCGTACCAGCTGCGCAGAAGCTCTCGCGTGGCGAATTCGTAGCGCTCTGGATGAGCAATTACGATAGTATAGCCAGCACTTTGAAGCGCAAAGGTAAGCTCCTGCCAGCGGGGTGGAAGAATCCAGAACCCAAACTCAATCAGGAGGTGGCGCTTGGGGCCGAAAGCCCGCAGAGCGGTCAGGTCTGCTTTGAGCTCGGCTTCTAAAAGGTACTCCGCAGCTGCAGTGAGGAAAATGGGGATTTCTTGTTCTTGGAGGTGCTGGCAAAGGCGGCTGTGAGTCTCCTCTATCTGGTGCGATGAAGGTCTAAAAGTAGCTCCGATATGAGGGGTAGTTATAACCTTCTGGTAGCCCATTTCGGCCCAGAAAAATATCATCTGTATGGCCTCCTCCACGGTCTTGGCGCCATCGTCTAGGCCGGGGAGCACATGGTTATGCAGTTCTACTGTGAGCTCAGCACCTAAGTTAATCGGAGGCGGCGGGGGGCGGAAAAACCACATGCTTCAGAGAGGAAGCTGTTCGCGCAGACGCTGCCAAAAGGAAGCTTTCCTTGCCGAAGGCTGATAGTAACCGTTCCCGTAGCCAGAACTGTAATACCCGTATCCATAGCCATAGCCATAGCGTGGTCGGGAAAGTTTAGTGCCGTTGAAGAGGAGGTAAATCTTCTTCAGATGGTACTGCTGAATAAGCTGACTGAGATGACGGAGAAAAGGCAAGCGGGAATAATCAGCTCTAAACACATACAGAATAATGGTGTAAGGATGATGTTGGACGATAGGCAAGGCGTCCGAAACTAGTCCTAAAGGGGCGGTATCTATAATAATATAGTCGAAATATGGGGCTAAAGCTTGAATAATCTTTGGCAGATTAGCCGATCCTATAAGCTCAGCTGGATTAGGTGCATGAGGCCCAGCGGGTAAGAGAAAAAGGCCTTCTGTAACTAAGGGGTGTATGAATTTGCTGATGGTAGTATAAGACAGCTCGCCAGCGTGATTCAGTAGGAGGGAGAGTCCTTCCTGATAATAGCCTGCCCATTGGGATAAGGTAGAGCGTCGCAGGTCGGCATCTATCAGAAGTACGCGACTTCCCGTGATAGCGTAGGCATAGGCCAGGGCATAAGCAGTGAAAGTTTTGCCTTCGCCACTCACGGTAGAGGTAATAGTTACGAGACGCGGTTGGTCAGGCTCCCATAAAAAGCCGAGAGCATTTCGCAGACTTCGCAGAACTTCGAGCTGCAAGTTAGAAAGTATAAAATCCTTTGTACTTTTCTGGCTGTGAGGAATCTCAGCTATTATGGGTACAGGAGTTGATCCCTCCAAATCTATTCGGTAAGAGACCTTCTGGTCAAATACGTACTTAAGGAAAATACCACCAATCCCTGAGATTATTCCTACTGCAAGGGCTAAAAGGTAGATATGCAGTTTAGAAGGAAATAAGAGAATGGCATTCGGTGAGGGTGGCTGGTTGACTCGAATAAGAGAGGTGGTAGCCTCTTTCCAGATTCCTAGCTGGATGCGGCGGTCGAGAAGGCTTCGGTATAGCTCGCGTCGTAAGGCAATATTTTCCTGCATAAGGGCAAGCTGTCGCTCATATTGAATGTCCCTGTAGGCTACTTGGCGCTGACTCAGCCATTCTTGATGCTTTATCTCCTCAGAATGGAGAAGCGTGTGGTGGTATTCCTTTAGCTGCTTCAGAAGTGTATTGAGTGTTGCAAGTATCTTCTGGTTAATAGATTTTATGACCGGGGCATTTGGCTGATATAATTCTAGTAGATCCATTCTTTGGGCAATCATCTGATTGACTTTTGCAATAAGCTCACTAGGCCCAGATTCGCTCGGGAGAGTAGAGAGGGCTAAAGGAGCTATGCCGCTATCAGGGTGCTGGAGGAGGCTATCGCGTTTAGCCTGAACCTGCCGAAGAAGCAGCTGAATTCCTTGAAGCTGGAGCTTGTAGGATAGGGGCTCTAGCTCTGAAAAGAGCGCTAAGGCTTTTTGCCTGCGAGCTGGAATGATTACCATATCAGAGTTCATTTCAACTTTTAGAAGAGTATCGTTGAATCTTTTTATCTCTTCTGCTGTACGATTGAGTAGAGTATCTACATATCTTAAGGCTCGCTCGTAATGGCGTTGCCTAATGCTCTGCTCATGCGAGCGTGCCTTATCTATCAAGGTACGGCTAAATTGATAAAGACGGGAGGGTGAATAGTCTACAACGGCTATACTAAGCACAGTGAATCCTCTTTTAGGTGCGACAGTAATCCGCCCTTGCCAGTAACCTACCACTTCCTCTGCGGGAATACACTGGAGGAGATAGGTGCCGGGTGAAATGGCTTCAATCTTAGGTACAAGACGCACGAGAAAGGTATCTTTATCTTTCCACTTGCCGAGCTTTCCGCTCAACTGCGCCAATTCACCTGCATACAAGGTATAGCTTGAATCTGAGTGGAGAACTACTTTCCACGCGCGTCCATAAGTGGCGAAGAATCTATCTTGGTCAGGGCTTATCTCTAACCGAAAAGGAGAGGGAAAAAGAAGGTGCTTGCCGAACTTACCTATGCTATGCACTACTTGGTCTAATTCTAAGGCTTGCACTACTGAGAGAATTACATCATGCGTACTGAAGAGCTCCATGTAAGACTCCGCTAAGCCTTCTACGGGAAAGGCATACGGAGAAGGTTCAGAACGAGTGGAGAGGTCCGAGCCACTGCTTAGGTCTATTTGGATGACGGTCTCTGTTTTGTAAAGGGCGGGGGTATAACGCAGATAGATCCATGCGGCTGCAAGAGCACCTATGCAGGTGAGCACAGGCCACCACCAGTAGCGTGTAAGAAGTATAAGGAAGCGGCGCCAATCCCATTCCTGCAGCAGTTGCATGGGTCAAAAAAAGACTGTAAGTAAGATAACAAAGTTAGCAATTTGCAAGATACTCAGTATCAGACTAAGCGTCTGAAACTCTGTGCGAATAATCGTAAGGGGCTGAGGGGGGACATATACGATATCTCCAGTTTGAAGCATAAAGGCGCCTGTGATGGTCTGGGCATCACGCACATCAACCAGATATACCCTAGCGCCTCGGATCACCTTGACCCGACTGAGATCCGCTGAGAAGGTCGGAAAGTTCATAAGTCCCAGCACTTCAAAAAGCGGTATTTCGCGCCTATTCAGCAGAAGGCGCCCCTGCGTAGTTACTTCACCGAACATATAATAGGGGTAGAGGGGATAAAGCCGAACTTGAGCCGAGCGGAAGATTTGCTGGGCTCGGGCCTCCAAGAGCGCCTGGGCTGAATCTAAGGTTAGTCCGCCTAACCTAACGCTACCTGCCCAAGGCAGGTAGGCCAAACTGTCCTCATAAACACGCAGCGTATCTAGCCGAAGGGTTGTACTGAGCTGTTCTTCCTTGCCTATTGCCTGAGGCAGTTCTAAGACTGCCTGAAAGAACTGATCGGGTTGTATAACTGGGGTAGAGGGGGTAGAGGCAGGCTGGGTAGGGCCACGCATCACCCATCCACCCTTTTGGCGGCGCAGCGCGCGGCGCAGCTCTTTGTCATAAGGCGTACGAAAAACCCGGCTGCGCGGCGTACAACTCTCTATTAGGAGGATCCCTATCAGGCAACCTACCTTGACATGCCAAGGATAACTCATCGGCGCATCTTTAAAAAAGCTTAGGAAGCGTGGGCTTCAGCCCACGCTTCCTAAAGAGGTAGTGAGGGCTTGGCTTACTTTTTGGCGGGGTACTTTTTCTGGATAGCCTCGGTAAGGCTACTGACACGCTGTTTGAGCTGGGTAGCCCGCTCTGTAAGGCCAGCGAGCTGGCCTGCGGCTTGATTCACCTTATTCTTTACACTATCCCATTCGGGCTTGAGCTCTTGATCGCCTTTAGTTTGCTGGGCGAGACCATTGGCGAAGCTCTCGGCTTCAGTTATGGCGCTACCCAGCTGGCCCTCCACCGAGTTGACGTCATTAGTCAGCTTTTGCACCTCATCCCCCACTTCCTTGAGCTGAGGCGCAAGGTCTTTGTCTTTTTCTACCTTGTCGCTCCATACTTTACCCAAGGCTTGCTTGAGGGAGTCCAAAGGGCTCTGAATCTGGCCCACATCGGCTTTGAGGCTGGCTACCTGATCTTGGGCTTTCTTGAGGTCTGCCAGCTCTGCGCTTACCTGATTTTTGAAGTTTTCGCTAGGGCCGCTTGCGCAGCCAACTATAGCCCATACAAGGGCTAATCCTGCTAAACTCCGTGCGTACCGCATAGTGTGTGAGTTTGGGTGCAAAAGTACATAAATTGCGCCGCACTTTTGTAGCGATGATAGCTTTTGTGGAGGGCAAGGTGGCGCAGGTCTATCCCCATGGCCTCGTGCTGAAAGTAGGGGACATAGGGCTCTTTTTGCGTGTACCGCTTTCCCTTGTGTCGTCCATTCAGGCGGGCCTTCCCCTGAGGCTCCATACCGTACTCATCCTCCCGCGCGAGGAGGGTGAGCCAGTGCTCTATGGCTTTCGAGAAGAGGAGGAGAAAAAACTCTTCTTGAACCTCCTGCGTGTGCCGCGTCTGGGCCCTCAACGCGCCCTCCATATTCTCTCCACTTTTTCCGTAGAGCAATTCTTACAGCTTTTGCAGGCGGAAGATATAGAAGCGCTCAGCCGCGTGCGCGGCATAGGCAAAAAGCTCGCCCAGCAAGTACTTCTGGAACTAAAGCCTCTCCTTAAACAGCATGTAATTGCTGTCCGAACCGCCGCTTATGGGGAAGCCTACGAAGCTCTGCTGGCCTTAGGCCTTACGGCGCAAGAAGCCCATCACCGCCTCGCCAAAGCCCTCCAACTTGACCCCAGCGCTAACGCTATAACCCTTATCCAACTTGCGCTCAAATCTTCGTAGCTTTGCTCAGATATGGCCAGTAAAGTACCTATTGCGGTAGCCTATGGGGATGGCATAGGCCCTGAAATTATGAGCGCCTGCCTCCATATCCTTCAAGAAGCTGGCGCCCAAATAGAGCCTCGTATCATAGAAATCGGCGAAAAAATCTACCTCCAAGGCTATACGGCGGGGATTACCCCTGAGGCGATTCAGACTATTCGGGAAACGAAGGTTTTCTACAAGGCCCCTATTACCACCCCGCAGGGCGGCGGCTATAAAAGCCTCAACGTAACTACTCGTAAGCTCTTCAACCTTTTCGCCAATGTGCGCCCCTGCGTCTCCTACCACCCCTTCATAGAAACTAAGTACCCCGGCCTAGATGTGGTAATCGTCCGCGAAAATGAGGAGGACCTGTATGCGGGCATAGAGCATCGCCAGACCCCGGAAGTTTATCAGGTGCTCAAGCTGGTTACGCAGCCGGGCTGCGAGCGAATTATTCGCTACGCCTTTGAGTATGCCCGGGCCTATGGGCGCCGCAAAGTTACCTGTATGACCAAGGATAACATCATGAAGCTAACGGACGGGCTCTTTCATAAAGTATTTGACGAAATCGGTGCAGAGTATCCGGAGATTGAGAAGGAGCACTGGATTATAGATATCGGCACGGCGAAGCTGGCGGATACGCCAGAGCAGTTTGATGTGGTAGTTACGCTCAACCTCTACGGGGACATTCTTTCGGACATGGTGGCGCAGATAGCGGGTTCGGTGGGTTTGGCCGGCTCGGCTAATATCGGCCCTTCGGTGGCTATGTTTGAGGCTATCCATGGGTCGGCGCCGCGCCGAGCCGGGCAGAATCTGGCTAACCCCTCGGGGCTGCTTCATGCAGGGATCATGATGCTGGTGCATATTGGCCAGCCCGAAGTAGCCGAAAGGGTGCACAACGCCTGGCTGCGCACTATTGAGGAAGGCTACCATACGTATGACATCTATCGGGAAGGCTTCTCGCGCGCCAAAGTAGGCACTAAGGAATTTGCCGAAGCCGTGGTACGGAATCTAGGTAAGCAGCCCGAAACCCTAAAGGCCGTGCGCTACACGCAAGAGGGCGGCCCCGCGCGCGTGCTCACTATACCGCCCTACACGCGCCCTAAGCCCCCGAAAAAAGAGCTAATCGGCGTAGATATTTTCGTGAATTGGACGCCTGGACATCCAAATGAACTGGCCCAAAAGATTCAGGCCGCCCTTCCGCCCACGCTCAAGCTCACGATGATTTCCAACCGCGGTACAGCGGTCTGGCCTCAAACGCTGGAGGAAACCTTCTTAGTGGATCACTGGCGCACGCGCCTAATGTCCGCAAGCGGAGCGCCCATCTCTTCAGACGTCATAATTCAGGCCCTTCAGGCCTACCAAAAAGCCGGCTTAGAGTTTATCAAAATGGAGAACCTCTATCTCTTTGATGGGGTAGAAGGGTTCTCCAAAGGTCAAGGGGAGTAAGGGCGCGTGCGGCGCGGCGCTCGCCATAATCCCCCCAATCGGTTTGATCCCTTAGCCTACGCCTACGAGGCTGCCTTAGCGCCCGATTCAGCCCCCGTTCAGATAATTCGCCTCAAAGCCCGCCGAATTGTCAATGTCATAGACAGCCCGGATTTGCCCATAGTGTATTCCATGAACCCTTACGCGGGCTGTGAGCATGGATGCATATACTGCTATGCGCGCAATAGCCACGAGTACTGGGGCTTCTCGGCGGGGATAGATTTTGAGACAAAAATCCTAGTCAAGGAGAATGCCCCGGCGCTTCTGCGGGCGCAGCTGAGCGATCCGAAGTGGCGTCCCCAGCCAATTATGCTGGCCGGGAATACCGATTGCTACCAGCCGCTAGAGCGGGAATTTGGTCTTACGCGCCAAATTTTAGAAGTGCTTTTGGAGTTTCGTCACCCGGTGTGTATAATCACGAAGAGCGCGCTCGTCCTGCGTGATATAGATATTCTTTCGGAGCTCAGTCGGCTGAATTTAGTGCATGTGTATATCAGCGTAACTACCCTGCGGGAGGAGTTGCGCCAGCGGCTGGAGCCGCGTACGGCGGCAGCGGCTCGGCGTCTGGAGGTGATTCGCCGGCTGACGGCTGCGGGGGTGCCTGTAGGTGTAATGGTAGCCCCCCTTATTCCTGGCCTCAATGCGGACGAGCTCTTGCCGATTATGGCTGCGGCGCGGGCGGCGGGCGCTCGGACAGCCGCCTATACCATCGTCCGCCTTAATGGCGCCATAGCGGAAATCTTCGCCACCTGGCTGCGCACCTACTTTCCTGACCGGGCAGAGAAGGTTCTGCGGCAAATTGCCGCGTGTCATGGGGGCCAGCTCGGGGATAGCCAGTGGGGCCGGCGCCTCCAAGGTAGCGGTCCTTTGGCGGAGGCTATTCAGCAAACCTTTCAGGCGGGGCTAGCGCGCTACTATTCTACAGCCCCGCCTATGCCAGCCTATGACCTGAGCCGCTTTCGCCGCGGGGGGCAGCCCTCACTTTTTGAGACAGCCTAGCGGGCCTTCTTTTTACGCTGCTGCCTTTCTAGGGCGCGTCGCTCTCGCCGAGAAAGGGGAGGCGTGCTTTCCGCTGGTTCCGTAGCTACCGCCGCCGGTGCGCTCACATACTCAGGTGCCGCCGGGCTCGGACTGGCAGGCGCGCTGAAGTAGTAGTCCTCGGCCTGGCGCGCTCGCAGGCGTGACAGATCCCGCTCCTGCCGCTGCTTCCGCGCCGCCTGCCGCTCCTCATAAATTTCTAACCGAAAGAGCAGAGAGAGTACCTGCTGATTGAGCCTATCTATCATGTGCTGAAAGAGCTTGAAGGACTCAAACTTATAGACCAACAACGGATCTTTTTGCTCATACACCGCCGTCTGGACGCTGTGGCGCAGGTCATCCAGCTGGCGTAGATGCTCTACCCAGAGGTTGTCTATCTGGCTGAGGGTAACGATTTTTTCCACTTCCGTAAAGGTGCCCCAGCCTTGGGTGCGGATAATCTCGGGAATGGAAACTACTACCGGCAGGCGCATTGTACCATCGGTAAAATCTATCTGGAGCCACTGAGCATCGGGAAACTGCTTGAGGAGCGCCGTGGTATGCTCATAGACGAGCTTGTTGATGCGTTCTTTTTTGCTTCGGTAGAAGTCGTAGGCCATCTTGTGTAAGTGGGTAGCGATACGCTCCACTTGGAAGGGCTCTAAGTCCTTTGGCGTGAGGGAGGGAAGGAAGGCGAGAGTGCGCACGCAATCTACCGCTATGGCTTCGGCGTCCTCGGGCTTAGAATAGCGGCTTACGATGGCTACTAAGAGGTCGTAGAGCATGTTGGAGAGGTCTACTTGCAGGCGATCGCCAAAGAGGGCGCTGCGCCGACGAGCGTATATAGCCTTTCGCTGGTGATTCATCACCTCATCGTACTCCAGGAGCCGCTTACGAATTCCGAAGTGATTGCGCTCCACTTGCATTTGGGCATTCTGGATGGTGCGGGTAACCATGCGGTCCTGGATGGATTCATCCTCTTTGAACTTGAGGAAATCCATCCATTTGCTGAGGCGCTCGTAGTTGAAGAGGCGGAGGAGATCATCCTCTATGGAGGCGAAAAACTGGGAGGTGCCGGGGTCGCCCTGGCGTCCGGCCCGCCCCCGTAGCTGATTATCTATGCGGCGCGCCTGGTGGTGTTCGGTGCCGATAACGGCCAGGCCGCCTAGCTCCGCTACGCCAGGCCCGAGGCGAATGTCCGTACCCCGCCCAGCCATATTCGTGGCGATAGTAACGGCCCCTTTGAGCCCAGCCTGGGCTATGATTTCCGCTTCCCGCTCATGGTGCTTGGCATTTAGGACGTTATGGGGGATGCCAGCCATTTTTAGCATGCGGCTCAAAAGCTCCGAGGTTTCTACCGACGTAGTACCTACCAGTACAGGACGTCCTTCGGCATGCAGGCGCTTGATTTCCTCTATGATAGCGTTGTACTTGGCCCGCTGGGTGCGAAAGAGGATGGTATCATAGTCCTTTCGGATAACAGGCTTATTCGTTGGAATCACGACCACATCCAGCTTGTAGATGTCGTAAAATTCTTTGGCTTCGGTTTCGGCCGTGCCGGTCATCCCGGCTAGCTTGTGATACATGCGGAAGTAATTCTGGAGGGTGATAGTAGCCCAGGTTTGGGTAGCGCCTTCTATACTCACGCCTTCTTTGGCTTCAATCGCCTGGTGGAGGCCTTCGGAGTAGCGGCGGCCCGGCAGGATGCGCCCCGTATGCTCATCTACGATAAGCACCTGCCCATTGAGTACGACATAATCCACATCACGCTCATAGAGCACATAGGCGCGCAGAAGCTGCTGGATGGCGTGAAGCTTCTCGGCTTTCTCGGCATAGCTTCGGTAGATTGCTTCTTTCCGGGCGGCCTTTTCCTGAGGGGATAAGGTAGAGTCGCCATCTATCTCCGACAAACTACTGGCTAGGTCGGGTAAGGTGAAAAGCCCTGGATCCTCCCCATACTGCGCCACGCGTTCAATCCCTTTGTCCGTAAGGTCTACCGAGTGATTCTTTTCATCCACTACGAAAAGGAGCTCCTCATCTACCTCAGGCATGCGGCGGGCATTATCCTGGAGATAAAAGGCTTCGGCTTTTTCCAGCAAGGGCATTATGCCGGGCTCAGCTAGGTATTTGAGAAAAGGCCGGTACTTAGGCGTGGTGCGTTGGATTCGCAGAAGGTATTTTCCGCCTTCTTCGGGCTTAGTCTTGCCTTCTTTGATGAGCTTTTTGGCTTTTTGGAGAAATTCCTGGCTCAATCGGCGCTGGTCATTTACGAGTCGTTCAATGAGCGGCTTGAACTGCTGATAGAGGTGGTGGTCGCTATACTGAACCGGGCCCGAGATGATAAGCGGCGTGCGTGCTTCGTCAATTAGAACCGAATCTACTTCATCCACGATGGCGTAATGGTGCTCCCGCTGTACGATCTGCTCGGGCGCCGTTACCATATTATCGCGCAGGTAGTCAAAGCCAAACTCATTGTTTGTTCCGTAGGTGATGTCGGCCTGGTAGGCACGCTTGCGCCCTTCTGAGTGGGGCTCGTAGTAATCTATGCAATCCACGCGCAGGCCATGGAAGGCAAGGAGCGGGCCATTCCATTCGGCGTCGCGCTTGGCCAGGTAGTCATTCACCGTTACGATGTGCATGCCGAGGCCCGTGAGGCCATTCAGGTAGGCGGGGAGGGTGGCTACCAGCGTTTTGCCCTCGCCGGTGGCCATTTCCGCTATCTTACCCTCATGAAGGACGATACCGCCCATGAGCTGTACATCGTAATGAATCATATTCCATTCCAGCTCATGGCCGCGCACTTTCCATACGTTAGGCCATATGGCTTGGCCATCTTCTATGCGAATGTGGCCATACTTTTGGGCCATCTCGTAGTCCCAGTCGGTAGCGGGGACGACAAGCTGCTTGTGTTCGGTAAGGCGGCGAGCCGTTTCGCGCACGATAGCAAAGGCTTCGGGCAGAAGTTGCTTGAGAACTGCCTCCAGGGCTTTGTTACGCTCCAGGCGCAGGTTATCCAGCCTGGCGAAAAGCTCAGTCTGTGCGCGAATGTCCCCGCTTAAAATGGCTTCTTGGATAGCCGATTCCGTACGCTGACGTTCGGCTTCTATTGGGGCTATGGCGGCTTGAATTTTGGATCGCAATTCAAAGGTTCTCTCACGCAGGGCTTGATCCGAAAGGTCGCGTAGGCTGGCATAAATCCGATTGATTTCCGCTACTATGGGGCGCAGGCGTGCAATATCCCTCTCCCGCTTACTACCGAAAAGGCGCACGAGCCATGTCAGCATAATAATAGACAAAGGTAGTGCTTTTTTGTGGGGGTGGGTTTTACTTTTGCGGCATGGGGCTGCGGCTCCTTCTGTGGATGCAAACTTGGAGCATTCCTACCCCCTATCGGCAGGTGGTGCAGGATCTCAAGGTATGGCCCATAACCCCCCATCAGATATGGCTAGGCTATCGGGCTACCCGCACTGGTACGCCGCACCTTTACCTGCATTACATAGATACCACCTTAGCGGCGCCCTCGGGCAGTGTAGGCTTTTGCATTTCCTGCCAGGAGACTACCCGCGTGGAGGCCTGGGATGCGGCCGTAAGTGAAACGGGCGGCCTATACGGGGCCTGGAGCTCGGCTCAAGGTACTTTTGTATTCTACCTAGAAAAGGAGCTTTTTCTTGTTTGGCAGACGCATTTAGAGCAGCCGGCTAAATCCCTTCAGCTTCAGCCTAAACCGAAAGGCGGGTTGGTGCTCCTCATCCAGACGGAGAATGCGCTTTCTCTTCACTATTTCTCTGCTACGGGCGCTCCCGAGCTCAAGGAAGTCATTGAAGGGGGGCGGCGGCCTGTCCGACACAGCCGGCTTCTTCTCAGCGATACCGAAGGCCCCATAGTGCTTTGGGAAGCCTACACGGGGCGGCGATGGGAGCTTTTCTTCCAGAAGTGGCTGTGGAAGGGGGAGCCCGCCTCTTCGGCTCGGTCTCTTACCAGCACAAGCCGCAGCATTGAAGCGGCCGAGTTCCTCGGGGATGGGTACGGGGGGCTTATTGCAGCATACGAGGGCCTTTCTATGAGTGGAATTGGGAAGGACCTCTACCTCGTGCGCTACAACCGCCATGGGCAGCAGCTATATGAAGTACCGCTCTGTACGGAGGCGGGCGACCAGCAAAACCCCCGCCTGTACAAGCGTGGGGCAGAGGTTCTGGTAGTGTGGGAGGACAATCGCCACCAGGATTGGGACCTTTACTACCAAAGGCTCGACATTACCACGGGTCAGCCGCTGCTGCCGAAGGAGGGCTTACCTATAGTAAGCCTGCCTGGGCCCCAACAAACCCCCCAACTCATCCTAAACTACCTCCAGAATGAACTTATAGCCGTTTGGGTGGATTTCCGACGCATGCAGGGAGATATTTACTTTCAGCGCTATTCAGCCCAAGGCAAGCCTTTGTGGGAATTTACGGGTCGGCCTTTAGCGGATAACCTGTACATGCAGCACAGCCTCTGTGTGGCGGCGCTGGGCTTTCAGGACTTTTGGGTGGCTTACTTAGAGGAGCATCCTACAGAGGGTAGCTATGTGTATGTGGCTCATATCTCGCTTCAGGGAGAGGTTCGTCTGCATAAGGCTCTGGTAGGAAATAGGGAGCAGCCCTTGGCTCAGATCAGTGCAATTGAAGCCGTGCCGTGGGGAGATAAACTCCTTCTGCTGTGGAGCGATAATCGGGAAGGGAAAAACCTTCGGCAGCTTTATGGGCAGCTACTGAATGCCGGGTTAGAACCCCAGTGGCCTAAGCTGGGTCAGCCCCTTGCCTACCAGCCTACTTTACTTCAAGAGGGTGTACGCGCGGCTTTTTTGGGCGATACGATCTGGCTTCTCTGGCGGGCCGAAGAATCTATAGTGGAAAGCGATCTCTATGCGCAGGCTTTCACGCTGGCAGGACGCCCCCTCTTTCCCCGTCCTCTCCCCCTCTGTGACGCCAAGCGCCATCAGCACGAACCCCACTGGCTTCTACACGGTGGTCGCCTTTACGCCTATTGGACCGATAGTCGCAGCCTAGAAGATAGCGGTTTTGACCTCTATCTGCGCTCTGTTCGGCCTTTGGGCCCTGAACAAGGATGGCGTACCCTTCTAACCTTCCAGAATTCGGCTCGCCTCTTTCCAGGAAGCGATAGCGGGCGCGTACATCACCTTTGGCAAGAGGAAGTACAGGGTAAATATCAGATTCTCTACGCTTACGGGGCGCTGGGTGAGGTAGAGGGCGCCACGGCCTTGGTGCCTACTACTAAACCGCAGCGTTTCTTTCAGGCGCTTCAAGATAGCTTAGGGAACGTGTGGGTAGCTTTTTGCGAAGAGGCCCCTGGGCCCTACCAGCAAACGCTGCGGGTGGTGGGGATTTCCGCTAAGGGCGAAATCCTTTGGCGCCAAACGCCGCCCCTAACGCATAGCCACCACCTTTATCCGCGCTTAGACCTTTTAGGACCTGGCGAGGTGGTGCTGACATTTTTAGGGCAGCGGAGTGATGGCCGCTGGGAGCTAGCATATGGACGGTACAGCCCACAAGGTACGCTTCTAAAAAAGGGCCTTCTCCTTACGCCCGTGCCCGAAAAGACCAGCTGGCAAATCGGCTACGCCCAAGGGCGCTACTGGCTGCTAGTGCAAATGGAAGAGTTGTATGCCCTCTATCAGGGCACCACTCTGGATAACCTGCGTCCCGTGCCCTTGCCCGTTATGCCTGCCCAAGCTAAACTTCTCTTATGGCATCAAAAGCCTTGGCTCTTCTGGATTGACCCTACGCGTACCCAACTGCACCTTACGCCCCTTGTGGCTATGCCCTAAAAATACTATAATTAACCTTATGCATGCCCTTCTTTGCCTAGCCCTCCTGTGGGCCCAAAGTCGCCCCTTGGTAAAAATTGGCAAGCTCCACTACGGCGGTGGCGGCGACTGGTATGGGAATCGGGCCTCCCTCAAGAATTTGCTTCAATATGTCCAAACCCATGCACCTATTCCCGTTCAGCTGCAGGAAGAGGTTGTGCGCCCCTCCAATTCTAACCTTCACGAATATGCTCTTCTGTATGCCTCAGGGCATGGGAATATTGAATTTTCGCCAGAGGAGGCGGCCAACTTGCGCCGCTACCTCCTCCAAGGGGGGTTTCTGGTGCTTGACGATGACTATGGCATGCATAGTTATGCCCGTCAGGCCCTGCGGACGATCTTTCCCGAAGCGGACTTACAGCCTATACCCGCCGACCACCCTATCTTTCACTGCTACTATGACTTTCCCTATGGCCTTCCTAAAATTCACGAGCACGACAATAAGGCCCCCGAGCTGTATGGGCTTTTTCATCAAGGCCGGCTAGTGGCTCTCCTGACATACGAAGCAGACTTAGGCGATGGCTGGGAGGATCCCCAAGTGCATAGAGACCCGCCCGAAGTACGGGAGCTGGCCTTTCGCATGGGGGTCAATATCCTCTGCTATGTTCTCACTTATCCCTGGTAGGGGTGGGGTGGGGATGGATACTACTTCAAGCGGCTCGCCTACAGGTGTCTATTGAGCGAGCGGATGTACTGGGCGGCACCGCCGAGCTGCGTCACCTCAAAGGCAATGTCTGGCTGCGTCAGGATACCCTGCGTCTTTTTTGCCAGGAAGCCTTTCTATATGCCGATGGAGTCTTCGTAGCCCAGGGTGGCACGCAAACCTTCATAGGTACCAGCGGCACTATAACCGCCCAAAAGCTCTCCTACAATCCCCGAACTCACCGCCTAACCTACGAGGGCGATGTAGTAGCTACTTTTCCTTCGGCTCGGCTTTCCGCCCCTATTCTTTACTATGACCGCCAGCAGGAAGTTCTGCGCTACGAAAATGGTGTGCTTGAGGATACCACGGGTACGATTCAGAGTGCCTACGCTACCTACTATATTCCTACGGAGGTGGCTACTTTTGCCGGGCAGGTAGTTCTGCGACGAGGCAGCAGCCAAGCTGTGACTGACACACTAGTCTATTTCGTGTCGCGCTATGAGGCGGTTTTTCCGCGAGGCCTTCGGGCCTGGGATACGCTGCGTAAGGATACGCTCCAAAGCCTTTTCGCCGTGTGGCAGAGAGAGAGGCAGGAAATCTTTCTGCGCGACTCAGTAACCTACCGAAATGGCCACCGGTACTTAGAGGCCGAAGCCGCCTTCTATAGCCTACCCAAGGACTCCGGCTGGGCCTTCTGCGGTATTCACTACCGTAGTGGCCTAAGTGGCTTCTATGCCTGGGCCGATACGGCTTTCTGGCATCACGATACCCTGCGCTTATGGGCCAACGCCGCCCTCCTCCTTGCGGAAAAAACTGATGAGTACACCTTCATTCAGGCTGAATTTCTTCAAAGTAGCGATACGGTCCTGCGCGCCTTAGGGAAAGTGGAACTTATGAGTCCGCCTTTGGCCCTGCGCTGCGATACGCTGCACTACGATACCTTGCATAAGGTGGGCTACTTTTATGGGAATGTTTGGCTTTCGGATAGCAGCTTCCAATTATGGGCGGATTACTTACGGGTGCATTTCGGTGCGCGTCGGCCCGACTCGGCCTTTGCCCAAGGAAACCTTCGGGTACTCCTCGTAGGGGATACCCTCACTTACTTTTTCCACCAGGTGCGGGCGGATTCAGGCTATGCTTACTGGGGGCCGCAGGGTACCTTAGCGCAAGCCTCCTTTCATTCACGGGTTCAGGCTATATATTACCAACGTGGGGAAAGAGGCTGGGAGGGCGGCCATTATGTGCGCGCCGGGGGCTTATGGGCTCAAATGGACTCAACAGGGCAGCCCGTCTACATTCGGCTCTGGGGTAAGCCTGAGGGTACTTTCTATCCAATCTCCTATACCTTGTTAGAGAAGCCGCTCTGGCTCCGAGGAAGCCGCTGGCTGCGTGCGGCGGAGCAGCCCCACTGGCCCTTCCTCGTACCCTAAACGGCGCTATATTTATCCTTGTGCGGAAGCCACGGCGCTTACTAGGGATTGTAGGGGTGGGCCTTTTAGCCCTGGCCTGCCAGCCCGAAAAACCTAATTCCAATACGGCGTCTGCTGACTTGGAGGCCAAACTGACGAGCGGTAGCGCGCGCACCTGGCGCCTGCAGAGCCGCCTGGTGGATGGTAGAAGCGAACCTATTCAGACTTCTTGCCGAGCCGATGACCGCTGGACCTTCCGTCAGGATGGCACCACTACCCTCCAAAACCCTAGCCCTTGTGACTCTGAGGATCCTACCGACCCTTCGCCTACCTACAGCGGCAAGTGGCGCCTCCTCAATCAGGGCCAATTCTTAGAAGTGCGCGACAATGATGGTACCTTTCGCCTAGGCCGGCGGATTGTCCAGCTTACCGATAATATCCTTACGTGGGAGTACACGGGAGAAAGGGGCGCCTTAGTTCAGGAAAGTTGGGTGCCCTGAGAAGGATCAGGTCTCAAAAGCTCAGCCAGTTAGCCGGTAGCGTAGGGTAAGGTAGCCGCGATAGGCCCAGTGCTCCCAGTGCGGCCGAGCGTCCCGATCGGAGCGGAAGGTATTCGCATTACCTAGGCGCTGGGTGCGTTGATAGGGCTGATTGATAAAGTCCCATACGGCCAGCCGAATCTCCCAACGCCTGCCAAGCTGGTAGGAGATTTGAAATTCTCCGATCAGCCGCCCCTCCTCCACGAGGTGAGGGTATACATAAGGGTCAAAGCCCATCGCCCAAATCTGGGCTGCCGTGTAGTTGAGGAAGAGGGCCGTTTCTAAACCGCGGTGGTTATACAGAATGCCCATGTTCCCTACGAGGGGAGAGTGACCTTGGAGGCGCCCCTCTAGGCGACCGAGCTTCCGCCACACGCTGCGCTCTACCCCACTCTCACTCAAGGTAAAGGTAAGGTAGCTCCAGAGGCGGTTGCGTTCATTTTCCCACCACACCCGACGAAACTCCACCTCTATCCCAGCAATGTCCCCCCAGCTACGCTGACGGGTAGAATAAAGAAGCACTAACCCGTAGCTGCTCGGCTCTAAGTAAATCTCTGGGAGTTGGCGCAAGTGCTTGTAGAATAGGCCAAAAGCGATGAGGTTATCCTTGTCTTTGAGCCATTCGTAGCGCAGGTCGGCGTTATAGCACCAGCCGTTACCTACGCGCGGATCGCCGCTCCAGTAAATTACCCAGAAGTAATCAAAATAACGTAGGGGTACTTGAGTGGGAATAGGTGGGCGCAGAAGGGTAAAGCTACCTCCCGCACGTAGGACATGCCGTTCGGTTAGCGCGTATTTGAAAAGGGCGGCGGGAAGCAGATGCCCTTCGCGGAACTCCCTTAGAAGGGTGTCGGTATTAGACGCAATAGGCTGGTAGGTCAGGCGCCGCTGCCAATATTCATAGCGGGCGCCCAAAAGCGCTTCCCACCGCAGCCCCTGGGCGAAACGCACCCACCCATACCCGGCCGCTATGTAAGTAAGGCCAGTGTGCCGGTGAAAATCCGTGGTACGCTCCATAAGGTACCAGCCGCCTGGCCGAATATGCTCCGGCGCATATACATTCCGAATATTATCCACATGATAGACGGCGGGATCTAATACATCCGGACCGCCCCCGAGCGTATCGGTCATATAGCCCAACTGCCGGCCTCGGAAGCGATGATCCTCATACGAAAGCCACCCCCCGCCGCGCACCTGCAGCCAGCTTTCCCCTATATCCCATCGTTTCTCTACGAAGGGATGAATATACCCCTGATAGGCCGTAGTACGGGAAGTCCATATCTGGGCATATATCTCGGAGGGTCCGTATAGCTCATGCTCATAGGAATAGAAATCTTTACCAGGGTAGCGAGCATAGTTCATAGCACCATTTTGAGGAATGAGGTGATTTTGGAAAATACCGCCTAGTTGTAGGCGCGCATGCCAGCCACGGCGGCCTTGGTAAATCCACGAGGGCCGCACCAGTACCATAGAGGCCCACTGGGTATGAAAGGTGGGATAGTAGATGTTGATCTTTTCCGTAGGGCTAATCTCGGGGTTGATGTAGTTGGACTGTTCTATAGTTAGGCGCTGGGCAGTATTACTGAGGGCGATTCCTTCTAAGGCGAAAGCCTGAGTAGAGGAGAGCTGATAGCCAATATTCCACGCTAGACCACCGCCGCGGTGGAAGTGGTAGAGGCGGTCAGGGAGGTCAGGGGGGGTTTCTAAGTAGGTATTATAGGTCCAGTTGCCGTCCTGTTCTACAAAATCACCGATACGCATATGAACTTTGGAGTAGAGGTAACGCTGGGAGAAGGCGGCCCGTAGGGCTACACGCCAGCGGGTGGTGCGCCTATTGAAGGCTAGGGTAAGTAGGGGGCCGGGCGGAGCCCAGCCCAGCGTATCAGGGGCCGTATAGCGCTGAAGCTGCCGCGCATAGATAAAATTTTCTGGTAAAGGACGGCCGTTATTTTCCGAGGCATACACGGCCTGGATACTAGGAAAACCAGCGGGTAAAGGATCGCGAAGGGGCATCCTAAAGACTGGAAAGCGCTGCCC
>JBCNVK010000011.1:0-28926 GCA_039630245.1 Bacteroidia bacterium
TGAGCGAGTCCCAGCCCCCGGTCGCTTTGGCGATGCGGATACGACCCAGTGGGAATGGACCTTTCCTGGCGGCTTCATCAACCCGAATGGCGATCCAGTACCCGATAACGTAAGGGCCCAGCGCAATCCAGGGGCTATCTATTTCCTCAATCCCGGCGTCTACACCGTACGCCTGCGCGTGCGCCACGACTGCTGCGGCTGGTCTCGCCCGATTGAGCAGCAGATAAATGTACTGCCTAACCCT
This sequence comes from Bacteroidia bacterium, assembly GCA_039630245.1. GTDB lineage: Bacteria > Bacteroidota > Bacteroidia > SpSt-205 > SpSt-205 > SpSt-205. The sequence goes on from JBCNVK010000011.1 coordinate 245, forward strand.
CTGGTAACTATTACGGGCCCGAGTGAAATCTGCGGCTCAGGCCCCTTGGCTACCAATACCTTTACGGCCAATCCCTTCCCTGGACCGCCAGCTGATGCTGACCCCGAGTTTCGCTGGTCTATAAATGGCATTCCCCAGACGCTGGGATGGGTTCGGCTTTCCCAAAATGGCCACCGCTTCCCTAACGCCAATACCGCCCCGAATGGCAATCCAACCCTTAGCGATGGCGATGAAATCAAGGTAGAAGTACGCTCTACGACACCGCTCAATTGCTTTGATCCGGCGGTTTCCTTTGCGCGCCGGCGCATAACCGTGAGTGCCCCCTCCCAAGGCGGCTTCGCCTACATCAACGCGCCGGGCATAACCACTCTAAATGTATGCCCAGGCGAGCAGCATACCGTCGGCGTAGTCGGCCAATCTCAGGGTCCGAATGTACGCTACCAGTGGCAGCGTAGTACGGACGGCGGTGCTACATGGACTGATGTAGTGAGCGGCGTAACGCCTACGATACTCACTGAACCCATTACGGTCAATGGCACGCGCTACCGCGTGCGCATAACCAATGGCTCCTGCCCTCCTGCCTTCTCTACCGAAGTAGTCTTCAATCTAAATGCCGGCGCTAACCCTGGCATAGCCTCCGTCAATCCCACCTCTATCTGCGCGGGACAGAGCGTAGACCTCTCCGTAGCCGGCTTTACAGGTAGTATTGTCTGGCAATATACCCATACGCCCTGGAATGCGGCTTCTTGGGTGACCACCTCCTATACCACGCCGAATGTAACCTTTCCCAACGTCACCCAAACTACCTACTTCCGCGTAAGGGCTTATATACCAGACGGTGGGCCGTGTGCGGAAGCCTTCTCAAACATCGTTAGCGTCACCGTACGCCCGGCGCCGGTTGCTGGTACGATTTTGGTAGACCCCAATCCTGCCTGCAGCGGCTCTAATGTGCTAGTTACCCTCTCTAACTATACGGGCGATCAAATTCAGTGGCAGCGATTAGTGGGCGGAAACTGGGTGAATATCGGCCCGAACTCGGAGAGCTGGCTATTTGGCCCGGTCAACTCTACTACCTTCCTCCGAGCTCTGGTGTACAATCAAGGCTGCGGCCCTGTAGTAACGCCCGTTGCCACGATAAACCTAGTGCCAGGTACCAACTTTGGCGTAAACCTTGCGGTCTCACGCAATCCCGCCTGTGCGGGTGAGGCGGTAACCTTTACGGCTATTCCAGTAGGAGGCCCCCCTGCGCCTGTGTACCAGTTCTACCGTGTGCGTGGCGCAAATACCACGCCTGTAGTGGGTTCAGGCAATACCTATACCGCCACCGATCTGGAGGATGGCGATGAGGTATATGTGGAAATGCAGGTGAATACTGTATGCGGGGCTGGCACCTTCACCTCAAATAGAATCCGAATGACCATCAACCCTACCCCTACGGTAACCATCACAGGACCTTTAGGCTCTGTCTGTGAGGGCTCTAATGTTACCTTTAGCGCCACGCCAAACCCGCCTAATGCTACAGTACGATGGTATCTAAACGGCAACTTCACGGGTGTTACTGGCCTTACCTTCACTACGAATACGCTCAATGATGGCGACGAGATATACGCTGTGGCTATACAGGGGAACTGTGCCAGTGAGCCCTCTAATAGGATCCGTGTAGATGTAGACCCTGCTCCGACTGTGGTTATCTCCGCTAACCGTACGGAAATCTGCGGAGGGGAATACTTTACCTTTGAAGCTACTACCTTCAACGCTGGGGCTTTCCCTTCCTATCAGTGGCAGGTCAATCAAGGTGCAGGCTGGACTAATATTCCAGGGGCTACAGGAAGTACCTTCACGACCAATTCCCTGAATACGGGGGATGTAGTGCGGTGTATGGTTACACCCGCCGGCGTTGGGTGCACTAGTCCCGTGTATTCCAATCCCATCACCGTCGTAGTCCATCCTATGCCTACGGTTTCTATCACGGCCAGTGCTACGACTATCTGCGAGGGTCAGGCTGTAACCTTTACCGCTACGCCCACGAACGCTGGTCCTAATCCAACTTATCAGTGGTATATCAATAACGCGCCAGTAGGCACTAACAGCCCAGTCTTCGTGACTAATCAACTAACCGATGGGGCTGTGGTAAGTTGCGTTATAACCTCTACCGAGGGATGTTCGGATGCAACCCTTTCGCGCTCTAATCCTATCACTATAACAGTACATCCCATTCCTGCGGTGCAGGTGTCCCCTGTAGATCCAGTGGTATGTGCGGGTCAGCCTGTAACCTTCAATGCCTTAGTAGCGAATGGGGTGCCTACCCCACTTACCTACGTCTGGCGTGTGAACGGAGTAGATCAAAATGTGAATGCACCGGTCTTCGGTCCAGTAGTCCTTCCAGATGGAGCTCAAGTAACCTGTGAGGTTACAACGGCGGCTGGTTGTGCCAGTGGCCGTTCAGCCCCGAGCACCGTGAATGCCGTGCCTCTTCCTATCGTAACTATCACGGCTTCGGCTACTACGGTCTGTGTGGGTGAGCAGGTAACCTTCACCGCCAACGTCCTAAATGGCAGCCCGAATTCCCAGTACGACTGGCAGGTGAATAATACCTCCCAGGGCGTAAATCAGCCAGTCTTTACCTACACGCCTCAGAATGGCGATGTGGTGCGGTGTATTGTAACTACCGACCTGGGATGCGAAAGCGCGCCTTCTAACGCTATCACCCTCACGGTCAATCCAATACCTACGGTAACTGTCACGGCTAACCCAGGGGCGACGGTATGCGAGGGCACACCGATTACCTTCACGGCTTCTGTAACCGATGGCGGACCCAATCCGAGCTTCCAATGGTTTGTGGATAATCAGCCCGTAGGACCTAATGCGCCGGTATTTACCCTGGCTAATCCGCAGAATGGAAGCGTAGTACGAGTGCGCGTAACCTCTACGGCGGGCTGTACAGGGCCAAGTTCGGTGAGTGCGCCAATTACCCTCACCGTAAATCCTGCACCAAGTGTAACCCTTACCGCTGCGCCGTCTGGGGCCATCTGCGCTGGCCAAACCGTAACCTTCTCGGCTACGCCTATACCTGGGGCTACGTACGAATGGTTTGTGAATGGCCAGTCTCAGCAAGTAGGAGCGGCTACGACGTTCGTGCGTAACAACCTCAACGATGGGGATCGGGTATGGGTTCAAGCTACCTCAGCGGCTGGCTGCCGAGGCGGCATCTCCAATATCTATACGGCGGTAGTTTATCCTATACCTACCGTCAGCATTACGGTATCCCAAAATCCCATATGCCCTGGGCAAGCGGTAACCTTCACGGCGCTGGCTAATAACGCTGGGGCGGGTGCTACCTATAACTGGTATCGCAATAGCGGAGCTGGGCCTATCCTCGTGGCCAGTAGCAACTCCCCCACCTATACCACCAATAACCTGAATAATGGGGATCAGATTTACGCTACGGTCGTCTCTTCCCAAGGCTGCGCCAGTGCCCCTTCTAATACTATCACCATAACGGTCTCCCCCATCCCTACGGTTAATCTGACGGCCTCTGCCAACAGTATATGCCAAGGGGCCGCCGTGACCTTTACCGCTACCCCAGCCAATGCTGGCCCCAACCCCACCTACCGCTGGTATGTAAATAACCTCCTCGTAGCCGCTACCACCTCCAATACCTATACTACTACTACCCTCCAGCCGGGCAATAACGCCGTGCATGTGGTGATTGTTTCTACCGATGGCTGCACTGGCCCTGCTTCCCAGTCCAATACCGTAAATGTCCTCGTGGAAGTAACGCCTACGGTCTCTATTACGGCTTCGGCTACGACCATTTGTAGCGGGCAGTCTGTACAGTTTATTGCTACGGCTTCGGCTCCGGTTACCTATCAGTGGTACCGAAATAATGCCCCTATTCCTGGCGCCACGGCTAATACCCTCACTACGAGCAATCTCAATGACGGCGACGTCATTCATGTACAGGTTGCCACGCCCGGCGGCTGCACGGCAAACTCTAACCCGATAGCCATCACTGTATTAGGTCAGCCCACGGTAACCGTCACTACTACGCCTGATCCCCCTGTTATATGCCAAGGTCAGATGATTGTATTTACCGCTACGGCTGCTGGGGCTGGGCCTAACCCTACCTTCCAGTGGTACGTCAACAACCTAGCGGTTGGCGCGAATAGCCCAGTCTTTTCATCTAATAATTTGCGGGATGGGGATGTGGTTATGGTGCGGGTCACCTCCTCGGGTGGTTGCTCGGGGGCGAGTTCCCTCTCGGCGCCTGTGATTGTAACCGTGCGGCCAAATCCTACCGTGCAGATTCAAGCCTCGGCTAATCCTATCTGTGCTGGCGATCAGGTAATCTTCACCGCTAACGTCCAGGATGCTGGCCCTAATCCTACTTACCAGTGGCAGGTGAATGGACAAAATGTCCCCGGGGCAAACGGTCCGAGCTTTACTACCTCCACGCTGAATAACGGCGACGTGGTGCGTGTGCTAGTTACCTCCACAAATGGCTGCCCTGCTGGCGGTCAGCCTTCCAATCAAATCCTCATGACCGTGCATCCTGTGCCTAATATTACCCTCACCCAGACGCCAGCTGGCGTCGTGTGCCGAGGCAGTTTAGTTACCTTCACCGCTCAGGGTGCGCCAAATGGCTCTTCCTACCGCTGGACCCTAAATGGTAATCTGCTCCCTGGCGTGACTACTAACACCTACATTACGGACAGCCTTCGCAATGGGGATGTGGTGGCAGTTGTGGCTACGTCGCCACGCGGCTGCGCCTCTAACTTAGCTTCTATCACCGCTTCGGTGGTGAATGGCCCTGTAGCGGACTTCACGCCGCCTCCGCCTAAGTGCGTCTATGAAACCTTTGATTTCCGAAATAGCGGCTCTACGGGGGCCAATCTTCAGTATCTGTGGGACTTTGGTACTTCTGCTACGCCGCAAACCTCCAATCAGGAAAACCCTACAGGTATCCGCTTCAGCACCCCTGGGCCGAAATCCGTAACCCTTACTATCACCGATCCGGCTACGGGCTGCTCCCATCGCGTCACGCGCACGGTATATGTGAAGCCTCAGCCTACAGCGGCTATCGCTCCTGTAGAGGACAGGTGTATCGGATTGCCTTATAACTTCACGCAAGTTGGCACCACCGATCCGCAGGCGATATTCCTCTGGGAATTCCTCCCTGATGGTACGCCGCGCACCTCTACAGAGCCTAATCCGGCAGGTGTTACCTTCGCTGGGCCAGGTCCCAAAACGGCGCGTCTTATCGTGGTGGTAGATGGCTGCCGCGATACGGCCGAGGTTACCTTCCAAGTGGATGACCGACTCCGGGTAGATTTGGGTCCTGACCGAGTTCTCTGCCGCTCGGATCTGCCGATTACCTTAGATGCAGGGCCAGGTGGACTGACCTATGAATGGACCCGCGATGGGCAGCCTATTGGCGGGAATAGCCGTACCCTTCAGGTCACCCAAGGCGGTATCTATGCCGTGCGCGTCACAACTCCTACGGGCTGCGTAGGCCAAGATGCCGTTCAAATTCAGGTTTCGGACCAAATTCCTGTTGATTTAGGCCCCGATATTTCGCTCTGTGCCAGCGGTGGCATGTCCTATGTCCTGCGCAGCGGCTATCCAGGCGCTACCCATACCTGGACTAAGGACGGTCAGGTGATCCCGGGCGCTACGGCCGATACTTTATTAGTCACGCAACCAGGCGTCTACGGCGTCACCGTACAGCCCCAAGGCTCCTCCTGCGTCGGTCAGGACTTTGTAGTAGTGCGATTTGACAATCAAATCACGGTCAATTTAGGGCCAGATGTCTTTTACTGCACTACCGACCCCATCCAGCCACTTACAGCGCCTACGGTCGCAGGTGCTACATATGTGTGGTACAAAGACAACCTAGCTATCCCCGGAGCTAATGGACCTTCTATAACGCCGAGCGGCTCGGGTGTCTATGTGGTAGTGGTGCTGGCTGGCTCTTGCATGGGCTCTGATACCGTGCAGGTTACCATCACGCCTGGCGTGCAAGTGCGCCTGCCCGATACCATCCGCTTCTGCCCCGCTAATCCGCTGGTGCGCTTAGAAGCGCCTTATTACCCGGGGGCTACCTATCTGTGGACTCTGAATGGCGCTACGGTCGCTCAAGGCGTGAATCTCTATCGGATTACCGATACGCGGCCAGGCGTCTGGCGTGTGTCCATCACTACCGCCAGCGGCTGTTCGGGGTCTGGCACGACAGTAGCTGAAATGGTACCGGCACCAGTGCCCGACTTTGAATCCGAGCCGCCTATCCCCGCTCGCCTCGCTTCCAGTAACCCTGTAGTCCGCTTTATAAATACCTCTCGTAATGTGACGCCTACTACTACCTTCCGCTGGGATTTCGGTGATGGCACTACCTCTACCGATCGCGCCCCCGCTCATCGCTTCCCGCCCGCTGGCACTTTCTACGTCACCCTTTATATGTACACGGGCGACTGCGTAGACTCGATCCGTAAGGGCCCTATCATCGTGACCCCTGTGGATGAGTCCTTCATACCTACCAGCTTCTCTCCGAATGGGGACGGGATAAATGACTTCCTCTACTTCCCCGCTCTAGGCTATGCCGACTATGAGCTCCGCATTTACGACCGCTGGGGTCAGCTGGTCTTTCAAAAGCGTCGCGGCGAGACTAAGTACTGGGATGGGGAAGACCAAGTGGGAGGCATACGCAAGCCAGTGCCCGAAGGCGTGTATGTATGGTTCTTTACTGGCATAAAGCACAACGGTGAAGAGGAACAGCTGACCGGCACCGTTACCGTCGTACGCTAAGCCCGTAACACTCTAAGGGGGCTTTCCGAAAGGGAAGCCCCCTTTTATTTTATCTTTGAGCTGTGCTTACTCTGGGGCTTTTCCTCCTAGCTCTGAGCCTGCTCATTCTCGTGCATGAGTTAGGCCACTTTTTGCCTGCGCGTCTTTTTGGCATGCGGGTGGAGAAATTTTATCTCTTTTTTGACTGGCCCTTTGCTCTTTTTCGATGGCGATCGGGTAAAACGGAATATGGTATAGGTGTTCTCCCGCTTGGGGGGTATGTGAAAATCGCTGGCATGGCGGAAGAGGGTGGATCTTCTGGGCCTACAGCACCCGATGAATTTCGGTCTAAACCGCTTCTCCAACGCATGCTGGTAGTAGCTGGCGGCCCGCTAATGAATATCCTCTACGCTATTCTAGTGCTATTTGGGCTTTTCTATTTTGAAGGTATTCATCGTGTGGCCATTTATCGCTGGGAGTATGGCTTAGAAGCTCAGCCAATCTTGAATATTCAGACAGGCGATAGGCTTTTAGCTATAAATGGGAGTTTAGCTTATTTGGATCGGGTTGCTTCTCCCGAATGGCTTCTGGTAGAGACGCCTTCACTGACGCTTGTACGGGGAGGGGATACGCTGAAGCAGTATGTCTCTCCCGCCCTCCGGGACTCCCTGCTTTACCTATATGGCCGAGGGCAAGAGGTATTCCTGCTACGCTTACCTGCTCGAATTGATCCAGTCCAGCATGGGCCTGGCTGGCGAGCAGGGCTGCGTAAAGGCGATGAAATTCTCTCGGTAAATCATCAGCGCATCCATAGTTTCCAAGAGCTGCGCCAAGCTTTGCAGAAAGTTGTCGCCGATTCTGTAGTCTTAGGGGTGCGACGGAACAGCAAGGAGCTTTTTCTTACGGCCCGCTTGGATAGCCAGCGGCGCCTTCAGGTTTTACCTCAGGTAGAGCTGCCGATTGAGCGCCGCCAGCTCAGCTTAGATGAGGCCTTCGTAGAGAGCCTTAGGAACGCCTATCGTATTACTGGGAATAACCTGCGCGCTCTCTACTACCTTATTACGGGTAAGATGCGCCTTTCCGAAAATCTCTCGGGACCTATAGGGATAGCCCGGGCAGCCGGTCAAACCTACACCACGGGTGGCTGGCGCGGCTTTTTAGCCTTCACAGCGGGACTCAGTTTGATCCTAGCGGTTATGAATCTCTTACCTGTGCCGCTTCTGGACGGGGGGCACTTAGTCTTTCTGAGTCTTGAGGCTGTACTGCGGCGTGAGCCTTCTTACCAGCTGCGTCTAGTGGCCCAGTACATCGGCCTAGCCCTTATCCTGACTCTTATGATAGTAGCGTTTTGGAATGATATACGGAAACTATGAGAAAAGGGTGGCTCTTCGGTATAGTGTTGAGCCTTGCGGCTCAAGACCCGCGTGCCGCTGTGGCCCTTTTCCGAGAGGGCAAATACGAAGAAGCCTATCCAGTCTTCAAGCGGCTTTTTGATAAAAATCGCGACTACCTCTGGGGCAGCTATGCGGTGGAATGCCTCTTGCGCTTGGAGCGCTGGGGCGAATATCAGCGATGGTTGCAAGCGGAGCGTAGCCGCAATCGGACCTCCCCTTGGGCTAGTGCTTGGGAGCTGCGCCAGCGCAGCTGGCGTAGCGATACCCTAGCCTTTCGCGAATGGCAAAATTTTCTGCACCGCTCTGACCTCACTATTCAGCTTTTAGAAGATTTAGCGGAGGTAGCGGCGACGGTTTGGGAAAGCCCAAGCTGGCAGTGGGCGGCCCTTGTCACGGCGCGTCAGCAGCACCCCCTTCCCGCTGCCTATGCCGAAGCCATCATCCTCTACTACGAAAACGAACGCAAGCTGGGCCAGGCTTGGGAGGAATGGCTCTATCTCTGGAAGGCGCGCAGCTTGCCCGTAGATACCCTTCTGCAAGTGCTAGCGCGCTATTTCGCCAGCGGTCTTTCGCCCGAGGAGGCCGAAATCCCTCTCTTGCGTGTGTGGCAGGAGGCGCCCACAGCAGGTGCGGCCTACCTTTTAGCCCATCTCTACCTGAGGGCTGAAAACCTTCGCGAGGCTCTCCGCTTCGCCCGGGCTGCTTTTCGCTTAGACCGAGACTGCCGCTCGCTCTACGAAGTAGGCTGGCTAGCCCATGAGAAGGGACTTTTCTCCGTTGCAGCCGAAGCCTTCCGCTACCTCATCCAGATAGGGGAAGCCTGCCCCTACTACCCCTTAGCGCTTCAGCGCTACCTTCAGGTAGAAGCTCTGCTGCAGCAGCCCGAGCGCGCCTTAGCCGCTATAGACTCTCTCCTGCGCTCCGCCAGCGACTCTACGCTTCTTCTTTTAGAGAAAGGGCGCTGGCTCCTTCAAACCGCTCGTGCCCCTCAGGCGGCCGCCCTTCTGCGCTCTCTTCAGCCCACTGCGCCAGCCCATATCGTGCAGAAGAACCTTCTCCTAGCCGAAGCCGCCTTAGCTGAAAGCGACTTCATTCAGGCCCGCCTCTACCTACTGGAGATAGAAAGCCACTTTCCCCAATCTATTTGGCTTAGCGAGGTGTACTTCCACCTAGCGCGTCTGGCCTACTTCCAAGGGGAGTTTGAGCTGGCCAAAACCCGCCTCCGTCTGCTCAAAAATAACACGCAAGACGACCTATCTAACGATGCTATTCAGCTCTTCTGGCACATTGAGGATAATTTGAAGCCGGATACGCTGCTGGCTCCCCTTCAGCTTTATGCGCGCGCCGAATTGAGCTTTCGGCAGGGGCGCTCGGCGGAGGCCTTACGCTATTTAGATTCTTTAGAACGCGCCTATAAAGGGCATCCGATTACCGATGATGTGCTCTGGCTGCGTGCTCAGCACTACCTCGGTCAAAAGGACACCCTACAGGCACGCACTTACCTCCAACTTCTGGCCGATTATCCCGATTCCGAGAGCCTTTATCGGGACGATGCGCTCTACCTTTTGGCCCAATTCAGCCGCACGCCTCAGGAAGCGCTCCGCTATTATGAGCGCCTTTTGCGTGAAACGCCAGGCACGCTGTATGCTCGCCTAGCGCAGGAGAAGCTGCGGGCCTGGAGCCATTAGCGCTTACGATGCCGCAGAAGCGTGGCTATCTCCGTTAGGGTTTTTTCCATGGCATGGCCGCGCACAAAGCGCATGAAACCCTCAAAGGCCTCCTCTAAGTAGGCATAAGCTTGGGTGCGTAGATTGAGCTTTTCGTAGAGCGCAAGGCCGCGGGCCCGACGCTGCGCCGGGGAAAGCCGGGCATCTTCCATCCACTGGCGTTCTGCTGGATCGGCCTGCGCATAGGCCCATAACCATAGAAAGGTTTTCTTACCTTCCGCAATATCGCCTCCGCGTACTTTACCCGTCTCTGCCTCAAAGGCGTCTAAGTAGTCATCCTGTATTTGAAAGAATCGGCCTAAAAGCTCGCCGGCTTTTTGAAGAGTTTGGGCTTCATAAGGGTCAGCGCCGCCGAGCAGGGCCCCGGCCTGCAGGGCCGCCCCTAAGAGCGTGCCTGTTTTCTCCGTAATCATTTCCTCATAGTCCCGAAGGCTTACTTGGCTGGTGGGGCGCTCCGCTAGAGCTAAATCCAAAAGCTGGCCATGGCATACCCGCAGAGCAGCTTGAGAAAGAAGCTGGGTAAGCTGGGCATTCCATGGCGCGGGCAAATGCGAAAGGCGCTCATATACGGCCAGCAGCAGCGCATCGCCAACTAGAATAGCTACATTGGAAGAAGTCTGTCGGTGGAGTGCGGGTTGGCCGCGCCGCAGGTCGGCGTTATCCATCACATCATCATGGACTAAGGTGAAGGTGTGAAGGAGTTCAATCGCCTGGAGTAAGGGTAGGCAGGTGGCCCAGCTGGCATTCGGGCCTGCATAAAAGGCATAGCTGCACCAGGCCAGCCAGGGCCTCAGCCGTTTACCTCCGCTTTGCAGAGCGTAATGCATCCATGGCTCCCATTCGCCTAGGGCTTCCCAGCGAAGGGACCTAAGCGCCCGCTCATATTCCTCCAAAGGCCACATCTACAAAAGTAGCTTAAGCCACGCGCTCCCCCTGATGCCGAAGCAAACGCAAGTCTACCTGCCGCTTATCAAAATCAATGCGTTCAATCTCTACTTCCACGAGGTCTCCCAGTCGATAGCGCCGGCGGGTATAACGGCCCTTGAGAAGGTGCCCGTAAGGATCCCGCTCGTAGATATCCGAGGGGAGGTTACGCAGGGCCACAAAACCCTCAGTCCGACTTTCTAATAGCTCCACGTACAGCCCCCAATTTTCTATTCCTACAATAATGCCGGCTAGGGGCTGGCCTTGGTGGCGCGCTAGGTACTCCAGCTGCTTATAACGCACGGAGGCGCGCTCGGCCTGCTCGGCTATCCGCTCCCGCTCAGACGCCTGCCGACACAGCGCCTCTAATTGGCTTGGATCAGGATAAGGGGTAGGGCCTCCCTCCAACGCCGCCGCCAGAATCCTATGCGTGAGAAGGTCCGGATAGCGCCGAATAGGGCTTGTAAAATGGGTATAATGGGTAAAGCCCAGCCCATAATGCCCAATATTGCTGGTAGTATATAGAGCCTTAGGCATACTCCGAATAGCCACGGCCTGAATGATATGCGCTTCGGGCCTATCCGCAATCGCCTCGACTAAAGCATTCAGCGAGCGGGTAAGGGCGCGCGGATTACTAATGTCTATAGTATAGCCGAAGCCTTCCAAAAATATCTGGAGCGCACGCAATTTATCCAGCTTCGGTATCTCATGTACTCGGTAGATAACAGGAGAAAACTTCAGCTGGGATAGGAAAGTAGCCACCTGGCGATTAGCCAGCAGCATGAATTCCTCAATTAGCCTGTGGGTATCCTTGCGCGTTTTTAGAAAGAGCTTGATAGGATTGAACCGCTCATCTAGAAGGAATTTGACCTCGTCGTTTTCAAATCGGATTCCTCCTTCTCGCAGGCGGCGGTTATGGAGTTTTTGGGCGAGGTTGTGGAGATGGCGTAGCTCTTCGGCGAAAGGACCCTCACCGGTCTCCAGCACGCGCTGGGCCCCTTCGTAGGTAAAGCGATACTGGCTACGGATGATTCCTCGGCCCATCCAGACTGCATGGATATGGGCTTCGGCATCCAGTTGAAAAATAATCGAAAAGCTCAATCGGTCTTCATTGGGAATTAGGGAACAGAGGAAGCTGCTTAGTCTTTCAGGCAGCATGGGCAGGGTGCGATCCACGAGATAGACGCTTGTGCCGCGCTGCGCTGCCTCGTAGTCCAGAGCGGAGTTGGGCCGGACGTAAAAGCTCACATCGGCGATATGCACACCTACCTCATAAAGCCCGGAGGGTAGAAGGCGCAGTGATAAGGCGTCGTCAAAGTCCTTCGCATCCTCGGGGTCTATGGTGAAAGTAGGAAGGCCCCGAAAATCGTGGCGTCGGCCTAGTTCGGTAGGGGGAATGCCTTCGGGTAGGGCGGCCGCCTCGGCTAGGGCGGCTTCCGAGAAACCCTCGGGCAGATCAAATTCCATTACAATAGCGTGCATCTCGGTATGGTGGTGGCGTGGCGGGCCTAGTACCTGCACCACCTCCCCTATAGGATAGCGCAGACCCCAGTTCAAGAAGCGCACGGCTACCTTTTGCCCTATGAGATAGGCTGGGGTATCCTTGGGCAGTTGAAAGTCTATTTCCAGCAGAGGCTGCTGAGGGGTCACATACAGACGGCCATTGCGCCCCTCCTCCACTATGCCTATAAAGGTGCGCCGCGAAGGCGCTATACGTCGTACCACCCGCCCAATAACCTGCTCTGGGTAAAGCGCCGTGATTTCTACTTCTACGATTTCGCCGGGCAGAAGGCGCAGCCGGCGAAAGTCCCCCAGCACTACCCGCAGCTCAAAGGGCGCCAAAAGAAGGAAGGCCTCCTCATGTTTTACTTGTACCTCTCCAGCGAAAGTGCGGCCCAATAAATTGAAGGCGTAGCGTCCGCGCTCGTCCCGAATGAGCCAACCTTCTCGGACCAGTGCCGCTAGCTCTATTTCCAAGAGTCCCTCGTCTAGAAGGGGATGGAGCTTTTCCAGTAACTGGCTGGGGCGCCATTTTTTCGATCCTTTCTGGAGGAAGAGCTTGAGGAGGGCGCTGGTGGTCGTGCGCATCAGGGGCCAATAACCTCAAACTCCACGCGCCGATTTTGCGCGCGGCCTTCGGGGGTAGAGTTATCCGCTATGGGGCGCCTATTCCCGTGTCCCACCGCTTCAAGCCGCTCTGGCTCCACCCCTTTTTGAATAAGGTACTGGCGTACGGCCTTAGCTCGCTCCTCTGAAAGGCGCTGATTGTAGTTAGGGTCTCTATCCCCTATATCCGTATGGCCATGAATGCGCAGGCGTACCTCAGGATGAGCCTTGAGAAACTCCGCAATCCTATCCAAGAGGTCGTAGGAAGTAGGCTCTAGCTGAGGGCTGTTGGGCTTGAAGTGGATACGGCTCTCGCGGAGAAAAGCCCCCACCTCTGCCGCTACCAGAGATATCATGAGAGAGTCTCCGGGTCGAAGTTCCGCCTTACCTACGAAGGGGAAGTAGCCTTTCTTCTGGGCGACGACTTCAGCCGTACCTGTGAGCGTAGTCTGGAAGGTGCCCATCGGAGAGGTAACCCCCGTCTGAAGGAGCGTATCACCCCGGCGGAGTTGTATTTGGACTTCGCCTACCGCTGTGCCCCTATTCGAGTCGACTACTCGAAATGTGAAAGGCGGGGACTTTCGGCGCAGGAGAATCTGCGCTTCCTGACGGCCTTCGCGCAGGCGTATTTCTTTTGTAGCCGGGAGGTAGCCCTCCTTTTCCACCGTAAGCGTGAGGGTATAGTCGCCTGGGGTTAGTTGGAGTTGGGCTTCGCCTTGGAAATTAGTCGTAAGGGGAAAGCCGGAGAGGTTGGGGGAGGCTGTAATTTGGGCTTTCGCCACGGGCTTGCGACTGCCTTCCTCCCATACACGCACAACAAGAACGAGAGGTGTAGGAGGGCGGCTCGTATCGGCTGTGGCAGCAGTGGGGGTTATCTTCTCTATGGTAATCTTGCGGATAGCGGCGTTGCGGTAATCGCACACATAGAAGATGTTGGGCTTTTCGCCCAGGCATATTTCTACGGGTTCGTAAAACTGGGCGTAGCGGCCATTGCCGTCTATCCAACCAGGACGGCCTGTGCCGGCAAGGATTTCTACGGTTTTCTCTTTAGGGTTTATCTGGTAGATGATGTGGCGGCCTCCGTCGGCGATGTAGAGGTTGCCAGCGGGGTCAGCGGTTATACCCCCGCCATAGCCTCCGCCCGAAGTACTAAAGCTAAGGCTTCCTGCTACCGCTCCGCGTATAGTCCATCCCTGAAAAGAGAGATCTATGAAGGTACTTACTTCGCCGCTGGGCGTAACCTTTCGGATGCAGCGGTTTCCCGCATCTACTACATATAGGTTATCCTGCGCATCTATGGTAAGGCCTACAGCGGTATTAAACTGGGCGGACTTGCCTGGGCCATCCTCATAGCCAGGCAAGCCGGTGCCAGCGATAGTTTCTACTTTGCCTTGGGGGGAGACTTTACGCAGGGCATGATTGCCTCCATCTAATACCCAGAGATTTCCTTTACTATCCCGCACAATAGCGATAGGAAGGGAGAATTGCGCCGCTTTACCCACCCCATCCTTGAAGCCCTGTCCGCTGCCTCCTGCCAGCGTACTGACCTTACCTTGGGGCGTGATTTTCCGAATAGCATGATTGAAGTAATCACACACATAAAGGTTGCCTTGTGGGTCTAAGGTGAGGCCGTGGGGACTATTCAGGCGGGCTTCCTCAAAAGAGCCATCCTCATAACCAGCGGTTTGGGGCTGACCGGCCACGAGGACTATTTGACCCGATGGCGTAACTTTTCGGACGCAGTGATTTTGGTCATCCGAGAAGTAGACATTTCCCATTTGGTCGGCTACGATACCATTGGGACGATTGAGGGCGGCTTCTAAAGCAGCGCCGCCTCTATACCCTACGCGTCCGCTGCCGGCTATGGTAGTAACCTCTACCCGGTAGGTTACCTCGCTTGGCTGAGCCAGAAGGATAACGCTCAGCCCCATGCACCGTAGCCACACTTTTAGGACACCCCCGACGAACACCTTTGCCGCAAGGTGGATATGAGCGGGAGACGGGCCTCGAACCCGCGACCTTCAGCTTGGGAAGCTGACGCTCTGCCAGCTGAGCTACTCCCGCACCTGTGCAAATATAAGCAAAAATCTGCCACGAGACGGGGATTTGTTTATATTTAGGCTGGATGCAACCAGGGCGCGGCGTGCTTTTGATAGCGGAGCCTTTCCTACCAGACCCTAACTTCTTTCGTACGGTTGTGCTTCTGATTGAGCACAATCAGGAAGGTACTTTGGGGGTGGTGCTTAATCGGCCAGCGACCCTACGGCTGCAGGAGGCTACCGATTTCTTTGGTGCAGTGGATTACCCCCTTTTCATAGGCGGTCCCGTACAGCCTGAAATGCTCCACGCCCTTCATACCCTTCCTGCGCTACGGGAGCGCAGTCAAGAGGTGCTCCCTGGCCTATTTTGGACTCCTGATATGCGGGCTTTGCGCAGCATTTTGGCCACGCGCGACATCCCACCCAATGCCCTCCGATTTTATGCGGGTTATGCGGGATGGCGCGTAGGCCAGCTCGACCGTGAGCTCTTACTCAAATCCTGGATTCTGGCGCCTGGGCAATCCGAAGATGCCTTTGACCCAGAGCCCACTCAGCTTTGGCGCAAAGTACTCAAGCGTATGGGTGGCGAATACGCCTTCATAGCTACTTTTCCCGAAGACCCTCGCGTGAATTAGCCATGTGGGATAGGCTTGCCCAGGTACTTCAGCGCCGCTTCGGTAAAGTACCTACCTTAGAGGAGCTGCTCTTCCTTGTAGGCCTAAATGAACTAGGCTACTGGCCAGCCGGCGAGGATAAACAGGTCAAATATGACCTAATTCACCTCGGTTTTCTGACGCTTTTAGAGCGGGCTGGTTATGTGCGTCGCCAAAATACGGATGCGGAGGGTTGGCCTACTTGGGTATGGGTGCAAGATCCACCCCATTGGGACCCCTTGGACGAAGCGGCTTTCCTACGCGAGGCTCTTTGCGCTTACTTTGCTCAGCTTTGGGAATTTTGACGTATGTGGGTAGCGGAGATTCTAGCCCGAGAGGCAAGTCCTTTCATTAGCGTGGAGATTATCCCGCCGCGACGCGGCGGAAGTATCCAGCAGGTATATGACGCCGTGGAGAGCCTCCTTCCCTATCGCCCGCGCTATATCAATATCACCAGTCATGCGGCCGAGGTAATCTGGCAGCAACAGCCCGACGGTACTTACCGCCGGCGCGTCAAGCGCCGCAGCCCTGGTACCTTCGGCCTCTGCGCCGTGATAAAATATAAGTACGGCATAGAGCCTGTCCCTCACCTTCTTTGCCACGGCTTTACGCGTGAGGAGACGGAGGATGCCCTCATAGAGCTGCACTATCTCGGCGTGGAGAACGTCATGGCCCTTCAAGGCGAAGAGAAATATGCCCGTCCGCCTAATCCCGACCGCACGGTCAATCAATATGCCTACCAGCTGGTGGAGCAAATTATAGCGATGAATCAAGGCCGCTTCCTGGATGAACTGACCGATGCTCAGCCAACAAACTTCTGCGTAGGGGTGGCGGCTTACCCAGAGAAGCACTACCAAGCGCCTAACCTAACCTTTGATATTCAAAACCTCAAGCGCAAACAAGACATAGGCGCCAGCTATGCCATCACCCAGATGTTTTTTGACAATCAGTACTATTACGCTTTTCTGCAGCAGGCTCGGGCTATGGGAGTCCATATTCCAATTATTCCGGGGCTCAAGATTATCACTCGGCGCGAGCATCTGTATTCCCTCCCGCGCGCTTTTCATGTAACTATCCCAGAAAGCCTTACGGCAGCTATCTTAGCGGCCCAAGACGATAGGGAGGTGCAAGAGATTGGGTTAGAATGGGCCTACCAGCAGGCTATGGACCTTCTTAGCAACGGCGTGCGGAATCTGCATTTTTACACCATGCTTTACACGAAGCCTTTATTGCGGCTTATGCAGCGGCTAAAGCTGGATTAGATGGGCGTGCGGAGGCGGTGGCCATTTTTGCTGGCTTTGCTCTTGGGGGGGTTATTGCTCCTTCTACTGTGGCCGCGCCGTATGCCGAAGCGACCTGCTGTCTTTCTGCGATGTGCGCTCACGGGCTCTACCTACGCAAGGGTGCTGGATAGCCTGCGGCGCGCTAAAGATAGCCTCTTTCGTTACCATCCAAATTCACCCATTCCGCCCTCGGCGCGCGCCCGCTTCATAGGTCTTCGCTATTTTCCCTTAGATACAAGTTGGCGGCTTTTTGGACGCTTTGAACCTTTGCCGAATGCCCTCCCTCCTGTAATTGGTCAGGTGTGGCTCAATCTCCCTGGGCTGGAGCGCTGTCTTCCCCCGTCGCGCCTGCTTGTGTATGGGAGCCGGGAAGGTAGTCCTTTTTTAGCTTTCTGGGACTCTACAGCGGCTCTAGGCGAAACGTATGAGGGTGGGCGCTATGTGCCCGTAGATACCGCCGAAGGCCAAGCCTGCGTAGACTTCAACTACGCCTACTTTCCCTATTGCGCCTATGATCCGGCTTACCTTTGCTTGCCTTACCCACCAGAAAATCGGCTATGTGTGCGCCTCACAGCCGGCGAGCGGTGGTAGAGGAATACGAAGTAGGGGCTCCGCTCCCAAATAGACCTCTCCTAGCCCTTTCGGGGCGTTCCAATGTAGGCAAATCTACCCTGCTCAACCGAATTTTGGGCCAAAAGGTGGCGCCGGTAAGTCGCCAGCCAGGCTGCACGCGCCGAATTAGGCTATATGGCCTGAGGGAAGGGTGGATTTGGGCTGACCTACCGGGGTATGGGTATGCCGCTGTAGCTCAGACCCAGCGCCAGCGCTGGCAGGCGCAAATTCAAGCGTTTCTCCGCGCCTATAGGCCACTTGTAGCGGTGCTAGTGGACAGCCGGTTGCCTCCCCAGCCGCTGGATATAAGCTGGTGCCAGCGACTAGACCGCCTAGGGCTTACCTACCTTGTGCTAGCCACTAAAGTAGATAAACTGACTCAAAAGCACCGACACCTTCGGCAGAGGCAGCTAACCGAAGCCTTCCCAAAAGCCCAAAGCCTCTTTTTCGTCTCAGCCCGCAGCGGCGAAGGCCTAAACCCTTTCCTAGCCTGGTTAAAGGAAAGACTGAGGGAGTTTCATGAGCGAAATCAGTTATAATCGGGTAAAGATTATTGCTACGGCGGGGCCGGCGTGTGCCTCGCCCGACATTCTTCGGCGGCTTATTCAGGCGGGGGTAGATATCATTCGCCTCAATCTCAGTCATGGGGACTGGGATGGGCACCGTCGCTTCATAGAGCACATACGCCGCCTCAATATTGCCTTGGGGGTGCGGGTAGGGATTTTAGCTGACCTGCAAGGGCCTAAGATGCGTGTAGGAAAGCTGGCGAAAAGTGTCCCGGTGGTGGTGGGGCAGGAGGTTACCTTTGCGCTAAAGCCTGAGAAGGAAGGCGATATCCCCGTGGAGTATGAGACCTTAGCCCGAGATGTGCAGCCGGGGGACCTTGTACTAGTGGAGGATGGACGGGTCCAATTAGAAGTGCTTCATACGGATGGGAAAGGACGGGTGCGTCTGCGCGTTCTAAGCGGCGACCAGATAGGAAGTCGCAAAGGTATCAATTTGCCAGGGCGGCCTATTTCACTGCCTACGCTTTCGGATAAAGATTGGAATGATCTCAAGGAGGCGGCCCGTCAGCAGGTGGATTGGGTGGCCGTGTCTTTTGTGCGTTCGCCCAGCGATATTCAGCAGGTACGTGCTTTTCTTCAGCGGCTGGGCTCGCCTATCCGAGTAATGGCCAAAATTGAGCGCCCTGAAGCGCTGGCGCAGCTAGAGGCTATCATCAAAGTTAGCGATGGGGTAATGGTAGCGCGCGGCGATTTGGGCGTGGAAATTCCGCTGGAGGAGGTCCCGATTTGGCAGAAGCGGATTATTCGCCTAGCTAACCGGCTTGGTAAGCCAGTGGTAGTGGCAACGCAAATGCTGGAGAGTATGATTCATCAGCCTACGCCGACGCGGGCTGAGGTTACCGACGTAGCCAATGCGGTATTAGATGGGGCGGATGCGGTTATGCTGAGCGGGGAGACCTCCGTAGGGGCTTTTCCGGTAGAGGCGGTACGGCAAATGCAGCGGATTCTTCGGGAGGCTGAGCGGGCGCCGCAGATTTATCGCTTGCCGGGTCAGCCCGACCCTACCTCGCCTACTTACTCTTCGGATGCCATTTGCTGGACGGCCTGCACTTTGGCTTCCGAAGTCGGGGCTAAAGCGCTGGTAGGACTTACCTATTCAGGCTATACCGCCTTTCAGCTGGCTCGCTGGCGCCCTCAAACGGACATCTTCATATTTACTCCTAACCCGCGCATTCTCGCTGGCCTTAATCTACTTTGGGGTGTGCGGGCTTATTACTATCATCGGCACGAGGGTACCTATGACACTATTCGCGACGTGGTGGCGATTCTGAAGGCGCTGGGCCATGTGCAGAGCGGCGATACGGTCATATTTGCGGTGTCTATGCCCCTGCGGGCGCGCCTGCGCACAAATACGCTCTACATTACCCGGGTCCCGTGAGGCGGTGGGGGGTAGTGGCCCTAGCGGGCCTCCTCTGGATCAGCTGGCATGCGTATCGTAAATGGCATCTACCCCCCACCGATGGCTACAAGTGGGCTCGTGTGGACTCCTGTACCTGGCAAGTGGTAGAAGTACTTCCCTTCTTCGGAGCGGCTGAGATCGAGGTAGGGGATAGGCTGCTCCGTATAGATTATTTACCCCTTTGCGGCGTGGGGCGAATCCCCCCAGAGCCCACATATGGGCGCCTCTACCTCTATGAGATTCTGCGGCAGGGGCAACGGCGCCTCGTTTTCGTAGAAAGCGCCGCGCCTTTTCTTTTCGGCTGGCCGGAAGGCTGGCTAAGCTATACCCTAACCGTCGGTTTAGCCCTGGTGGTAGCCGTGCTGGGCCTTGGCAGCCTTCTGATAGGGATGGAGTGGCTGCGGCTGGATCAAACTAAGTTTTGGAGTCAGGCCGTATTCGGCGGGGCAGTAGGAGCCTGGATGATAGGATTTGCCTCCCTATGGTCCAAAGAAGCCTTATTTTTTCGGCATAACCTAGCGCTGGGTCTAGGGCTAGGTTGGATAGTAGGCTTCTCTCTGGGCGAGCCAAATCCTACCCAAAGGCGGATCTTCCTGCTGGTAGCGCTGGGCCTAGCGGGAGGGATACTTATTCCCAAGGCTTTAGTGCAGCGCTTAGCTGTAGAAATTGGGCTGGCCCTACCTCTATTTAGGCTAAGTTGGCCGTGGCAGGGGTTGTATGGAGCGGTTTGGGCGGGGTGGGTAATGGGCGCAGGGCCCTGGAGTGTACCCATCTTAGGCGGACTCTTATGGGCTTGGCGCACACGGGATATTGGAACCCTCTGGGCGCTTGTGCCTAGAGAGCTCCTTTTGCTGCGCTTTACGGGATTAGGGGTAGGACTGGGCTTGGGTTTGTGGCATAGGCCTAAAGGTCTCAGTGAGGCGCTTTTGTGGGGTTTGGGTAGCAGCGTAGGCTGGATTAGTTTAGGGGAGATAGGATGGCGGCGCCTTACGGCGGGGCAGCGCCGCGTACGCCTCTTAGAGGAGCGATTGGCTAGGCTGTGGGAAATTGTGGATAGGGCGGCTTTGGAAGCCTTTGTGCGAGATACCCTTCAGGCGTATGCGCAAGTAGCTCAAGTGCGCCTTTTAGAGGCTTCGCCCCCCCTACAGCGTCGGGGGTGGCTGCGACGCAGCGGTGAGCCAGCACCTTTTCCCTCCGTAGAACCTACCTTTCGCGTGGATGCGGCCCTGCCGCTACCCGCTTATGGCTGGCTGCTTATGCAAGAAGGCAGCCGCAAGCTCCAAATCCAAGATTTAGAGCGCCTTGTTCCTTTTGCGGCGGGTCTTAGCATGGCCCTTCGGCATTTAGAGCTATTAGAGACGGCGCATCGGGCGCGCTTAGCGGCGCTGCGTGGCCAACTTAGCCCCCATTTCCTTTTCAACGCCCTCAATACTCTCCAAGCGCTGATCGGCGAAAATCCCCCTTTAGCCGAGGAGCTTATTGCGCGCTTAGGGGCCCTTTTGCGGCGCAGTTTGGCTCTAGCGGAGCGCCTCACAATTCCCTTGCAGGAAGAGCTAAGGCTGGTAGAAGATTACTTAGAAATTGAGCGGCAGCGCTTCGGGGAGCGGCTTCGGGTAGAGTGGTCGCTCCCTGCGCCCCTACCGGAGGCGGAGATTCCGCCCTTTACGCTTCAGCTTCTTGCGGAGAATGTAATCAAACACGCCGTAAGTCGCCTCACCCGCCCTGTGCATTTGAGGCTTGCGGTAAGCGCTTGGCCCGATAGGGTGTGGATTGAAGTAACCGATGATGGACCTGGCATAGACCCCACTCGCATCCGGGACAGCGTGGGACTTTCTAACCTTATTCTGCGCTTGGAGCAGCTTTACGGGCCTGAGGCCGCCTTTGAAGCTGAGCGTCTAAATCCGGGCACGCGCATTAGGATTCGTCTGCCGCATCGCGGTCCGGGCGATCGTAGTCAAAATCCGGCAGTAGGTCCGTCCGCACATGTGAAATTACCTGGTCCAACGCCCGCTGAAACTTGAGAAAATCCTCTTTGTAAAGAAAAATCTTTTGCTTTTGGCTCACCTCTCCTGTAAAGTCCCGCTTGGTTTCGGTAATAGTGATGTAATAGTCCCTGTTTCGGGTAGAGCGTACATCAAAGATATACGTCCTTTTGCCAGCTCTTACTTTGACGGAATATACCTCTCTGGATTCCATAGCCCCCTCTCAAGACAAAAGTACAGATTTTTGGAGAATATGCAAGAAGTAGGCCTAGTGCGTATTTTTGGGGTGTGCTCAGGTGGGGCTGCCTCGGCCTTGGCTTACTTAGCCTGACCCTCCGCGGGCAACTCATAGATTGGCAAGGCAAGGATAGTACCATTTTCATTTCAGGACAGGTATTTCTGCCCAATTATCCTATCTCAACCTGTTCTAACCCGTGGGGTACCGCCGTAGCCGACTTTACGGGCGACCAGTGGGAAGATATCGTAGTAGGCTGTCGAGCCGAGGGCAAAATCCAACTCTACATCAACGGCGGTAGCGCCGAATTCCGCAAAGTTTTAGCGTTCCCCTCCCTCAAAGACACCTGGAAGCCGCTGGCGATAGACCTCAATGAAGATGGGCATTTAGATGTAGTAGTCGCCTCGTATATGGAGGCTAAGATAGGTTGGCATTTGGGAAATGGGCGTGGCCAGCTTCCCCTCAGCGGCTCTATAGGCACAGGGAAAGGACCTAATCACCTTTTTACGGGCGACTGGGACAACGATGGCAAAATAGACCTAGGCGTAGTCTGTTATGAGGAGAATTCCGTACATCTTTTTCAAGTTCAGCCGAGTGGGAGTCTGAAGCCCTATAAGGTGCTTTCAGCGCCAAACCGGCCGCGCGTAGCGATAGCTGCCGACTTAGATCGCGACAAAAAAGTAGATATCGTGGTAGGAGGTGAAGAGCCTTTTCTACTTATTTTTTACGGGAAGGCAGGTTATACGGCTGCCCCTCAGCGCCTTGACGCTCCGCCTTCCATATGGGCTATGGATGCGGGCGACCTCAACAAAGATGCGCGTCCAGACCTTGTGGTAGCCACTTACAGTGGCTCTTCGCTAGCTACCTTTTTCAATGCGGGCTATGGCCGTTGGGAGGAGCCGCGCGTACAACCTTCTGGCCACTACAACTTCAGCCTTTACTTAGGCGATTTTGATAAGGACGGCGACCTAGATGCTGTTACGGTCTCCGCGCGCGACAATGTAATCAATGTGCACCTCAACGATGGTAAAGGAAACCTGTCGGATCGCCACCTAATAGCTACAGGTAAATGGCCGATAGCCCTTACGCTCGCCGATGTAAATGGCGATGACAATGTAGACTTTATCACTACCTCTCTGCAGGATAACGCTATCAATGTGCATCGCAATATTCCAGTCCGGCCGCCAAAGCCTGTGATTATCACTATCTCAGGTCGGCTTATAGATGGGGATACGGGGGAGGAGATAGCGGGTAATGTGCTTCTTATAGATAGCACGGTGATGATGCGGGCGGGTCGGGAGGCGGAGGCTTTGCAGGTGCAGCGTTTTCAGCCGGGGCGGCCTTTTCGGTTTGAGGTAGTGGGAGGCCGGCACAGCCTCACGCTACAAGGGGGCGCGCCCGGCTACCCCTCCGTGGAGGAGCACATAAAGCTTCCCGCCCTTCGGGACATTCCCGACTCCATCCTCAAAAATGGTATCCGACGCGACCTAGTGCTGCGCCGCATCCAACGCATTAAGGTATGGGGCTATATAACCGATGCGGCTAAACAGCAGCCTATTTCGCAGGCTTTCGTGCGCCTCTCCACCCAGGCGGGCGAAGTTTTAGCCGAAATAACTGCCAACCAGCAGGGGTATTATGAGGCCTTTGTACCGCTTGGGGCTCACCATCGCCTACAGGCCGAGGCTAACGGCTACGAGCCAGCCTGGCAGATCTTTTCCGCTGGTCGGGAGCACCATCCCCGAGGGTTACGGATAGATTTGGCGCTCCAGCCCGCCGTACCCCGTCAAAGCTGTATAGAAGGCGTAGTGCGTAACCAAGCCTCTCAAGCTCCTGTCCCCAACGCCGTACTGGTCTTTATAGACCAGGCGGGCGTGCGTCGCCGCCTCAGCGCTAAATCCAATGGCACCTTCAAAGATTGCCTCCCTCCAGGTAACTACTATGTTGAAATCATCCAGCGCGGGTTCTTTCCGCTGCGCGACTCGGTAACAATTCCTCAAGGCGGTCTCAAGCGAGATTTTTTCCTCAATCCTGTGGAAGCGGAAAAAGCTATCGTGCTGCGCAATATCTACTTTGACTTTGATAAAGCTACCCTGCGCCCTGAATCCATAGAAGAGCTGGAGCGCGTAGTGCGATTCCTTCAGGAGAATCCTTCCTTGCGCGTGGAGATCTCTGGCCATACCGATAGCGATGGGTCGGATATTTACAACCTGCGTTTATCGCAGGCGAGGGCGCAGGCGGTCGTAGATTATCTGGTAGGGCGGGGCATTGAGGCGACGCGCCTCGTAGCGCGTGGCTACGGCGAGAGCCGCCCCGTAGCACCTAACGACACCCCCGAAAATAAGCAAAAGAACCGGCGCACCGAGCTGAAAATCCTCGGCCTCTGAGTGGAACTTTCCATCGTTATCCCCGCCTATAACGAAGCTGAGTCCCTACCCGAGCTTATTCAGTGGATCCGGCGGGTTACCGATCCCCTAAACCTTCCCTACGAAATATGGGTAGTAGATGATGGTAGCTCCGATGAAACCTGGGAAGTATTACAAACCCTGAAAGCGGCCCATGCCCCTTATTTGCGTGCCGTGCGCTTTGCCCAAAACTACGGAAAGTCCGCTGCCCTCTACACAGGCTTCCAAAAAGCTAAAGGTAGAGTCATAATTACCTTAGATGCAGACCTTCAAGATTCGCCCGATGAAATTCCCGCCCTTTACCGCATGGTCACCGAGGAAGGCTATGACCTAGTAAGCGGTTGGAAAAAGCATCGCCGAGATCCGCCCTCTAAAACTATACCCAGTCGTATCTTCAATTTTGTAGTGCGCCTTTTTACGGGGATTCCGTTGCATGACTTCAATAGCGGCATCAAGGCCTATCGCAGCCTCGTAGCTAAATCGCTAGACCTGTATGGAGAGATGCACCGCTATATACCCTATTTAGCTAAGGCTTCTGGCTTTGGGCGCATTGGCGAGAAGGTCGTAGCGCATTATCCGCGCAAGTATGGACGTACGAAATTCGGCTGGGAACGCTTTTTGTATGGATTTTTAGACCTTCTCACTGTAAGCTTTTTGGTGCGCTTTGGACGGCGTCCTATGCACTTCTTCGGTGGAATGGGCGTATTGGCGTTTGTAGTAGGGCTGATCATCGTAGTATGGCTTATAGCGGATAAACTGTACCAATTGCGCGTATATGGGGCAGTACGGCGCGAGGTAGTTCAGCAGCCGTTATTTTATTTAGGGTTAGTGGCAGTGGTGGTAGGAGTGCAACTCTTTCTGGCTGGCTTTTTGGGCGAACTTCTCTTGCGCCAGTCCCCTCAGCGGCATAACTATCTTATTCTGGAGGAGCTATGAGTGTGTGGGGATGGGGTGTAGTGGCGGTGGGCGTAGGCATAGCAGCGGCTTGGTGGAGCTATAGCCGTTTGGCGGTACAAATACCGCGTGCTTGGCGCTACGGCCTAGGGGTTTTACGAGCCTTAGCCATAGCTGCTTTAGTATTTCTATTAGGGGAGCCGGCCTGGTCCCGTAAGGTGGCCCGTACCCTTCCTCCCCGCGTAGTGGTAGTGGCGGACAACAGCCAAAGCGTGGTATGGGGCGATTGCGTCACGGTAGCCGCCTATCAACAAGGCGTGAGGGCATTAGTTCAAGCTCTGCGTCAGCGCGGCCTGGAAGTCGTGGAATACCTTCTGGAAGAGAGGGTGCGGCGGGGGGACTCGCTTACAGGCCAAGGTCAAGCCAGTCCTCTGGCTGAGGGCCTTGCTACGGTGCTTCAGCAAGAGCCGCAGGCCGCTGCCGTACTCCTTATTTCGGATGGTAGGGAAACGGGTGAGCCTCTCCCCGTCTCTTCTGTCGTGCCCATATGGACCTTAGCGGTAGGGCCGACACCGCCACCAGAT
Organism: Bacteroidia bacterium; assembly: GCA_039630245.1. Taxonomy (GTDB): domain Bacteria; phylum Bacteroidota; class Bacteroidia; order SpSt-205; family SpSt-205; genus SpSt-205. The sequence goes on from JBCNVK010000011.1 coordinate 25,825, forward strand.
GCCGTTCTGGAAAGCGTAGAACTCCCTCCTTGGCTGCGTGAAAAACAGCCCATCCAACTCAGGGTTCGGCTGCATACCGCTGGCAGTCCAGCCGTCCTAACCGTAACCTTTCCTGGGGGGCAGCAGCGCTTACCCCTGCCCGCCTCGGAAGGCCCCGTCCTTCTCAACCTTCCACCGCTTCCTACAGGCCTGCATAAGCTCCAGCTTCAGCTAGAGGTGCCCGGCGATCCTAACCCAGCCAACAACGCCCATACCCTTATCCTTTCCGTGGCTTCAGACCAGCCTACCTTCTACCTATGGGCGGGGGAAATTACCCCCGATATTGCGTTTCTTCGGCGCCTTCTGGAAAAAATAGGGCCAGTGCGTTTGATAGCGGCCCGCAAGCCCAGCGGCTACACCCTCAATCCTGAAACCCTAGTAACTGTCCCCCAGAGTATTCACGTGCTCTACAACTTTCCAGCGCGTCCAGAGGATGAGGTGTGGCTAAATAGGCTTTTTAAGGAAAATCGATTTTTGCTAGCGATTTGGGGGGCGGTGGCCCTCCGGCCAGAGCAGCTACGGGAATTGGGTTGGGAGGAGGTCGGACCGCTTCTACCTTATACTTTGCCTGGTGGGCCCACGGTGTATGCCCATGCGGGCCATTTCGCTGCTACCGTCCAGCCTATTCAAATCGGCTGGCCTTTCCCCGTAGGGTATAAGTACTATAGGGGCAATAAGCTACTTGCGGCGATTACGGGGGAGGGGTGGTGGCAGCTGCGGGCCTACCCCCCTCTCCTAGCCCAGTGGGACTCTCTTATCGGGGCTTTAGTGCAAGAGGGGCTTCTCTTTCAGCGGAGTCAGCTGGCCTTTGCCCCACGTCGCCTGGTATTTGCGCCTGGGGAAGCCATCACCTGGCGGGGCTATCTACCACCTGGTACAGCGTTTTACTTCCAAGATAGGCGATGGCCCGTACAAACGGCGCCCGACGGCCTTACCGAAGCCGTAGCCGTAATAGATTCGGCGGGCACGTATACCTATGCCGTTCGGCGCGGGGACTCCATAATAGCCGCTGGCTATGTGGTAGTTTCGGCTTTCAGCCGCGAGCTGCGCCGGCTAGGTAGAGACACGACCTACTTAGCCTATTTAGCCCGCACTACGGGTGGTAAAATGCTGCCGTGGGAAGCGCGCCACACGCTGCCAGCTGCCCTCTTAGAAGCTATACCTGCCCAGCGCATCCTATCTTTGCAGCACGAAACAATACCCTTCCATGAGTGGGGGCTATGGCTCGGGCTAATCCTCTTCCTTCTCTGCGCCGAGTGGCTTTTACGACGGTATGTGGGCTTGTACTAAGCGGCTGCGCTTCCGACCCCACATCATCCGAAGCCGCACTGCCCGAAATTTCCTTTAGCGTATGGCGAGCCGAAGTAGCGCTTCGCTACGGCTACAGCCGGCCAGAAGACTCCCTGCGCCAGTGGGCCTTTCTCTACGACTGTATATACGGTGGCGATACCACCCAGGCCGATAGCGCTTACCAAAGCTATGTAAAGTATAGCACCGACTGGCACATACGCTGGCTGACGGATACCGTTCTACGTCGCTACCCCAAGACCTACGACTTTGCCGCAGCCCTCAAGCCGCTCTTCCAGCGATGGAAGTACTTTTTCCCCACCGATACCCTGCCGCAGGTAGTTACCTTCGTAACCGGCTATGACCCTAATCCTATTCTGGCCCTAGAGTATGAAGTGTGCCACTTGTGTGAGAAGCATCTCATGATAGGGCTGAATTACTTTTTGTCTGACACCTTTCCCTATTATCAGCCTGATTTGCCGTACTATATTCGGCGGCGGCTCACTGAGCCCCACCTGCCTGTGTTTGTGGCCTTGGAGCTTATCCAGAGTAAAATGCCGCCAAAGCCCCAGCCCTGCATGGGCAAGGAGGTTTTCGTACCTACTTTGGTGCATCATATGATTTGGCATGGGATTCGGCTCTATGCGCTGGAGCAGCTTCTACCAGAGCTCCACGATACGCTGCGGCTCTTTTATACGCAGGCGCATTTAGACTGGCTAGCAGAGAATGCGCGGTATGCCTATAAAGAGCTTCTGCCGTACTTCCAAGAGACTAAAGTTTCTCTTCTCCAGCCCTTTGTGGAGGAGGAGCCTTTTACTAAGCTTTTTGGGCGGGATTCGCCGCCGCGGCTAGGGTGGTATTTTGGCTGGCAGATCGTACGCCGCTATGTGGCACGGAAGAAGGTTTCCCTGCCCGAACTTCTGCAGCTGGAATGGAAGGACTATCCCCGTGTCTTGGCTGAGGCGCAGTATAGGCCTTAGGCGGTGGCAGAAGCGGTAGCTTGCGTGCGGCGCGCCCAGATATATGTGCCGATGCGCGGTAAAAGGAGAGCTAGCTGCTCTAGAGCCTCCAGATCAGGCGGCCGACTCAGGAGAAGCTCAGCCAGCGCCACTGACTCCCCCGTAGCATCATTGAAGAAAGGCAGATAAAGCAGGGCTTCTGGCGTAGGGCTGGGTAACGAGCTGGTCGGCAGAGCGGTACCTGAAGGCAAGGGATGTACAACATAAGGCTTCTTAGTCAAAAGAGCGCTCCGAAAAAGTCCCCCCTCTACCTCCCAGCCTAAGCGGTCCGCAAACGCATAGGTCGCAATCACCCGGCCTTTTTCCCCTTCCCGAAGGTAAAAAAGACCGCCTAGTACCGGTAGCTCCTCGGCTAAATGCTCCAGTACCTTTCGCGCAAACTCCGATAGCGAAAGGTGATAGCTCGTGCGCATGAGCGTCTCATAGTGTGAGACAAACTCCACCCTTTTGGTGCGTGCCTGTTCCTCCAGCCGCAAGCGCTCCACCTGACTCAGCGCCTCCTGCGCTAATTTCTGTTGCTCTAAAAGATGCTCCGTAGTCTCCTGCTGGAGCAAAAGGGCCTCGCGCAGCTGATTTTCCCGATCGACAAGGTTGCGCCAAATGTTTCTATTTAGCTTAAGGGCCGAGACTGCGGCAAATACCATGCCAAATTGTAGGATACCATGGCGGAGCTTGCCGTGCGTCAGCGGGTCAGCGGGGAAAATAGCTAGCCTATCATGAAGGAGGATAATAAGGAGCCCTATCCCGCCTACACTGA
>JBCNVK010000012.1:0-20826 GCA_039630245.1 Bacteroidia bacterium
GTGTGCTTCGTGAGGTAAGGGCCTTTCTACGCCTGCGCCACGGCCCTAATCTCGCTCGCGTCGACGAGCTCTTGGAGGAAAATGATACTTTCTACATGGTATTTGACTACATAGAGGGAAGCACTCTGTCTGATATGATCCAAAACGCAGGAAAAATAGACCCCTGGGAGTGCTTAGGATATATGGAGGATATAGCTAAAGCGTTAGATTTTATACACAGTCAGCGATTACTACACCGAGACGTAACGCCGAATAATATCATCATTCGCCCTTCTGGGCAAGCCGTACTTATAGACTTTGGAGCAGCCCGCTTATATGAGAATAATAAAACTCAATCCATGACCTCTATGCTTAATTCTGATTATGCCCCTCCTGAACAGTTCGCCGGTGAAGGACACTACTCACCTGCTTTAGATATCTATAGCTTCGGTGCGTCATTTTATCATGCCCTTACAGGAGAGAAGCCGCCTAATGCGGTGGGGCGTTATATGGCAATCGATAAAGGTAAGACGGATACGCTCGCCTCCCTTTTACAACTGAGGTTCGATTTGCATCCCTGTTTGGGAGAAATAATCCATAAATGTATGAAAGTGAAAGCAGAGGAGCGCTACCCGAATATGTCTGAAGTTCTTGTGAAAATCACTGAGTGCAAGCAAAAACTTGCTCAAGAAGGCCCTTCGTCTGTTTTGGGTAGCGAAACTTCTGGCTCACCGAAAGGAGAAGAAATTCGCTCTCTCCTGATTTTATTGGCTCTCATCCTATTTGGAGTAGGGTTAGGGATTGCGCTAGCCATTTGGCTTTGAACTTGCTAAGCGACCTTTCGGACAAAGGTAGAAGGCTCGCCTTTCTGTTAAGCGTCAAGAAGTTTCTGCTATCTTTGCTTCAGTGCGGCGGGTGTGCCTGTTTTTCCTGTCCCTACTCTGGGCTCAAGCTCCAGAAACTACCCCTGTGCCTTTTACCTTGGCCGACCGCGACAGACTTATCCGCCTGGAGGCCCGCGTAGAAGCGTTAGAAAAGCGGATAGAGGCCTTAGAAAAGCGGATAGATGGCCTAGAAAAGCAGTTAGATTCCCGTTTTGCTGGGCTAGAGCGGCAGATGGAGGCGCTGTACAATCTTTTTATTGCGCTTTTCAGTGGGTTTGTGGCATTAGTGGTGGGGACTATGGGGATGCTCTGGTGGGTTGTTCAGGATAGGCGAAAAAGTGTACGGCCTTTGGAGGAGTCGGTAGAGGAACATCGCCGCTTGGTGGCTATTCTCAAAAAGCGTGCTCTTACCAATCCCGAATTAGCTGCGCTTTTGGAAGAAGCGGGCATCGCCTCGCCTAAGTGATACAAAGCTTTTGCTAAACCGGTATGAATGTCTGCCTGTGATACCAAAAATCTCTTTATGGCTCGGCCTGACGGAAACTAGCAATAAGACCGGTCATCCATTCTTAGCCTCAAATTTCCTTCTTCTTTATAAGGTATCTCTGCAAAGTGCCCCTTTGCATGAGGAGAAACTGTACTTTCGGAGGGATATTCCTGGTCAATCAGAGGTCTCTGTACGCACCTAATCCCACCCAAAGGCAATTATGTCATCGTAGTAGGGAGGCACAACCTCTACCCCTTCCTGGTTTACTAAACCTACCTTTCCGCCTTGCTTCGTCCGAGCCACACCATCTCGGGAGTATAAAACCTCATCATACTTTGGAAGTACGAGCTTGCCTCCCTTCCTGTTTACTAAGCCCATTTCCCATCTATCTTTACGGCAGCTATACCTTCGCAAAAGTCACGCACATCGTCCTATTTTGGGGGTACAACGGCTCGGCCCGTCTTGTCTATAAAACCCCATTCCTCGCCTACTTTTACTCTCGCCAAACCCTCTTGAAAGCTATGTATCCAATCATACTTTGGGGGCACAACCTCGCGACCTGCCTTGTCAATGAAGCCCCACTTCCAACCTAATGAGCCCTACAGTAGGCCTACCTTCGCGCCGGCCATACCATCCTGAAACTCCTTCATTTCGCTGTACTTTGGGGGCACGAACTCTCGGCCAGCCGTATTTATCAAGCCCCATTTCTTACCTAGCCTTACCCGAGCCACATCCTTGGAAAGAACTTTTTTCCCTTCCTGAACTATTTGAACTAGCGCTGTAAGAAAGGTTCCTAGGTCCTCGCCAGAGACCTCTATCTCGTCATACTTTGGGGGTATAACTTCTCGGTCTGTCTTATCTATCAAGCCCCATTTTGCGTTTAGCTTCACCCGAGCTAGACCCTCCTCAAAGTTTTCTATTTCCTCATACTTTGGGGGCACGATCTCGCGGCCCGCTTCGTCCATCAAGCCTCACTTCTCACCAGCCTTTACCTTCGCTAGCCCTTCGGAGAAAAGGTGTACTACCTCATACTCATACGGCGGCGGGATAACGAGTTTCTTATCTGGCATACAGAGGCCCACCGGCTCCCCTTACGATAGGGGATAAGGGAGGACAAAGCAGGCGATTCGGCTAAGCCCGACATAGGCAAAAAGATTTTCCTTGCAAAGATAAGGGAGGTGTTTAACGGTGCATGCTACCCTCTGAGTATTTGTGTGATCGGTTTCTAAACTGACCTACCTGGAAAAGGCTTCACCCCTCTACATCTCGGCAAGATGAAGACTCTCTTTGCCTTAAGGGCGAAAGACCACCCCCTTTGGTGCTGGGAGGTAAAACTTCCTGACCTGTATTATCTATTAGGCCCAATTTCGTGCGGACTTTTACCTCGCTAGACCTTCTTTATTCGTCATCACGTGGGAATGTCATATCTCGACCCTTATCGTCTATTAGCCCCCCGCTTTCCGTCTGCCTTTACCTTCACAGACTTCGGCGAAAGAATAAGCGACCTCATACTCGTACTGGGGCGGGAGGACGATTTGCTTCTCTGGTGTGGGGGAGCTTCACTTAGTAGCCTTACAATAGAGGATGGGAAGGGGGGAAGCCGCAGACCACCGCGCACCTTCAGCACTTGGAGCAGACTCCTTTAGCCGGCGAAAGAGAGAATGGAAATGATTGCTCAATATAGCCGTAATTTTTCATTTCGGCGAATTTGGAGAAAAAAATACTCTGTGAAGATCCAGATGACCCTTTTCCTAATCCTCCAGTTTCTGTCCCTATGGAGAATTTTTTAGGCTATGGTATATAGGTGTGCCCACTCGTAGAAATAGGCAGGGCTTTCCCAAAGGTGCTGGAACTTTGACTATTTGTCCACCTTCGTAGATTTGGCTATCCGTGAGGGCGTACCAAGTGCCGGAGGGTAAAGAGGCTTCTACCCAGCGCTGGCGCGGTCGGGTCACTGGATAGAAAAGGATATCTGGCCCTATGAAGAAGGCCAGGTTAGGCTTAGACTGAGGGGTGGGTTCATGCATCCAGAGCGGCCGCCAGATAGGAGCCCAGGCATAGGGTAAAAGCGTATCGCTTAGGCCGTAGCCTTGGGCGCACGCCTGGAGGTATTCCCAGAGCTTTACATGCAGCTGGGCCAGGTAGGCAAAGGCCGCTATAGTAGCGGAGTCGGTATATACTTGGTGATTGTCCTGAGGGCGCAGGCCTTCATGGGTGCGGAAAACGGGCTGTACCACGCAGGTTTCGGCCCAGCGCAGGAGAAGCTCGCGTGAACGGGTATACCGAAAAGGGCCGAACTTGATGGTCGTATAGCCGCCGATATCGCTGTGAATGAGCGGTAGACCGCTAAGCCCGCTGTGGAGAAGGCCATAGAGCGTACTCCGAAGGCCGTCTTTTTCATCCCATGTAGTAAGCTGGTCGCCTAGCCAGTGGAGGCGTGTATACCGCGGGGTGAAGGTATGGCCACAACGGGTAAAGAAGACCGCTTCCGTACCTTCGGTGGCCTCTCGGCTAAGCTGAGCCCAACGAACGGCGTAGGCGTTGTGCTGCTCGGCCCCTGAGCCAGCAAAAAGCTGGGCATCCCATGGCAGCCATTCGCCATAGTCGGTCATCCATCCCGAGAAGCCATAGGCCTCTATGAAGTCGCGGACTACCTTGCGAAGCCACTGGTAGGCCTCAGGGTGGGTAAGGTCCACAAGGACAGCCGGAAAGCCTGGCGTGCGAATGGAATAAACTTTGCCCGAAGGATGCTTGACTAAATAGCCCCTGACTAAAGCCGTATCATACAGAGGGCCTTCCGTGGCTAGGAAACTATTTACATAACCCAGGGTGTGGATGCCGAGCTGGCGCAGACTGTCTAAATGCCTGCGTAGGTCAGGGTAGCGGAGGGTATCGGGTAGCCAGCGCCACCAGAGCTCGCTACCGAACCAGGTTTGGCGCTGGCCGCACCAGTCTTGAATCCAAAGGGCTGCAATCGGTACGCCCGCCGCGCGAAGGCGCGCCAGAATTGGTAGTACGCGAGCCCAGCCGCCTTGAAGGCCTAGCCAAGCGCCGCGGCACCAGGGAGGGAGAAGGGGCATCGGCCCTACGAGCTGAGCCTGCCGATGCAGGAGCTCGCCCCAATCGCGTCCGCCCCAGAAGGCCCCCTCTACCCGCTGAGGCCGCAGAAGCCATACCTCCCAGCCATAGAACTGCTTCCTACCTTCAAAGAAGGCCATGCCCTCGTGGAAAAGCGCGGCGCCCCGCCGGGCGCGCGTGATGAAAGTAGCCATGGGGGCATAGGAGGTAGTGAGCGAGCCAGCGGCCCCAGGCACGGCTAAGTTGAGTACGAAGCTTATGGGCTGTTTGCCGCGACCAATCCCCTGCTCTTCTGTCCAGAGCCGATAGCGCCGTCCATCTAACGGGCCTGGTACGCACTGGACGCCTAAGCCGTAGGCTTCCCCTTCGGGCTGGCGTACCCACCGCAGGCGCAGCGCTACTGGCCCAAGGGAGTCGCCCGAAAATTCCCAGAAAAGCACCCCCTTGCGTAAGACCCATCGTAGCCGCCAACGCTTACCTAACTCAGCCCACCTCCCCCAGAATACAATAGCCGTATCACCTTCCCTCCAAGTGCTATCCACTATCGCCAGATAGGCCCGCCGATACCCCGGCCTAAAACGAAAACTACCCATCTTACTACGCACACGCGGCCGAATCGGCACAACCACCAGCCACTCCCGCCGTAAAAAGGCTACCTCCACCTCAGCGCTCTTTAGAAAGAGCGTATCTGCCGTAATCCGCAAACTCAAGCTACTGAAAATTAGGGCCGAAACCATCTCTACAAATAAGCAAGCCTTTGCCGAATCTAAAAACGTCAAGAACGCCTGTACCTTATGGCCCCATTTCCTTATTTTTGCCTAATGCTGAGTGGAAGGCTTTTAGCTTTGGCTTTGATGGCTATTCTAGTAGTAGGGTGTAAAAGCGGTGAGTCCTCTCAGCCAAGTGAAGCCAGTATCTCCTCATCCGAAACCGATTTGGAGCCCGTGCGCTGGACTCGGCCGGGGCGCTGGCGCTTCCAGATGAAAATGCTAGGTCTGGGCGATGTGGGGAGTATTCCCAGCTTTGAGCTGTGTATTGACGATTTGCAGGCTCAAGGTGCTGCTCCTCTAAGCACCTCGCCGACCCCCTCAGTCCCTACTGACTGTAAGTTTGAAAAACTCAAATTAGAAAAGGGCCATTTCGCTTTTCGACTCAACTGTCCAGAAGGGAAAACGGAGGCTGACTATCGCTCGTATGGAGATAAGGTAGAGGGTAAGATAATACAGCTGGACGCAAGTGGTAAAGAAATGTCCCGAATTGAGCTTACGGCCGAGCGCGTAGGCGACTGCTAATAGGCTGAAGAGTGCCTGTTAGCTCCTGTACAGTTGGAAATAAGCCTTTCCCTAAAGTAATCTCAAGTATGTGCTATGACTGTAGGCCGCGTTAGGGCAGAATCTAATCCAGCGAATCCTAATTTTGCTTTCTTTGTAGGTAAAGTTTTTTTTGGGCATACTTCACCTTAGGCTAATCTAACACCTTTACATGGGAGAGATTCTGCGACTGCTGTGGCCCTTTTATCGGCGCCACTGGAAGCTGGGCGTAGCGGGTGTACTGATTTCGGCCTTAGTGAGCCTTTTGGCGCTTCTGCCAGGATGGACCGTAGGGGCCGTAGTAGATCAGTTGGCTTCTATTCAGCGCGCGCCTTCGGTGGGAAAGGCCCTCCTAACTGTAGGAGGCTACCTTTTAGGGCTTTGGCTCTTCTCTATTCTACGAGCCCTCCTTATGGTGGCCATGCGGCTAACCCTGGTGGTGCTAAGCCGGCGGATTGAGCGAGACCACCGCGCCCTGCTTTTTAGTAAGCTTCTAAGTCAGGATTACGCTACCCTTCACAAGCATTCCTCAGGTGAAATCCTTACCTATTTTACCGAAGACCTCAATCGGCTGCGCAATTTTACGGGCCCGGTAGTAGTATATGGCCTTCAGACGGTCTTTCTCCTTGTTTTTACGGTGGCGCTTATGATTTATACGCAGCCGCAGCTAGGACTGGCTAGCCTTTTACCTCTTATACTTCTGGGCCCACTGACGTATGTGTTGCGTCAGAAGGCTTTTCAGCTTGGGTATCAGCAGCAGGCAGCCTTTGCGCATCTGAGCGGTTTTCTTCAGCAGATTTATCCCTACTTGAGGCCGCTGCGGGCTTTGGCCGAGCCGGGCGCGCTCTTAGGGGAGTGGCAGAAGCGCAGTCGGGCCCATGTAGCCGCCAGCCTAGCCGTAACCCAAGTAGAAGCCTATCTCCAGCCGCTTACTACGCTGCTGGTGGGCCTAAGCCTCACGATTGTTCTGATTTATGGAGGGATTTTAGTCTGGGCGGGGAAAGCTACCTTAGGCGTGATTAGCGCCTTTAGCCTTTATCTCCTTCAGCTACTTTTTCCCTTAGGGGCTACAGGCTGGCTTATCAGCCTTATACAGCAGGCTAAAGGCAGCGCCTACCGTCTGCGCCGTTTTCAGGAGGCCCCTCCAGTTATCAGCTACCCTTCGGTCAGCCTAGCCCTACCTAAGTCTGCTGGATGGGAATGGAAAGGCCTCAGCTTTCGCTATCCTACTAGCCAGTCTTGGCTTTTTTTCCGTTTGGAGGGCGCCTTGCGTGCGGGGGAAAAGGTGGCCCTGCGTTTGCCGCTGGGCTGCGGTAAAACTACTTTTGCGCGCCTTCTGATTCGCCAGCTTGAGCCGACCGAAGGCGAGATTCAGTGGGGCGGGGCTCCCCTTCGGTTCTACAGCCGCGCCACCCTCCGCCAAGAAATCGCCTACATACCTCAGCAGCCCGTATTACTTGAGGGGAGTATCATAGCCAATCTTCGGTTAGCTCAGCCGCAGGCTACCTTCCGCGAGATTTGGCAGGCCTTAGAATGGGTCGGCTTGGCCGAAGAGGTAACGCTTCTGCCCAAAGGCCTTTTCAGCGATATTGGTATCTGGGGCCAGCAAATCTCAGGCGGCCAGCGGCAAAGGCTAGTTTTAGCCATGGCGCTTCTGCGACGCCCGCGCGCGCTGATCCTAGATGAGACCTTTGCCCCCCTAGACAGCGAAAAGATAGTTGAAATTCTTACTCACCTGCAGCGGCATTTTGGTAGCGCCACTTGGCTTATCATTACGCATCGGCAGGAAGTAGAGCCCTTTATAGACCGATGGGTAGAGGATTTTCAGGCCTTCTCTCCAAAGGGCAGGCCTATCGGAGCCCGATGAAGGCGTAACTGGCCCTGAGGAAGGATGTGAAGCACGGCAAAACCGCGCTCTGCAAGCTGGTCCGCTAGCTTGTACCGATGGCATCGCTGCGGCTCCCCCTCTGCGCACAGGAGCACTACCTTACGAAAAGGCTGCACAAAAGAAGGAAGAGATTCAAGCAGACGCTCTACCTCTGATTGCCATTCATACCGTATCCCTGCGGTGTAAAGAAGCTGACGAAGGGAACTCTGCGAAAAATGTGGTACGTATCGCGAAAAAGGCTGTTTCCGTAGATCCACTACCATTTCAATTTCATACTTTGCCAGAAGGGCCCGAAAGCTTTCCCAGCTATGCGTACTGTGGCCAATAGTGAATACGAAAGGTGGTGTAGCCTTGCGCAGGCGATCATAAAGGGTTTCGGCTAAGGGCCCCCCTGTGGGAAGTTCCTGCATGAGGATGAAGTCCGTTGGCTCCGCCTCACAGGCATGCAGTACGGCATACAGCGTGGTGGCGGCCTCCTGTAAGTTACCAGCGGGACTGAGGAGATGGAGGTAAGGGTGGCTAAGGGGGGCTTCAGGGGCAGTAAAAAGAACAATGGAAGCATTGGGCTCTAAGGGGGGTTGCCTCCAGCCGTAAAGGAGCGGCTTAGCGGGGGCATAATGACGGCTAAATTGTCCGGGGGTCTGTATGGCAGTAGGCTTAGCGGTGATTGGGGTTTGGAGCTTCTCGCCCAGAATGGCTTCAATTTGCTCGCGCGGAATGGCGCCGGGCCGATAGAGCACGAAACGGCCCTCTTCCTCACCTACAATCGTGGATTCTAGCCCATGCTGGCACGGCCCTCCCTCCAGTATGAAGGGAATCTGCCCCGCAAAGTACGCGTAGACATGGGCGCTGGTGGTGGGACTAAGGCGGCCAAATGGATTGGCGCTGGGGGCAGCTACAGGGAAAGGCAAGCGCCGCAGAAGCTCCAGCGTGAGGGGATGCGCCGGCTGCCGTACTGCCACGCGTGGCAAACCTGCCCGCACTAAGCTGGGAATGGCTTCGCCGCTGCGCAGAAGAAGCGTCAGCGGCCCAGGCCAGAAGTGCGCCGCCAATCGCTGAGCCCACTCGGGAAATTCTATGCCTAAAGCCGCCAGCACCTCAGCCGAACCTATGTGTAGTATCAGCGGATTCCAGTGAGGGCGGCCCTTAAGCTGAAAAATTTTCTGAACCGCTTCTGGATTGAGAGCGTTTGCCGCCAGGCCATACACCGTCTCCGTAGGAATAGCTATTACCTCGCCCCTTTCTAAGAGCCTCTGAGCTAAGGTGAGATCTGAGCTTACTTGGGTCTCCATATCCGATGCCCTACGCAAAGCTACGACCGCTAGGCTACTTTCCTACCATGGCCTCTCTTCCTTCCTTCCCAGCTAGGCGCAGGCTCAGGAAGTAGAAGATGAACCTAATCGCCGAGAGGAGTAGAAGATAGTGTGGCATATTTTATTTTCCCTTCCAGCGGAAGGCTAAGGGTAAAAGCCCCTCTGCTCCTATAAGGCGGTAGATTCGGGGGGAAAGCCCCCCACTGAAAAGAAGGCGCCAGGGAGCTGGACTGCGCTGCTGATATTCGTACATTACCTGACGGCAGGCGCCGCAGGGCATTACCGGCTCCTCTAAGCGGGCAGCGTACACACTTAGGATTTCTATTTCTGGGACAAGCCCCTGCGCCCCTAGGCTAAAAAGAAGGACCCGCTCGGCACACAGGCCGCTTGGATAGGCGGCGTTTTCTTGGTTATTCCCTAAGTAGAGACGGCCGTCGCGTAGGCGGGCAGCGGCGCCCACGGGGAAGCCAGAGTAAGGCGCATAGGCGCGTTCAGCAGCTTGGCGCGCCGCTATTACCACTTCACGCTCTTCAGGAGATAAATCTTCCCAGCTAATCTCTTCATAGCGAAGCATCCATAGCCGCTCCATCTCCGCAAGGTAGGATTTTCTCTACCTTTGTTTCATATGCGGCCTGCGACGGTTTCAAGCGTGGAAAGCTACACCGCTGAGGCGATTCAGGTCTTGGAGGGGCTAGAGGCGGTGCGCCGGCGCCCAGCCATGTATATCGGCGATGTAGGTGAGCGCGGTCTTCATCATCTGGTATATGAGGTAGTAGATAACTCTATTGATGAAGCCCTGGCGGGCTACTGCACAGAGATAGAGGTAACCCTGCATAAGGACGGTTCGGTTACCGTCAAAGACAATGGGCGCGGTATCCCGGTAGATATTCATCCTACGGAGAACCGCTCGGCTTTAGAGGTCGTGATGACGATGCTGCACGCGGGGGGTAAATTTGATAAGCGTACCTATAAGGTTTCGGGCGGTCTCCATGGCGTAGGGGTTTCCTGCGTAAATGCACTTTCGGAGTTCTTAGAAGTGCATGTGTATCGGGAGGGTAAAATTTGGTATCAGGCCTACCGGCGCGGCGTGCCCCAAGCGGAGGTACGAGCCATTGGGTCTACCACCCAGCGGGGTACGGAAGTCCGCTTTAAGCCTGACCCTGAGATTTTTGCCACTATAGAGTTTGACTTTGACACTATAGCGGCTCGCTTACGAGAGCTAGCGTATCTCAATAAGGGTTTGCGAATTATCCTACGTGACGAGCGACAGATCGCCGAGAACGGTAAGCCTGTAACGGAAATCTTCCACTCCAAGCGAGGGATTGTGGAGTTTATTGAGTATCTCAATCAAGAAAAGACTACGCTCCATGATACTGTTTACATTCAAGGCACGGATCCTGACGAGCTTTATTATGTAGAGGTGGCTTTTCAGTACAACGATACCTATACCGAGACGCTCTATTCGTATGTGAATAACATCCGCACGCAAGAAGGTGGTACGCATGTAGGCGGCTTCCGGAAAGCCCTTACGCGCGTTTTCAAGAGTTACGGCGAGAAGGAAAACCTTCTTGGCAAGCAGAAATTTGAGATTACAGGGGATGATTTCAAAGAGGGGCTTGCGGCGGTGATAGCCGTACGCGTGCCCGAGCCGCAGTTTGAGGGCCAGACGAAAACTAAGCTGGGCAATTCGGAAGTAGCCGGCATCGTGGAGGGCATAGTGAGTAAGGCTTTAGCGGAGTATCTGGAGAAAAACCCTAAAACACTCCGCGCCGTAATTCAAAAGGTGCTCACGGTCGCGGAGGCACGCTATGCGGCCCGCAAGGCTCGGGAAATGGTTCAGCGCAAAGGCGCCATCGGTAGTGGCGGTCTACCCGGGAAGCTTGCCGATTGCGCCACTAAAGAACCCGAAGCCTGTGAAATCTTCCTAGTAGAGGGGGACTCGGCTGGCGGCAGCGCTAAGCAGGCGCGCGATCGCCGCTTCCAAGCGGTACTCCCCCTGCGCGGCAAGATCCTAAATGTAGAAAAAGCCCACCTGGCCAAAATCTATGAAAATGAGGAAATCAAAAATATCGCTATTGCTCTGGGTCTGAGTAGCTTTGGCCCCCAGGGCATACATGAAGCCGACTTAGAAAACCTCCGCTATCATAAGGTCATTCTGATGACCGATGCGGATGTAGATGGGAGCCACATTCGCACGCTTCTGCTGACGCTTTTTTACCGCTATATGCGCCCGATTATTGAGAAAGGCCACTTATATATTGCCCTTCCACCGCTCTATCTTGTAAAGAAAGGTTCCACTTACCGCTACTGCTGGAATGATACTCAGCTTAAAGAGGCAATTGAGCTCTTAGGCGAGGGCGACGAAAGTAAGGTAGTGGTTCAGCGGTATAAAGGTTTGGGAGAAATGAATCCCGAGCAGCTCTGGGAGACCACGATGAATCCCGAAACACGCACCCTTCACCAAATCTCCATAGAGGATGCGGCAGAGGCTGATGCGATTTTCTCCATTCTCATGAGCCGGGAGGTAGAGCCACGCAAGCGATTTATAGAGCATAATGCGCGCTATGCTAGGTTAGACATTTAGGTAATGCGGCGCTCTTGAGCCCATTTCCATAAATATTTGGCCAAAATATCAAATTCTACATTTACTCTATCTCCTTTCCGTAGGTAGGCGAAGTTAGTATGGTGGTAGGTCCAGGGTATTATGGCTACGCGGAAGGTCTCGGCGTCCACGCTGGCTACGGTAAGGCTAATGCCGTTGATTGCGATTGCGCCTTTTTCCACTACAAGGTGACTCCATTCGCGCGGCAGCGCAAACACAAAGTAGAAGCTATCCCCGCCCAAAGGCAGAATCTCCACCACTTCGGTGGTAGTATCTACATGCCCCTGCACAATATGGCCTTCTAGGCGGCCATTGACGGGTAAGCTGCGCTCAAGGTTTACGGGCGATTGCAATTCCAGCTGGCCTAAAGTAGTTCGTTGGAGGGTTTCGGCTACCACCTCTACGCAGTAAAAGCGGTGTTTGATGGCTATGACCGAAAGGCATACCCCGTCGTGGGCTATGCTATTTCCCACGGCAATCTCACTCACAAAAGGGGCTTGAATCCATAGGCGACGGCCTGCCGGTACCGTCTCTATGGCCTGTATAGTCCCTACCGCTTCTATGATCCCTGAAAACATATTCAGCGCAGAAGGGTGATAGAGCCGCCCTTTCGGAAAAGGCGCGGCCTTAGGGTTTCGGTTTCGGCCTCTACGACATAAAAGTAGGTGCCTTCCACCGCCGGACGGCCATTATGCTGACCATCCCAGAGCCGCTCAATATCCTGACTTTCGGCTATCAGTTGGCCCCAGCGGTCATAAACCCAGCAGCGCACCCGCCGGATATTTCGGTATATGAAGGGCCTAAATACATCATTGATTCCATCTCCATTCGGGGAGAAGGTATTAGGTAGCATAATGATGGGGCAATTATCGAAGCAAATGGGCGGACCGAGGCTACTCTCATTGCCGCTGGTATCCCGCGCAGTAAGGGCTAAGCAGAAAGCGATACTATTTAGGTTCTCCCAAGTGAAGCGGCGCTGCGGCTCGCGTATGTAAGTCAGTAGCGTATAAGGGCCCTCTGGGCGGGAACTTACGTAGATCCCATACTCTCCTACATCTCCCCCGCATAGGCTATCGGGTTGGGCCCATTCTAAAGATACCGTATAATTTTCGCAGTCTGACTCGGAGACGTAGCTTGTGGAGTCGGGCAGGCAAGGGGGCGTACTATCGCGCGGCTGCTCACAGACGATGTTGGAAGCGTTCCACAGCGGCTCTCGCACCCCAGGAATACGGTATGAACCCCGGCTGAGGATGTAATAGCAGTACGTCTGCCCATTTCTTAGTCCCTGATCTAAAAAGCTAAAGGTGTCTATACTGGTAGTCTGCACTGCAAGGAACCCTATGAGACGAAAAGGCCCAGGTTGAGGTGGGTCGGCTCTGTAGATAAAGAAAGTGTCATTCTCCCAAGGTACATTCTGGTACCAGCGCAGGAGGAGCGCGCCGTCGCGCGGCTGGATGGTCAAGAATAGGCTGGTAGCTACATTGCTCAACGCGACTTCTCGGCCAGTAGCGTCCAGCATCCGCACGCGGTAGCGGTAAGGGCTCTGCGAGGTGCTTAAGCCGGTTCGGTCCAGATAGCCCAGCTCAGAAAGTCCCGAAGCTACTACTTGAAAGCTTGTACTTGTAAAGCCCCTAGCCCTTTCTAAGGTGTAAGTGTAGGGAGGAGGGAAGAAGTTACTATCTAGTACCTGAGGCGGCTGCCAAGAGACCCATATGGCGCCCTGAGCGGCATCGGTGGTATGTACGCTATCTTGGGTCATAAGAGGGAAATTGAGCGGTAATTCTATACAGACCTCTGGGCTGGGACAGCCCGGTTGGCCGCGATACACCGCCTGCACCCGATAGCAATAGCGCGGATTCGGTTCCAAATCCCTATCCACGAAGAAGGTATCGTTTCGTACAATCCCTACCTGCACGTATCCGCGCACAGGGGCTTTACAGCATACGGTATCGGCATAGGCTTGGGGTCGGGACGAGCGATAGACGATATAATAGTCTGGCGGGCAGGGCGGTGGGCTCCAGCGCAGAATAATTTGGCGATTACTCGCCGTGAGGGTGAGGTTCTGGGGCGGCGGCCCCACGACAAAAATCCGGGTAGTAGCATGCGCCGCTAAGGGTGGGCGGTAGGTGAGATTGTCGTGTGCATACCAGTCTATTTGATAGAACCCTGGCCGGATGTGGCTACATACCGTTGCCCAGCGGAAAGAAGCTTGTAGCCTAGGTGGATTGAAGGCAGTCTGGGGAAAACGCGAGGGAGTCAAAGTAGCTGGGCTGACAGGAACGGCGAAAGGCCCATTATTTCCAATCCCGCCGTTATTTAGGTAGAAGTAGAGGCTATCGCGCGGGTTAGGGTCGTAAGCCCGCACGGTAAATTCTAAAACTTTCCCAGCTACGATGCAGGTTTCAACAGGAGCCTGAATAACGGGCGGTAAATTCTGGCAGGGTAGGACGAAAATCGCCATATCCCGCACTACATACCCGATGCGGCGCCCGCGCCGATATTCTTCAATTAGAATAGAAATATTATACACACCCACCTGTTGGGGAGTGTCCCAACTAACGAGGCCGGTTTGCCGATCTATCTGGAAGGTACCCCCGAAGGCATCGGGAAAGCGATAGTTGCCTACAGGAATAGGATTTTGCATGGTGGCGGGGTCGTATTGGCGGCAGGGGATTAGGCTATATACCAGCGAGTCGCCGTCGGGATCGTAACCCCCCGGATTATGAGTCCAAAGACGGCCTGTACAAGCGTCATCTATAGGGTCATTCAAAAGCTTAGGCGAGTTATTTGTACCAATGAAGGGGTTGTTGTTGAGTAGGGTCTCTATGTAGAAGGAAGTACCGCCTGAGTTGGTCATGTTTCGCACATTTTCTACGCGAGCGAAGTCGGTATAGCGCAGCTCGTAGAGCCCTGGGCCTGGCAAGGTAATTTCTACGATATACAGGTTCTTTTTGACACGCGGGCGCAGGTGGATGCCTAAACGCGCTGGATCTGCACAGGCGCTGCCAGCTGGGCCATTGGACCGAGGGATATTGGTGTAGGTATTGATACGCGTGCGTGTGCTACCTACAATACTCCATACCTCCAAGTCAGCCGTACAGCGGTCTACACCCATAGCCGCTGAGTCGGTGTAGGTAGTGATAGTAACCCGATAGCGGTTAGGCCCTAAATATTCGTAGGTAATCTGCCCAGCGAGGTTATGGCTGGCGTAAAGGGGGAAAAGGGCCGCGGCAAAGAAGGCGAAGCGCATAGTAAGCAGATGTTACAAAATAAACATATTTGCGAGGTGCTGGGGGAAAGGCTAGTCGGGGCCGCGCAAAAGGTAGTAGTGGGCCAGCGGGACGTGTTGGAACATTTATGGACGGCGCTATTAGCGGGGGGGCATGTGCTATTAGAGGGCGTGCCGGGCGTGGCTAAAACCCTTATGGCCATGACGCTGGCCCGCTTATCGGGGCTGGAATTTCGGCGCGTGCAATTTACCCCTGACATGCTGCCGACGGACCTTACGGGCGGCTTAGTATATGAGGGTAGCGGCCGCTTTTCCATCAAAAAGGGCCCCATTTTTACGCAGGTACTTCTAGCCGACGAGGTCAATCGGGCCCCAGCTAAAGTGCAAAGTGCCCTTTTAGAGTGCATGCAAGAGCGGCAGGTGACGTTGGGTGAAACTACCTATACTTTACCGCGGCCTTTTTGGGTCCTAGCTACGCAAAATCCGATTGAGCAGGAGGGCACCTACCCTCTGCCCGAAGCGCAGATAGATCGCTTTCTCTTTCGCCTGGAGGTAGCCTATCCCACGGAGGCCGAGGAGGAGGAGATTTTGCGTCGCTGGGGGCGCCACGAGTATCCACCCCTACCCGAAGCGCTCCTTTCTCCTGAGGAAGTGCTTGAGCTTCAGGCGGAGGCTAGTCGGGTGGAAATTTCCAATCGGCTGGAAAAATATATCGTACAGCTGGTGCGGGCCACGCGCCAGCCCCATACCGTGGGCCTGAAGGAGTGGCAGGAATGGATCGCTTTTGGGGCTTCCCCGCGCGCCGGGCTAGCGCTTCATCGGTCTAGCCGCGCTAGGGCCCTCCTTCAAGGTCGTACAAAAGTTCTACCTGAAGATATAAAAGCTGTAGCTCTACCTGTCTTGCGTCACCGAATAATTCTTACCTATTCCGCCTTGGCTGAAAATATCCGTACCGATAGCCTGATTGAGGCACTTTTACGTCAAATTCCCTACTGATATGCGGCGCCAGGTGCCAGACTGGATTCTTTTTATTCTGGTGGTAGGGCTGATGAGCATAGGTATTCTGAATCTGTACTCTATAGAAGGCTTTCCACCTCTGCGCTGGCAGTACGCTTACACACGCCAGCTTGCTTGGATGGGCCTGACGCTTCTTGTGATGATAGCGGCCACTTGGACCGAAGGGCAGATATGGCGCTATTTTAGCTATGGCCTTTATGGACTTGGCGTGAGCCTTATGCTTCTGACCGCCTTTGTGGCCCGAGAAGTGAAGGGCGCTCGAGCTTGGCTGGATTTAGGCGGTTTTCGATTTCAGCCCTCCGAGTTCATGAAGGTAGTGGCGGCCTTGGGGGTAGCCGCTTACCTAGGCCGCTATGACTTTGACTGGCGGCGCTGGCGCGATCGGCTCATGCTCGTCCTTCTCATAGGACTTCCAGCTGGCCTAGCTCTTCTGCAGCGAGATACAGGCACAGCACTGACGTACAGTGCCCTTCTGGCACCCCTCTATCGCCACGGGCTCTCAGGATGGGTATTAGGCTTACCTCTTATCTTAGGTCTTCTTGCCTTTGCTACCCTCGTTTATTCTTGGGTGTATGTAGGCGCAGTTGCCACTATTTTACTCCTTTTGGTGGTGTGGCTTCTGAGAGGCTGGCGCCGAAGCTTAGGCCTGCTCTCAGTACTGACGTTAGGGCTATGGGTTTGGGTGGGCGTAGCAGGGTTTCTATACGACCGGCTACTGGCCTCGCACCAAAAACAGCGGATTGAGGCACTTCTCAACCCCTATCGAGACCCCTTAGGGGCGGGCTGGCACGTTATCCAGACGCGCATAGCTGTTACAGCGGGAGGCCTCACTGGTCAAGGATATGGAAAAGGCCTCCAAAGCAAGCTAGACTTTATCCCGCAGCGCCATACGGACTTTGCCTTCTGTGGAATAGCCGAGGAGTGGGGATGGCTAGGCGCCACGGCGTTCCTGTTGCTATATGGAACCCTACTTTGGCGGCTAACCTGGCTAGGGGAAGCCAGCGAAAGCGAATTCCTAAGGCTCTATGCGTATGGCTTAACCGCCTTTCTCTGGCTCCATCTCATCCTAAATGTGGGCATGATTGTAGGTTTTCTGCCAGTAATCGGCGTACCCTTAATTTTTCTTAGTTATGGCGGTTCTTCGTGGGTAGCTATGGGGTGGGGCATAGGTATCCTTCAGAGCCTATACCGAGAGCGCCAAACGCGGCTATTTGGGTAGAAGGTCTCGGAGGAGAGGCTCCTCACTGGCCTCGGCTAAGAGCTCGGGCGCTTGCTGGAGGCATTTGTGAAGAAGTTGGGCCGCTTCTTCCCGCCGACCTAAGCGAGCCAAAAAGAGAGCTCGGTAATATAAAACCTCAGGCCCATGGTGGGGCAGTTCACTAGCCCGCTGAATAGCTTCTTCCGCCGTTTCGTGGTCTCCAAAGTGCATGGCCCAAAAGGCCTTGTGTGCCCACCAGCGTGGGTTTTGCTCATCTCGCTCAAGGAGCTCTTGGAGCACCTGATAGGCTTCCCGTACACGGTTCTGGCGCAGAAGCTCCTCGTAATACGCCTGAAGGGCTGGTAGAAACTTGGGATCCACCCGCCGGCATTCTATAAGGGCCTTATAAGCCTCTGGACTGTTTAGCTTCTTGAGAATGCGGTATTTCTCAAACCATAGCTCAGGACTATTCGGAAAAAGGCCTAAACCTACATGCAAAGGCGATAGAGCTTCCCGCAATAGACCGGCTTCGCTTAGGTGCAGACTCTGTTTAAGGTATTCCGTCACCATACAAGACCCTTTGCAAATATAATTGGGGAGAGAGTTAGAAAGAACCGAAAATCGTGTTGGGTTAGGTGCCTTTTAGACGGCTGATGAGAAGGAGTAGGCCTAGCAGGCCGCTCAGCGCTAGCCAAGGGACTCCGCCAGTCCGCAGCCAGACCAGAGAGCCCAGCAGCAAAGCATAGCCGCAAATCGTGCTCAGCAGCCAAAGGAGGAGGTGGCGACGCATCAGGCGCGGCTGTACCTTTCTTTGAAAAGCCTCCCAAACTGGCGCCGGCGTACCAGGACCTAAAAAGGCTAAAAGCCCTACCCATCCCACTGTCCAGGTTACCGTGCCGAGGTAGCTATATGGAAAAGTCCAGCCCAGAAGCCCATAAAAAAGGCCATACCCAATCATAGGTGCAACAAGAGCGGCTATTTCGCTGTAGATTGTAAGGCGCCGCCAAAACCAGCGCAGAATTAGGGCACTTCCCATGCCGGCTCCAGACTCTAAGAGGAAATTCCATGTACCAGCTACGCTATGCATGAAGGGGGTGATGGCTACGCTCAAGAGGGCCAGACCAATTGTGGTCCAAAGGCCAGCCTGTAGCCCCTTTTGCTCGGATAGGCCTAAGTCACGCGCCACATAGGAAGCTCCCCAGTTGAAATGAGTGGAGAGCGTGCTCATATACGCACCCGCTAGGCCGATAAGAAAAAGAATCTGCTCGGTCGGTGTGAGGAAGCGTTTGGCCATGAGGAGGTAGGCGCTTTTGGGATCGGTTTCGGCTGGCAGCACTAATAGCGAAGCTAAGGCTACAGCGTACCACGTAATGGGGCGGACGGCATAATGAAGGATTTGAAAAAGGGCTAAGGCTTTTTGGGCGGCAGTAGGCGAGGGCGTGGAAGCCATTCGTTGCAGGATGTAGCCCCCGCCAGCCGGTTCAGCCCCGGGATACCAACTGGCCCACCACTGCAAGCCTAAGAGTGCCAGCAAGGTAAACCAGCTCTCGGCCGCTGATCCCATAGAGGGCCAAAGCGCCCAAGCCTGAGCGGGTACCCCACGCATGTCCACCTGTGCTAATACTCGTATCATAAGGAGGGTCGTACCCAAAAGGGCCAAGGTAAATTGAAGTACATCGGTCCATACCACGCTCCATAGGCCCCCCCATAAGGTATAAAGTAAGGTAATCCCTGTACAAACAGCCAAAAGCCCATAGGCTTGACTTGAAGAGAGACCCACATACGACTCAAGTACGGTGCGCATGGCGGTTTGTACCCAACCTAAGATGACTAGGTTGAGAAATATGCCTACCCATACTGCGCGCACTGCACGCAAGAGGTTGGCCTCTTTCCCTCCATAGCGTAGGGTGAGAATTTCGCTATCGGTGATTACGCCGCTGCGCCGCCAAAGGGGAGCAAATACTATCACACTCAGCATGCCGCCTATAAGCATATTCCACCAGCGCCAGTTAGCGCTAAGGCCGCCCGTGCGGGTATACTCGGTAATCGCCAGAGGGGTATCTACAGCGAAAGTAGTGGCCACCATACTCAATGCGGCTAAGGGCCAGGGCAATTGTCGGCTAGCGGCAAAATAGGCTTCTAGATTACCCCGCACACGCCGACGCCCCCACCACCCTACAAGGAGAGTGACTGTAAAGTAAGCACCTAGAGCTAATAGCACGCACAAAAATAGATAGTCCGTCGGCCACAGCTAACATGCAGTAAACGGTCATTCCTAGCCTTGAGGGTGGCTAAGGGGACTTAGTGACATGCAACCTAATCTTAGGGTTGAGGCGTATACTTGTAATGAATCCTTAGCTATGCGTATGCGCTTCCCGAGCCTAGTCCTGCTCTTTGGAATTTGTATAGGGCAAACGCGGCAGGACTTTTTAGAAAAAGACATTCAGAAAGCTTTTGCCCGAGCTAAGAAGGAGCAGAAACTCTTATGGGTAATGGTTTCGGCCACCTGGTGTAGGCCGTGTAGGATATTTGAGCGCAAAATCCTTCGGCAGCCCTACCTTAGGGAAGAGGCCCCACCTAATTATGTCCTACTCAAGGTATATGCGAGTAGCGATGAGCATAATACACCTGGTGCTCAGGAGTTTGTGGAAAAATATAAAATAGAAAGTTTTCCTACTTTTCTCTATCTCACCCCAGAAGGGGAGGTCCTGCACCGGGTAGAGGGTTTGCCTGATGAGGTATCGGACAATCCTCCAGAGGAGGCGGTAGATTACGTCTTAGAGGAGATGCATAAGGTCAGTCGCAATTATGAGGCCACGTCGCGTGTACGCCGCTACCTTCAGGAGGGCAAGCTGGTGCCGGATACACTGCGGCGTTACTTAGTAGAGCTTTATGAGGATCACAGAGAGAGCCAGCTCTTTCGGGATGTTCTGGAGGCGTATAGAAGAGCTGCCCCTTCTATTCGAGCCGCTTGGGGCGATCCAGAGGCTCGGGATATCCTTTTCAAAATGGCCGAAGAGGAGGAGTCTTATGCGGCCTACATACTCGGGATGGCCGAAAGTCTTCAGGTTTATTATGAACCTTCCGAGTGGCGAGGCGTTATAGAGGATATACTGGAAAAAGATCTTCAGGCTCGTATCAAACGTAGTGGTGCTGAGGAGTGGCCTGAGCGAGCTAAGCAGATTTTAGAATACATACAGCAAGTTAAGGAGCGATTTCCCTTTGCCGAGGAGCTCCTGCTCAAGAAAACTTGGCAGAACCGCTACAGGGCGACTATTTTAGGTCAGGACCCGCCTCTGATAGATATATGTCGGCGTTATGCTACCCTGCTTATGAATAAACCGGCAAATACTGAGGAGGAGCGCAAATATATTGCCAGAGAGCTGGATGCTATAGGATGGGCATTTTATAAAGAGGTAGGCGAGGAGGACGAGGAGAATCTCCGGTTACCTCTTCCTTGGCTTGAATATGCACTCAAATTAGACCCAGAAAATTGGTCAGTGTGGGATACCAAAGGGGCGATACACTACAAGTTAGGCCAAAAGAAGGAGGCTATTGCTCATCTTGAGAAGGCTCTCAAGCTGGTTAAGGAGCAGGTTGGTGAGTCCAGTTCGGACTATGAGAGTGTGAAAGGGCGTTATGAGCAGGCCAAAAAGATGAAGAAAAAGAAGAAAAAGAAGGAAAGGGGATAAGCCTTTTGAGGGTTCTTTACTGGGCGGGGGGGGCGGCCCCGCCCGGGGGGCCCCCCCCCCCCCATAAACCACACAAAAACCCCCCAAAATAAAAAAAAAAAACACACAATAAAAAAACCGCCCCCCAGCGCCCGGTGAGACAAAAAAAC
>JBCNVK010000013.1:0-17596 GCA_039630245.1 Bacteroidia bacterium
AAGTACTATTTGGTTATACGTAAGGCAGATGGGTGCGGTTTTGCTGGCGTAAGTACCTATTGGCGGTTTGCCTGCGAGGGAAGCTGGTTAGGTGGGCCTGATCAGCCGCGTCATGGCTTCACTCTCTCCACGGATTGGGGGAGTAATTATGAAGGGAATGTCTTTTGGGTAGAGCTGCCTTCGGATGTGTATGGTGGGAACTACTGCTATTGGAAGATAGATGCGCGTATGAATAATGGGTGCGGCTCGGTGCGGATCTTTGGGCTGGCTATTGCGGCGGTGGATGTGTATGGGGGAGCTGCACCGCCCCCTTATCAGGCTGCGGCGGGAGGGACGGCGGGGGCGCCTTTTGTGTCTTGGATGTATGGGACGTTATGGCGTAATCCGAGTGGAAACATTGGTATTGGGGTGGTTAATCCGCAGGTGCGTTTAGCTGTTGGCGGGGAGGGTACGAATGTCTATGCTACTGATGTGTGGGTGGAGAATAACTTGCATGTGCAGGGGAATGAAGGTTTGACTGTTGGTGGTCGTGGGCGTTTGCGTGTGGGTACGGCTTGGGGGTATGTGGGGCTTTATGCGGAGCCGAATTCGGGTGGGGCGGGTAATGACTTGGTCTTAGGTGCCAGTAGTGGCCGCGTGCGTGTAGGCGGCGATGGTACGGGCCAGAACCTTCGCGTCACCGGTTTAGCCGGTTCTACCACTAGTCTCGTCCAAGTGAATGCCTCAGGCGACCTCCGGCGCGCTAATCCCCCACATGGCTATCAGTACACCGTTGTGGTGGGATGCCCTAGCGTAGTGGAGGGATTCAGCAATATAGCCCAGATTGTAAATGGTCGCCTCATGATAGACCTCTATGATGAAGGCGGAGGCTACGTAGGCCGCTGCGTAGACATAGATGGCGTAGCTGATGCCCGCGTAGTCCTACTTATCACCAACGATGATACAGGGAATTGTGGTTCAAGAGCCCGTGTGAGTGGCATCCGAAATTTCACCGTTGCCAACAATGGCGGGGCGGTAGCCTTCAGTACTGATCTTGGCTGCGGTGGCAGCGACGGCCATAACCAGACCTACTTTATCCACTACAATCCCCTCTGAGAGCCGACCTCGGAGCTGAGCGCCCAGAGGGCCAAAAGGAGAGAGGACGGGGAAGGCAGACGGTATCGCCGGCCTGCCCTCCCTTTTTATTCTAAGAGCACTGCTTACCTCCGAGAATCGCAAGCACAGGTAAAGCCCCCTATGCAGGAGCCAGAGAGAGAAGCAAGGAAATCCGCCTTCTTAAGTTCTTCAAAGGCCCTTTTTAGGGTCGTAAGGAAGAGAACGATGCTCCAATTGGCTTTTCGCTGTCCTAAGCTGCCTGACTTCAGCTTGAAGCTCGGCTACCATTTGCTCTAAGGCGCGTACTTTCTTTTCTAAGGCCTGGATGCCTAGGAGGCTTACGCCCGCTACATCTGCAGGGGAGAGGTGCGTGCGGGCATCCTCCGGCCGATCCAAAACGCCTGTACCGAACGCGTCAAAGAAATCCTCCGCATAAGGGCCGATGTGATATTCTTGGGTGCCTTTATAGTACCAGCCTTGGACAGGGAGGTGGCATATTTTGGCTAGCACGCTATCCGGGCTAAGTGAAACAATGCGGTCCTTCAGCGTGCGGCTGGAAGGATTGACCCAGTTACCGCCGCCCGATAGATAGGCGCCATTTCCATTTGGCTGACCCGTTACACCTACATGAATAGGGTAGTCCCCATCCGTTCGATTTATCACCAGAAAGCCTGAAGGGCTAGTAGCGGTGCCAGGGCCAAAAAGGTAGAATCGGTGGCTTTCATTTACCGCTATATTTACGCCTTGGCCGTAAATAGCCACGAATTGACCCGTTCCAGTGGAGTTGCCTTGGCCGCCTAAGATAACGCTGTAGCTCCCCGAGACCTGATTATTCTGCCCGCCAGATATAACGCCATAGCTGCCTGCAACGAGGTTATGGGCGCCGCCCCCTACAAAGCCTGCATCGTTGGTCATTACCCGATTATCGCGGCCGCCAGCTATGACACCAAAGTTCCCTGTAACTATATTTGTTTGCCCTCCGCCTATGCTACTACCTGTGCCGGTGGCTATCTCATTCTTGAAGCCGCCCCCAATGAAATTCCAATCGCCACTGGCCACATTTCGCTCTCCTCCTGCGACGGCAGTGGCTTCACCGAGGGCTTGGTTCTCGCGTCCGCCTGCGACCGTAGCGCCCCTACCCTCGGCACGATTTATAACACCTCCTCCGACTGTGGCCCCTTCATTAAGAGCGGTGTTGAAATAGCCACCGGCCACGGTACTGAGGTCGCCCCCAGCGAGAGAGCCTTTTCCGCCGCCTACAAAGGCGTATTCTGCCGTGGCGTGGTTACCTCCCCCACCTACTACCGCACTACTACTACCAGTGGCCCGATTACCTCCTCCTCCGCCTACAAAGCTTCCATTTACTGCTTGGTTGTCGCCCCCCCCTGCGACGACGGAATAGTCTCCAGCCGCTATATTGAAGGCCCCGCTTAGAATAGCACTACGATACCCCGAGGCTACTTCAGAAGGGTTTGCCCGAGACATCTGCAGATCTATCGCCTCTATACCGCGCGGGTTACCGCCTAAGTCTCGCTGGATGCTTCAGTTGGGAGGCGGATTGAGCACTAGGCCGGGCTGGTTATTTACCCGAAGCTGCAGCGGGAAAGCGTCTAAGGTGCCCACGAAGGCGGCGGCGCCTTTCCGCAGACCTACATCCCCAATCACTTCCAGCTTCACCGTAGGGGTAGGGGTACCAATCCCAACATTCTGCGCATAGCCAAGTCCTAGCAGAGGGAGCCCACAAAGCCTAAGCCCTAGTTTTAGTCGTAGGTTCATGCCTACAAAGATAGGCAGTCTTACCTTTATCTGACCTCCGATGTTGCTGGCTAATACGACCCCTTCTGAAGTAAGGCTTATCAACCTTCAGCTAACCGCTCAGTAACCCCAAAAAAATTTAGCCCATCCGATGAAGGTGAGGAGAGTATTAGGCCCTGCTAAAGTAGCGGCTAATTCCCAGCGTGTGTTCTACTTAGGCGAGCGCGCTTTGACAGCCTAAGTGGGAATGACTATCTTCAGCTTCATAAGTTTTTTCTAACTTTGCTCCTCGGAATATGCGAGCCGTTACCCTCTCGTTGACGGCTCTCTGCTGGGGGTTTGCGCAGGTGCTTTCAAATGCGCTGTACAAGTACTACGCCGAGACCGATTTAGCCGAAGTCCGAGCGAAGACCCCGCTCAAGTGGGAGGGGCTGAGGTATGAGTTCTCAGAAAGCTATGAGGTTATTGCGCCAGCCGGCGCTTCGCCGCAGGAAGTAGAGGCCTTTCAGCGGCAGCTGGATCCGCGGCTCTTTGCGCGGCATGAAACGGAAGACCGGGAGTACTGGGTAGGGAGCTACCGCGTAGTGCTCAAAAGCTGGGAGCGCTGCCGAGCGGAGCTATGCGCGCGGTTTCCCCAAGCGTGTCATTCTATTACTACCCGCTCAATTACCTCCAAAGCGGCTGGGCTATGAGATACCTAGCAGTTCTCGTACTAAGCGGGCTAGGCCTACTTTTGGCCCAGGCATACAATCATCCGACGACAGGGGTAGGGGGTACCTACTCAGGCGGCTGCCAGGTACACACCTGCTCAGGAAACTATTATGATAATGGAGGGCCCGGCGCCAACTATGCCAATAATGTCAATTGGATTTATTGGACCTTCTGTCCAAACGCCGATGGGCAGTGCTTGAGAGTAACTTTCACTAGCTTCGATGTAGAAAGTGGCTGCTTTTGGGGAGGATGTAGCGGCACTCCATGCTGCTATGACCTACTGCGAGTTCAAAACGGCCCCGCTCAGAATGGACCCATTCTTTGGCAGGGGTGTGGAAATGCTATCCCTCCTCAACAAACCTCCACCGATCCCAGCGGCTGCCTTACGTTTCGTTTCTGCTCGGATGGGAGCATTACTCGGCCGGGCTGGTCAGCTACCCTCTCCTGCGTCCCCTGCACCCGTCAACCTGCGGGTAACTCAGATTGTCAAGGAAGTACAGCAGTCTGTTCTAATGGTCCTATCACGGATGTAAGCTACGGCCCGGGTAATGCTCCCCAATGCGGTGGCTGCGTTACGAACGAAAACTATACCAATTTCTACCTCTTCCAGCCACAGGGGGCATCAGGTAATGTGGGGCTTCAGATCTGCCCGAATAATGGTTCGGATGATTATGATTTTGCTATTTGGGGCCCCTTCAATACGAATAATCTGAACACCCTCTGTGGAAGCCTTGGTACGCCCATAAGATGTAGCTATGCTGTGTATCCTCAGGATCCGGGCCCCCTCCCTGTGGCGCTACAAATCCCTGCACAGGTCTATATAGTGGCGCGGGCGATAATAGTGAGGGCGTCTGTGGGGATGGACGCGTGAATTTATTGAGTGTAACGGCAGGTCAATACTACGTTTTGATGATCAATCTTTGGACCGCAGGGGGGAGTGGATACACCCTTACTTGGAATTTGCCTCCAAGTATGAGCTTGAATTGTGCGCCGCTGGCCCAGCCAGTGGTGGCTTTTCAAGCAGAGGCCGTCCGAGGCCAGGGGGTCCTTCTGCGTTGGAACTGGGATGAGGGTCGCTTGGCCGAAACCGAGCAGCTCACGGGCTGGGCGATAGACCGCTCGGGCGACGGCGGGCTTACCTGGCAGACTTTGGCTCAGCTTCCCGTAGAAATCACCACTTATATAGACCGGCAGCCTTTCATCGGCGAAAACCTCTATCGCCTACGCTACGGCTATAGCGATGGCCGTACCGAGACTTACATCGCTTCTAAGCGCGTAGAATGGAGCCCAGCCGAGGGGCGCTGGTTTGATGCCTGGTATGACAAGGTGCAAGAGAGCCTCCATATCCAGCTATTTGATAACGGGGCCGGGGGCGAAATCCGCCTCTATACCATAGAGGGACGATTGCTCCAAGCCCTCCCCATAGAACCCTCCCCTTTCCTGACGGCTATGGGCTTCAGTATCACGACCCCTGGCACCTACGTAGTAGTCTATCGTGGACAGAGTATAGTTGTGCCAGTGGTAAAATAGGAGGTACCTCTCCCCTTCGCTGCCCTGCAAAAGCTAGCAAGTAGCCATCTTATCAGGTAGGGAAGACCTTCTGCTAGGCTGGGGCGATCGGGCAAGAGAGCCTATTTACCCTGTAGAGGTCTGGCCTCCTAACTCAAGTGGCATAGGGCTAAAGCGAGCCTCATAGCTCCTTAGCCGCCGTCCAAAAAAGCTTCGGGGCATGCGGCGGCGAGAGGCAAAAAGCTAAGAAGAGGTTTCTTAGTCACTAACTTTCTCAAAAAACCTCCAGTAGGCTAGACACCTATGGCTTCCTGTACCATTCGGTGTAGCCGGCGCGTAATCTCCGAGCGGTGGGGGAGGGAAGTGCGGCTATTGTGCGAGAGACGGGCTGTGAGGTGATTGAAAACATCCCAAGCGCTTAACCGATTGGGCAGAAGCTCTATGCGGCTGATCTTCTTGGGGTCCTTTTCATCCCGTACGATCTCAAGCGGCAGCCCACTGTAGTACATGGCCGGAAGGTCTAGCTTCAGGATAGCCTGGGCTATAGCCTCGGAGAAGGGGATAGCTGTGAGCTTTCGGTAAAAGTCCGCCAGCTTATCCATGTGAGGCTCGGCTTTCGTTATGGCTTCCGATAGGGCGTTTTCAGAGGAAGCGATAAGTTCAGAGGGCTCGCCTACATGCCGCGCGACATACCTAAAGTCCACATAAGCAGCGGTAGCGCCATTCTTACAGGAGAGGCGATAGCTGAGAAGGTCTACGGCCAGAGCGGTAGTACCGTCTATAGAGTTTCGGATAGAAAAGCCAAAGCGCACTAAGTCCCCCTTTTCCACGGCCGGTTGTATGGCGGCCAGCTTAGGGCTTAGTAGGTCAATCCGCAGAGCCGTGCCGCGCTTAGAATAGCCTATTTCCAAAAGCTCCAGGCCATGGGTTTTGACTATACGGGCCACCTTGGCTTCTACTAGCTCATTTGGAACGAGGGCAAAACGGCTACTTACAATCCCGACAATTTCTAGCCCTTGCTTGCCCTTCCGTACTACAAATCGTCTGCCTTGGAGCGGCTGATACTCATCTTTACTAATCTTCAAATACCCCTGGGCTAAACCTACAGGATATTCAGGAAACGGGAAGTGTGCATTGCGCACTTCCAGCATGGCTTTTTCATAGGTTCTCTTAGTCGTATGGCTTAGGTTTTAGTTTTCTGGGTTATAGCGGCTAATTTTACTCTTCTGCGGATGAAAGCGAGAGAGTCTCCTGTAAAAATTCGCCCAAAGTCTTGTCTAGCTCCACAAATTCAATTAGCTTATCGGCGAGCGCTTCCTTATCCGTCTCATGCTGGGTAGCTATAGTGAGGAGGGCTTCGCCTATCTCGGTGTGCCAAAAGTCTTCGGATAGGCTAGGTGGGTTAGACCGAAGGATGGGCGGTATGTAGGTCCAGCGACCCATAATGTGCTCTACGTTTAGCCGTGTAAAGTGGGCCTGATAGACTTCACTTTGGCCGGGCGTGTAAGCCTCACCCAGCAGCTCCCTTAGCGTATGGGTGCGGTAAGGGTGGAGCTTAGCTACGGCTTCCGAATAGGTCATAGCCCAGCTAGGCGCTTGATAATAGCCCAGGCTAACTCCTCCCAATACGCAGCAGGTATGCTATTGGGTAGCCCCCTCTTATAGGCCAGCCACTGGCGGCGCGGCGAGAGATAGCGAAAGGGAATCGGCGGCTCTATATCAGACAGGTAAAATATCCCACCACTTTCCATGAGATACTCGGCAACGCGATGGCTTTCGCTATCGCCTAAAGGGCTTTCATGATAGATGAATCGACCGACTCTTTCTATAATTTCTGGAATAGGAATCCCTTTACTCTGCATATCTGTGATAAGATGTGTCGCTCTTTCTAGTACCCGTGGGTCTACCATATGCAGAAGATGACCTATGTGCCCAGCATACCTAAAGCCATAGTACCACCTGAAAGGATAGTATAACCTATGCCATCTAGCTGAGTAAAACGGCTGCCAGAGGTACCGATAGCCTCTGTCTTCCAGAGGGGAGCTTTCCATGAAGTGGCGCGCCAGGTGGGCTTCACGGATATTCGGAAACTGTGTAAGAGCTAGCATGCAGCCGAGGCTGTTTTCAATCACCTGTACCCAAGGCGCCTTTACAGGCGGAGGCGCGCCCGTGTCTAACTCCGCATGAGCCAGCCGTTCATAATACACCTCAGCCAGGGCAATAGGATAGGGCACATTTTGGTCATCGGCCCAATCCTTAAGCCGCTCAGGACAGATAAAAATCGCCCGACCCGTGATAGGTTTATGCAGGAAGCTAGCACTTACTTGGCGGTAAGTAGGCACGTAGAGGGCTACGGTATGATAGGTTGTGTAGCATTCGCTCAGGGTGTCCCAGCGTCTTTTGCGCTCCCGCTCCCAGTCTTCTTGGCGTTCGGGATCTGGCTTGCGCTCTTGAAGGGTCTCTTCCCACCTTCTTATAGCTTTACGAAGGCACTCCAGATTTCCCAAAGCTTTGCGTGGGGGTGCGATCGCATCCATCTGGTTGGGGGCGACGAGATAAACGGGAGTATCTTTAGCTAGCTGCCATACCTCCGGCCGCATCCGCCCGTAGAGATCGGCGTCCGTAAAATCAAATACCGAGGCGGTCGTAGAACCGAGATTCGTCAAATGGATTGGAAGCTTGGTCTTAGTCTTGCGTGCAGCCATATTGGATACAAATTTACATTTCAACCCCTGTAATTCTCAAGAAATGCAGGAGAAACAGCTTCTCTGCTATCTCTACTCCTTTTCCGCCTAGCTGCTTTTTGCGTGAGACGCAGAGTAGAATTGAGTACTATATAGGCTACCTTTAGCTGTCACTTAGCAGGCGCAAAACGGGGGACTAGCTTTAGGATTCAAAATGACGGGGTTTTTCCCATGGTATTTCTAGTTGTAGGCTTTTGTGCTTCGCCTTTTGTGCCTCTGGGGTGGAGTGTGAGGGAATAGCGAAACTCATAGTACTTCTCCCCTCCTACGAATATACCTTCGTTCAGTTGGGTCAGAAATACCTTATTTTGCGGTTAGGGGATGTGTGGCATTGTAGGGATTGTAAGTCTTGAGCGCGCCATAGATCCCGCTTGGCTTAGGCAAGCGGCTGCCTGCCTAAGGCATAGGGGGCCGGATGGCGAAGGATTCTTTTTATCTCCTCCTGTTGGGCTGGCGCATACCCGTCTGGCTATCATAGACTTAGAGGGGGGTATCCAACCGATGAGCTGCTCCGAAGGAAAGGTACATCTGGCCTTCAATGGCGAAATCTATAACTTCCAGCACCTTCGGGCCCAGCTACTGACCCAAGGCTTTCCTTTCCGCACTCAGAGCGATACCGAGGTACTTCTAAATGCCTATAAAGCTTGGGGGCTGCGCTGCTTTGAGTATCTCAGAGGAATGTTTGCTTTCGTCATTTACGATGAGCGAAATCAAGAGCTTATAGTGGCTAAAGATTACTTTGGGAAGAAAAGTTTATACTACTTTGCCTCCGAGGATCTCTTTATTGCGGCTTCGGAACTGAAAGTCATAATGTCTCATCCAGCGGTATCTGCCTCCATAGATACAGCGGCGCTAGATGCCTACTTGGGGATGGGGTATATCGTCGGCCCCTATACGATTTTCTCATCTGTAAGAAAACTGAAACCTGCCACTTATCTCCGCATCTCGTGGGCCAAAGGAAAAGTCCAAGTGGAGGAGCAGACCTATTGGCATTTGCGCTATGAGCCTAAGCATCGGCTATCCCTTCAGGAGGCGATAGAGGGACTGGAAGAAAAGCTAAAAGAGGCCATTCGCCTGAGACTTGTGGCGGATGTGCCAGTAGGGGCTTTGCTAAGTGGAGGATTAGACTCAGGTGTAGTGGTAGCTTTAGCAAGCCAGCTTCGGAATGAGCCTATTTTGACTTTTTCCGTAGGGTTTGGGGAGAAGGCCGATGAACTGCCTCTAGCTCGTGCTACAGCTAATCGCTACCAGACCCAGCATAAAGAGCTATATGCAGAGCCCGACCCCGAAAAAGCTCTTTTTCACCTTCTGGAAAAAATTGGAGAACCCTTTGAGGATCCTTCTCTTATACCTACCTATCTCATTGCAGAGCTCGCTAGAAATTATGTGAAAGTAGTTCTCACTGGAGATGGGGGAGATGAGGCTCTTGCTGGATATAGCCGCTACGGGGCGCTTTTTTTCAATGACTCCTTGCGCCGACTGCCCGCTCTGATGTTACGTATCATGCACTATCTTGCGCAAAATCCTCTCTTCTTGCGCCTGAGAAACATTCTTACCTATGAGGGAGAAGCTTACGATATTTTTGCGAGATATAGGGCTCTCCCTTATGCTGCTCGGCGAGAGTACTACAATAAGGATCTCCGCGGCTTTTTGGAGGAGTATATGGATAAGCTCTGGCAGGAATCTTTGTCTCATACCAATAATCTGCTAGACGTTCAACTGTATGCCGAGGTGCATTCGTATCTAGCGTATGACTTGCTTCCTAAACTGGATATAGCTACTATGGCGGCTTCTTTAGAGGCGCGGTCGCCTTTCTTAGACCGAGAGGTGATGGATTTCTGTGCGCGCCTGGATATCCGCTACAAGGCGCCTCCTCCTACCTTTTTCAGACGAACCTGGCGGGGGAAATACCTGCTGAGAAAATTGGCGGAGCGGTGGCTTCCCCCTGAAGTAGTCCATGCGCCTAAAAAAGGGTTTACACCGCCTATCCACCAGTGGCTGACTCACCGCTTGCGTCCACTTCTTGAAGAGGTACTATTGGACAGGGGGAATCCTATGTACTTCTATCTGAACTATGAACCTGTAGGGAAAACCACCCGTGCGTACTTGGGCGGGGAAATAGCCTCTGCCAGTATGACCTGGAGACTATTTATTCTAGGTCTCTGGTTTGCAAAAGTATATAAAGAGCTCGCATGCAAGTGCTAAGATCTATTTATGTCCATGGGCGTCCGGCACCCCATCCCAATCGCTATCGCATTCTTCAAGCCATCTCTTCGGAATTCTTACCGGCCGACTTTTGGCTGCCATGGATGGATAGGTCTAATCCTTCCCCTTGGCGCAAGTTTGCGAGCCTTGTAGGATGCTCTCTTAGGTTTCCCCAACTTCGTCGGTGGCATCTCCTCATAGGCGATGGGCCTCAGCCGCTCCTTCCTCTCCTGCGCCTCACAGGCCGTTTGTCTCGCTCCCAGCTTATCATTCCCTATATGGCTGGGGAATACGCCTATTTTGTAGTTACGGGCTACTACGGGAAGTTTCGCACAGCTTTTCATAAGAGGTTCTTTCAACTTTGGGATGCCTATCTGAGCATATCTCCTATGATGACGCGCCTTCTCAAGATCCTCCTCCCTCAGTCTCGCCATTCTCAAATATTGGAAATACGAAATTGCTTTCGTTTGGAGCGCCTGCCGCTTCTAGAAGTGGAGCCAGACCTGAATGGCTACACCATAGTATTCGTAGGAGAGGGAGGCGGAGCCCCTTTCAGAGCCTACTATAAAGGTTTGGATTTGCTGCTGGCTTCTATGGAGGCCCTAATCAAGACGCACCCGAGCCTACGATGCCTAATTGTAGGAGAATGGAGTGACGCCATCAAGAAAGAATTGGCTATTCGTTATCCTCGGGCCTATTCGGCAGCTCAGTGGGTGGGTCGGGTTAGCGATTTGAAGCCTCTCTTAGCCAGTGCTAGTTTGGGATTTGCTTGCGGGCGAGGCGATGCCTTTCCGAACGCGCTTCTAGAGATGGGACTAGCAGGGCTCCCCGTTCTCACTTCGGAATGGACTGGAGGCGCCCATATCGTAGAAGAAATTGCCCCTGAATTAGTGGCTCCCTTGGATCCTTGGGAAATAGCCGAGAGGGTCCGAATTTATTTATCCTATCCTCTTTCTAAAAAGCACGAAATAGGGCTGTTTCTCAGACAGAAAGTATTGAATGAGTCCAACGAGATTGTAGCCAGGCGGATCCTGAGAGAAAAACTACATCACTTCCTACAGCATACACCATTTAGTGGGATCAAGTTGCCCGCTTGGGAGGAGGCCGTACAGACTATTGAGCTTTTGAAGAATTATGGGGTGTCGGGAATAAAACAATAGTTCTTTCCATTAGTAGCACGGTAAGGAATAAATTTTATCATTAATACTCCATACACAGTAGGGATCACTGGGTTTATGTCTTTGCCTTTACCGCCTTTACTTGCTTTCTATCTTTGCTCCTTCAGACCAGCTTTTCTTCCCCACATACCTACAGGCGTGTTAAGCATTCCAATATCCTGAAAGCCTGCTTCTTGAAACCATCCGTATACCTTCCGCTAGATGTGATAACATGTAGTAGCCTAAGGGACCGGCGGTTTGAAACTTTACGCTGCATGTCCGAGAGCCGACGAGGCGTAGTTGTTGAACGCTGGCTGGGTAAAAAACTCAGGCAGTAGGAGGAAATCCGCCTCCATTTGGCTAATTGACTGAGAAGCTTCTTAATTTCGGTAGAATAAAGCGGATTGAGAGTAGGATTTCACCTACATTTAGGCCGGGGCCCTTGCATTTCTTCAATCTCTCTCAGGAGCATTTCTTCAGCGGACTGGACACATTCGGCCAATACCCTAAACCGCTTGGAAGCCGATAGACTAAACTCAGTCAAAGGCTCTTCAGCCCATTCCCGTGGTACGGTTATGAGAAAAGGTTTATACTGGGAAGGTGGCGTACGCTTGATAAGATAAAGAATAATTGTACGGGCGTTTGTACCTTCGCCATGAAAGATCCCTTCTGGTAGCTCTATGATAGCAATAACTAGAAAATTATAGAGAAACCACCGGCGCACATACATAAAGCTCTTACCTGAAAAGAGGCCGGTGGGGAGGATAAGCGCTACTTTTCCGTTCCATTTAGCCAGTTGTATGGCTCGCTCTAAGAAAAGCACTTCAATAGGTACGGAGGGCTTTTTGCGGTAGGCAGGTAGGTCGGGGAAGAGGCTATCGGCCGCTTGGGGTAGCGCTTCTCGGCTTAGAGTGAATCGGGCTAAAACCTCGGGCGCTTCCACGCGGTGGCCGCGCGCCGCAAAAGGCGGATTGCCAATTACGAGATCATAGCCCTCTTGCCAAAAGCCGTTAGAATCCTGAATAGGGAGGAGCCCATTTTGAAGGTAGAGGCGTACTGGGGCGCCGTAAGGGGCTAAGTGCTGGCGCGCCTTTTCCAAGGCCGCTGGGTCAATATCTATGCCTGCAAGGAGCATTCCTCCCCGGCGAGCCGCTGCCTCTAAAAATACCCCCTCGCCGCAGGCAGGGTCTATGATTTTCCAGTGTGGCTCGTATCCAACCATTTCTAACATCGTCTCAGCTATCAGAGGGGGCGTCCAGTACTGGCCCACGGCCGTTGGGTTTCTCTTAGCCGGCATAGGTTGCGAGCATTTTGAGGAGTTTGAGTTGGGCGCCAAGGTCTCGTGCCCCCGTTGCAATCAAAATAGCCTTATGGCCTGGGGGCGGCTTGCCTTTCTCCCCCAGGAGAATGGCCATAGCGCTAGCCGCTTTCGGAAAAAATCCCCGTGGCAGTTCTATAAGGGCATGCGGGGTGAGCCTTTCCGAAAAAAGCCGATAACGGGCCATTCGGTGGTCGCTCCCAGAAAGGAATCCCACCGGCACAATGATGCCCAGCCTTCCGCCTTCCTTGAGCAAGCGAAGCGCCATCTCTAAAAATGCCACAGCGGTAAGGGGGGATTTGTCTCTACCTCGTCCGAAAAGCTCAAATCCTTTCTTTTCTAACTCTTCTACTTTCTCAGCAGGAAGTTCCTCTGCGGGGGGATTAGTCAAAATACAATCAAATAGGGGCGCATTAGAGTCAAATTCTTCAAAAGCATCAGCTGCTTGAAGGTTTTTCCCTTCAAAGGTATGTCCATCACCCTTATAGAGTAACATCTGACAGAAAACTCTGGCTAAGGGAAGGAAGGATTCTTCCTTTTCCCACCCCACTAGGGCGCCTTCCAGGGCGGGAGAGCGCACTCCATACCGTGCCTGGAGGTAGGCTGCCACTACCTCTATAAAGCCTCCAGAGCCCATAGCGGGATCTAATATCCGCTGGCCGGGCCTCGGGTCGGCCCAAGCGGCCAGGAATTCTATCACCTCTATAGGCGTGAGGAATTGCCCTAAACCTTTACCCTGAAAGAGCTTTCGGTATAAGTGCCGGAAAGGGTAGGCCCATTTCACCCCGCCCTCAAAGGATGAATAAAGTCTTTCTAACTTTCTACAAATCGGGCTCTTAATGTCCTTAGGATAGGGCCTATTGAGAAGGAAACTCTCCCACCAGTGGGCGAATTTTAGCCAATCCTTCTTCGGGTTGCCCGAGCTAATAAGCTGGTATCCTTCCAGTAAAAGCGCTTGAATATGGCGTATCTCTTCGGCGGCCTCACTGAGGGTAAGCTGAGAGGGCACCGAAAAGGCGGCTACGAGTTCCTCCCGCTCGGGCAGCTTAAGGATAGGCTGATAGCGAATGCTGAGGCAATCAGGGGCTTTAGAAAGGCCATAATACCAATCCCTTAGGCCCGCAGCCACCCACAGGTATGGGATGGGACGCTCGGGATTCTGAAGAATGGCATAGGCCCGTGCCTGACGAAACCCCTCCTCTCTCTTTTGGGGAGTGGCTTTGGTCTCTATTAAGAATAAGGGGAAGACCCTGCTCCTCCACGATAAAGTCCGCATAGCCTCGGCTGCCTGGATAAAGCTCTATCTCTACCTTTTCCTTGTAGCTGTATTCGGGGTAACCCATTTCCTTTAACTGCCTGCGTACCCGCCGCCGGACTCTTGCCTCGGGCTTTTCACCCCTCTTCATGCCGTAAGTGGGTGGAAAAAATGGGCTCTACTTGACCTAACCTTTTCTCATGAGTCGTTCTGAGCTGCTGTAGCCACGCTTCCATAAGCGTTTCTTTCTGGGGAAACCTATAAAGCCGTAGGCCAAAGAGTTTTTCTACCCAGCTTTTTCCTTCCTCATCTGCCTCTCGCAGGTACTCGCCCAGGACCCGATACTCTTTCAGGAGGGCTTGCCGCAGGCGAGAGTCCCCAGGCACAAGCGCAATCCATTCCTTCTGAGTGCCGCGTAGTACTTTCTCCGTCTGGTAGATAAGCACCTCCATAAGACCCAGCGCCGTATCCAACCACCCCTGCCGCCGCTCCGGGGAAGAGGCCTTCATAGCCTCTCCATGCGCCCAGGCTATGGTACTAAGGTATAGCTCGGCTAACCTTTCTTGGGATTTCCTCGGTAGAAGCGGTATGAGAACCTGCCGAAGTTCATTGAAGTCAATATGCACGCTGCCCACAGAGCCTGAAGTCCAGCGACTAAACTGAGCTACCCCTAAGCTCGTGTAGAAGTATAGGCAGAGATAATAAGGGCTTAGTTGGCTTGCCTTTTCATCTGTAGAAGCGACCAGACGAATCCGCATAGTATGTTGGGAAATTGCGGTAGGTTGGGTCCAATCTTGGGGCGCTACGGCGCATCGTCCAGCGGAACCCACTCCACTTTTATTCATTAGGATATCCCCTGCCTTTACTAAATACTCTGACTTAGCCAAGTGCGTATCCTTAGGCGTCCAGCTTAGCTGGGCCGTATCTAGCCCTGTGCGTAAGACGTGCTTACTTTTTATGTACCGCACATAGTCATCGGGGTTGGCCTGAGGGGGTAGGGTATCCAGAATGAGCCGCTCTTCGCCTGTGGCAGTGCTGCCGTAGGTAAGGCCTTCGGTACCTTCTTGAAGGAATTCGCCAAGGGTGTGAATCGGAAAAGGGGTGCAGCCGCCTTGTAAGACCTCGTATGCTTCATCGTACCAGCGGGGGTTCCAAAAGTTAGGGTCGGCGCGCCCAGAGATCTCCTCCATTCCCAGTCGCACGGCCCGCAGGCCTATATCGCGGGAATTTTCCGCATACACCTCCTCAATCTCTACTTCGGTACCCCGGTCTGCCCCCGGCATCCTAAGCTCCCGAAGAAACTGAAAAGCCGACAAAAAGGGCGATTGGATTTTCCTCCTCGGCACTATAGCAAATATAAGCGTAGCCTTATATTGGCCTTGGCCCAGACGCTAGTTAGGTGAAACTCTGCGCCTACAAAGGGTGGCGGAAGTCAGCCACTAGGCGCCAAACTCAAAAATCCGACCAGGCCTCTACTTCCTGTATTTTTTTCTGCAGCCTCTCTTTCAATTTAGGGGACCCTTGATCTATGCTCAGGGAGGGATACTCTACAAATGGATGGGCCTCCCGCTTCTGCAAGGCCGTCCGGTAGGCGTGGCGCGCGGCAGGCTTTTCTCGTAGCTTTTGGTAAATGTCCCCTAAGGTTTCCCAAAAGCCGGCTACCTCGGGCAGGCGCAGCACTGCCTCCCGCATAAGGGCCGCGAAGGTCCAGAGTACCTCAGCTGGCGGAGCCTTGTCCAGAAGTTCTTCTATGTATTCGTTTATCGCAAGCAGATTGCCTCCAATAAGCGCTGTATCTCGGAGCGTATCTATCTTACTGAGGAAATCCCGCCAGAGGTAGCGCAGCAGTAGAAGGAAGCCTTCCCGGCGGACCGAAGAGTCTTCCGCGTTGACCAGCTTCCAAGCGGTAAATCCCAGATTCACCAGCCTGGCGGAGGGGCAAATCCGCTCGTAGGCCTGGGCGATAGAGTCGGAGCGCCTGCGAGCTTCAGGTAATCCGTACAGATTCCACACAGAGTCTAAGGCGGCTGTAGTGAGGGCTTCACCTAAGCTCTCGTAGAGCCCAGGGCGTAAGATGAGGCGGAGGCTGTCCAAGTTTTGCCACACGTAGCGCCGGTAGGGCCCGCCGGCGCGGACCATCTCTAGGAGAAAGAAGGCCTGTTCGGCCTCTTCCCAAGCCGCTTTGAGGGAGCCTTTGGTCCGAGTGTACGCTTGAAGGATAGGGAAAAACCGAGCCGAATCCCGCACCCCAAAGGCTATCTGTAGGTATTCCCACAGAAACTCAGGGTCTCGGTCCCCCTTGGCGAAACGGCGCTGGTAGGTGCCTCTCTGCACCTCTTCGGCCTGCTTGAGGTGCTTCTCCAGCTCTTCTATGGAGGAGAGCCCCGACCAGGCGTAGTAGGCGCGCCCAGACGGCTCGGCTAAAACAAATGAAGGAAAGCTCCTTATACCGTAGCGGAGCCGCAGCGCCTCGGAGCCTAAGGTAGAGGCCTCGTCGCTTTGGGCAATTACCTTGAGCCGTACGAAGCGCGCCGTGAGGGCTTGGAACTGTGGTAGCGGCCACACTTCCCTTTCCAGAAACCGACAAGGGCCGCACCAAGTAGCTGTG
This sequence comes from Bacteroidia bacterium, assembly GCA_039630245.1. GTDB lineage: Bacteria > Bacteroidota > Bacteroidia > SpSt-205 > SpSt-205 > SpSt-205. The sequence continues at coordinate 16,358 of JBCNVK010000013.1, forward strand.
AAGTAAATAAAGAGGTTCTTTTTCACCTTGCGTGCGGTCTGGAAGGCCGCCGCCGTGTCAGTTAGAAAAAGCTCCTGCGCCCATACAAGGGCCAGCCAAGCTAGCCCGCGCATAAAGGCAAAAGTAGGCGATTGCGGTAGAGAAGCCCTTGGCTTCTGAGAAGGTAAGCCGCAGGGTTTCTAGACATTAGGCGTAGCCCCCCTATGGCCATACCCGATTCCCAACGGCCAAACCAGTCCTACAAATGCCCCAAATGTTGTATATTTGCCCCCGCTTGTCCGGTTAGGTCTTTGTCAGCGGGGCGGCAGAACGGCCCTTGCAAATTCCAGAAATTTTGTATCTTTGCCTTCGCCTCGGAAAGGGGGCTGGGTCTTTGAGAGGGAGGACTTGTGAAATGCGGGAAACTTTGTATCTTTGCCCCCCCCCGCAAAGCCCGAGGTAGGGGCGAGCGAGGTTGGTCCTAAGCGGCAAACTTCGTATCTTTGCCCTCCCTTGAGGTCTCAGGGGGCTAAAGTGAAGTTTGGTATATGCGCAAAACTTCGTATCTTTGCCACCCCTGACTAAAGTGGGGGTCTTTGGAAGGTGAGGGGGTGCTTGCAAATCTCAAAATTGTCGTATCTTTGCCGTCCGTCCCAAAGCTGCCGGAAGGTAGCGAGTAGGCGGGCAGCCGATAGGCTCTGGGTTTGGTACTTTGACAGCTAGGGAGAGCGTCAGGAGAAACTTGCGAGTTTTAGCAAGGAGAGTTTGATCCTGGCTCAGGGTGAACGCTGGCGGCGGGCCTAACACATGCAAGTCGTGCGGGGAGGGGGCAACCCCTCTCAGCGGCGGACGGGTGCGTAACACGTAGGTAACCTGCCCCCTGGAGGGGGATAACCCTGGGAAACCAGGGCTAATACCCCATAAAGCAAGGGCACCGCATGGTGGGCTTGCTAAAGCCGAAAGGCGCCAGGGGAGGGGCCTGCGGCCGATTAGCTAGTTGGTAGGGTAATGGCCTACCAAGGCGATGATCGGTAGCTGGTCTGAGAGGACGGCCAGCCACAGGGACACTGAGACACGGGTCCCACTCCTACGGGAGGCAGCAGTGGGGAATCTTGGGCAATGGGCGAAAGCCTGACCCAGCCACGCCGCGTGCCGGATGAAGGTCCGATGGATTGTAAACGGCTTTTCTCAGGGAGAAAAGGGGTGGTCGCCACCCTCTGATCGTACCTGAGGAATAAGCGCCGGCTAACTACGTGCCAG
>JBCNVK010000014.1:0-15985 GCA_039630245.1 Bacteroidia bacterium
CCTACTACAAAAAGTCCCGTGTACTGCTTGAGGGCGAAACGCAAGCCAACCTGAGTAGCCCAAGGGAAAAAGCCTGAATAGAGAAAGTAAAGCGTATGATCATCCACGATAGACCACACAGGTATCCGCGCCAGCTTTCCGGCTAAGGAAGGCCACACATGAGGGCCCTCTATGAGTAAGCCCTCATACCGCCTGTAAGGAAATCGAATGGCGTTTTGTAGCCATCTTAAGTAGCGTAGGGGTGGGGATAGATTGAGATCATGCCACCGAGCCAGCTCATCTACGTAGTGAAAAGTAGCCCCTATGGCCTGGGCGTAGGCATTATGCATAGGATGCCCATCCGGTCTGCCTCTAAGGTAAGCTATGCGTGGATGATTGGATCCCTCCATAGCGCCCAAACAAGAGGAAAATCGTAATCTTGAAACAAATAACCTAAAGGCCGAAGGAAGCTGCTTTTGGTACATGCCTACACGATAAGAAAGCCTCTAAGGCCTCCTACAAGGAGGTAAGTAGCCCAAGGCAAGGACTACTTTCTGCCTTGTTCGGAAGCGTGCTTTTCCTGTATGCCCTTCCAGAACCTAATTAGTGTAGCTTAGAGTCCCCTCTGCGGCTCCACCATCTATTTAGGCGCAGGAGTGGATAGGCCGATGAAATCTGGGAAGACCAGGCATGAGGAGGAAGATGGCCTCCTACTCTTGGAGAAACACAAGCTCGATGCGCTGGTTGCGTGCGCGTCCCTCTTCGGTTGCATTAGAAGCTATGGGACGGCTTGCTCCGTAGTCTCTCGCCACTATCCTTTCGGAATTTATGCCCTGTCCTATTAAATAGGCCCGCACAGCTTCAGCTCGCTGCTGAGACAAGAGCGAGTTATGGCTACCTGGGCCTATACTATCGGTAGGGCTTTATGCCTCTGCCTTCCAACGAGGATTTTCCTTGAGAATTCGCAGAACTGCCTCTAATTCTATCTCCGACTCTGGCTTTAGGGTAGCCTTTTCGGGGTCAAAAAATAGGTTTCGCAGGACCACCGAAGCGCCTTTCTCTGGCTTGGCTAGGGGTATCTTTAGTACATAAGCCGTATCCTGCCTTGTCAAGTCAAAATGCTCGCTATACGGCAGGTAGCCCGGGGCTACCACATGCAAGGCATATCGCTTACCCAGTAAGAGGGAGAAAAGAAATTCGCCGCTTACTTCATTAGAAGCGAGAGAGCGAACCGTATTGCGCCGCTCTAAATCCATTAGGTCCGCACGGGCCGACAGAGGCACCCCGTCTTGGCCTCTACTACCTGTCCCTTTACATACGTAGCGATAGCGGCGGGGCGCAGCTCTGGCCATAAGCGGAATTCATATATATCGCCCTCACCAATGCCCTCAGGCCTATCGTTTAGCACTATGTAGGCTTTATCGCCGTGAGGGTCTATGACAAGCCGCATTTCATCCTCGGGGCTATCAATGGGATAGCCTAGGTTCTTTGCGTATAGTTCATCCACCATCTGTTTGTACGGATATAAATAGATCTAGTCCACCCAACCTAGGATGCCCATCCGAGGCGAAATAGAGAGTCCTTCCATCAGCTGCGATAAAAGGGTAGCACTCATTGCCTGATGTATTGATGCGCGGGCCTAAATTGACGGGGGATTGCCATCGGCCGTCTTTCCACTCAGAATACCAAATGTCCGTTCCACCTAAACCGCCTGGCCGGTCAGAAGCAAAATAAATCCGTTTGCGGTCATGGGAAATGCACACTTGTGACTCCCAGTGGCTGGTGTTTACAGGTCGGCCCAAGTTCTTAGGAGGACTCCATTCCTGACCGTTTAACTCAGACAAATATATATCGCAACCGCCCAAGCCATCCGAGCGGCCGCAAATTGCAAATATAACCCACTGTCCATCTGGAGAGAAGCATGAGGCCCCCTCAGAATAATTAGAGGTACTGATGGGTTCCCCTAAGGGCTTGGGGTCTTTCCATCTCTTTGTAACTGAGTCACGCTCGCACCAGTAAATATCTTCAGTACCCTTTTGTTCAGAAGTGTAGTATAACCGATTCCCATCCACCGTAAGGCTTGGAAAAGCCTCAGTGGAAGAGGTATTGATGGAAGGGCCTAAGTTGCGGGGGAAAAATGGCACAGGTATAGGCCGAAGAGCTGTGTCAAGAATAACGACGGTTGTGCCACCTCCTTTTTGGGGTACGATAGGAAGGTCATGCAACGAACTCTTAGGCATGGATAGCACGAACTCGCGCCAGAGATAGTCGAGCGAGTCCTCCTGCCCTTCGCCGGCATAGGTGCTGCCTAGGAAGTAAACGCCCCATTTCCTTGCCAGAAGGGAAGTATCGCGCAGGAGACGCCATCCTATCTGAAGAAGGGGTGCATACTGCTTACGACCTAGATAGAGCTTGCCCGCATAAACTACAGCCGCCAAAGGAGTACCTGGACCTAAGTTGCCTAAAAGCTTGAGAGCGGGCGTAGTATCACCCGCCCAGAGCTGCCTTGATGGCTTCAAGATACGACGGCCACGAAGCCACCTACACCCGAAGGCTCACTAAAGGCCGCCATGACTAAAACCCTAATTTCATGCATCTCATCCGACATAGACTACGGGCGTAAGGGGAGACCCGCCCTTTCGCCTCCCTCCCCTGATAGGATTTTAGCGACCTTGCAAAATAGCTTCCGCTTACTTGCGTGGGCGTCCCGCCTCAGCTGCCTTTCCTTAGGCTTGATATATCTCTGAAAGCCCTGCGAGCGCATGCGCATAACCCAGCGATTTTTTATTACCTATACGCTCAAAGATTTCGATAACCTCCTTATATTTGAGCTCTGCCTGTCTATGGTTCGGCTTCCACTTGTATACATCCCAAGCGAAAGGCACACGCACGCATACGCTAAATTCTCCTTGCCCATGCTTCGCACGAAAATATCGGCTGCTTTTACAAGCAGCTTTTCGCTATCCTCATACTTATTTTGAAGCAGATAAACTGCGCCCAAGCTATACAGCGCTGAACCGTAATCCGGATGATTTTCACCGGCTAGCTTGAGCCGGAGCGCCAGCACTTCCTGATACAAGCGCTCAGCTTGGGCATAATCGCCCTTATCCCGGTATAGGTTGGCATAGTTACTCAAAAGGTCGGCATACTCCACGCTACTTTTCCCAAATAGTTTCTCGTAAAGAAGCAGGGCCTCTTGGTAGGGCGCCCGTTATCCCACTCCCTCCGCTCGCTGTATACACACCCCATGCACTGAGTTAGCTGGGGTATTTAGCTGTAACCGAGTCGCCAGAGCTTCCAGCTCTGGAGGGGAGGGTATTTCCAAGCTAGTGATTGGGGGATCAGCCGGGTGTTGCAGAGGCGCTCATGAGGGCAAGCTAAGGGCTGGACCGTAGATAGTCCCCTAGGTTGCATTAGGCTTTCCTCTTTCGGCTCGTTTTACGGCACTGCGCGTAGCTACATGTACTACATGTAAAGGCAAGGTATGTACGACGGAAGCAACTACTAAGAGTTAGGGAAAATTAGGATAGCCGTATACATACCCTCTACTGAGAGAAGCTTCTATATCATTTTGGCGATTTTGCCAAGCCTATCCCGAGGAACTTTGAGCAAGGGACGGTTCTTATATAACACTACCATTTGGATCTTCTTCCCGTGTTTGGGTTTGGCTAATCTTACAGTAAGAGCTAATTTCGGATTCCGAGGCAAAGAGCATCCAGAGCCTTGGAAGAGCTTTGTTACAATTCTGAGTAGATCAGAGGGCGACAGAACGCATATAATAGCTGGCATAGAAGGGTTAACGCCTCTCAATTCCGCAGGGGAATCGGCAGTATGACCACCCACAAGAACTACAAACAGGGGCTTACGGCAGTCAGCAAATAACTTAGAGGCACTTACCTTTTCCCCTTCCTCGATCTCCTCAAGTTCTTCCAAATCCTCTTCTTCAACTGCCTCCTCAGCTAGCTCAGCAGATTGTCCAAATTCTTCTTGCTCCGGAGGCTTTTCCGCATAAGTCTCTTCATATTCCGGTTTCTCAAGAGAAGTTTCATCGGTGTATCCGAGCGTTCTTGCTATGTTCTTGAGATCACTTGGAGACAAGCTCGTTGTGTTGCATGATATTGTGCGACCGCATTCAGCAAGCTCATAAAGGATAAACCCTAACTCCTCGGAGTCAAACAAAAAAGGACTCCAGCTTATACTTAGACCTTTTTTGATAAGGCGGGGCTTAGCTATATACTTGATGAAAATACGAATTACCCTTTTATCACCCTCTATCTCATATAGGGCACGTTTATCTGCATGTGAATCAATTAGGGCTAATGCTGTCTTTTTTCTTCTCACTATGTCTAAGGAAAAACCCAGAGAGTAATCTCCCATAAAAGAGGTCGCTCACTTTTAGGTCAGCACCAAGTGGTTTTAGAGGCCGTGGTTTTATAAATGTAAGGCAAAGTAAGTAAAAAATTCTGAATGCCACTTTGATTAGGTATTATCTACAGTGACTCCATCCCTGTGCCAAAAGCTATAGATGTGTAAATGAGGTCTATTTGACCGCGCAGTTCGGCGAGGAGGCTGTGCATAACGAGCTTATTATCGCCCCAGATGAGGCGATTGACCCAGCGGTCGGGATGATACTGGGCCCGAAAGTTAGGCTCATCAAAGAGTGAGGGCTGGCGGGCTTTTTCTATATCCCGCGGGAGGTCTATCCGCTCTACCTTCTGGAGCGGCAGCGGCGCCGGCGGCACGCTGATAGGACGGCGGTTACCCTGTTCATCGTACTTCCCTTCCCAGATAAGCTCGGTGCGCCTCGGAGCTGGCCTAATCACAAAAGCAAAGTTATATCACCCGTCCTTACAGGCCTGCGCCTAAGGAACTATCGCTTTAGGTTAGGTACTTTGCGGGGTAGCCACGGCTATCAGCGAAGAGCCATACCAGCCGCGCGGCAGAAGCCGCCCCTCCCAGTAAAAGAGCCTTCCGATCAGCTTATGAAGGTGGATCTGAAAGCCTTGAGGAGGATTTACCTGCGAGTCTATTTTTTGGCCCATCAGGAGGCGAAGGCGCACTACCCAATATAACGAATGGAAGATGTAACGCCAGAAAACCAGACGATAGCCCGCTTCGGATAGCTCTTCGCCTAGCTTCTCAGGGGTGTAGCGCAGGTAATGTTTATTGAACTCATCATGATCAGACCATAGCTCAGGGCGGGCAGGCACTGTAAGGTACAGGTAGCGCACAGAGGGGAAGAGACGGCGTAACTCCGCCAGAAACTCTATCCTTCTGGGCAGATGTTCAAGGACGTCAAATAGGGCTAGGCTCTTATAGGGCGACCTCTCCTCTTCGGGCAGAAGAAGAACATCCTGATTGTACTGAATGGGTAGCTCGGGGGAGAGGGGCGGCATCTGGGCGAGTTCTATTCCATGCGCTTCCCAGCCTGCTTTTCTCAGGGCGGCGACCACTGGTCCCCGCCCTGCGCCAATTTCCAGCAGAGGCTCCGCCCGCCAGCGATGGAGGTAATAGCGGATAAGGCTATTACGGGCTACATGCCAAAAATACCGCTCAAAACCCTCGGGGTAGAGCGTCTGCCATTCTACCTCGGAAAAAGCCGTAGATGAGCTCGTCACGCTAAGCAAAATTAGGCTAAACGAAGTAGGAGGCGGCAGCGCTGTCTCCGCTATTTAGGTAGCATCCTAAATTGTATTCATTTCTGAGGGGTGTGATCTACTGCCATTTTCAGCAGAAGTAAAAACTACCCTAAATCCTGAGAAGCGTTTAGGGCGGCGTTGAGAGGTAGCTTTCTGATGAGGACGCATAACAATAGCTTGCGGGCGCTTCGGGATGAACGGCCAGTTTTCCTACAGCGCCTGCCTTTCTCCTCATTTGCTTATCTTTGTCCCAATGAACCGAGTTGGATTAGTAGGAGGTTTCTTCTCTTTTCTGCTGGGTCAGAATGTTGGTATTGGCACCCCTACTCCTACTGAAAGGCTACACGTAGCGGGGGGTAATTTACGCTTAGACGGCGCTTTCATGCCAGGAAATGATGCTGGCACGAATGGCGCGCTTCTGCGTTCGGCGGGGCCAAACACACCACCAGTCTGGTTAGCCCCAGGAGCCAACGGAACCGTACTAACCATCCAGGGCGGGCTGCCTACGTGGTCAACTGGGCCCTTCTGGCGGCTTACCGGTAATACTATCGCTGCGGGTGAATTTTTAGGTACGCTAAATGATCAGCCCCTTGTCATTCGGGTAAATAATACTCAGACCCTCCAACTCAATCCCACTACCCTCTCTATCCAGCGGGACGCAGGCGGTAATCTCCGGGGCAGTGGAGCTGTAGATCTTCAACTATCCCGAAATCAGCCTACTCAGGTGGCTAGCGGAGAGTTCTCGGTCATTTGCGGAGGCCTTCGCAATACCGCTTCAGCCTTTGGTAGCGTTGTAGTCGGCGGACATGGAAACAGCGCTACCGGCCAGAATGCTGCTATAGTAGGCGGCCTTAGAAATCAAGCTACGCTTACCTCGACCTTCGTAGGCGGTGGGGAGCGCAATGTGGCTTCAATAAACGGTGCATCGGTGGTAGGTGGAGCTGAGAACCAGGCTTCAGGATTCAACTCTGTAGTTTGTGGGGGTTTTCGAAACACCGCCCAAGGTGCTCAAAGTATGGTAGGTGGAGGTCAGGATAATGTTTCTTCAGGCGAGTTTTCGGCCATTGTAGGAGGATGGGATAACAGAGTAAGGGACATATATACGACCATTTTAGGTGGTCAAAGGAATACGGCGCGTCTACCCTATGCAGTCGTCCTAAATGGTGAACAAAATACATCGGATTGTCAATATTGCTTCATAGCGAATGGCGCTAATAATACAGCAAGTGGCACCAGATTCAACGGCATTATAAATGGCCGGTCTAATCAAATAGCTATGGGTGCGGGGGATTATAATACCATACTGAATGGTGAGGGTAATATTTTGGAAAATGCTGGCGAGCACAACAGCATCTTAGGCGGATCTAATAATCGTATGGGCGCAGAGAGCTATAGCACTATTCTTACAGGACGGAACAACAGTATACCTACCTCCGGCTCTTCCTATGAACTCATTTTAGGCGGAAGGGGGCATACCATATCCGCTTCTGAACCTCATAATTCTATTTTGAATGGGCAGAATGGCAGTATCCTCAATTCCGCCGCCTATAGTACTATTCTGAATGGAACGAATGTCACCATAGTTGGCGGTAATCACAATATCCTCTTGGGTGGTGAGAATAATACAGTAAATGGAAACTATGTAATAGCTTTCGGCAATGGCATAGCAGTAGCCGGAGAGGACCGACGTGTGTATCTTTTCACTGAAGCAGACTGGGGTGCTCTGGTGATGAATCGTCCAGATAATCCGGCTGGTTATCCAATATACGTAGGCACACTTGGTAATGGCTCCAACGGTTCGGGTGCATACCTTACGGGTGGCGGCGTATGGACAAATGCCTCTTCTCGCTTTATCAAGGATAGGTTTCAGAAGCTCTCACCACAGGAGGTTTTAGCCAAGGTGCGACAGCTTCCAGTGGAGGGTTGGTATTATAAAGGCACGCAGGAGTATCATATTGGGCCGTATGCAGAGGACTTTTATGAGGCGTTTGGAACGGGTGTGGGGAACAAGGAAGATGCCCGTAGGCACTTGGCCGCCTCGGATGTGGCAGGGGTATCTCTGCTGAGCATACAGGCGCTGGCCCAGCAGCAGGACGCCCTGCTGGAAGAGCTGCGCAAACTGCGAGAGGAAGTAGAAGCCCTGCGGCAGGAAAATAAGGCCCTTCGGCAGGCACTGGGGCACGCACAGCGGTAGAGGGGGAGAGTAGTAGCGTCCTATAGCAGCCGTAGCCCTGACTGCCTTAGGTGCACCACGCTTTAAATGGAGCGAGACAAAGTCGGATTTGTAGAAACGCCCAGAGCCATAGCGGACCTAATGGTAGCTCTGTCTAGCGCTCCTTTAGCCGCTCGGGTCTTAGACACAGGGTGTGGGCGGGGTGTATTCCTGGACGCCCTTCTACGAAAGGGATTTTCTGAGGTTTGGGGGATAGAGTGGGATCCCGAACTATATACGTATTGCCAGCGCCAGTATGGGGCTAAAGTAAAGCTTATTCACGGCGACTTTCTGAACTGGAAAACTGACGAACGGTTTGACCTGATTATCGGTAATCCGCCTTATGTCCATTTCAATAGCTTGCCCGAAAGTCTGCGCTCGGCTGTTAGTCGCCTTATCGGCACGGCCGAGGGGGATATTTACTATGCCTTTATCCTGCGGGCTTTGAGCCTATTGAAGGAAGGCGGCGAACTGATTTACATAGTGCCTTACAGCTTTTTCTACAATACTCATGCGCGCTCCCTTCGCGGGGCCCTGCTAAGATACGGACGCTTAGAGGTAGTCATAGATTTAGACGAAAGCCGACTATTTGCCGGCGAAAATCCCGAGACGATCATTTTTAGGTTTCGCCGAGGGGCGCACTCTGAAAGCTTTGAATATTTGCGCATTAAGCAGCGGCATTTTACGCCAGAGGAAATTCGGCAGGGCGCCTTAGAAACGCTTGCTGGCAAGGCGGAAACAAAATCCTTCCGTTACTCTATACTGCCTCATCCCACCTCTCCGCTGCGCTGGGGCCTAAGCCAAACAAGTCTTGATTTCCCCTTTCAGCCACTCAAAGCAGTTGCTAAAGTAGGGGTAGGGCTAGTCTCTGGGTTAGATGCGGCCTTTCATGTAGAGCCGCATGAAGTAGAGGCCCTAAATCCCGAAGAAAAATCTTTGCTACACCGCTTGGTCAAGGCCCAGCATTGCCGCACCCCACGCGTTCAAGGATATGCTTCGTATTTCATTATCCCTTACTCTTTCTCTGAGAAGGAGCTTAGGGAGAGGCTACCTTACTTTTTCCAAAGGTTTAGGCCGTACTGTGAGAGATTGAGAAAGCGCTATCTGCCGCCAAGGGCGCAATGGTTTCACTGGCAGGCGCTTCGGAACTATAGCTTTATCCGCCGAAATCTCCACCGTAAGCGGCTATACATTCCGACCCTTACGCGTCAGACACGGCCTTATTTCGCCTTAGGAGAAGGGGGATTATGGCCTGGTGGGGATGTGCTGTTTATTCAGCCTTACGATGATAGGGATCTATACTGGCTCTATGCGTATCTGAATAGCAATTTGTTTTGGCAGTATTACCTGCGGCAGGGCCTCCGAAGAGGCGGGCGACATGTTTTTACCCAGCGAACCTTAGAAGAGCTTATCGTGCCTCTTTTGCCTGAGAACCTAAAAACAGAGCTGAGCGAAATAGGAATGACCTACGAGAGGACAGGCAACGATGAGGTCTTGGAAGAAGTAGAAGTACTTTTGGGCAGCCTGGCCTTTACAGGACAGAGAACAAGTTTATTTTAGCGCTCTGTAGCCCTTAGGGTTATCTTTTTTCAGCCCCCTCTCGTGTTTTCCCCCGTGCAGTTGGGATAGGAGAATTTTCCCATCCCCCCTTTTCCACAGCTTGCCCACCCCACACCTGAAGGGTTAGGCCAGCTATTCGGTTAACTTCGCCATATGGAAGTCGCCCTCTCCCTGCGCCGCTTGGAAGAGAGCTTGCGGCAGGCCCAGCATAGCGTCATTCTTCTGCCCAAGTCTTCCGCTTGGGGCTTGCTGACCAGCTTTCCGCGCGAGCTGGCTAATGGGGAAGTCCCTCATTACTTTGAGGCTGATCCCTACATGAAGCTTTTAGCCCAGGCCTGGATCAGCACGCGTCTGGGAGAAGCGGTGGATTACGACCAGCTGCGGCAGCTTATGGAAAGCTGGCTACGCCCCGTGATTGAGTGGCTAGATGAACTGCCCTCTGTAGTAAAGCCTACCGAAGCCGATATCGTAGCCCTTATGGCTAAGACGCTTTTTGAGCAGGGGCATGATCATGTGGCTTATGCCTTCCTTCTTCTGCGAGCCCAGCAACATCCAAAAGGCGCCCCGCTTCAAGTAGCCCCTATGGTGCGGCGCCGCACAGGCCAGATTGTTCCCTGGATGGCGCACAAGATTACCCGCGCTCTGGAAAAGGCCTTTCGGGCCGTGGGTGAAGACCCCACCCCCATTCCTCGCCTAGTAAGCCGAATTACCGAACGTGTCTTCGCCTTAGGACATACCATTGTAGAACTGGAAACCATTCAAGACTTAGTCATAGAAGCCCTGCTTCTAGAGGAGCGGTGGAAGGTTGCGCGCGCCTATGCCCTTTATCGCGCGCGGCGTGCACAGGAAAGGTTAGAGGCCATTCGGCAAGCCCCCCTCCAACTGGAGCTTTTGGAGGTAGTTGAACCTAACGGTTCAGTTACCTTTTGGGATGGAGAGGAGCTTCGGGCTCGGCTAGCCTATGCTCGGGAAGGACTAAACCTCAATCTCTCTGAGGCTGCCATAGAAGCTGCCCTGCGCAAAAGCCTCTACTCAGGGATTACCCGCGAAAACCTTCAGAAAACCCTCATTCTCAATGCCAAAGCCCTCATGGAGTACGATGCGGACTTTGCCCTTTTCGCCGCGCGGATTTTCCTCACCTACATTTACGAGGAGACCTTGGGATGGGACATTCTACGCCATGGCCTAGACAAACTGCGCGCCTTTCATCAGCAGGGTTTTCCGGCCTACTTAGCGCGTGGTGTAGCAATAGAAAGGCTGGATCCCCGCCTTTTGGATTTTGATATAGCCCGGCTGAGCGAAGCCATAGATCCCGTGTATGATAAGGGGTTTACCTATCTTGGTATTCAGACGCTCTACGACCGATACCTTATCATAGATAAAACGGGCCAAAAGCCGCGCCGCATAGAAGCGCCGCAGTTTTTCTGGCTACGGGTGGCAATGGGACTTCATCTGCTGGAAGGCGAAGGCCGCGAGGCTCGCGTCCTAGCCCTTTATGACCGCTACCGCCGCCGGCTCTTCTGTTCTTCTACTCCCACGCTTTTCAATAGTGGAACGCTACGCCCCCAGCTCTCCTCCTGCTACCTCTATAAGGTGGATGACACGATAGAGTCTATTATGCTGCGGGGGATTGCCGAAAATGCTTTCCTCTCCAAGTGGGCGGGTGGCTTAGGGGGCTCTTGGACAGCGGTACGCGGCACAGGCGCCTATATCAAGGGCACCAACGGCGAAAGCCAAGGCGTCATCCCCTTCCTCAAAATGCATAACGACCAGCTTGTCGCCGTCAATCAAGGCGGCAAGCGGGCTGGCTCCGGCTGTGCCTATCTAGAAGTGTGGCATAATGACATTTTTGACTTCTTAGAGCTGCGGCGCAACACGGGGGATGAGCGCCGCCGCACCCACGACCTCAATACCGCCAACTGGATTCCCGACCTCTTCATGAAGCGTATGGAGGCGCGCCAGCACTGGACCCTCTTCCGCTCTAATGAAGTGCCAGACCTTCATGAACTTTATGGAAAGGCCTTTGAAGAACGGTATGAGTACTACGAGCGTCTGGCGCAGGAGGGCAAAATCTGGAGCCAGCGTATAGAGGCGATAGAACTCTGGAAGCAGATGCTCCGCATGCTCTATGAGACGGGCCACCCCTGGATGACCTTCAAAGACCCTTGCAATATCCGCAGCCCTCAAGATCATGTAGGGGTAATTCACTCCTCCAACCTCTGTACCGAAATCACCCTTCCCACTAGCTCCGAAGAAACGGCCGTGTGCAATCTGGGCTCCATCGTTTTGGAAAATCACCTCAACCCTGACGGCTCTATCAATTGGGACCTTCTGCGCGAGACGATTCGCATAGCGGTGCGAGCCCTGGATAACGTTATAGACATCAATTTCTACCCTGTAGAAGCCGCCCGCCGCTCCAACCTGCGCCATCGGCCGATTGGGCTGGGTATCATGGGCTGGCATTACCTTCTTATGGCGAAGGGGATTGCCTTTGACTCCGAAGAAGCCGTGGAGCTGGCGGATGAACTGATGGAGTTTATTGCGTACGAGGCGTACTCGGCTTCGTCGGATTTAGCCGTAGAGCGCGGTCCTTATCCTACTTTCAAAGGCTCTAAATGGGATAGAGGTCTGCTCCCCCCTGATACGCTGGAGCTTTTAGAGCAGGAGCGGGGTCTTCCCATTCAGGTCAAGCGCGGCGGTAGGCTGGATTGGAACACCCTCCGCCAAAAAATTCAGCGCCAGGGCATGCGTAACTCCAACGTACTAGCCATCGCCCCCACGGCTACCATTTCCAACATCATGGGCAGCTCGCCTTCCATAGAACCCTTGTATAGCAACATGTATGTGAAGAGCAACCTTTCAGGGGACTTTGTCGTGCTCAATCCCTTCCTGGTAAAAGACCTTAAAAGGCTGGGGCTCTGGACCGAGCCTATCCGCAAGCAGCTCAAATACTTTGATGGCGACCTCTCTCAGGTAGAAGGCATACCGCCCCATCTAGTAGAGCGCTACAAAACCGCCTTCCAAATCTCCTGGCGATGCTTGATTGATGCGGCGGCGCGCCGGCAGAAATGGATAGACCAATCCCAATCCCTCAACCTCTACCTTGCCCAGCCTGACATGAAAGAGCTGAGCCACATGTACCGCTATGCTTGGCATGTGGGGCTCAAGACCACCTATTATCTGCGTACGCTGGGCGCCTCAGCGATAGAGAAAAGCACGGTCTCTAAAGCCGAATTGGCAAAGGAGATAGATGCTGCAGGGCTATGGAGCCATACCTCTATCTCCGCTGCTGTATGCCGCTGGAATGCTCAAAACGGCGGTGAAGAGTGTGAGGCGTGCCAGTAAGCGTACGGAATTTGTACCCACAAAGCAGCCTTAGCTTAGTACTACTCTTGAAGCTACTTCAATGCCTGCATTAGCAAGCCTCCTATGCTCTTTACTTGCTCGGGAAATATACACTGGACCAATAACGTAGTACTTTCTTTTCCAGCTTCGTAGCTGTTCTGCCCCACCATTCGTCCAGTCATTTAGCTTTTCCTTCAGCCACATTAGCTTATCAATTAGTCTACTTACTTCCTTAGCGCCTATGTTATGGAATTCTAAGCAAACAAGGCATTTAGTCTTGCCAATATCTATCACACTAACAATATAGTCCCATCGGGCTCGTTGGGCATGCTCGGGGTGTGCTTTTAGGCACTCATCTAAATACAGACTACCCTTTAAGCTTGCGCCCTTTGCTACCCCGATGACCTTGGCATGCTCTTTTTCTATAGCTTCCAGACCATGCTTAGGACAGCCCCTTAGCTCAGGGATACGGCTCAAGAGCTCTACAAACTCACTCATGGCGGCGCATTACCTCAGCGATAACATGGCTGGCGCGGGTAGCTAAGGTGGAAAGCCCGCCCCAATCTGCCGTATCCTCGTCCTCTGCGCACGGGTCTAAACTAGATATATCCTTTACCCCACCGCTTTTGGCAAAATAGTAAACCCTGTAAGACTTTTCTAAGGCCACCGAAGCCAGTTCCACTGCTCCCTCTTCTTCCCGAGGTAGCTCAAAAAAGCTCAATACATCCTCTGCGATGGCTCCTTCTTTTTGTAAAGTACGCATAAGCCATACCATTTCTAAAATATCGTGCGAATGGGTAGAGAGGTACACCTTGTAGCCCCGGTGCAGTAGCTCTAAAAGTAACAAGAAAGTAACCTTAATTCCTTTAGGATGCAGCCCCAGCTCTGGCTCTTCTATGATTACGTAAGTCAAATGCTTGATTTTCCTTGCACCTCGTGGGCCATATAAGAATCGTAACGCGAAGTATAGTGGCATAAACTCCCTCTGACCAAAGGAGAGGGAAGTATAGGGCAAACGAACCTCCTTTCCCTTTTTCAGACCTATCTCAAATTGAGGAGAGAAACGGATATACCGCTCAAATCCACCCCAGATCTCCATGCTAACCGCTTGAAAGAGAAATGCAGGAGAAGGTCTAAAGCTGTGCCTTTGGAGAGGTAAGTGCAGGTACCAGTGTAGGAAATGGCTAAATAGCCGTAGTACGAAAGGTACGCCTGGGCTATGCTCTTTGAAGGGATGCGTGATTCCTCGCCAAAGCGCCCCACTCCGAGCCGCAGGTATATACATGCCCTTAGCCTGTATCACAGAGGCAGGAAGAGGTTTCCGTAAGGCATCCCGTAGGAGGTAAGGGCTGGGCCCTACCCAAATGGAAGTTTCCGGACCAATTAGCCCCTCGTAGCCCCTGCCGAAAAAGAGGTAGAGAAATTCCCTAATGCTGCGATAGGGCTCTCTAGCCTGTCTTAATCGGCGCCGTATGAAGTCCGTTTCCTGCACCAGGTAAATCGTCTGAAGCAGGAGGCTTTTCCCCGTACCCTGTGGCCCTACTAGAACGGTAAAGTCTGCGGGTTCCAAGACCGCTTCTTTGAGCGGGCCTAAGTTTCGCACCTCTAAGGGGAGCATATCTATACTCTCACCCAAAGATAGCCGATGCCCAGGCATGTCTAAGAGTAGCATCAATGCTTACCTCTCTTTAGTTTTGTCTTATGGCATCAGCAAAAGATACTGAGCGCACCTTTCAAGGTGAGTTGTATAAGCTCTTGTCCGAAATAATAGAAGAGAAGAAATATCCTTTTCAAGTACGTCAAGAGCAAAAGTATGGGGATTACACACCTGATCTTAGCCTGTATCCAAAAGAGGGGACTCGCCCCTTTGCGATTTGGGAACTCAAGCAACCCGGGCTAAAAGAAGATTTAAGTCGTCTCCCCGATGCCGCCGCTAGCGCAGGTGCTTCTTATGCGCTCACTTCTAATGTGAGAGAGACCATTCTCTATCGGATTTATCGGCGGCAGCCGATGCACCTCAAGACCCTCAGAGGCATCCCCGTAGCAGACCTAAAAACCCTCCTCTCCAGCCCTGAGCACATGGAAATGCTCAAGCGCCATGCCGAAGAGGTTCTAAAGGAATTAAACCTTTTACTGGATAAGGACTCTGATGCCCCCTCATCTTAGATAAAGTCTATTTCATTACTAAGCTCCGCGAAGCGATAAAACGACTCTCCCCGCATTTGAAGGAGGCTCTGGAGAGCGTTGATGCCAAACAGCGAAGCGAAATAGAGAGATGGGCGGCTAAGCAGGGGTATCTGCTGGGGGACCCTTATTTTTGGGAGCGGCTTGCGCAACATTGGGCGTATGCCTTAGCCGTGCGTATCCTCTTTTACTTTACGATCCGTCCGCATTTTCCTGGGCTGCCCGCTCTACAGGAGGTGGGCCTATCCTCTATTCGCCGTCGTCTCCAAGAAGCCTTTACTAAAGCACGAGCTATAGATTGGCAGGCCGTCTTTGAAGAATCGCCCTTAGACAAGGTAGGGCTACCCGAAGCCGTAGAAGAGCCCCTCAAGGAGCTCTTAGAGGACCTCAATCGGCGGGATTTTAGCCATCTACGGGAAGATGTAATTGGGCAGATTATGGAGGGGCTCATCCCTCGGGTAGAACGGCACGCTTTGGGGCAGTATTTCACCCGAGAGGATGTGGTAGATTTCATCATAGGTTTTGTTGTGAAGGACCTCCACGAAGGGGCTTATTTAGACCCTACTTGCGGTTCGGGGGTGTTTCTCACGCGGCTTTATCATTACCTACGGTTTCGTTCAGGGTATGGGCTCTCCCATGAAGCTCTACTCCAGCGCATCTGGGGCATAGACATAGCCCACTTTCCTGCTCAATTGGCTACCATCAACCTTTTCCGGCAAAGCCCTGCCAGTTTCACCGAACCCCCTCGCATTCAGGTAAGAGATTTTTTTGATTTGCAGCCTGGCGATAGAGTCTCTCTCAAACTCCCCAAGCCTGAAGAACTACCTGACCTCTCTGAATCTGAAGCCTCAGCTAACTCCATAGAAGTCCCCCTGCCCCAGTTTCGGGGAATCGTAGGCAATTTCCCCTATATTCGCCAAGAGCTCATAGAGCGCAAAGAAAAGGGCTACAAAAAGCGCCTCGTTCAAGCAATCGCCAAAAACTGGCTTTGGAAAGACCCCGAACTCTTCCTGTTTCGCTTCGGGCGCAAGTCTACAAGGCAGCTGAGGGAAGAGCTGCACCGCAC
>JBCNVK010000015.1:0-11537 GCA_039630245.1 Bacteroidia bacterium
AGCCTCCTGAAAGACCCAATGTGTTTCTCTGGATCCCCCTCCCTGATGAAAAAGAAGAGTCAGCCTCAGGTAAAAAGGTCAAAAAGGTCAAGTTAGCCTCAGGAGAGGGCAAAGTCTATGAGCGGGAGCTTCTTGAGCTTACGCGGGAAAAGCTTGAAAAGCTAGGGCAAGGTAGTTCAGGTATCGTTCTTTCTGAGCAGGATAAAAAGAAGTGGGTAGAAGAGGTTTACGAAGCTCTTGAAGAGAAAAAGGGCTCATATATTCAAAATTTTTATAGCACATTAGAGGCTGTCCGCGCTGGGCTAGTAGCCGAGCACCGAAAAGAGGCGCAGGATGTCTTCCGCCATTTAGCCACGGTGTCCGCTCTGGCAGAAAGCCAATGGGAGGAGTGTAGGCAGGAGATTGAAAAGCTGGATGCAAGCTTTGCGAACAGAAATTTCTCTGACCGTAGGACTCGGGAAGAATTCTTCATAGAGTGGGAAAAGCGAATCACTGCCCGCTTTTTTGTGCAAGTTCCCTTTTACTTAGTTAGCAGTAAGCATGGGTATCCCATTCTTCGCAAACCTGAGTCTATCCAGGGGCTGTCGGAAAGGGTGAAACGACGATTGAAAGGCGTGTATTTACTGGAAGGTTTCAGTTATTCCTCCGAAAAAGGCCTATATCCTGAAGAAAAAGCTCCCTCTGAAATCACGAAGGCTTTAGACGAGCAAATACTCTAGTCCATAGCCCCAATAGGTAAGGTGTAAAGGGTTAGTCAAACCGCAATCTTACTTTAGCAAGGGTAGAGGGGTATTTTCTCCTGTATACCAATCAGCTTTGCTCAAAGGGATAAGCTATCTTCGCCTTATGGCCACGCTCAGGCTCCTTCATACGGCGGACTGGCATTTAGGGAAGAAGTTGGAACGATTTAGCCGCTTAGCTGAGCAGGAGTGGGTACTTGAACGGCTGGTAGAGATAGCTGAGCGCGAGGCGGTACAGGCCGTCCTGATAGCGGGGGACATTTACGACTCGCCAAACCCTTCGCCTGAGGCCGAGGCGCTTTTTGCCCAGATCACGGTGAGGCTGGCTAAAGGCGGTGAGCGGCCCGTTATTTGCCTAGCGGGTAATCACGACTCCGCCGAACGTTTGGATGCCCTTCGGCCTTGGGGGGCTCCCTTAGGCATCCTAATGGTAGGCAGCCTGACGCCTGACTCCTATCCCACTCGCTTAGGCCGCGCCGAACTGGAGTGGTTTTTTCCCTCTTCAGCTGCTTCCCCTAATTGTTCGCCCAACCAAAATGGCACTCAGTTGGAAGGCTATTCTGCGCCTCTGGTAGGGGCTGTGGAGATTCGGCACCCTAGCTGGCCTTTTCCGCTTCGGCTTATTCTTTCGCCCTACGTCTCTCCTTATCGGCTGCCTCCTGTGGAAGCCCCCTTTGAGTCTTGGCTAAGGGCGTGCTGGATAGAGGCTTTGAATGCCTTTCCTAAGTCTGCTGCCCCAGTTATCCTAATCACTCACACCTATGTAGGTGGCGACGAGGCGCCTGATATCCAGGAGGACCCTGAAGAAAAATCCCTAAAAATTGGGGGGTTGCCGGGCCTATCCCTCTCAGTCTTTCCTGAAGGTATAGAGTATGTCGCCCTGGGCCATATCCATCGTGCCAAGATTTTTGGCCATAGAATGCATGTAGCCTATCCCGGAAGTATTTTGCAGTACTCTTTTGACGATACTTTTGATGACACTCAGCAGGGGAAGGGGGTGATAAGGGTGAATATTGAAAAGGTTGAGGGAGGTCCCAAGCCCTATAAGGTAAGTCTCTTTGCGGTGAGCCTCTTCAGGGCTGCCGAGGCTAGGCCCGTGCTAGTTCAGCAGCGGGCTACTACGTATGAGGAGGCTCAAAGCCTTGTCCAGACCTATAAAGACCACTACCTCAAGCTTATTTGGGAGGGTATGCAGGCGCTCTCGCCTGAAGAAATTCATGAACTGAAGGAGCGGCACGAAAAGCTCTTTTTAGACTTTCGGCCTTTGGTCAGAATGACAGGGGTTGCCGAGCAACCTGCTACCGAGCGCCCTACTCTTACCTCTTTGGAAGAAGTTTTTTGGGCCTATTACAAGGAGCTAAATGGGAGAGAGCCTTATGACCGCCTCATGGAGCTTTTCAGGGAGGTGTTAGAAAGAGCGCGCCGATTATCTTAGCCCTATGCAGCTGCGAGCCCTTCGCCTACAAGGTTTTTATTCGTATGTAGAGCCGCAGGAGTTGGATTTTGCGCCGCTTCTGGAGGCGGGGCTCTTCGGGATTATTGGAAATACGGGGGCTGGTAAGTCGGCGCTGTTAGAAGCCCTTTTGCTGGCGCTATTTGGGGAGGCCCCTCGGATGTACCGTAGTCCTCTTTCGGTGGTAAGTAAGTGGAAAGACCCGCGCGCGCCGGCGCGGGTTGAGCTTGCCTTTGTGCTGAAGGGGCAAACCTACTGCGCCTGGTGCGACCCCCTCGCTAACGGCCCTAAAAGGGGCATGTGGCGAATCTCGTCTGGCCTAAGAAGCGACTGCGCAGAACCGGCCGAGGACCTTTTAGGAATTGGCTACGAGGAATTTACCACGGCCATTTTGCTTCCTCAGGGCCAAATTGACCGGTTCCTTACTATGAAGGCCACCGAGCGGCATGCCCTCTTATTGCGCCTCTTCAATCTGGATATAATTGACAGAATGTCTTCAGAAGCCTCCAAAATCCTTAGTCAGAAAGAGCTTGAGCTAAAGGAGATTCAGGGCAGGGTAGGTGCCTATGAAGAGCAGATAAAAAGCCAGTTAGGAGATCGCTCTAAACAGCTACTTGAGTCTGAAATGGAGCGGCTTGCGCAAGAAAGGGAGCAGGTAGAGCGGAAAATAGACGAACTTCGCAAACTCCTTGAGGCGTGGGGTCTAAAGAAAAGCTTCTACGAACGGTGGAAAGCTGCGGAGGAGTTTCACGACCAGAACAAGGCAAAGTATGAAGAGTATGAAGAGATGCGCGCCCGGCTCTCAAAGCTAGAGGCCCTCAGGGAAAAACTCTTGCCCCTCTACCATCAGTGGATGGATAGGAGAGCGGAGCAGGAACGCATTCAGGAAGACCTAAAAAAGGAGAGAGAGAAAAGAGCGCACTGGGAAAATGAGCGTAAACGCCTAGAGCCCCTCTATAAAGAGTGGGAGCAGCTAAGCCAAGCGCTCTCTTCCCTTCAAGGAGAGAAGCAGCAGCTTGAAAAGATTGATCGCCTTACTTCTCTCCAGCAGCAGATAGGGGTGCTTCAGAAGCAGTTTCAGCAAAAGGAGGAGGAAACTTTGCAATTAGAGCGAGAGCTGAGAGAGATGCGGCTCAGAATAACCTCCGCTACAGAGGACCTACAAAAGCTCAACCACGAAATTCATCTTCTGCAGCAGCTTGAGAACTGGTACAAGATGCTTGAGGCTCACAATAGGGATGTGAATGAGCGGAGGAGAGATTACCGTGAGACCAGTAAAAAGCTTTTAGAGGCTGAGCGTTTCATCAGACAAAGTTACACCGACCTATTTAGAGAGTTTCCTAAAGAGGAGAAAGAGAAGTGGATGGCGTGGCTTAGTCGGGTGCAAGGGAGGGTTAGTGACTTACAGAGAGCTCTTTTGGAGCAGCAGCGCGCAGCTGCGCTGGCCCAAGGCCTAAAGTCTGGCCAGCCTTGTCCAGTGTGTGGCTCAGTCTCCCATCCTAAGCCGGCTTGTTTTACAAATGAGGAAAAGCGTAAGTTAGAGCGCTACGAGTACCTCCTCAGAAGGCTTGACGAGCCTCACCTAAAAAGGCAGCTCAGTGAAGCTGACGACTTAGCACGGGATCTCCAGAATATTGAAAGGGAAGGCAAGGCGAGAGTGCAGCTATATGAACAGTTCCGAGCCACACTTCCTCCACAGGCTCGGGAGCGGGGCTATGCCCCTGAGCCTTCCGAAGGTCAAAAAGTAGGGCAAGCCCTAAATCAGACCAAGGAAATGCTAGCTAAGCGCGAGCGCGAAAAAGATAGACTTACAAGAGAAGCTGAGCAGCAGGAGAGTACTTTAGGGGCTAGGCGGAGGGAAATGGAAACCTTGCGTGGTACCTTAGCTCGCCTTCAGGGCGAGGCCGAATTTCTTCAAAAAGAGGTCCAAAATTCTCCCTGGCTCACTAGGGAAGGGTCAGAGAGGCAGGCGCGCCTGAAGTATATCTCCGAGTGTCTGGCGCAGTATGAAGAGCTAAAGGAGGCGCAGGTTAGCCTAAGCTATCATAAAGCCGATAAAGAGCTGGGGGTTGCTGAGCAGAACTGTCAGAGGCTAGAGCAGCGGCTATCTCAGGTTCAGGATACTCTTCAAAGTTTGTACCATCAAATAGAAGCTCTGTCTCAGCAGAGCGGGTTTCATGCGGAGGAGGCTATAGAAAAAGCGGTGAGGGGCCACGGTGAGATTCAGCGGATCAAGGCTGAGGTAGAGGACTTTATGAATGCGTGGAAAGAAAACGAGGATAGACGAAAGGAGTATGCGGCTGCGGCGGCTTCCTACGAGGCCAGGGCGCATCAGGCCTGTGAGGCGACGCATAGGCAGCTGGAGGCGGAACGGGAGCAGCTCAGCCAGAGGCTAGCCGAACTAAGGGAGCGGTTGAGCCGGGTAACCCTCCTTGAGGAGCAGCTGGAAGCAGAAAGGACTAAGCTAAAGGAGCTTACGCCCTACGTAGAAGCTCTAACTGAACTCAAAAGCCTTCTGAGTTCAGAGAAAAGAAGTAAGAGCTTTCGTAGCTATGTGCTAAAAAGCTATGTGGAGCGGCTAATAAGCCAGGCCAATCAGTACCTGCAAAGTTGGACGAGTGGGTTTCTGGAGTTGCGGGTACCTTCCTTAGAGGAGAGTAAGGGGCTGGAAATAGAGGTGGTAGATAGGCTAGCCCGGCTGGGCCAGAATAGCTCGGATAAGGTTAGCCGCGAAGTGCGCACGCTTTCGGGAGGGCAGACGTTTATGGTGTCGCTGGCTTTGGCGCTGGCGCTTTCGGATGAGATGCGGGCCCGCAGCAACTTGGATAAAAGTACCCCTCTTTTCATAGACGAGGGTTTCGGTACGCTGGACAGCGAAACGCTGGATCAAGTCGTAGCTACGCTTCGGCAGCTGGCTCGCTCGGGCCGACCTATTTGCATTATCACACATCGTATGGAGCTCAAGGAAAAACTGGACGCCTATGTAGAAGTAGTGCTAGATGAAGAACGAAGGACCTCTGTCCTTCGTCCGCACTGGCAGCAGTGGAAGCAGGGCTTGCCGGCTTTGCAGCTCTCTACCGGCTGATAACTTCGGCCGAAGTATCGACTAAAGCCACAGGAAAAAAATACACCTTTCTTGGGAGGGCGTAGAAATATGTCAGGCCTTTCTTTCAGAACATAGTCAGAGCGGCATTCAAGCGGTTCACTTCTAGAAACTTTTTTAGGTCGGTGAGGGCCGAAAAAAAGAGAGGAGAGCCACTAAAGGAGAGAGGCGACACAGGGCCTATAGTCATGAAAGGGTATTCCCGCTGATTGGGATTTAGGGCGGATTGCGGGTCGCGAAAGGACTGGTAGAGGCGTATAGCGTTATTTTGGCCTCCAACGAGTTCCTGTAGGGTGCGCAGTTCGGCCCCCATCCCTAACCCAAATCCAAAAAACACAATCCGAAGCTGCTCAATGATCTCCCGCTCAAGGCTGGAAAGGGTCTGACTGATAAAAAGCCAGCCTAGGCCATACTTGCGAGTAGTTCGCACGGCATCTACTAGGCGCGCGCGCAGCCGATGCGCCTCTTTATCGTCGCGCGGGAGCTCACGCGGCGCTAGCCGGTGAGCTTCGTCTATGACGACTAGAGTATTCAGGTTTTTCCGATCGCGGTAAGCTTGTTCAGCCTTATCAATCAAGGCTTCTAAAAAGCGGTCTATAATTAGGAATTGTAACTTCTCACTGAGTTGCCCTATAAGTGGGGTTAGTTTATCGGAATTTTTGGCTGCTTCGTGTAGGCTTATTACCAAGAAGGGCTTTCGAGGATCCTTGAAATATCCATCAATTAGGCTATCTATTTCCTTAGATTTTGGCCGACCTTCACTGCTAAAAAGCCTAGCTAAAGGCTGCCACCATCGGTGAAGAAAAATGCTGAAGTTTTGGCCCTCTCTAAATTCTCTAAGTCGGTCAGCTACCCGTTCTTGGCCTTCTTTAGCGATGTATATATAGCGTAAGTATCTCGTCTGTCCGAGCTCTCCTAGAATGGTGCGTAGAGCATCTTCCCTTGCAAGCTCTTTTAGAGAGATTTTCCTATTACGACATATCTCTACTATCGCATCGGCTGCATAGCCCTGCTTCTCTTTAGTCCCAATCCCGAGCTGATTTAGCGCGTTGGATAGGAGAAGGATTTCCTTGAAAAGTTCCCATCGGTCTAAGATGAGGTCATCAAGCCCGTAAATTTCGACACGCCGTCCCTGGGTTTCCAAAATATTCTTCAGGGGTAGGGGAAAGCCACCTCCTAACCTTCCCCCGAGATCTTGGCTAAACTCCCCCTGAGGATCAAAAACAATAGCCCCCATCTGCGGGTGGCGGCTGTAGGCAGCCAAAAGCATTTTAGCTAAAACGGACTTGCCCGAGCCGGTTTTACCAAAAATCCCGATATGATACGCTTCGCCTGCGCCTCTCGGTCCTGAATCAAAGTGCTTGAACCACATGGGCAGAAGCAGCGCCTTTGACCCATACACCCAGCCTAAATAGAAAACCTCCGGCTGGTACTTACTCAGGAGCTTCTGGAGGAAGGCGTTTTGTACCCGATGGACATTTACGTGACACCCAATGGGGATCCTGGCGGTGCAGGCGCTAAGGCTAATCCTACTACGCTCCAAGCGGCTCTCACTCGCGCCGCCTGCTCTAATACGATTATCAAAATGGCAACAGGCACCTACACCATTAGCTCGCCCATTACGGGGATCACTAGCAATATTACCTTGGAGGGGGGCTTTGATGCGGCGAATAACTGGCGAAAAACCAGTCAAGCAGGTGCTACCCGCATTCTCCGCACGAATCAAAACGTAGAAGGCTGTTCTGATGGTACAAATGCCCCGCGCCTCGTAGCCCTGCAAATTAGCAATGCTTCTAATTTCCGTCTCCAAGACCTTACCGTAGAAGGGGAAAATGCCCCAGCGGCCTCCTCGGGCTGTGCCTCGGGACGCGGCGTCTCTACCTACGCGCTCTATCTCAGCAACTGCTCCAATTACCAAATAGTGCGGTGCCGGTTTATCGTAGGTAATGGGGGGGCAGGGCTATCTGGGAGTCCCGGCGCAGCTGGAAGAAATGCCGCCGCCCACCAAACCCCGCCTTCCTGTGGGCAGCCCGGCGATCAGGATAACTGCGGCTGGACTAACGGCGCAGGAGGGAGCGGGGCTACGGTACCATGGGGCGCTAACGGAGGGAATGGCGGAAATGGCGGATATGATAATAATCTGGGAAATAGTGGCGCTACCTCTCCATGTGGAGGGAATATAGTCTGCTCAGGTGGGGGTGGTGGGAGTGGAGGAAATAGCTGTGGGGCTAGCCTCGGATGTGATTGCAATAATGCAAACAACTGGGGCGTGGCAGGTCAGAATGGAGGGAACGGTAATCCGGGCTCTCCCGGTACAGCAGGTCCGGCCGGCTCAGCTGGGGTATGGTTTGTGCCTGGCGGTCAAGGCGGCACAGGTGGCCAAGGCCAGCATGGCCGAGGCGGTGGCGGTGGGGGGGGCGGCGGCCAGACTAATCTTGTTTGTGATTGGCGAGGAACGGGTGCGGGTGGCGGTGGGGGCGGAGCTGGCGGAGAAGGCGGCTTCGGTGGTACTGGCGGCTGGGGCGGCGGCGGCGCTTTCTGCATCTACCTCCACTCTAACTCGGGCGGACAGTTCGTGGATTGCGAATTCAATACGCCAGCGGCTGGTGCGGGTGGAGCTGGGGGGCCTGGCGGGGCTGGGGGAGCGGGTAGTCAGGGGGCTGGCCAGGGGGGTAATCCCACTACCTGTCCCCGAGATGATTGTGATATCGGCTACGGCGGACGCGGCGGAAACGGCGGTAATGGCGGTCAAGGTGGAACGGGCGGCTCAGGTTCTGCCGGCCTCGCTGCCCGCATCCAACTCGTGAGTGGCTCCGCCCCGACCCTAATACAAGGTGGAACCCCCATTGCCGTATCCTCAGGGTCTAATAATCCTGCCTCCTTTGGGCTATCCAGCCAACCCGTCATTACAGCCTCCGACATCGCCTGCACGAATACCGACGTGAACTTCTCAGCGGCAAACTCTGCGGCTTGGACCTTTGGCGCCGGAGCTACCCCTGCCACCGCCAATACTAATAATCAGAATGTGCAGTATTCCTCCACAGGACGCAAGACCATCAGTTATAGCGGCAATACCTACACAGACTTCTGGAATATTCTAATACCCAATCAGACGCCCACTATCACTGCTTCGGCGACGAGCATCTGCCCTGGCACTGCAGTGAGCTTCACGGCTGATCTCACAGGGATAAACTACCAGTGGTAGCTTTCCAACGATCCTGCCTTCGGTAGCGTCATAGCCACAGGTAGTACTCAGAACTGGAACTATACTTTCAACACTGCGGGCACCTACTACGTACGGCATCGCCGCTATACGGAATGCTGTGAATGGAGCAGCTGGTCGGCTTCCCTGACTATTACCGTGCATGCGCTCCCAGCTGCACCCACGGCTTCAGGCACTTCTCCCCTGTGTAGAGGCGCTAACTTAGTATTTACGGCGACGGCGCCAGCGGGCGTCACCTTTGAGTGGTACACAGCGGCTTCGGGAGGCACGTTCGTCGGGACTGGAGCCACCCTCACTATACCCTTTACCTCTGGCGCGGCGAACTGGCCAAACAACTATGATGCGGTGGGTAGCTACACCCTCTACGTAGAAGCGGTCTCGCCGTAAGGCTGCCGTAGCAGTCGTACCCCCGTTACCATCAACGTGAATCAGATTCCTGATCCTAACGCCTCTGATGTCTCGCGCTGCGGCCCTGGACCTGTAGTTTTGACGGCTAATTATACCGGGCCAGGTACGCCGATCTACAACTGGTGGGATGCCCCCATAGGCGGTAATCTCCTGCAGACTGGCGGCTCTAACATATACGTCCCTACAGTAACGGCCAGTATGACCTTCTACGTCTCAGTCTCTGTCCCTGGCTGCGTGGAGAGCGGACGGGTGCCTGTAAATGTAACGGTGAATGCCGCTCCAGCGACGGATATCTGGACAGGTAACGTCAATACCGACTGGTTCAATGGTGGAAACTGGCAGAGCGGCTGCGTGCCCAACTGCGGCACAAGCGTTACTATCCCTAGTGGGGCTCCCCGCTATCCAGTCATTAGCTTCAATCTCACCCCTGCCGCTTGTAATAGCATAACTATACAGCAGGGGGCCTCTCTCACCTTCTCCAACCCGAATGCTGAGCTTCAAGTGTGTGGTAACTTCACCCATGAGGGGCTTCTGAATACAGTGAATGGCGGCCGTGTCCGCTTCATTGGATCAGGGGTGCAGACGTATGCACGCACCGCCACAGGGGCTGGTAGCTTCTATCAGGTTATTATAGATAAAGGGGCCGCTCCTCCCCCTACCCGTCGGGTAGAAGTGACTGGGCAACCTATGGTCATCCAAAATCAGCTCCACTTCATCCAAGGTCGTATCCATACTTTGCCCACCAATCAGGTAGAAGTTCTGAACCCCAATCCTGGCGCCATTATAGGCTATGGGCCGGACAACTACGTAGCTGGGCGGCTGGTGCGCGCCATAGCTAACGCAAGCGGAAATGTGTATGCTTTCCCTGTAGGCGACCAGCACGAGTCCCAAAATCCCGCCAACAAAGGCTATCAGTTAGCGGAGGTGTCCATCTCTGATGCGGCGAATGTAACGCAGCTGCGAGCCTTTTTCACCCCTACGGCGCAGACGGTACCGACGCTCAGCGAGCCTGCCTGCCAAACTAACTATATCTGCGCCCTCAACAACGGCTTCTGGACCATAGAAGTAGCTCAGGGAATGGGCAATCCGCAATACAACCTTACCCTCTACTCGCGCAACTTCAATAACAATACTTGTATTGGGCTTCCCTACTATAGTATTTACAAGCGCGCGGGAGGGGGGTGGTTCTTGCAAGGCACCTGTGCCTCGCCTTCTACAGCTACGCAAACGCGGCGGAATAACTTCTTAGGCTTCTCGGACTTCGTCGTAGTAGGTTCAAATACGCCGCTGCCCTATGCTACGCTTACCCTTTCGGCGCAAGGACAGTCTAAAGGGATTCACCTCGAGTGGAAGGCAGACTAGCCTGAGGGCATAGCGGCCTATGAGCTCCTTCGCTCGGTGGACCTTCGGGCGTTTGAGTCGGTTACGGAGGTGCCAGCTACCTCGTCTGCCTATCACTACTTAGACCAGCAGGTACGGCCCCATCAGCGTTACTACTACGTAGTGGTAGCGAAGGGCGCGCAGGGGGAAGAACGCCTGCGTTCTAACATAGCCCAGGCCCAGCTCGTTTCGGACTTTCACGCTTATCTCCTGCCTAACCCGACGCGCGGCTATACGCATCTGATCCTTTCTATGCCTGAGGCTGACTCCGTAGAGGTCAGAGTCCATAATGCCGTAGGCCAGCTGGTGTGGCTATTCCGCGGCTATTTTGAAGCGGGTTCGCCCCAGGTGCCTCTGCCTTCGGGTGAATGGGCCGCGGGCGTGTATGCGGTAGAAGTGCGCACGCGCCGCTATCACTGGAGCGGCAAGCTCCTACGCGAGTGAAATAGAGGGGAGAGCCCTTAGCTCTCCCCTCTTCTACTTACGTCAGGTAGCCTCTTGGCTTCTTGCTAAGTAGATATAGCTGGCTACCTTCTCCCCGCCGACGCGGTTCTCCGCAGGCAGCTGGGAGGCAGGGTCATACGCTTCGCAGCGAAAGCGAGCGCAAAGGCTCCACGAAATGCCGCCAACTTCTCCTATCCTTTCCCTCAAGCCGCTATTTCTGCCAGCACCTCATTTCTCTCGCTCCAGGGTACAGGTGTGATATCGTAGTTTATCAGGGCTGTTCTCAGAGAGGAGCCTACACGTTTCCGGATATCGTTAAGAAAGGCGTAGGCTTTTGCATTAGGCGGGCGTCCATCCCGAATGTCCTCCCAAGCGAATATAAGATTGACTATATTCTGCTTAGTTGCGGTGTTGATTACCTGAAGGTAACGCTCGGGGGCCTGCTGAGAGCGCGGTATGGCAAAGTCAAAGCGGTGTTCATAAGAGGATTTCCCCGTGAATTTCGTGCCCTCTATGTATCTTATCTCATGTTCATCTAACCATGCGCGCACATCTTCATAGAAGATACTCTGCACCGTGCTGACCGAGAGCATGAAAAGGTCATTCACATGTATGATGGCCTGAATAATATTGTGCTTTCCGCGGATGAAGTTCGCTTCACCTACTTCTATCTCCAAGGCATGATTAGGTCCTAATCGCACACCAAAGCTGCGGAGAATAAAGTTCAGTAGCCTCTTTCATCCTATGGGGTTGAAGTGAAAGTCTTGATAGGTCTGAGTCTGCCAG
>JBCNVK010000016.1:0-9666 GCA_039630245.1 Bacteroidia bacterium
CACCTGCCCTGGCATAATGAGACGCACATTTCGCACTGGATTATTGGCCGACGAGCGAAGGATACAAAGCTGAAGCGTCCCGCCCCGCGGATTGGGGTAGTCAAAGGTGATAGTGGAGTCATTCACTCGCTGCCAGTTTTGGATATTGCCTATGACTTGAAAGTCTCCGTCGCCCTCCCAGATCAGCATAAAATACCAGAGTCCAGCTATCCGTCCTATCCCAAATTAGGCAGACATACTGAAGTGAGGGACAATGGGAGTAGCCTGCAGTAGATGTGTGGAGTAGCCATTGGTACCATATTGGAGATACTTTGCTTAGTGGGTATCAAACTCGTAGTTAGGTTCACTGACGGCTTTTAGTATGCTGATAGTAGCATATTTTCATGAGGTCTACGAAGGGGAGGCCGTACCCCAGTCATAGAGGCCGCTCGGGTTAGTACCCAAGCGCAGGTGGCAGTCATCGGCAAGCTAAGCCAACCCGATTACAAGCAGCCCCCATGTCTTGAGCTGCGTATCGTAAAATCACTCACAGCCACTCGCCTTCGAGATCTACAAGAGGAGCCTAAATAGCTCCCCCACCCAGCGGCACCCCCTAAATCTTACTGACGTGTCATGTTATAGACGCAGGTAATACCTTCCCCTCCCGAGGAGAAGGAAAGATTTAGAACCAGCGCATTTGCATTTAGGCTTCCATTCCCGCTCACGGTTATAGCCACCCCTTGTCTGATTATCTGCTGAGAAGGTACGTCGAAGGTAGTACTGCTTTTAAGCTCAGCTCGTATTTCGTCTCCGATGATTATAGCTATGGGGTTCGCAACGGATTTAGCGATGCTAAATGCACGGGTTTCTACAGAACCGCCGCAGTTTTCTGTACCACGCCACGATCCTACAAACTTATCACGAGCATCTACTTCACAGCGATTGCCCTCCCAGGGTAATTTACAGCTACATTGTCCATCTGTACAAACGCCTCCATTTTGGCACTTAACATCTTTGCAGGGATCCTTTTTACAACTGCCTACGAAGCTGAGTAAAAAGGCGGTGATGAGAAAATGTGCGAGCTTGTGAAGCCGCATGGGACAAATATACAACTTCTCTTCTAGAGTGCGCAGGATGGAAACCAGTCCGGAAGAAAATCCTCTGTAAGAGGTACTAGGATCCTGACTCTCTGTCCCATCTCAAATCGTGCAGGCATGTTGAGGTAAGGAATAATGGGGAGTAGTCTGGGGTAGATGTGTGGGGTAGCCATCAGGGCCGTACTAGAGATACTGTGCTTGGTGGGGGTCAAACTCGTAGTTGGCGTCATTTACGGCCTTGGTGTACCATGGGCGGCACATTTTCATAAGGTCCACAAAGGGAATCTCCGTGCCCCAATCGTAGAGCCCACTGAGGTTCGTACCTAAGCGCAAGCGGCAGCTATCCAGAAGCTGGGCCGAGCAGATAGCTAGCGCTACTACGCTTAACCTTGCAATCCCCATACGCCAAAGTTAGTCCGCAGAGGGCCATAGCGCAAGTAAGGCGGCCTCTGCTTTTGGGGCTAGGCTTTCTTTAGGCCGCTTACCTCTATGGATATCTCCTATACTTACATGCCCTAATTCCCTCGGCGCCACGGAATCACCCCCCAATCCCTTAGGTTACCCCCCTTCGCAGCGGGCGGGCTTTGGCTTTTTTGTCGGGAATTCACTCAGCGCCATGGCTTGACACTTGGAGCACATCGCGTATACCTCCGCTAAGGCGGCTCTCCAAGAAGTGACCCTCATACGGCTTGTAGGTCTTGAAAAAGAACTGGCGGTAGGTATGCCCATCTAGGGTAATTTTCTTATGGGGTATGTCGGCCAGGTAAATCAGCGCCCATATGCCGGCGAGCAGCCCACGCGCCGCAGGGGAGTGGTCTAAGACATGGGAAGTGGCGGCGATAGCGGTGGTCTCATACCAATTGACAAAGCGCACCGTTCCTCCCTCGCGAGCCGGCAGGTTGGGGTATTCCACTAAGCCCCAGCCGATGGCAGGAAAGCAGCCGGCCAGTCCATAGTACCAGTCCTCGGGCCTGTCTAAGTAAGGACGCACCACGGCATCCCACTCGGCACTTTGGAGGATAGAGCCTATGGTATTGAAGGCACAGACATGCCCCGACTCTATCAGCATGCTTAGTACGAGGGGGCGCACCTCGGGCCCAATCGCCTTCTCCATCCGTGCCAGGTGCCTATCTGAAACTAATCCATAGTAGTTAGCCGGGGTAAAGGTTAGGACGACGCCAAAGCCCTCTATCAGGCCGGTGGTTTCATCTGGCACAAGGGGAAGGCCCAGGACGGCGTCCCGAATTTGAGCTATCGGCACCCGGGTATGAGCCGGCTGCACAATCTCCCCTTCCTCATAGCGGCCCTCTTGCGGCGAAGGATTTAGAGGTAGGCGCTCACCCAGGCGGTAAAACTCCCACTCCACTTCCTTGTCGCCTAGGCTCAGGCAGGCGGTCTGTCGGCTGCCCATGCTGCCTATAGGAAGGTCGTAAATAGCCTCTATGGCCCCGGCGATATAGCCCTGGGCGAAATACGCCACGCCCCGCTGCCCCTTAGCCCGCGGCGGAAAGGTAGCGGCATAGGTATAGGCATAATGCTCGTACGGCGTGCGGACAGTCCCGCCTTCCTGAGAAACTGAACCTAGACTTATCCGTCCATACCCGCAGCGGGCAAATACCTGCTCCACAAGGGATTTACGCCGACCTAGGTCAGAAACTCCCGTCTCCTGAAAAAGCCTGCGGAAGAGGGCATGAGCAATCTCCTGCGCCGTCCAAACTAGAACCTCCTCCACCGGATAATAGCTGGCCGCGTCCTCTATGCTTGTTTGAAAAAAGTGATTATAGAAATGGCAATGCACCACATGCGGTTCTCCGCCCAGCACCAGAGAACCGCGCCGATGATTAGGTACGAAGTTTATCATATGATTTGGAGTTTATTCTGGCTCACGGGCAGGCAGAACTGCGTCGGTAGGCACCCGAATTCCATAAAGTTGCTCTATGGCACTTACCAACGCCCGGGTAGTTTCGCCTGAGAGAACGAGAGTTTGCGCAGGTTTAAGCACGACCTTAAGGGACATCCCCTCGGCCACTATTTTATTCAAACACCGCATTACCGCCCTGTCCCACGCATAGGGCGAGGCATTAGACACTATCCATTGATATAAAGGCCAGGCTTTTACCCGCGCTGGGTAGACGAAGTTTTCGGTTATTGTGGCGACCTTCTCTGAAGATGGTGAGGTGCTAGCCCCAGCTGAAGGAGAGGGAGATTGCGTCTGCTGAGTCTCCTTAGGAAACAGCCCCTGCAGCTAGGTACGCCAGGACATGAGACAAATATACCACCAACCGAGAATTTATCCCTACATCCATCCATGCCCGATTTTTGAGTCTTGAGCCTAGAGAGGGCCTCCTGTAGGGATGGCGCCTTAGACCTCTACTTCGCCAGCGAATTCAGCCGCGCCTCTAATTCCTGATTGGCTTGCTGGAGGCGGACGACTCTCTCCTCTAACTGCTTTACCTTGGCATCCAGCTCCTTTACGGCGTTGATGAGCATATAGGTGAGATCATTCAGGCCTAGGGCTAAGGCTTCCCTCTACTTTTACATGAAGGTAGGAAATACACTGTGTCAGGGCCCCTCTATGTAGCTCTTAGACGATAGACCCACTGCATCAGCAATCCTTATGGGCGGTTAAGCTTTCCTGGGATGGTGATAGCGTGTCGTAATTTGACTGGTACGGTCCTAAGGCTCCGCACATGCATATGCTCTTGCAATTTTGAGCTGACAAGACTTCGCCTATACCTTCACGGGATAAGGCTGCATGCATTCGGTTTTCTCGCTTTGGCTTACTTATGAGTCTCTAAGCGGGCCCGTAGCTCTTCGTACTTCTCACGAAGGGAGTGGTTTTCAGCTTGTAGCGCTTCAATGGCTTTCTGCTGCTCTTGAACCATTTTCACTAGGAGGGGAATAAAGCCATCATACTCTAATCCTCGCGGCACCTCAGGAGAAAGGCCTGCATTGACAACTAAATTAGGAAAAAGCGCCTCTACTTCATTTGCGATAAAGCCGAAGCGAAGCCGATCGGGATCATCTACCTTGATGCGGGTAGTGTCTAGGTAATACGAGACGGGTCGCAACTGCATGAAACGCTGCTGAATATCTCTTCCTTCCAGCGGGGTGATAGCGCGCTTGTACCGCTTATCTGAGCGTGTAATGTAGTTCAAAAAGTAGCAGGAGGCACCCACTATATCCCAGGTGGAAAGGCCACCAGCCCATCCGTTGGGCCAGTCGTTGTATCGGCCATTTGCGCCACCAGTAATAATAGCCGTAGTAGGTGCATCATTAGACTGCCCATTACCAGCACCCCAGTAAGCGGGTTTGCGCACATTCAGATAAACCCCATACTCTGGCGTGGTTGTACCTATATTTACCCAGCCGTGGCTCGTAATGGTCATACGAGGCCGAGGAACTAGCTGCGTACCAGCCCACTCCATAAACACTATATGGAAGTTTTCTCCTCCTAAATTATCCCCCCAATATAGAATGCCATCTGCGTCATCTATAGTAGAAAGGTTGTTGTCTCTATCCATTGTAGCAATGCCGACAAAATCAGTATTGTCGTAAACAGTAATTCCCGGTAGCACAGAAGGGCCGAATACATCATTCCAACGGGTTCTGTGTACGACTTGGAATTTGGAGACAGGGTTGAGGGTATTCACCCCTACGTTTCCGTTTGCATCTATGACCATGCGAGCGGTAGGTCCAGTTCCTCGGTTGCGCTCGCCGGGCGGATCAGTATTGCCCCCAGGAGAGGTAAGGAAGGCTAATCCCCCTGCCCAGCCTCCACTTACGTTGAGATCGACTACGCCAATAATCTGTGCTACGCTCCAGTTGTCTCCTCCAGAATTAGTAGTGCGTAAATCTATAAGGGGACCTATATAACCATTCAAGGATCTATTAGCAGAGTGCTGTCGGGTAAGGATCAGGTCAGCCTTTTCTGAGCCGTAGGGTAAAGCCCAATTAGTAGCATCTACTTGGGGATCCTGGGCCCCTTGCGTTGCATGAATAACACCTTCCGGGGTCGTGATAGCAATGCCTATGCGTGGGTGAGCGGTCACGGTAACTAAATCGCCTCTGCCCTCCGTCCAAAGGCGAGCCGTACCATCTGGACTATACCATACAAAGCGGTCCCCTGGGGCAGGTATCGGCGGCCAAGTGGCCAGACTTCGGCGGACAAAGCTCAGCTCCGCCGTCGCACCGGTAGCTACAATCCGCCCTGTGGCCTCTCCTACCCCAAAAGGGCCTACGGTAAGCGTAGGATTAGTCCCAGCTACATGCAGGCGAGATACGGGATTAGAGGTACCGATACCTACATTTTGCGCCCAGCTAAAACTAATTAGCAAGCCTAAAGGAAAGAGGACTTTCATACCCGTTGCTAAGATAGGTAGTTTCTTCTATCTGAGAAAAGCTGAGTAGGTGGCTCTGGGGGCCCCCGGTTTTTTGGGTAGAGTTTCTGCTAGTGTGCTAAGAGTCTCTAAATCTTCTGCCCAAAAATCCTCGGCTTACTCAAAAATGGCTGGAAGCCTCCGATGCGATAGAAATACCCTCATGCCTCTGGCGATAAGTGCATAAAGAAAGCCTGCATTAGAGGTAGTTTCGGGTAGGTGCGATACATCCCCTTCCAGTTCAGGTAGCTTAAGCTTCCGCAGTGGCAGAGGAGTGATCCCCCGCATGATAGAGACCGCAATCATAGATGAGGCTCACCGTATTTTTACTCTTCCTTGAGTCTGGCCAAGGCTTATTAGCTTACTTAAAAGAAGCAACTTGCTAAACTCCTCCTCGGCCGTCGGAAGAGGTCAAGGGGAGAGAAATGGCTCTTGAATCTGTAGCTTTAGAGAGCCTTAGGGTGTAAGAAAAAAACTTCTCCTCTTGAGGGGGACAGGCTAAGCGCAAAGAACTACTTGCTCCTTGCCTTACCAACTTATGAGATAGTACTTTGGCGTTTTGCGCTCGCAGTTAGGCTCAGTTATATCCATAGTATAAATAAAGGCATTTCGCTTGCGCCCCACGGAATATACGCGGGTAGGACCACAGGGTGTTGGCATATTCCCTATGTGTTGGACAAGGTAGATCCACTGCAGGCCTTCACCTCCACGGATAATTCTATCTTCCTCAAGGTCCCATACATTTATTCTGGAAGCCTGTATGATGACAAGCACTTTACCATCTGGGGAGACATGCTCAGAGAACGGTATTGAGTAAAAGCCGTATGTAGTTTCCCAAAACTGGCTACTCTTACTGCTGTAGTATCTTGTCCTAACTGCAGTTCCTGCCGCCCCTCCACCTTCACATATGTAGGCATGGACGGAATATAGCTTTATCCCTGAAGGGAGCGCATACTCTGTAACCTTATTGTCCCACCACATAAGGTAGTCTCCAAAGTCTCCATCGCTTAGGGTTATGCCTTTAAATTGGTACTCGCAGACAGGCCGTCTCCTTTCTTCAAGAAGGCAACCCATCCCACCAGGATTCATGTAATATCCTGAATATTTGCACTTCATCCGATAGGTATGAGACTTATATTCATCTAGGCTAAGCCATCTCTGTCCTATTAGCTTTTCGGCATCGCCTTTGGAGATTTCACGAATCTCAAGGTTGTCTTGGCATCTCAATCCTGAGCCTAGGAAAATAAAGGGAAGCCCCAACTTTACTACCTTCCGATATAAGCCAAACATCTAGGCAAATTTAGCTTAGCTACCTATTTGCTTCTAACTTGGGTGCCCCTCTAGACTTTCCAAGAGGCCTACCCCGTGCCTGCAAGTTGCACCTAATATTTCTGACAAAAACGAGCTGAAAGAGCGATAATTCTTACCAGGTTATAAGGTAGTAGCTCTGCTTATCCGCTATGCAGTCCATCTCTAGGTCTAAGGTTCCGAACTCCTTCGCTATTTCCCTCAGGCGCTCTTTTATATCAACTGTGTAGATACAGGCATTTTGCCGGCCCTTTACGGAATAAATCTGTGGAGCGCCGCACTCCGTCATCGTATTACCTACACCTCGGCCAAAGAGGAGGGGAATCCACGTCAAATCCTTTCCGACGGGTATGAGCTTACTTTGGTGGAGATCCCATATTACGGCTTCTTTTTCGTGCACGATAATAAGCGTTTTACCATCTGGTGAAACGAGTTTGAAGAAAGGTAAAGCGCGCGGAGGGACGCCCTGCGTACCCTCCCAGAAAGTAGCATCCTTACTGTTGTAAAGCCTCTTCTTGACTGACGCCCCGGCCATTCCCGGGCCTGAACACAACGAGGCTTCAAACCCATAGACTTTTATGCCTGAGGGGAGGGCGTACTCAATGGCTTCATCTTTCCATTGAGTAATCTCCCTGCCTAAATGAGCGTCACTTACAACCATATTCCCCAACCGGTATTCGCAGGCATATCCTTCGCTTGTTAGATAGCAGGATCCAGCCCCTGGATACGCCTCGCCAGCAATATAGATTCCCAATCTTACGCACTTCAGCTTGAGCGCTTGAGCTTTATATGCTTCTAAATTTTCCCACTTTTTGTCCATTAGCTTTTTAGCCTCAGCTTCGGAAATCTCAGTTATTCTAGGCCGGCTGCTATAGGCCCTTTCGGTGGCCAGGAGTGCAGGCGCAAGTAAAAAAGCTGCCCATGTTTTCTGCGAAAGCATGGTAGGACAAAAGTATGAAGCCCTGGCTATCTAAGAAGGTTTTATTGGCGCGCCTCGCAGGTTTTTACTGCCATTCTCTGCATTCCAGCGGCCTACGGCAGCAGAGAAGGTAGAGGTAGGCTGGGCTCACTCGCTTCTTATCCTTCTACCGCTAGCTGGGCCCTAGGCAGAGGCTATGCTTGGGCTTTTAGCTACCTTTTTGGGCTGAGCTAAGTTACTAGGCTGCTGAGGGCAACCTTATAAGGCAAAGACGCTATACGGTCTTAGGGGGTCAGGCTAGCCCCTTAATAGAGGGCCTTAGTGCGCTCTATAGCTAAGGAAGGAACTCTAGCTTGTTGTAAGACCTTCTCAGAAAGGCGCATTACTTCCTTATGCTCCCCCACCGTTGATATCGCCTTATCTAGAGGCCGCTCCTGGAGCCCATTCATAGGCTTTTACCGCCTTTTCGGCATAAGGTTTTGCGGGAAGGCATACAGAAAAGCGGCTCAGCTTCATTTTTAGGTGTGCGTGAAAAATGGATAGGCTATCACATAGAATGCCGACTCCTGTCAAGTATATTATCAACTTATGGAGTAATATTTCAGTACTCTTTCTTCGCAGCCGTACTCTTGTATCTTCACATGATACAAGCAGGCGTTTGACCTATCTGATACAGGCTATGTGTAGTAGGCCTGCGTTTGATTGGTAGGTGTCCTATACCTTGCCCATGGGGACTCCGGTTTAGTACGCCTCCTCCCCTTAGGATTATACCCCCTTCTTTACCCTGTAGGGTCAGATGCCTAAGTTTAGGCTAAGAGAGTTTTCCCATTTGGGGCAACGCAGTGAGAATAGGGGGTTCCATAAAATGCCATTACTTCACTTAAGTGCTGGCTACCGAGGCTAGGATAAAACCTTGCTATGTAGCCTCCGCCAGCTATGCCTGTGTCCCTACATACTTAGACAAGTATTTCGTAAAGCCTTATACCAAAAATAATGGCATTTGTGGTAATTTCATTCGGCTAGTGGCAATTTTCCTCAGATTGCTGCACATTGCTTAGCCTAATATTTCCCGTTTCCATATTGTCATGCGGGATGTATCCTCTATACTCATATAGCCTAACCCGTTGAACCTATATAGTAGCCGAGCGATTGCCGTGGCATTTTGGAGGTTGCCACTTGATACGCCCGCTTGCGTCCAGCTAGCCGAATAGGCTATTACTAGATGATTTGGTCACGCATAGGTCATCATGGGAGGTTTGAGCCCTACGCACAGAAAGGGAGGGGGAAATGAAAGTAGAGCTATGGCTTCAGGAATTGCCTCATAGCTCAAATTTCTAAACTACTTTCTCTTAGCTTCGCGGAAGGCTTGGTAGAAGAGCTTTTGGAAATGCTCTAAGGCTTTCTTGCGTGTGTAGCTGCTAGCTATAAGGGTGCGCCCTTTTTCGGAAATAATCTGCTTCTCTCGGGGGGAAAGGCTGAAGTACTCTAGGATTTGCTGGGCTGCCTGCTGAGGGTCTAAGGGCACAATACCCTGACTCCATATCTGTTCAACGACCTCAGAAGCACCCGTCCATTCCGAGACAATGGCTGGTAGGCCTGCCGCCATAGCCTCCTGAATAGCCACGCCCCAGGCCTCCCCTCGAGCCGGATGGAAATATAAGGCACCCTTTTCTAAAACTTGTTCTATGTTCTTGATAGCACCTACAAATTGAACTGACGCTTCAGGATAAAGCTGCTTTAGGCGTGTTTTCTCGCGCTCCGTCCACTCGCCTACGACCACACCTTCTACTTGCGGTAGGCGCTTCTTGACCTGAGTTAGAGTAGCCATAAAGAGGTCTAAGCCCTTGTAGTGCATACGCCACCCTTCAGGCCCATTAGCTATGAATACAATACGCGTGCCCTCCAGGTTAGGCTTTACCTTCAATAGGCGCTCTAGGCGATCTTCGGCCACGCCATTGAACAGCACATAAAGGGGCGGACAGCT
>JBCNVK010000017.1:0-7053 GCA_039630245.1 Bacteroidia bacterium
ATATCCCGCGGGAGGTCTATCCGCTCTACCTTCTGGAGCGGCAGCGGCGCCGGCGGCACGCTGATAGGACGGCGGTTGCCTTAGAGGAGAAGGAAGTTAGCTCAACGGTATCTCAGTCATCGCTTGGGCTTAGGTAGTTTCACCTATTTTTGTTGCACATGGAGGTTTCATTTATTTGCGAGTGGCTTACACCTGCGCTCTGGCATGGAGCAAACCCTACAGGTTCTCCCGAAGTGCGCAGCGCCTCAATTAAGGGACTGATAAGGTACTGGTGGCGAGCTTGGGTGGGCGGGTTGGCTAAAAGTTCGCAAGAGCTATATCAATGGGAGGAAGCTATCTTCGGCTCTACGCAACATGCCTCCCCGCTTATCATACGAGCTTATCCCGAGCCTTCTCATGAAGAACCGCGCGGGAAAGGCCCTCGTGGAGGCTTAGCTTGGGCTGAAGGTCAAAAATGGTGCGTAGAATTTAGGGCACGCTGGGGCTATACTCCTCCTGAAAGCTCCCTTGCATATCCCCCATACACTCCACTATGGTGGGGTATAGGAAGTTTCTGGCTGCTTCAAAGCTTTGGCGGTATAGGCTATGGCAGCCGAAGTAGAAACGGTAAATTCAGAGCAAAGCCATCTAGTCCATCCAATTTTGAAGAAGAATCTAATCAGAAGGTGCTTGAGCTTTTAGACTTGCTATGGCCGAGTCCTAATAGCTTCTATTCTCAATGTGAGACTCTTAGGAAACTCATGGAGATGGCTAAAGAGGTGATTAATCAACGCTGCTCCCCTTCTAACCGTCAATTCTCTCCCAAAAGCTGGGATTACTTAATCTTGATCCCTTCCGAAATCCGCCAGAATTGTAAGGAGCGTATTGCAGAGCGGCGAAAGGCCTTAGGAAAGCAGCGTTTTCAAAGAGGACGCCAGAAAGGGGCTCAAGGGAAAATATGGAAGACATGACTTCGTTTCTTCCTGACTCTCTTTGGAGTACAAAGGTAAAGGCTTTTCTCCATGACCCTCTTCATAAACCCTTAGTCTTAGGAACGGGTTTTAGCCATGTGGAAGCTGCTAAGCTCATCTTGGAGGCAGCTGGAGTCAACTTGGATCCTGCGAAAGATGAGCCTATTGTCGTTCAGGCAGACCATATAGCTGCTGCGGCTGATCGGAATGCCTATCTGGGGATGCAGCATCTGGTTTACTGGAAAGCAAGTGAGCCGCTCCTTACACATCCTCTGGGTGGCAAAGAAGGGGTAGCCCTGCCTGAGTTTTTCAAAAAGCTGGCAGAAAAAAAGGAAGTAGTCAAAACTCTCTCCGCTAAGCTCGGCCGAGATCTGAAGGGATACTTTCAACAAGATTGGCGTCAAAGGGGTTTTCTATGGTTTTGGCGTTTCTACTTTGAAGAAGCGGCCCGAGTCCTCGCAGAAGCCGAAGCGGATGAAGCTCTTAAGCAGGCATGGCGAAAATATTTCCCACTTTTCCCCGCCGATACGCGTCAGCCAGACCATACCCTATGGCAGCACTTGTCCGTAACAGCGGCGCTTTCTGCAGCCTTGCAGCCAGGCTATAAGCCCGCTTTCCTCATCTTTGGAATTGGTCCCGTTCAGGAATTTATCTCAGCTGCACGCCGCACAGCCGATTTCTGGGTAGGCAGTTGGCTCCTCTCCTTCCTCACTTGGAAAGCTATAGAAGCCATCATAGAAGAAGCTGGACCCGATAGTATCATTTTCCCCTCGCTCCGCGGCCAGCCGCTTTTTGAACTCTGGCTCTCAAAGAACCTGCCTGATTATTCCTTAGAGGAAACTCTGCGCAAAAATCTGCGTATCGCTTCTCTTCCTAATCGCTTCGTAGCCATACTACCTTACTCAGAGAAGGGTAATGCTCCCCTTCACGCTGAGAAACTGGCTAAAAAGGCCGAAGAAGAAGTGAAGAATGCTTGGCATAATCTCGCAAACTCTGTCAAGCATTATCTCCAAAAACTCGGATTCAAGGCAAGCTGTTTATGGGACACTCAAGTAAAGGGCTTTCCTGAGGTTTACTGGATAGTTTTTCCCTGGCCAGACTCATCTGGCGGAGGCGGTTATAATCAAACTGAAGAAGTCTGGAAAAGACTTTTTGGTAATGGCGTGGGCATGATCACCCCTAAACCAGAGCGCTATCTGGGCCCTCATTCAAAATCACCTTCTTTTCCCCTCAACTGGGGCAATGCCTATGCCGAACTCTATACCCTCGCCGACCGCTTCTACGGCAGTCGCAAAGTCCTGCGGGCGGTTTCCTTTCCCACTGAGGCGCAAGAGGGAGAGGTTTCCTCTCTCTATCCGGCTCTTTTAGCCCTGTCAGGCGACCAGCAATCGGCGAAAGAGTGGTGGAGTCAGCTCAGTAAGCAGCTCAGCGAGAAAGGGCTACACCTTATTCAGGCCGAGGGACGCGAGCGACTGGATGCTCTCAGCACCATCAAACGATTTCTACCGGTTTTGATCCGTGAAAAAAGATCAAATGAGCTGCCTAAAGAGCTAGAAGCTTTCTCTTTTCCTTCCAATAGCGAGATAGCCGCTGTCCCTTTCAAGAGGAAGCTTTTTGAAGTACTGAGGGAAAGGAGCGATTCTAAGGCTGCGGAGGCTGTAAAGGCTTTTTTAGACCTGCTGGCCCAATTAGGCGATTTGATAGGCTATAAGGGCCTATTTTATCGGGAAGAGATAGCCCTACCGGCCTTTCAAGCCTATGAAAGAGCGGATCTGGCGCGCTTAGAAGGCTCCTGGCTCTATGAGGCGCACTGGGAAAAAGGCTATCTGGAAAGAGAAGGGATAGTTCTGCGGGAGGAAGGTCGGAAGGCAATCCAAGAGGCCCTGCGGCGGCTCTATGCGGAACTCCGGGCCAGTCCTAGTCCTTACTATGCCGTTTTAGCCATGGATGGCGACCACATGGGCCGCTGGTTAAGCGGCACCCATGAAAGGATGCCTTTACTTTCCGAAGTCATACACCCCCAAGTAGTAGATGCAATAAAAAAGGCCGAAGAAGACCTCCAAAAAAAGGCACCGGGCGAGAGGCTAAGGCGTCCCGTAACGCCCGCCTATCATGCGTTTATTTCGGAGGCCTTAGGGTACTTCGCTCGGACCTTTGTGCCTCAGATTGTGGAGGGTGCGCATTTAGGCGTGGTAGTGTATGCGGGAGGAGATGATGTGCTGGCGTTTCTACCCGCGCAGACCGCCATAGAAGCTGCGCTCAAGCTGCGCGCAGCTTTCAGCGGCTTCCTAAGGCAGAATGCCACCGATTGGGAGATAGAAGGACAAAACCAGACAGGCTATATACAGACTTCTACCCAGCTCATCCCTACTATGGGGCCACGGGCTACGGCTTCGGTAGGAATTGC
The DNA here is from genome assembly GCA_039630245.1 of Bacteroidia bacterium. Lineage (GTDB taxonomy): Bacteria > Bacteroidota > Bacteroidia > SpSt-205 > SpSt-205 > SpSt-205. Next base: position 3,358 of record JBCNVK010000017.1, read on the forward strand.
CTTTGCCCATCATCGGATGCCCTTGCAGGTGGCTTTAGAAGAAGCCCGAGCTGCTCTGAAAACGGCCAAAGAAAAATACGGGCGCAACGCCTTAGCCGTTCATGTCCTCAAACGCTCCGGGGAACCTATTCAGGCTGGCCTAAAATGGACCCAAGAGCCAAACGGCAAAGTGGTCTTTCCAGCCGAGACCTTCTTAGCGGTTTGCCAGAAAATGCAGGAAGAGGGGTTTAGCCCCAAGTTAGGTCGGCTGTTTGAAAGGGAAGCCGGAATGCTCTCCGACCCAGAAATGGCCCGCAGTCTCTTCTCTCGTCTTATACAGCGGCGCTTGCCCGCCCCTTCGGCAGGGCTTCAAAAGCTCTTAGAAGAGTTCTTCAATTTAGCCTGGACAGCGGCCTCTCCGATAAACGCTAAACAAAAGGACCTTACCCCCGTTAGGGGCATTGCGGCCTGGTTTGAGGTGGCCGCCTTTCTTCAACGAAACTCCGTATGAGCTGGAGCGATTTTACAATAGAACCGATAGATGTGTGGCTTTTTCGGGATGGGCGGCCTTTCTCAGCTGGGAGCGACGTATGGGCGCGCAGCCTACCGATGCCCTCAGCTTTTACGCTTTTAGGCGCTTTACGGACTTTTTTCCTCACCCAAGCCGGCATTTCACCAAAGGACTTTTACGAAGGCAACATCCCCTGGACGCTAAAAGCGCAGTGGGGTGGCCCCGGGGCCGATCCTGGTCAGTTCAGGCTAAGAGGGCCTTTTTGGTACCGTAACGGACACCTTTACTTTCCCACCCCAGCCGATTTAGTGCGAATTCAAGGTAAGCTACAGCGCCTACAACCCCTCTCGCCGTCAAACCTAAACCTCCTTCACACTAACCTACCCTCTAATCCAAGCCTTCTGTGGGCTAAGTCGCCCCATGCGGTAGAGTCTGAAGGAGGATACCTTTCTCATGGGGATTTTGAAAAGTATCTCAGGCTGGAGGCGCAATCGGACGATGGATTAGAAAGCCTTGAGCCCCTCTCTTTGCAAGCCTTCTTAGAGCGGGAGCGGCGCACGGGTATCAAAATAGGTCAAGGACGTACTGTAGAAGAAGGCTTTCTGTATCAGGTGGAATTTGTACGCCTAAAGGAGGGGGTTCAGCTCTATGGCTCGGCTTGGCTTCCAAATGGCACTCAGCCTACTGATGGCCTGCTCTTCTTAGGAGGTGAGCGACGAATGGGCGCCCTAAGGTGGAACCTCTCCTCAGCCCAATCCGACCCAAAAGCCCCTACTTTAGATCGGCTCTTGGAAAATTTCCGAACTACCGCTAAAGCCTACGAGCGAGTCAAGGTGATACTTCTTTCTCCCGCCTACTTTTCGGCGGGCTGGCAACCAGAGGATTGGGGCGTCATAGGATTGTCAGGCTGGAGACTCGTAGCAGCCGCTGTGCCTCGGCTCATCCCCATAGGCTTCTTGAAGAAAAAAAAAAGGCAGAGCGCCCGAGAGAATGAGCCGAAGGGTGAGAGGGTAGAGATTCTTCAAAGAAGGCTCTACTGCGTGCCGCCAGGGTCGGTGTACTTCTTTGAGAGGGCGCAGCCTAATTCTGAGTTTCCCGAAGCATTTACGGAGGAACCTTCCGCGGATGCGCTACGGGCGACCCAAGCGGCTGAGAAAAAGGCCGCCCCCTCGTCTGAAGAGCTCGCCTCTCTGCCTCTCCGAAAGCTGGGCTTCGGCCTATATGCTACCTCTACATGGAATTATGCCTAAGAAAGGATTTATACTCTGGCTTTTCACAGAGACGCCGCTTCACGCAGGGGTAGGGAGCGGCTTGGGCGATATAGACCTTCCCTTGCAGCGAGAACGCACGACGGGTTTGCCTTACATTCAAGCCTCGGGTATAAAAGGTGCTCTAAGGGCTTTCTTCACCCAGCAAGGAGTAGACTCTCAAAAAGTAAAAGCCCTTTTTGGCCCTGAAACTGATGAGGCTCATGAACACGCTGGTGCCTTAGCTCTTAGTGATGCAAGGCTCCTACTTTTTCCTGTGCGTTCCCTGGCAGGGGTATGGGCTTGGGTTACTTCGCCGCTTCTGCTTGAGCGCCTGCGGCGGGATGTGAGGCGCTTTGGCTCTACCCAAAACTTTCCAAACCTAAACTTTTCTTTCTCAGTAGATAAGCCTCAGGTAGGCGAAAATACCGAAATCACCCTAAAAATAGGCCCGCAGGAGCGGCTAATCTTAGAGGATATGGTGTATGAATTTGAGAGAAAGTCCGAGGTAGGCGGGCTAGCGGCCGACCTCGAAAAAGCCCTTCCTGAGGGCAGCTACTGGCAAAGCGCGCTAAATAACCATCTGGCTATTTTACCTAATGAAGAGCTTCAATTCTTTGCCGAAAATGCTACAGAGATTATTACTCGGGTTCGCCTAAAGCAGGAGACTAAGACGGTGCAAGAGGGAGCGCTCTGGACCGAAGAACTTCTACCTTCTGAAACGCTTCTATATGTCGTGGGGGTAGTGGAAGACTCCCATGAACGAGAGCATGGAAAGCCCCTTTTTGAAGCCCAGACGCTTTACACCACCCTTGAAACACACCTCCACCAAAAGTGCCTTCAAATAGGCGGAGATAGTACCTTAGGACGGGGCTGGTGTTACCTCAAGCTTCAAGAACTATGAGCGAGCGTGCCACGACTCTGATGCAGCGGCGGGCTGAGGCGGCGTGGAAAGCGGTGAAGGAAGTCAAAGGCAAGCCTCTGGATTACCAGAGAAAATGCGCGGCCTTAGCTCGGCGTGTACCTGCCCTTATTCGCGCCAGCGGCTTAGGTCAGACCCTAGCCTTTCTCAACATGAAAATAAAGCCCCAAGGAGGCGATGAACACGAATGGCTCCTACGCCATCTCTCAAGATGGGTCTTATCGCAGTTGGGATTTGTGGGGTCTGATAGTAGGAGCGACCTTCTAGACTGGATAGTGAATAAAGCGGACCAGCGCGGCTATCGGTATGCCACGCAGGAGGCGCTGGCCTACCTTCAGTGGGTCAAAAGATTTGCTGAGAGTGAGCTAAGAGAGGAGGAGAAGAAATGAAAGATCAGCCTCCACCTGAAATCCCCCTTCCTGCCGTTAAGGGCCTTGACTTATCTGCGTTAAAGTCGCCTAACCTTAGTCTTATGATTCAGAAGTTCGTAGAGTGGGAGATGAGGACAGGCACCCCGACATGGAAGCTAACTCAGGCTAGCAAACAGTATGAGATTAATAGGAAGGCTAATCATCAGAAGACTTATATAAAAGCCACTGAAAATAATAAAATCCTCAATGAGATTTTGAAGGCCTACAAGGAAAGGTACGATAGGCATTTTAGAAAATGCAGAGGAGAGCTTCGTGTATATAAGCTCATAAGTCGCCTAACCATAGGGTTGGGCGGTGCTGATATACGGGAGATAGGCTTTACGCTCCATCGTCATGGATTTCCTTATGTCCCTAGTAGTGCGCTCAAAGGAGCAGCACGGGCATCGGCAGAGCTGATTGAAAAGGCTTCTCAGGAGGATATTCAAGAGGTTTTTGGCTGGACCCCTGATCCTAAACAAGGTCTTGAAGATGCCTGCATAGGACGGGCCTTCTTTTGGGATGCTATTCCTTTGCCTGGGCAGAGGCTCTTAGAGTTAGATGTTATGAACCCGCACTTTCCTACCTACTATCGCACTGAGGGGAGAAAGCCCCCTGCTGAATGGGACT
>JBCNVK010000018.1:0-6894 GCA_039630245.1 Bacteroidia bacterium
AGGGGTGGGGATAGATTGAGATCATGCCACCGAGCCAGCTCATCTACGTAGTGAAAAGTAGCCCCTATGGCCTGGGCATACGCATTGTGCATAGGATGTCCATCAGGTCTTCCCCGAAGGTAAGCTATACGGGGCTGCTCCGATGATTTATTCATAGTTTGGAATGACTAGATATGAAATAAGCCCAAAATCCGAGCGGGTTTCACTCCTTTCCCAAGCTGAATTCTGACCTGCGCCGTCTCCTTGGCCTCTGTGACCATAGGACAGTAGCTATATCCAGCCAAAAACCCGCTTTATTATTAGGTACTGCAGTTCTGCAGGCCTAAGAATCTTTCTATTTCTACGGCTTCCATTTACACGTCGTAGGAAGGGCAATCTCACCCAGCCTACTTTAGTTTCAGGTGAAATGTTATATAAGGCATTAGGGTACTCCTCAGAGCAGTACATGGCAGCGTAGTCGGCTTGATAAGTTAATCACAAGTCACTACGCTAGAACAAGTCCTGAGGGATTGTAGAGCTTTCCCAAGAGCTTCAGGGTCAGAGTGAGTCCTGTAGGTAAGAGCCTTAAGCGCCCGAGGCCCGCTGGCGCTCCAGCCGAGCCAAGCGCTTCCTAAGCGGGCGGAGCGTCTGACGCCTGTCCCAGATAAGATACCCAATCCCGCCAAAAATACCTATGACGATAGCCACCTGCGTAGTTACTAAGGCAACCATGAAGCTACGTAGCGCGTTCATTTCCTCCCGGAGGCCATCCATTTCCCTACGCAGGCCGTCCATCTCTTTGCGCAGGCCATCCATTTCCTTACGCAGGCCATCCATTTCTTTGCGCAGGCCGTCCATTTCTCGGCGGAGGCTTTCCATCTCACGACGGAGGGTATGCTGCTCGGCTTCTACCTGAATAAGGCGCTCCCGGTCGGCTAAGGTGAAGGGCACCACAATATCCTTCTGCGCGTACCCTAGGGCCAGCAGAAAAAGAAGGGGCGAGGGCCTCATAGGTTAGCCTAGCTAAGATAGAAAAACTCCTAAGGCTTCCCGCTTCGCTACCTTTGCCTTATGGCCCGCTGGCTCTACCGCTTCCACTCTTTCACTCAAGCGCTCTCTCGCCTCCAAGAAGCGACTTGCTCTACCCTCACTTCTGACTTAGAGAAAGAAGGGCTCTGCCACCGCTTTGAATTCACCTTAGAACTGGCTTGGAAGGTAGTCAAGGACTATCTGGAGTTTGCGGGCTACACTTTCCCTTTAGCCTCCCCACGCCAAGTGCTTATTACAGCAGGCCAAGTAGGCCTTTTACAGGATGTTGAAGCCTGGTTAGAGGTTTTAGTCCTATGGAATCGCCTGGCACACCTCTATGAGAAAGCTCTTTCAGAAGAGGCCATAGAAGTAATCCGGCAGAAAGCCCTGCCCCCTTTTTCTCGCCTTACGAGCAAAACTTCAACATGAGGCTTCCTGAAGCGCTACTGGCAGAGCTGCGGCGCATTTTTGCCCAGCATCCTAAGGTACAACGGGTAGTCCTTTTCGGCTCTTGGGCTACTGGTACTGCAAAGCCCTATTCTGATATAGACTTAGCTGTATGGGGCGTGTCCCCCCAAGAAGCCGCCCGAATAGCCTTGGAGCTGGAGGAGCTCTCCTTTCCCTACAATTTTGATTTAGTCGCCTATACGGACTCCCTCTCTCCCTCCCTTAAAGCAGCTATAAAGCAGGGAATAGAGATTTTTTTCTGCTGATTAGGCTTTCTTCTTTCTTCGGGTTTTACGCCGGCTGGGCTTAGCTGCACGACGCTTAGAGGTTCGGGATTTCTCAGCAGCGGAGGCTCCAGCGGAAGCGCCTGAGGGGGAGCTATTCTCTTGGGAGGGTCTGGAGGGAGATTCTTTTATGAGCTTGAGTTCCCTTAGATGGCCTTCGCAGGTTCGGACCAGCTGGCTAAAGGAAGAGAAGGGGTAGAATCCATTTTTCAGCCGCTCTTGGGCGATAAAGAGGTAGCGCCACTCAGTAGTGGGCCTGAGGGCCCGTGTAGCGGTATCGCACCAGGCTAGGGCCGCCCGTGCCTTGAAGAGAGCGTCTATATCCAGGCGACCCTTGAGTTCTACCAGATAGTGCAAGGTTTGGCCATTTTCCCGGGTGCGCACGATAAAGTCCGGCACATAGTAGCGCCGAATCCCCTCTTTATCCAGATACTCTAAGCTCAGCGCATCAGGGCCCGCATTCCGCGCAAAGGCCTCCACTTCGGGCACTTTCTCTAAAACTTCTTTGACAAACTCTTCCTCCAGCCCGCTATCTACAGGCACAAGGTTGAAGAGCGTGCGGCTTGCTGGGAAAGGCCGAGGATCTTGACGGGATACCTGATAGGGGCGCCATTTAGAGACTTCCGTGAAAGTAGCCTGCCATTTGTGCGTTACCTTAGGTTGGATTTTTGCGCGCAGAATCTCATCCATCACCTCCAGCACTAAGGCCTCCACATCGGGGGCAAAAAGCCTTTGAGCGAACTGCGGGTTATAGATATCTACCCGTTTCCCGAAGGCAAGTTCCTCCAAAAGGTAAGAAATAGCGTGAGAAAGTAGAGAATTTGACATCGGTATATTCCACTTATGCCCTAAGACCTTGGCGTAATGCTGAATAATTAGCACAGGGTGGTCTATTACACTAAGTTTTTCCCTGCGCAAAATTTCACTGGAAATTATATGACGCTCCTGATAGGTAGGACCGCTGGCAAGGGGTAGCGGTGTTTTGCCCAGCTTCTTGAAAGCCTGCTCCACTTCTTCAGGCGAGATAGCGGCTAATGCCTGCTTCTCTACCTCTTCTTGGACATGTGGAATCTGGATATCCAGCTCATTGGGCTTATTTCCAAGGTCGGGGTAGATGGTAACGTGTTCTGGATAGACGTCCTCGGCGCGAATAGTAGCAAGGGAAACACCCTCTCTTTCCAGCTCCTCTTCGTAGAGCTTACTGAAGGCTGGATGTTCTATAACGACGACGGTTTCGGGGACTACGGCGCAACGCTCGCCTGTACTCTGCACAGAAAACATACGCCGCAAGCCCCGCCCCAAGGTTTGCTCAGGAAGAATCTGCGCCTTAGCCGAATAGGCCCGCAGAGGTACAATTACGGTTACATTCCGCACGTCCCACCCCTCGCGCAGCATCAGGACAGATACAATACACCGATATGGGCTATCCGCTAAGTCTAATGCGCGCGACCAGCGGCGCAGCTCTTCTAAATCCTCTGGCCTGATGTCCTCTTCCGTCTCTACAAATTCCTGCACTATGCGTCCCTCCCGCTGAACCGACACAATCTTTCCTTTGAGGCGGGTGTGTAAGTTGAGGACACGGCCATTGAGAAGCGGGAAGGTTTTATCCTTATTCAAGTATTCGGCGATTTCGTCGGCAGACTTAGCATCCTCAGTCATGATAAAAAGAATGGGCTTTCGTACCCGATTAAGCTCCTCCCAAAAGCGCACATAAACCTCATACCCCAGCTTTAGGTGGCGGTGATACCGATGGACAGCCCTAAGGTCTCTATCCTTTCGGGAAGGCGGCTCTAAGGCACTGGACTCCCCTAAAAGCGGCACCTTTACAATGCCTAAATCCACCGCTTCGCCCAGAGGGAAATCCACTATGATGTGCCTGAAGTAGTCGCCGTTTGTATGGCGGGGGGTAGCGGTAAGGTCTACTTGTAGGAGAATGCCGGCGGGCCCGCCCCCAGCAGGCCTGACTTTCTGCATTTGCTCGTGGAGGGTAAAAAGTGCCTGGCTCCACGCCAAATCCGTATCATGCAGATGGTGCGCCTCATCGTTGAGCACAAAGAGCTTTCCGTGGCGGGCTATACGCTCCCGAAGGGTTTCTGCGCGGGCCTTACTCTCCGTAGGGTCTAAGGGTTTGGGGCCCAAGATGAGCTCTTCTACCGAAAGAAGCTCTACCCTTGAGGGCTCCTTTGCTTTTTTGGCCTTCTCTCGGGGATAGAGCCGGTGGATATTAGTAAGGTACAGTAGGCCCCGACCCGTGGGAATGTGCGGCTCATCCTGCAGCACCACATCTAACTGAAATAAGCTACGCCATCCAGGCGGAATAACTGGGTCTTCGTGAAAGATTTTCCCGCCTTCAAAGTCTTCCTTTAGCCGCTCATATACAATTAGGTTTGGTGCTATGATGAGAAAATAGGTCGTGAAAAGCGGGTGATTTTCGCGAATGGCATTAAAGTAGCTCCATGCAATGACGAGGCTCATGATTTTCGTCTTGCCTGCTCCGGTGGCGATTTTCGTGCAGTAGCGGGGATAGAGCTTCTCTTCGGGTGGAAGGCCTAATATCAGAGCGTCTTTATCAGCAGCGTTCTGAGGGTAGAAGTAGCGTATGAGCTCGGGCAAACCCGCCGGGTGCGCTAGCCCCTGCTGCTTAGGGAAAACCTCATAGAGGTAAATAATCGTCTCTATGGCTTCCCGCTGGGCCCAATTGTAGTAGAAGTAAGTGATCTCCCCTTTCTTCTCTAAGCGATGCGGGGCGGCCTCAAACCAGTGCCGAAGGAGGGCACGCGTGGTAGCGGTGGTATCGGGATAGCCCTGCTGGCGCCAGGTCTTCACCGCATGGCGCAGCGATTGAATGTGCGGTAGGACGCTCGGACGGCGCCCCTCTTTGATAATCCCTCCTTTCGCCCGATGCCGCATAGGCTCGTCCCACGGGCAGGATAGGGGCCTAAGTACTTCCGAAGTACGGTCCATATTGCCAGCCACGTTCAAGGGCTAAAGAGGTGAGAGACTTGGCCACTGTTTTCACCTTTCCTATAGACCAGGCCTCTGGGAAAATAACAACCGCATGCGCTGGAAAGTTAGGAAGGGGATCTTCTTCGGTACGGAGGCCAAGATTAGAGCACTCCCTCACTTGAACGGCTAAAATACCCACCGATTTATGGCCTAACACCTTAGTATAATGTTCCCATGCCTCTGCAGCGGATACTTTGTCACCGTCGTATACCGATAGCCGCTTTTGATCTTTAGAGGTAGGTGTAAAAACCTGAGAAGTAGGGCGTTCGCCATCTAAAAAGGAGGGATGCACCTGCCTATACAAAAGCGTCTCCTCGGTCATACGCCCTGAGCCGTTCTATCAGCCACTTTATTTGAGAAGGGTCATTCAGAGAAAGCTCTCTATCTTCGCTTGAGGAGTCTGGATTAGAGGGAGCTAAGGCATGCCAATAGCCGAGCTGGCCCATGGCGTCTATCTCTAAAGAGGGCATATAAGGCTGTATATCCCATTCCAAAGAAATCCCACCTTGGGGGGTTGGATACAGATACGGTGGGGGAAGGGTAGGAGGGTAGTACCTCCTCAGAAAACCCCTTACCCACCTTTTAGCGGCCGAGGAAATAGGCGCTCCTTCTCCATCCAACCACCCCTCTGGCAACTTACTCAACTCTCTCAATCGGCTCCAAGGCTCTCGCCTGTCCAGAAGTATGGCTTCTCTCACCTCTTTCACGCTGGTAATCCTGCCCTTTTCATCCCGCCCTAATACCGCATCCAACCGAATCAGCTGGCCGTAGTGATAGCCGCCAAGGGCTTCTATTAGCTGCTTTTCTATTTCCTCCCTGAACTCCCCCCTGAGTCGCTTGCCATTGACTAGGCGGATCTCAAACGTCCGCTGTCGCTCATCTATTTCGCATATCCAGCCATAGAGAGCCGAAGAGGTGGTAGTTTGTCTACCTTCAGCCCATTCAATCAATCGGTTGCGCGTAGGTGCATCAAGAAGGGCTACTTGGGGTTCGTCGGGGCTCTCCAAATGAAGCTGCCCCACTTCACCCAGGCTCTTGCCCAAACGCCTGAAGCCCCTAAGGAGGGGCGTAGGGAAGGCCGTTGTTTTTTCAGCTTGAATGCGCGCCTCTTCAATAGTTGCTAAGAGCTCCTTCCGTGCCCTCTTAAGGAATTCTACCGCAGAAGGAAGAAATAGCTCGTCCTTCGTGAAATCTAGCTCAATCTGTGCGGTAGTGCTACCCTTTCCCAGCTGAGTAAGAACCAGGCGGGTATTTTGAGGCGGGAGTTTTGCATTAGGGTTTTCCCGGCGGAAAAGCTCACCAGCAGCTCCCCATAAGAGGCGCTCCAAGGTAGCCAGTTCGCTCAACATTTTCAGAGGGAGTCCCCCATAGCCCACCTCCCCCCCCTCAAACCGAAGCCGAAGAAAAATCTCCCGCATCTTTTTTGCCAGTTTATATCTTCAGCACTACCGTCGTGTCTATCCCAAAGACGTCTATGACCTTCACGCCGATCTGGTCGGTAGGCTCTCTCCAGTGGGCGCTGCTGCGCAGGGCCAGAGAACGGTCCTTACGCGTGCGGTAGCTGTGCCAGTGGTACTCAAAGGGCTTATCCAAGCGGTACTGAAAATCTACCCCCCAAAAGTCTATAAAGTCAAAAGGCCTATGCTTTTTGAGAAGCTCGGCCTGCTCCTCGGTGCGCAGATCACCCATGGCCGGCATAAAGTCCTTAAGCTCTACATCCAAACTGCCATCTTTGTTTGAGATCACTACGGCCTCTACCTGCCCTGGCTCAAAGAACTGCGCTAAGTCAGGCGTATAATTTGGCTGCATGATTTCACGCGGAATGTATTTGAGGCGGAGGGAAACCCCATAGGCCTCCTCTATCTTCTTTTGGCATTCTCGGATGCCCATTTCAAAGTCCCAGGCTAAAACATGGAGGCTTTTCCCACCTACCAGCCGTAGGGCTTCCGCTAGCTCTTTCAAACGGGGACAGCTAAGGAAGGCATCCACCTCTACCACGTGGACGTAGGCGCCTTCTTTCTGCCCGTGGAGTAGCGGATGCGGCGGCGGATCTAAGCGGGTCGCCTGGTAGAAGTGTAGCACAATGCGGCGGTGCTCCGCATCAGCATCCTGGAGCTTCTCACGCTGCCACCACCGCCGCTCATACCGC
>JBCNVK010000019.1:0-5295 GCA_039630245.1 Bacteroidia bacterium
AAAAAGAGATACAAAGGATACTACAAGATGCCGAAGTCTTTTTATCGGCCCTTGGTGGAGTGGAAACAACGCTTAGCCTATGCGGGAAAACGGCTCCATGGAGGCTTTTTATCGGCCCTTGGTGGAGTGGAAACCTTAAGCCGTTCGGTACGGCTGCCGCTGCGGATAGCCTTTTTATCGGCCCTTGGTGGAGTGGAAACGACTTAGAGGCCCAGAGAGCAGAAGCAAGCCCCCAAGCCTTTTTATCGGCCCTTGGTGGAGTGGAAACGAGCGCGACGCTTCTCCCGAGAGACGAACACAGCAGCCTTTTTATCGGCCCTTGGTGGAGTGGAAACCAGGGGGCGATACCATAGTTGCCCGCTATTTGTACAACTTTTTATCGGCCCTTGGTGGAGTGGAAACTGATATACCTTCTCCTGTAGCTTATTGAGCGCCACACTTTTTATCGGCCCTTGGTGGAATGGAAACGAAGTAGCCTATCTTTTCGGCTTGTATCCAGCGCCTGCCTTTTTATCGGCCCTCGGTAGAGTGGAAACCCAAGTAAAGCACCCCTTAGCCCCGCCAGGCCCGCTGGGGCGAACGAAGCCACTTATGCGCCTCACCCACTACTATCACACTCAGCGCCCATACAATACTCCGCAGCCACGCCTCCAGCTCAATCGGCACCACCCGCAGCACAAACTGCGTAGGCGGAAGGTATAAAGCCGCCGCATGAACCCCCAGCGCTATAAGCGCCGCTCCTAAGAGAAAGGGATTGCGGAAAGGACTGAGCCGAAATGCTGACAAGTATTCCGCTCGTGCATTCCCAATATGAAAGTTTTGGAATAACACAAAAGTAGTAAGCGCTACAGTCTGAGCCTTAGCTAAATCGCCCGTCAGTTGATACTCATACCAGAAAAGGTAAGCGACCACCCCAGCCATGAGAAGGGCTATAAGTAAGGTTCTTTCCCACAAAAGGGGGGAAATGATACCCTCGTTTGGCGGGCGAGGTTTCTGACGCATCAGCCCAGGAAGGGCAGGCTCAAAAGCCATTGCTACATCCTGCAGGCCATTCGTTACCAGATTTAGCCAAAGCAATTGCGCCGGCAGAATCGGCATAGGCCAGCCCAGCAAAATAGCTAGCAAGAATAAGAGAATAGAAGCCGCGCCCGTGGAGAGAAGGAAAAACGTGGCATTCCGAATGTTTTGGAAGGCCGTGCGCCCCTCTTCCACGGCATTCCGAATGGTAACGAAGTTATCATCGGCTAAAATAATATCGGAGGCTTCGCGCGCCACATCGGTCCCCCCCTTCCCCATGCCGATGCCTACATGGGCCGCCTTGAGCGCTGGGGCATCATTAACCCCATCCCCCGTCACCGCCACAATCTCCCCCTTCTTTTGAAGAAGCCGCACAATCTCCAGCTTCTGCTCTGGGGAGACGCGTGCATACACATTCACCGTCTCTATTTTTTCCTCCAGCTGCTCTGGCGAAAGCCGCTCCAGCATTTCCCCCGTTATGACTTCAGGCGTAGAAAGGCCGATCTGGGCTGCGATAGCTTGCGCCGTGGCCGCATGATCGCCCGTGATCATAATTACCCTAATCCCGGCCGCTTGGCAATCGGCCACGGCTTGGGAGACGCCCGGACGGGGCGGGTCCATAAGGCCCACCAGCCCGACAAAAATCAAATCGGCAAGCTGGAAAGGGGGCGAAGGCAGAGCGCTAAGGTTAGGCTTATAGGCCAGCCCTAATACCCTCATCCCCCCTTGTGCCAAGGAAGCTACGGCTTCCAAAACGAAATCGGTATCAATCGGCACGAGACCCTGCTGCGTCAAACGCTGAGAACACAAAGCGAGTACCTTCTCCGGCGCCCCTTTTAGGTAGAGCGTATAGTGCGAGGGGCCTTTTTGGCGGAAGCTGGCGGCATAACGCCGCTCGGGTTCAAAAGGAATGCGAAGCACCTCGGGCTGAGCCGTACGGAGCGCCTTGGGTGAATACCCTGCCTCAATCGCAGCCCAGAGGAGAGCCAAGTCAGTAGGGTCACCCGATCCGCTTGCGCGGGCCCGCGCCTCGGTTATCTCCGCCTCGTTGGCAAGGACGCTAATTTCCAGCGCTAGAGCTTGCAAGGGATCTTGCTCCCGCAGGTTCGGCGGAGCGGGGGACCACCTTGTTCCGTCGGTCCAGAAAGCCTGCACGGTCATGCGGTTTTCCGTAAGGGTGCCTGTTTTGTCGGAGCCGATGACGGTGGCCCGACCTATCGTCTCAATCGCCGCTAGGCGACGCACCAGCGCATTACGCTGCGCCATCGCCCAAACCCGCCGCGCTAGGGTCACGGTGAGCACAATCGGCAGCCCCTCCGGAATCGCTGCTACCGCCACGCCCACCCCCACCTTGAACATCTCCACCAGCGAATAACCCAACAAAAGGCCCAAGAAAAATATCAGGGCAATACCACTCAGAATAAAAATACCGATGACGCTAGCGAGCCGTTCCATCCGCTCCAGGAGTGGGATACCCACCTTCTCCGTCTGCGCAAGACTCTCCGCAATCCGTCCCAACTCGGTTAGCGCCCCTGTGGCCACTACATACCCTCGCCCCCGCCCTGAGGTAACAATAGTACCTGCATACACCATATTTTTCCGGTCGGGTAATGGGGTTTCCTCAGGCAGAGGGGTTGGGTCCTTGTACACGGGCGTTGACTCGCCGGTCAGGATGGACTCATCTACCTGGAGAAGGATCGTCTCCGAAAGCCGAATATCAGCCGGCACGCGTGCCCCTGACTCTAAGAGTACCACATCCCCTGGCACGAGCTGCGCCGCAGGCAGGCGCTGCTCTACTCCATCGCGCAGCACCGTAGCTTGCGGGGCAGTCAGCGAGCGCAGCGCCTCTACCGCCTTTTCCGCCTTATATTCTTGGATAAAGCCTATAACCGCATTCAAAATAAGCACCGCCGAGATCACCGCTGCATCTACATAGTCCTTCAGAAGGAGCGAAATCCCCGCCGCAGCTAAGAGGAGATAAATGAATGGACTGCTAAATTGATGCCAGAGAATTTTCCAGAGAGAAATGGAAGGGGCCTTCTGGATGTGGTTAGGTCCAACCTGCTGGAGCCGCCGCGCCGCTTCTTGAGAAGAGAGCCCGCCGGAGGTAGTGTGAAGGGTGGAGGCCACTTCCTCTACCGAAGCCGCATGAGGCGCAGAAGGCGAGCGCCACACCCAGCAAAGTTATATCCAATAGACCCCCTTCTCTAAAAAGTATAGAAAAGCTCGGCCTATGAGGGCCTCACGGGTTGTCCCCTCATAGCGAAACCCCTGCGGCTACCCCGAAGACAGCCCCCCCTCACCTTTTAGGGGAAAAGGCATTAATTGGCCCTCATGCCTTAGAGAAGTACGATAGGACTTATCCTTCTGGCAACGGGTGGGTTCTTACTTACCGCCTACAGACAAAGGAAGGCTGCACAGATGAGACGGCCGCCAACTACCGCCGCGATTGCACACACCGCAAAGGCGAGATTTGCGAGTTTGACTACACTATAGCTTTCTGGTTTGATACGGCCTTCGCCCGCACTCTTGAAAGGCTAGAAGTAGACACGCTTTACCTGCGCATTTCCAACTTAGATCAGCAGGGCAATAGCACCCAAGAGCTGTGGCATAGCTACTATCGCCGTTCGGAGGCCTTCCTTACCGAACCTACCTGCGAGGATAGTAGGGTGAAGAAGTTTCATTTTCGCTACCGCTTGGGGGATATCCCCATGTATCGGCGGAGGTGGGGGATGGGGCGGTGCAGCTCTTGCTCTGGCGGCTACTCTACAGCGCTTACTACCCCGGGAAAGGGGAAATCCGGCGCGGATACATTACCATAGGGCCAGGGGCTACAGGCTGCGAAAACATCCGCCTCCAATAGCCTACCACAGAGGCAGAAGGGCAAAGGAAAAAGACTCACTTCTACCCGAGGAAGATTAAGACTACCTACCTGCCCTTCTGCTATCCCTGAGCCTTTTTTGAAAAGCGGAATCTTCGCTCGGCCTGAAGGTTCTCTTGCAAATCTACTCCTGGCTTTTAGGCCCTGATCTTCGGAGCTGCTCCAGCTCGGCCTTTAGCGCCTCTATCTGCGCCTGCTGCTCCTTGATAGCTTCCACAAGGATAGGAATGAGCGAGATAGTACTTACAGCTTTGAGGCGAAGTTCGGAGGGGCCGAGGGGAGGCCCTGTACGCCGCTGCGGCGCCCCAAAATCCTTCTCTGCTACCAAATCCGGGAAAAGTCGCTCTACTTCATCCGCCATAAACCCATAGTAAAAACGCTCATCCCCTCCTAAGAGGTCTAGCGTGTAGTGATAGCGATATGCTTGAAGCGATAGGAGAGCAGGTAGAACGTTTTGTACAGGAGAAATATCTTTCTTCACTTTTCTATCAGAGGCATTTCCGAAAAATCCTGTGTAACCTAGGTCATTGAGGAATAGCCCTCCCCATCCCGCTCCTCCGGTTGGCTTTTGTCCTACGACGCCTCTTTGGCTATTGGCAGTTACAAAACCAGCAACGCCTGCAGAATTAGCCACATTTGAGGCATCTTCACCTTGAACAGTACCCCACACACCACTAGCACCTGCTTGCCGTAACCCATATACGGCTATACCATTCAGAGCCGTATAGCCATTTACGGCAAAAGGAAACCCTGCGTAACTGACTGCATTGAAGAGGTCTCCTGGTAAAGGCGAAGTATTCCCTGTGCCTACCACGACCTCTCCATCTCCATTAACGCGGAGGCGGGAAGTGCCGCCCGATTGAAGCTGAAAGATAGGCGTGGTATTCGCTGTAGCCGTAGTTTGAACTAAGAGTGCCGTAGCATTTTGATTCTGATTTATGTGAAGGCGCGCAGTAGGTGTAGCCGTGCCAATACCCACATTCTGCGCCCATGCAAGCCCAAAAGCGGTCACTAAGATAAAACGCATACTGCAAAGTTAAATGAAATATCGCAAACCCGACGTCCTACTCGTACTAAAAGTAAAGGTTGGGATCAGCCTCTCAGCATGGTCTGATATGTCCGAAATAAAACCCCCACGCCTATGGACTTTTACCAATCTTTACAAAGGGTGCGGCTACATATAGGTACTCCAGTCGGGGCGTATGCTAGCGTGCGGCGGCGAGGTCGTCAAGATCCAGTAGCCTAAACAGTATCCCCAATCCTGGTAATGCCTTCTCTCAACCAGAAGCGACCAGGTTTTATTGCGAGCCTAATACCACAGGTAATGCGGCCATATTGTACGCGCTGTGCCTAATAATGACCATGCTACCCTTCAGGCATATTCCACTGTCCCATGG
>JBCNVK010000002.1:0-247329 GCA_039630245.1 Bacteroidia bacterium
TATCTCAAGCCTGTCTCCGGCGGCGGGGTTATGGAAGTAGTACTGGGTTACCTACGAGATTGTCCTCTAGTTGAATCCAGTTGGACCAGCCCGAGCGGATAGTTAGGCGACCAGCGGGATTGGTTTGGCCGATCCCTACGTTTCCGCCCGCGGTGACGGTTACGAGGTCGCCATGGACTTCCGTCCAGAGGCGTGCCGAGCCATTGGGGTTATACCATACGAAGCGGTCGCCTGCAACGGGCGCAGCTGGCCAACTGGTCAGGCTGCGCCGGACAAAACTTACTTCCGCTACGGCTCCCGTGGCTATTATGCGTCCCTCCGCCTGACCTATACCAAAAGGGCCTACAGTGAGGGTAGCGTTAGTACCCGCTACATGTAGGCGTGAAGTTGGAGAGGATGTGCCGATGCCCACATTCTGAGCCAGTAAGAGGCTACCGAAGCAAGCCATAACCAACGGCATACGCCTACCTTACAAATATAGGAAAGATTTCCTAATTTGGCAGTGGTTCGGAGGGGGTATGTATTAGCTGAGGCTTCTATAATGTGCGCTGAGCCCTTTTCTTTGCGGTGTGTGGCGTAGGAGGATTTGGGGTGTGGTCCTCTTAGGTCTGGAGGGCTGCGGTTCTGTGCCAGTGGCCGAGCCGACGACGAAAGAGACCTTGCGGCTCTCGCCGCTTCAGTGGCAGGGGGCTGGGCTAGTGCTAGGGCCACTTCGGCGCGATTCGGTCTGGGAAGAGCTGAAATTAGTCGGCCGTACGGTCGTTTTAGCCCATGCCCAGGCGCGTGTCCATACGCGGGTGGAAGGTACGGTAGAGCACATAGCTATACGGGAAGGGCAGTATGTGAGGGCGGGCCAGCCGCTTTTTACGCTTTACAGTGCGGGGCTGATAGACCTTCAGCGGCAATACTTAGAAGTCTGGGCGCGCCTTCAGGCTGCCGCGCGTAGGCTTAGCATTCAGGAGAGCTTAGCTCGCGGCGGGCTCGTGTCGGCTGGGGAGCTGGCTCAGGGACGCGCCGAGTATCGCCAGCTAGAGGTGCAGTCGCAAGCCCTTCGGCATCAGCTAGAACTTTTAGGGATTAGACCAGATACCTCTGGGGAAATCCATCTCCTAATTGTGCGGGCCCCGATTGCCGGCTATGTCACCCGTATAGCCGTAGGTATAGGTGAATATGTACGGCCCGAGCAGCCGCTGGCGCATATTGTCAATCCTTCCGACCTGCATGCAGACCTGTATATTTCGGAGCGGGAGCTAAGCTGGTTAGCGCCGGGGGCACCCATCCGCCTGCGCCTACCTGCCCTGCCTGAGATGGGCTTTCTCTCTAGCCGGATTGAGTACCTTGCGCAGGTAGAGGATACGCAGGGTACGGCTTTAGTAGCCCATGTACGGCTGCCCCCTACTCCTTATCCCCTCTTTGCGCAGATTCCTGTAGAGGGGTATGTGCGGCGGCTGCGCGGCCTTTTCTACACAGTGCCCTTAGCTGGCTTAGGCTACCACGGCGATAAACCTTACATTTTTGCGCTCAAGCCTGATAGTACATTTTTGCCTATCCCCGTACAGGCTACTTTTTTAGATACTTTAGCCTTGATTGAGGCGCCAGAGCTTCGGGAAGGCCTACCTATTGTTCAGCGGGGCGCCCGTTTCCTTGCGGCCCAGCTCTGGCAAATAGGCGAAGAGTAGTATATTTGAAAGAATGCATTGGCTCCGCCTAGGGCTGAGTCTTGGCTTTCTGTGGGCGCAATATGTGCTAATACCCATGGATGAGGCGCAGCAGCAGCATCTGCGTGCCTATGGGCTAGTTTACAGCCTACTGACTAAGGGTGTGCCCGTAGACTGGCTTCTCAACTATCGCGGGGGCAGCTTTGCCTTTATAGAAAATGGCTGGGCGAGCTTAGAGCTTCAGCGCCGCCAGGTTACCTACCAGGTGCTTAGTGCGGCGGAGTATGGGGATATCCTCAAGTACATCAGCCGACCAGAGGTCAATATGGATGTGGTACGCCTAGAGAAAGCCCCGCGCATTGCTGTCTATGCGCCCCGCTCTTCGGAGCCTTGGGATGACGCCGTGCAGCTTGTCCTCCTCTACGCCGAGATTCCCTATGACCTTATCTACGATGACGAGATTCTCTCGGGCAAGCTGGCTGAGTACGACTGGGTGCATTTGCACCATGAGGATTTTACGGGTCAATACGGCAAGTTCTACACCTTTCGGGATAAGCCTTGGTATAAGGCCATGGTGCGGGAGCAGACGACCTTAGCGGCGAAATGGGGCTTTAAGCGCGTAGCGGAGCTCAAACTCGCCGTAGTCAAAAAGCTGCGCGAGTGGGTGCAAGGCGGGGGCTTTCTTTTTGCCATGTGTTCGGCCACAGATACCTATGATATCGCCTTAGCGGCGGAAGGCATAGATATCGTAGGGGAGCTCTACGATGGTACGCCGTTTGATCCCCTGGCAAATGCCCACCTCCGCTATGAAAGCTGCATAGCCTTTCAGGGCTTTACCCTGCGGCTTAATCCGTACGACTATGAATTTTCTGACATAGATACGGGTGACCGCCGCCGCAACCTTCGGGAAAGCGAGGACCACTTTGTACTAAAGGAGTTTTCGGCGAAATGGGACCCTATCCCTACTATGCTCTGCCAAAACCACACGGCAGTTATTAAGGGCTTCTACGGGCAGACCACAGGCTACGAGCTGCACCTCCTCAAGCCCCAAGTAGTCATCATGGCTGAAACCCCCGAGCTCAATGAGGCAAAGTATATCCATGGCATTCTTGGGCGGGGCTTTTGGACCTTTTATGGCGGGCATGATCCGGAGGATTACCAGCACTTTGTGGAGGAGCCGCCCACCGATGTGAGTAAATATCCTACTTCGCCGGGCTATCGGCTTATTTTGAATAATGTCCTTTTCCCTGCCGCTCGCCGGAAGAAGATGAAGACCTGAGAGGTCAGAGGATTTTTGTTCCTTTGGCGATGGTGGAGGGCTCCCTGAAGGCGCTTCAAACCTACTACACTTCCCTAGTGCGGCCGCGACGGCTTGCTACGCGTGTGGTGCCGATTGGCGAGGTGCCCGTAGGCGGGGATAATCCCATCCGCATTCAGACCATGACCACCACCGACACGCTAGATATAGAGGCCACCGTAGCTCAGGTTATTCAGCTGGCGGAAGCCGGTGCAGAATATGTCCGTTTAGCCGTGCCCAGCCAGAAAGAGGCGGAGGCCCTAGCGGAGATTAAGAAGCGCCTTCGGCAGGCTGGCTGTCGGGTGCCCCTAGTGGCTGATATTCACTTCACACCGCGTGCCGCGGAGATCGCCGCCCGCCTTGTGGAAAAGGTCCGCATCAACCCTGGCAACTACGCCGACAAAAAGCGCTTTGAGCAGCGCACCTATACGGACGCAGAGTACCAAGCGGAGCTGGAGCGGATTTATGAGCGATTTGCACCGCTTGTGCGCCTCTGCAAAGAGTATGGTACCGCCCTACGCATCGGTGTCAATCACGGCTCCCTTTCCGACCGCATCCTCAATCGGTATGGGGACACCCCCGAAGGCATGGTAGAATCGGCTATGGAGTTCGTCCGCATCTGCGAGGCCGAGGGGTTCTACAATCTAGTGATTTCCATGAAGGCCTCTAATCCGGTGGTCATGGTAGCGGCCTATCGCCATTTAGTGGCGCGGCTAAAGGCCCATGGCACTATTTACCCTATTCACCTTGGCGTTACGGAGGCGGGGGATGGCACCGATGGCCGCATCAAGTCTGCCTTAGGGATAGAGGCGCTTTTACTGGATGGAATCGGGGATACGGTACGGGTCTCCCTTACCGAGCCGCCGGCGCAGGAGCTACCTACCTGCCGAGCCCTCGTGGCCTTTGCCGAGCAGTACCGCTCAGCGGCTTCCGACCTTCCCGAGCCAGCATGGCCTGGAGGCGGCTTAGTGAGGCAGCCGCTTACGCAAGGTAGGGTACAAAACATCGGGGCAGGCCACCCAGCAATAGTAGTAGCAGATCACAGCCAGCACCCCTACGGCCTCAGCCTCTATGGGGGCGAGCAGAAGCCAGATTACATCTACGTGGGCCGCACCGTACCAGAAGAGCTTCCTTCTGTGCCGCTTATCTATGATGCGGCGCTTTGGGCGAAAGTAGGCCGTCCTATAGATACGCCCTACTTTGACTCGGTGACGGCTTGGCTTTCGGCGCCGCTGCGCCATCCTGCGCTGAATTGGGTGCGCCTTTCCGTGGAAGACTTAATGAGGGAGGACACCGACTTCCTCAAGGCCGAAAACGTCGTATGGGTTTTGGAGAGTTCGGCGGAGCTGCCGGCGCGCATCCTGCGCTGGCAGCGGCTACGAGCGGCGGAACTGGGCTGCTTCGCCCCGATGGTGGCACGCCTAACAATTACGCCTCCTGCGAATAGCCCTGAGCCCTTACCGGCGCATCAGCTTGCGGTGGAGGCGGCCTGTCAGACTAGCTTGCTCTTACCCGATCACCTCGTGGATGGACTCTGGCTGACCGTGGCAGGGCGTCCGCCCGCCGTAGGTGTACGGGTGGCTTTTGACCTTCTTCAAGCCGCGCGCTTGCGCCTTACCCGTACGGATTACATTGCTTGCCCGTCCTGTGGTCGCACCCTCTTCAATCTGGAAGAAGTTACAGCGCGCATTCGCGCCCGTACGAGCCACCTCAAAGGCCTCAAAATCGCCGTCATGGGCTGTATCGTAAATGGGCCTGGCGAAATGGCCGATGCGGACTATGGCTACGTCGGCGCCGGCCCCGGCGTCATCCACCTCTACCGGGGTAAAGAAATTGTGCGCAAAAACGTCAAAGAATCCGAAGCCTTAGAGGCCTTGGTAGAACTTATCCGGGCCGATGGCCGATGGGTAGAACCCACCGAGGCTACTGAGTCTCTCCCTTGAGTCCCTGAAAAGGTGGGATAGCTCGGGTCAGCGTTTTTACAGAGAGGCTAGGCCTATTGGAAGGGCAAGGGCAGCAGGCCCCTGCGCAGGAAAGACGCGCGCTAGGCGCTCCACCGCTTCCTCCAGCATGGCCATGGGCCGAGCGAAGCACAGGCGCAGCCAGCCCTCCCCGTTGCCGTCTTGATAGAAGGCGCCCAAGGGAATGGTAGCTACGCCGGCGGCTTGCGTGAGCCATTCGGCTAAGGGCGTCTCGGGACGGGGAGCCTGCGGCCGCACAAGAATAAAGTAAGCGCCTTCGGGCGCTAGCACCTCTAGGTTTGTGGCCTCTTGCAGAAGTTGAAGGAGGCGGTTTCGCCGCTCCCACAGTGGCTGGATGAAGTAAGTGGCTCGCTTAAGGTCCGCTCTAAGGTAGCGTGCCACGGCCTCTTGAAGCGGGGCAGGCGCACAAAAGGTAATAAACTGGTGCACGGTGCGCAGGGCCTCCGTTAGGTGGGCGGGTGCCAGAGCATAGCCCAGTCGCCAGCCTGTAGGCCCCGTCATTTTGCCCAGCGAACCTATGATGACGCTGCGGGCGCGTAGGGTTGGATGCTGCCGCAGGCTGCGTGGTGGCGCCGGCGCCTCGCAGCCCCAATGGAGCAGTTCATATGCCTCATCCACAATTAGGGTGAGTTGGGGATAGCGTTCTACGAGCTCGGCTAAAAATGCTACATCGGCTTCACGGAGGCTGCGTCCCGTAGGATTGTGGGGAAAATTGAGGAGAAGGAGGCGGGTGTGCGGGGAGAGGGCTGCCGCTACGGCTGCCCAAGGAATTTCGGCGCTGTGGGAGCTGAGCTGAAATCGTACGGCCTGCGCCTGTACCCCCGCCATTTCAAAGGCAGGCAAGTAACTGTCGTAAGCTGGCTCTAAAAAGACCGCTTTGTCGCCCGGTTGCGTAAGGGCCATTATAGCGGCGAAAATTGCTTCCGTCGCCCCAGCGGTGATGGTTACTTCTTTCTCTGGGTCGTAGGCTACGCCGAAGAGGTGGTGGCTGAGCTGGGCTACTACTTCCCGTAAGGCCAGCGAGCCAGCCGGAGGCGTATATTGGAGGAGGTTTTGCTGGGTTACCGCAGCTTGGGCCTCCGCTAAAAGTAGCGGGTCAGGCGGCAGCCAAAGAAGCCCTTGGGCCAGATTCAGCGCTTGATGCTTCTGGGCCAGGGCCGTCATACGGGCGAAAATGCTTAGCGTCGGGGTGAGCCGCATCCCATAAGATAACTAATAGGGCAGGGGAAAATTTTCGGCGTGGTAGGCCGCTCCATAGAAACGATGCGCCCCACAGCGGCGCTGACGGAGCGCAGAAAAGTAGTGCCCTAGGAGCGCCTCTATCGTAGCGGCTTCCTTTGGCCTGAGGACATTCCAGAAAAGGAGGCCTGAAGGCGCTAGGCGGCCGGCCAGCTCAGCCACGAAGTCTGCTTGCTGCAGCGGCTCTGGCACGCTATCCTCCACGAAAGCATCCACGAAAATGCCCTCAAATGTCTCCTTCAAAGTAGGCAGCAGGCTTTCCGCTGGCCCTAAGTGGAGGTGGTACGGAAGAGGAAACTCTAAGTAGCGCTCTTGGAGGGCTACCATTTC
Source organism: Bacteroidia bacterium (assembly GCA_039630245.1). Classification (GTDB taxonomy): domain Bacteria; phylum Bacteroidota; class Bacteroidia; order SpSt-205; family SpSt-205; genus SpSt-205. The sequence goes on from JBCNVK010000002.1 coordinate 6,507, forward strand.
GGGGTCGGGTTCAATAATATGGATAATCGGGAAGGGAGGCTTGGCCGTAGCGGCTAAAAGCTGCACTAAACTGGCGCCCATGCCAATCAGCAGGACCTTCGGCCAGCTGCGCCCTACTAGTCCAAATGCCTCAAAGGCTTCTGCCCAAGCGGCCTTAAGCTGGCCCCCGACATAATGCACGCGCTGTCCTTCTATAATCCATTCGCCGCCTCTGCGCCGAACCCGGTACTTCATGAGGCTAAAAGGGCAGAGGGCATCGGAGCAAATTCCGCCGCCAAAATCAGGCTTACACCTTTTTCAGCCATCGTAACACCATACAGTACGTCGCAGTAGCTCATCGTGATTTTATTGTGCGTGATGATGAGGAAGGTGGTCTCGCTGGCTAAACTGCGCAGAAGTCGGGCTAGGCGATGGGCGTTAGCGTCATCTAAGTGGGCATCTACCTCATCCAGTACGCAGAGGGCGGAGGGTCGGACGCTGAAAGTGGCAAGGACTAAGGCCAAAGCCGTAAGGGTTTTCTCACCTCCAGAGAGCTGCTGAAGCGTGCGTACCTTTTTACCGGGCGGCCGAGCCAGAATCTCTATCGGGCTGGTGAGGGGAGACTCGGGCTGAGTGAGTTGCAAGGTAGCGCTACTTTCCTCTCCGAAAAGGATTTGGAAAAGCGTCTGGAAGCGCTCAGCCACCTTACTAAAGACGCTCTGGAACTGGGTCTGAGCTTCTCGTTCCAGGTTCTGGAGGAGGGTGCTTAGGCGCGTGTGGGCCTGACGGATTTGGGCTTCTTCTTGGCTTAGGTGGGCTTGGCGCTGGCTAAGCTCCTCTAGTAGGGCGGCGGCTTCAAAGTTGAGTTCGCCTAAGGCCTGCATGGCGCGGCGCAAGCGTCCCAGCCGACGCTCTACAGCTTCTTCGGAGAGAGGGGCTTGAGGCGGCGGGGGCAGCTCAGCCGGTGAGAGTTCCAGCTCCACCTCTAGCCGCTGAAGTAGCAGGGCGCGGCTTTGCCGGACCTCTCCTAGCCGTTTTTCCAAACCATTAATAGCCTCTTGCAGGGCGCTACGCTGGGCTTGGTATTTGGCTCGGGCCTCGTGCAGGGCTAAAAGCTGGGCTTGGTGCGCTTCGGCCCTAGTGCGCTGTTCGGCCAGCGTAGCCTCTAGCGATTGAAGCCGATCTTCCAGCGCTTTTCGCTGCGTGGCTAAGTCGGCCTCTTGCGCGGCTAAGCCAGGAATCGCCTCGGCTAGTTCCTCTGCGCGCCGTTCTAAGAAGGCTAGCCGCCTACTTACCTCCTCTAACTGCTGGCTGAGAAGCCGCTGGGTGCGTATTAGGCTGCTCTTCTCCTGTTCCAGCTGAGCTAGCGCCAGGCGCGCTTCTTGGTAGGCGCGTTGGAGACTCTGAAGGTGTCTGGTATTTTCCCTAATAGAGTCTTGAAGGGCAGTTAGAGCATGGCGGGCGGTTTCGAGGTGGGCCTTTTCGGCCTCTAGCGCTTTGTGCACGGCCTCCAGCTCGGTTTGCAGGCTTTGGCTTTCTTGATCCAGCTGGGCAAGCTGCTTCTGGAGAAGTTGAAGGCTATGCTGCATTTCTTCCTGACGTGCGGAGGTGGTGGAAAGCTGCTTTTCCAGCGCTTGTATCCTTTGCTCCAGAAGGCGCAGATGATTTTGGGTTTCGTTGAGGGGGAGCTGGTGTAGCCGTTCGGCCAGCTCGGTGGCGTAGGCTTGCCATAGGCGCTGGTAGCGGGCAAGGCGGGCTCGCCGACCCTCCAAAAGCTGGAGGCGATGGGGCAAACCGACCCGGCTCGTCGGCAGTTGAGCGAAGTGGTAGCTGTGTCCGTCGGCTAAAAATACCACTTTGCCTTCTGGATGTATAAAGCGCCGGGCAGTAGGGTGCGGAAAGGGTTCGGTGGCAACTTCTACATCGCCCCATAGGTATTCGGCGAGGCCCTCAAAGCCTGGAAGGGTCTGCAGATGAGCGCGCCAGCTGGTGGGGCTAGTCCAGCAGGGCTTTGGCTGATACCAGCGCACGCTGAAGCTCCCTTCAGCCTGCTGAAGAATAAGCGCGTGTAAGGTCTCGGCGGCTTCTAGCGTCCTAACCCAAAGTGTGGGCGGCTCTAAGCCCACGAGCACTGCTACGAGCCGAAGCACCTCACTAGGCCCCCAAAAAATGTCCTCCGTACGCCAGAATTCAAGCTGCTTCTCGGCACGCAGCCGGTAGAGGAAGGGGGGTACCCCCGCAGCCTCGTTTGAAAGCCGCTGGAGTAAAAGAAGCTCCCCTTCCAGCTGGGCTTTGAGCTTTTCGCTCCAATCCAGCTTTTGGCGGGCTACTTTCTGACGGCTAGCGAGGTATGCGGCCGTTTTTTGATAGGACGCTAAGGCGGCTTGAAGCTGCGCGCGTTTTGCCTCCAAGGCAGTGAGTTCGGCCTGGGCCTCAGCCCGCTCAAGTTCTAGTGGGCGGAGGCGTTCTTCCAGTGCGGCTCGCTCCGCCTTTAGCTTGGTCCAGCGATCCTGTAGGGATTGGCGGCTAAGTTCTAAGGCCCGCCGATGGCTCTCCAGCTGACGTACTTTCTGCTCTAGCGAGGCACAGATTTTCTGCTGGGCGTTCAGCTCGGGTTCGGCTTGGCGAAGAGTGGATTCGGCGTTTTGCAAGGCTTGCTTCAGCTGGCTGGTGCGCTGCTGGTGTCCTAGCCACTCCCTTTCATAGTCTGCCTGTTTCTGGCCATGTGCGCTAAGCTCATGGAGAAGCTCAGTTTTCTGACGCAGGCGATGGGCTTTTTCTGAAAGCACCTCGTCCTGCTGCTGCCGAAGGAGCCGAAGGCGCTCTCGTACTGTGGCCTCGGTTTGAAGGAGATCCTGAAGGGCTGCCTGATGAGTACGGTATTCCGTCTGGCAAGCCTCTAAGGCGGAATGAAGCTCTTCGGCTTCGATCTGGGCTAAATCGGCCTCTATCCCCTGAAGCATACCCACTAGCTCAGCGAGCAGGGCTTTCTGCTGCTGCAGTTCTGCTAAGAGAGCCTCTTCTTGCGCTTTGAGCACCTGTAGGGAATAGGCTATCCATTCGCTGAGGGTAGCCCGGTACTCCGCCTGCAGGTTACGGTAAGTATGGACTTTCTCCGCCTGCGCCTCTAAAACCTGAATTTGGCTTCCCACCTCCTGAATGACCGCACCTATTTGCTGGAGGGCTTGAGCGGTTTTTTCCAGCTCGGCTAATGCCTCCCGACGGTAGTAGTGGTACTTTTCTATTCCCGCTAGGGACTCTAGCAGGGCTCGGCGGGCCTCGCCAGTGTCTTGAATAAGGGCCTCTAGCTGAGCGCCATCCAAAACGGCCTGGGCTGAGAGGTTGAGCTGCCAGAAATAGGTCAAAAAATCTTTTAGGCGCACTGGATTGCCGTTGAGTAGGTATTCCGTCTCGCCCGAACGATGAATGCGGCGGGTAAAGGTGAGGCGCGGCGCTTCGGGCGACAGCCCCTCTACTTCCAGAGACACCTCGGCAAAGGGCAGAGGCTTGCGCTTTGCGGAGCCGCTGAAGATGAGGTGTTCGGCTTTTTCTATGCGGAGGCTGCGGGGCCTCTGCTGGCCTAAGATCCAGCGTACGGCATCGGCGAGGTTAGATTTGCCACAGCCGTTAGGTCCGACTATGCCGATAAGGGCGTGGGTAAGGGGGAGGCGGGTGGGGTCGGCAAAGCTCTTGAAGCCACGCAGCTCCAGTGCTCTAAGGCCCATGGCGCAAAGGTAGCTGAGGGCTAAGGGGAAAAGGTGTGGAAAAGCTTACCCTTCGCCCGGCCGCATGCCCAGCACCCAGCGTACAAGCCCCAAGAAGTAGGTAATAAGCTGGAGTTTCGTCACGGGGAAGCGGCCATAGCGGCTGTGGAGATTGCCTTCGGCATCCAAGAAGTAGGGCACGCGCCGGCGCGGCATCCAATAGAGCGAGCCCACAATACGCCGATTCTGCTGCTTTTCGGCCGGGCTATAATAGACCGTATGCGGGCGCAGGTGCGATGTAAGGGCCACGCGCGGGTGAAAGGTTAGGACAAACCGTGTGCCGTCTATGACAGGAATGTGGCGCAGTACCGCATGGCTCATGAGCCACTCATCCCAGTGCCACCGCCCCACTATCAAAGGCGGAAGGCGCGGAAATACCCCCCGCGCAAATACAAATAAATCGGCTCCCGACGTAGTAGGGGCACAGAGGATTTTGTCTAGCGCCTCGGCTTCCCAATCCGGGCGAAGGACGATTTCAGCAAAATCCACAATGTGTGGGGAAGAGACCAGCAGGAATTTTTTCCAGCGTGCAGCCAGCTTCTGAATGGCGGCAGGCAGGCGAGCACTAATGAGAATATCAGCATTTACATAAGCCAGAATTGGGTACTTTGCGTGGAGATGGGCCTGACGGAATACATCACTAAGCAAAGGCGTGCCCGTAGGCGTGCGCGCAAGGTGGGGCACATGCTCTAAATCAAATTCCCTGCACACCTCCGCTAAGCCTGGCTCATCGCCTAAAAGGAGGATTTGCGGCTTTGGCTGGAGCAGGCACCAGCTCTGGATAGCTTTACGCTGGATAGCCGCGGTCTGAGGGTCTGTAAAACCTTTCGGGCAGGCAAAGAGGGTAAACATCTCAGGACTTGCGTATATAGCGGCGTTTAGCCTTGGCTTTTTCTAAAAGCGCTTGGCAGAGTTCGGGGGTGAGCTCTTCCAGGGAGACCGTTTTGGGAAGGCTGCGGGTAAGGCGCCCCTGACGTAGGTAAAGGCCATAACGGCCATTATATACTTCTATGCCAAGCTCAGGAAAGGTACGCAGAGGCTCCGAAGCGGTGCGTCGGGCTTGGTAGTTGCGGATAGCCGTGCTGGCTATCTCCGCCGTGAGGGTATAAGGGTTAGTACCAGAGGGTAGAGGATAGTTACGCCCAGCCCAGTGGAGGTAGTACCCATAAGGCCCTAAGCGCAGCTCTATGGGTAAGTCCTCATGTGTGCCTATCTGACGAGGTAGGCTCAGAATCCACAGCGCCTGCTCCAGCGTAAGCTCAGTGGGAGAAATGATAGGCGGCAGGCTAACCTCCTTGTAGTCGGCCTCGCCAGGGGCGCCCTGCGTAAGAAATACCTTCTCTCGACCGAAGCGAAGGGTTATGGGCTTTCCTGTGTGAGGGTCTTCGCCTAAAAGCCGCTGGCGCAGCTCGGGCGTGCGAGCCCGCTCAATCTCCTGAATGAAATGGACATAAAACTGACTCAACATCTCTTGCCAGTTCAGCCTTTCTGCGGCGATCCGGTCCAGCTCGGCTTCTATCCGAGCCGTAAAGCCGTAGTCCAAAATGTCCGGGAAGCGCGGTAGGAGAAAATCTATGACCTGCATACCGGTAGGGGTGGGCACGAGGCGATTTTTTTGTATTTCTGGGGGCGGGGTGTGATAGGCTTTTTGGACACTTCCGTCGGCGGTGATGAGAATCTCATGGTAGCTGGGACGGGGTTGGCGGGGTGACTCGCGCCGCACATATTGCCGCTTGAAGAGGGTTTCAAGGATGGGTGCGTACGTGGAGGGGCGACCAATTCCGCGCGCCTCTAGCTCACGCACGAGGCTGGCTTCGGTATAACGAGAAGGTGGCGAGGAGAATTTTTCCCACAGACGCAGGCTTTGCCATTCTAATCGGTCGCCCTCCTTGAGCGGGGGTAGGGTAGAGGCCTCTTCTTCCTCCTCGCCGGCATAACCATAGATTTGGAGAAAGCCCGGCTTTAGTAAAACCCGGCCTTTGGCGCGAAAAAGCACCGGTTGGGCCAGGGAAGGTTCGGGGACAAGGTCAGCCAGGGTGTCCTCATATAAGGCTTCGGCCATTTGGCTGGCTAGGGCTCGGCGCCAGATAAGCTGGTAGAGCCTCTGTTCCTCAGGGGTGTCACCCGCTTGGGCTTCACTGGGATCGGTTGGTCGAATCGCCTCATGGGCCTCCTGCGCATGCAGGGTCTTTTTCTCCTCCCAGGCGCGGCTTACGACGGCTTCTGCGCCAAATTTAGCCGCTACCACCGCCCCTATCGCCTCCCGTGCCTCTGGCGAAAGGTAGGTAGAATCGGTGCGCATGTAGGAGATAAGCCCTTTTTCATAAAGGCTTTGGGCAATCCGCATGGTGCGTTGGATAGAGAAGCCTAAACGCCGCTGGGCCTCCTGCTGAAGCGTAGAAGTAATAAAGGGTGGGGGCGGGCTGCGCCGCCGAAGCTTCTTCTGTAGGGCCTCTACGCGCAAAAAACGGCCCTGTAGCGCGCCTAAGACGGCTTGCGCCGCCTCTAAGTCACTAAATTCTGGCTGCTCCAGACGGGCGTGGAAGGGTGGGGTGGCCTTAACCTCAACTTCTACCTCAATGGACTTCTCTGGCACGAAACTGGCAATCGCCCGCTCCCGTTCTACTACCAAGCGTAGGGCCACGGACTGCACGCGGCCAGCGGAGTGTGCACCTTTAGCCGCCCGGCGCGGAAAGGCCCGCCAAAGTAGGGGAGAAACCTCATACCCTACCAGCCGATCCAAAAGCCGACGCGCCTGCTGCGCCTGAACTAAATGAAGATTTATAGGACGCGGGCTTTTCAAGGCCTCCTGTAAGGCTCGGCGCGTAATCTCATGAAAGGTAATCCGTATAGGCGCCTGAAAATCCAATCCCAAAAGCTCGCACAGATGCCACGCGATGGCTTCCCCCTCGCGGTCCTCATCCGTCGCTAGGTACACCGTAGAATTCTCGGCTACAAGCGCCTTTATACGCTCAATAATCTGATGCTTCTTTGGGTCAACCTGATAGATCGGCGTAAATAAATAACGCTCGGCTTGACGCTCAATCTTTATGCTGAGCCCCTTTTTGGGGAGGTCGCGCACATGGCCCTGCGAAGCTACCACATCATAATTCCCCCCTAAGAGCCGTCTAATGGTCTGGGCCTTTGTAGGCGACTCAACGATTAGCAAGGTCTTTCCCATCTTTGCAAAAGTATTAGGGTTTTAGCGGGCGCATAATGACTAAAAAGGGGTTAGTTCTACTTCTAGGGGTGTTAGGGGCGCAAGTCCTACCGTATCAGCCAGCTTACCGCGGTCTTGCGCTGGAGGTGCTAAATGCCATCTACGCGCTGCGCTTTAGCCGAGCGGAAAGCCTTCTGACCCAGTTAGAGGAGCGATTCGGGAAATATGTAGGCACCGCGTATTTGCGCGCGGTAATGTATTCCTGGCGTATAGAGTTAGACCCGACCACTACGTGGTTTGACAGCTTCTGGGAGGCTGCCTTGAAGGAAACGGACTCCCTTATGCGCTGCTGTGCTAAGGACCCTTTAGAGAAGTACTTCATAGGTTTTGGGCATACGGCCCTGCGCGTGCGACGCCTTTATAATCGCGGCGAATACCTTGCAGCCATCTGGAAGGCCCGTGAGCTACTCAGCCTTATGGAAGGGGTGCGCCGCTACGCCCATGTGTATGCCGAGCTTCAGTTTGAGCTGGGCCTCTATGAGTACTACATAGCCTTTTTTCAGGCTAACTATCCAGCCTTTCGCCTCTTTCTCAAGCTATTTCCGTCTGGTGATGAGGCGCGTGGGCTAGCGCGGCTGGAGGCGTGTGCACGCGATAGCCTCAATTACACCCGCAACGAAGCCGCCTACTTCCTCAGCTACATATGCCTCTATCAGGCCAAGCGGCCGGCTCAGGCGGAGTATTGGCTGCGGGTGCTCACCCAGCGCTTTCCTACAAATCCCTATTTCCGTCGGCTATGGGCCGAGGCGCTTTACGAGCTGGGGCGGTATGCCGAAGCGCGCGCCGCTATAGAAGCCTGGCTGGAAACCTACGAGGCTTTTTGCCCTCGTCCACCTTGCCACATTATTTATAGCATGTATCCCACGGCTGAAGCCATCCAGGCCTACTCCCTTCTGAATATGCTCCTGCGCGCTGAGGGGCGACTTTCAGAAGCGTATGTCGTATGCCAGCACACGGATAGCCTACTGGAGGTCTTACCTACCCTTCCGCCACCTACGTGGGGGCGCGTCATGCGCGAGATTGCCATCACGGAAAAACAGCTCGGCAAAAAGGAAGCTGCCGAGCGCCGCCTCTCAGCCATCCGGGCGCGCAAAGAGGTACCGGATTACCTCAAAGCCCCCTTGCCCTAATTCGTCTCAGCTTTTTTAATTTTTCGTAAATTTGCGGGGGAGGTGCCTATGAGACCGAAGGAATCCGACTTCGTGCCTTACGGGAGCCTGGCGTTTTTCGGGCTCGTTGTACTCTTAGCCGTATTCATCTGGCTGGGAAGCTATATTCTCATGCTCAAACGCGGCTAGCCTATGGAACGGACGGAAAAGCTGGTGCTTCTCTTTTCCAGCGGGCTTTTGGGCCTATTCTTTCTGGCCCTTCTAGCGGCCGCTGAACTCCAAGGCATAAATGTGCCGCCGTGCTTACCTGCTACGGTTTATCCCTACACCGCGGGACGCCACGATACGCTACCAGATGGCCGGCACCAGATTTTCTATGTAGCGCGCATGTGGCGCTTTGAGCCAGAGATTGTAGAGGTGCCCCTCAATACCCCCATAGACCTTTTCCTTAGCGCCGCCGACGTCACCCACGGCCTCTACCTAAGCTGGACTAATACCAATCTCATGGCTATTCCCGGCTTAGTCAACGCCTATACGGTTCGCTTAGAAAAGCCTGGGGTCTACCCCATCATCTGCCATGAATACTGCGGCACCGCCCATCACAATATGGTAGCCTACCTAATAGCAAAATAATAAACCCTTAGCGCTATGCAGCCTACAAATGGTTTCGCTGTACCGCGGCTTAGCCGTACCTTGATGCTGATAGAGATAGGCCTACCCCTTGTCCTATTGGTTTTGGGTATTTACCATGGCTTTCTCCAAACACTTTACCGCGCGGGCCTCTTACAGAGCGCCAGCTTTGCTGGCCTAAACTACTACCAAGGGCTTACTCTCCACGGCGTAATCAATGCGGTAGTGCTTACTACCTTTTTTGGGGTAGCCTTTGGAAATGGAATTATGCAGTACTACCTACGCCAGGCTTTGACGCCGTGGGTGCATGCCCTCAGTACTGGCCTTATGGTGGTGGGCACGCTCATAGCGGCTGTACCCATGCTGCTGGGTAAGGCCGATGTCCTTTATACCTTTTATCCCCCCCTAAAAGCCCATCCGGCCTTCTATATCGGCGCGGCCCTCCTAGTAGTGGGGTCGTGGATAGCCTTTTTTGGGTGGCTACCTTTAGTGCGCCACTGGTACCGCGCCCATCCCGACGAACCCCTCCCCCTAGCGGTCCTGGGGATTCTGGTCAGCTTCCTCATATGGTTCCTTTGCACCATTCCGTTGGCTGTAGAGGTACTCTTTATGCTCATCCCCTGGTCCTTAGGCTGGGTATCCAGCATCAATATCCCTTTGGCGCGGACCCTTTTCTGGTTCTTTGGTCACCCCCTCGTGTATTTCTGGCTGCTGCCTGCCTATGTGGTGTATTATGTTATGCTGCCTAAAGCAGCGGGCGGCAAGCTCTACTCGCCTTATGCGGCGCGCTTAGTCTTTATACTCTTCCTTGTACTAAGTATTCCCGTAGGCCTGCACCACCAGTATACGGAACCCGGCTTTGAGCGCTTTTGGAAAGGCGTGCATGCGCTTCTGACTTTTGCCGTAGCCATCCCCAGTTTTATTACGGCCTTCACGGTAGCGGCTTCCCTAGAGTATGCGGGGGTCCAGCGCGGAGGCCAGGGCCTTTTCGGTTGGATGGCTAAGCTGCCTTGGTTTGACGCCAGCCGGCCAATTGTAGCCTATAGCCTAGCGGGACTACTTATCTTCATCTTTGGTGGCCTCACCGGCATCGTGAATGCATCGTATAACCTCAATCAAACCATCCATAACACGGGCTTTATCTCGGGGCACTTTCACATGACCGTGGGCGGCCCCGTGTTTTTAGTGATTTTGGGAATGTCCTTAGAGCTTTTCTCTCAGCTTACGGGTAAGCCTATCCGAGGCAAGGGGTGGAATATAGCCGTACCCTACCTCTGGATGCTGGGTCTCTTTATTTTCTCGCCCGCTATGATGGTAGGCGGTCTCTTAGGTCAGCCTCGCCGCACTAATATGGGCCTGTCCTACTTAGATCCCAGCTCGCCCCACTTCCGCTTGGATTGGGTGGTAACGAGCTACCTGGCGGCTATCGGCGGGGTGATTTTACTGATAGCTTTTGTGATTTACTTAGGCGTATGGGTGGCTACGGTAGCTGGACCAGCGGAGCGCCCGGCGGGTTACCTTGCCTTCCCCACCGCCGAAGGGCTACACCCGGATGTGAGTACAGCTTCTATTCTGAATCGCCTGCGGCCTTGGCTGGGACTAGCCCTATTACTTGTTCTAGTCTCGTATTGGGCGCCTTTACGGCAGGCTTTGCGTACGCCTCAGTCTGCTCCACCTTACGAACCCGATAATCCAGCCCCTATAGTACGGCTTGAGAAATGAAAGCCTCCCTGCTTCTTTGGGGTAGTGTAGGGGGAGCTGGCCTCTTAGCGGGTGGGTGGTGGGCCTACCAGACGTATATACCGCCAACGCCGCGCTCCCCGCAGAGCCTTCTGCCTCTTCTCGCCCGCTATCCACTTACTGACCCCCAGGGCCATCCAGCCGATATCTCCGCCCTTGGGGGTAAAGTGGTACTCCTCAACTTTGTCTATACCCGTTGTCCTTCGGTTTGCCCGCGCTTGCAGGCGCAGCTTCGGGCGGTGCTTCAAGCCTTACCGCCTTCCCCATGTCTCGTAGCGGTTTCTATCTCGCTGGATCCTGAGCGGGATACAGGCTCGGTATGGCTAGCCCACCAGTACAGCTACGCCGTACCTGGCCATACTTGGCTCTTTTGGCGTCCAGCCTCGCAGAAATGGGCCTTTGCGCTGGCGAAAACCGTCTTTGGGCTTAGTGCCACCGCCTTACCGCAAGGCGAAATCCTCCACGCAGATGCCATTCTTCTCTTAGATAACGAAGGCCGCTTGCGCGGGTCCTACAGCAGTACAGATAGCCGACTACTTCGTCATGTACGCCAACTTCTGCGCCTATGCGATACGGTGTCCTGAGTTTTTTCCTCTTCGCTTTATGGGGGCATGCAGACACGCTGCAAGGACAGGCACTTTTTGCGCAGCGCTGCGCCGCCTGCCATAAACTAGAAGCTAAACTTATTGGGCCGCCCTTAGCCCAGATTGGCCAGCGCCGCTCGGAAGAATGGTTTTACCGCTTTGTAGCCAACTCCCAGAGCCTAATCCAAGCCGGGGATCCTCAAGCCGTGGCAGTTTATCGAGAATATAATCAGCAAGTAATGCCCCCTTTTGCAGACCTTTCCCCCGCTGAACTCAAGGCCCTCTGGGAGTATCTAAATAGTGTAGCTCTCCCCTCAGAGGCTAGGCCAGATAAACCCAAGGGTTCTTCGGAGGCTATCTATCCGGGTCAGGCGCGCTCCATCCCTCCAGGGGAGTGGACATCCTTTCGGATTGTTTTCTGGGGGCTTGCCAGTGCCGTGGCGCTTGTGGCGCTTTTATTAGGGTTTTTGATTAATGTCATTAGCATCCGGCGCCCTAGTTCCGAGTAGGCGCTGGTAAAGGGCGCTGTAGCGGCCTACCCCTACAGAAAGGGAAAGAAGAGGAGCACTAAAAGTTCGCATGGATTGGGGCCGCTCGGCTAAAAGGTGGGTTAGTACTTTCTCATAGGCTGAGGGACTCAGCGCTTCCACCAGGTAGAGGCCTGGAATCTGCTGCGCTAGCTGCGGATTATCGCCTAAGTCTGCCTGAGCTATTACAGGAATGTCCATAGCCAGAAGTTCGGCAATTCGTGTAGGCGACGTGCCGGCTCGGCTGAAGCCGGGTCGGTAGAAAACTACCGAGGCATCTAGGACCTCTAGCCACTGGGGCAGTTCGGTGCGCGGAATAAAGCGCACCCGTAGCTTCTCAGAGGCTATCCCCTGAGTTTGAGCGGCGGCGTAAATCGTAGCGGGGGCAGCGGGCGTAAAGAACACTAGGTAGCTTGAGGGGCGTAGGGTCTCTAGTATGCGAAAGAGCTCCAGCATAGCGTCTAAGGCATAGAGCGGTCCAATAGAGCCCACATACCCCAGTACATAAGCCTCAGGCGGCAGGCCCAGGGCTTGGCGATAAGGGAGCCTAAAATGACCCTGGCGGCGAAAATGCTCGTAGTCCGCCGTGCACGGAATGACGGTGATTTTTTCTGGAGGTATGCCCCATTCCTCCAGAATCTTTTTAGCAGCCTCGGTAAGCACTACGATGGCCGCAGCGCTTTTTAGCATAACCTGCTCGCGGCGCTTCCATGTTTTGTAAAGGTAATCGTAGAAGGGGTGGCCTTTGGGCCAGGCGCGCGTTTCCCGCCGTTCATCCGCCCAAAAGCCACGCATGTCAAATATCCAAGGAAGCCCATACCGCTGGCTCAGCTGGTAAGCTATCCAGCCAGCTACGTAGCTGCGGGCGTGGAGCAGACGTAAGTCGTGCTGGCGTACTAGCTGCTGCCCTGCACGAAGGAAGCGCCAGGCATCGTACATTTTGGCCACAAGCGGTGGGCGAGTGCTGAAAGACAGCGGATGCCAGCTTATTCCCTGGCTTTGTAGCTCTTCCTGTAAAGCGCGGCGCAGGGCCTGCCAGCGGGCTTTCTCAAAACTGAGGATGTGCCAGTGCAGGGCTAGTGCCTCTTGTAAGCCACGCAGATAGGGCAGAATCTGGGACTGGCCTAAGGGATCGGATAGCCCATCATAGGTGAGATAGAGGACTTCAGGCCTTGCCACTCAGCCAAGTGCCGAGGTAGTAGCCACTTACAAAGGAAATTAGCCCTAGCCCAAAGGTGCCAAAAGTATACAGGGCTGCTCTGGTCCAAGCTTGGGCGCGCGCCATTTCAAAAAGCTCCATAGTTAGGGCCGAGAAGGTGGTAAAGCTGCCACAGAACCCTGCTGTAAGCAGAGCAAACCAGTTAGGGTGTGCCGTGCTACTTACAAGGCGCAGGACTAGGCCAAGTAGGAAAGCCCCGCTGAGGTTAGCTAGAAGGGTGCCTAAGGGCGTGAGCGCAGAAGTATTGAGCCAGCGCTGAAGCCAAAATCGTAGGAGTGCGCCTGCCACAGCACCTGCCGAGATGGCACCTGTAGTCATCAAAATTTTCACTCAATAGCCGAGGATTTGAGCTCAGCTTCTATCTGCTGAATAGGTAGAGCAAAAAGCTCAAAATTCGGAAAGTACTCACCTATGAGGGCAAACTTGCGCCGAAATATGCTTACGGTGCTCGGATTTCGGGGTATAAACTCTAGTACTTTTTCAAGGAAGCGCTGCTTTTCAGGGTAGCCGTAGCGGCGCGCATATTCTAAGAAGCGGTCTTTGTAAAAAGGGGCTTCTTCGGAGAAGTAGATACAAAGAAGCGGACGCATGCGCTTCTCCACTAAGGGATTGGTGGGCTGGCGTACAAATACCTGCAGGAGATATTCTATGGCAGAGCGATAGGCTTCCTTATCCTGCAGAAAGGCGGCCAGATACATCCAGAAAAGATGGGGCAGATAAATCCCATCGGCGATTTGTATGGCTTCCTTTTCAAAAAGACGACGGGTTTCGGGCTCTTCTAAAAGGGACTCATGGAGCGCTTCCAGTTCGCTGAGTAGAGCCTCGGGTGGGCTGCCGCGCTGAGCGGCCTCTCTAATTGCGCTCAGCTTCTCCTCCATGAAGCAAAGGTACGGCCTTGGGTTAGTTTTTGGTGAGGAGGCTTTCTACAAAGGCGTGGGCGGAAAAGGGCAGGAGGTCTTCGGTGCTTTCGCCCACGCCTACAAAGCGTATGGGTAACTTAGTCTGCGCCACAAGGGCGAAAGCAATACCGCCCTTAGCCGTGCCATCCAATTTGGTAAGTACTAGTCCCGTGCAGTGGGTAGCGGCTTGGAACACTTCTGCCTGGCGCAAGGCATTCTGACCCGTCGTGGCATCCACTACTAAAAGCACTTCGTGCGGCGCGCCCGATAGAGCTTTCCCTGCGACGCGATAAACCTTAGCTAACTCCTGCATGAGCGGGGTGCGTGTATGAAGCCGTCCAGCCGTATCTATAAGCACGACGTCGTAGTGCTCTTTTAGGGCTTTTTGAATGGTCTCATAGGTTACGGCGCCGGGATCGGCGCCCATGCCCTTTTCTACGAGGGGAATGTCAAGGCGGGTGCTCCAGGCGCGCAGCTGGTCTATCGCCGCTGCGCGGAAAGTATCCGCAGCCCCTATGAGTACTTTTTTCCCTTCGGCTTTGAGGCGATAGGCTAAACGCGCTACAGTGGTAGTTTTGCCTACGCCATTCACCCCTACGAAAAGGATTACGTAGGGGTGCCCCTCGGGCGGCTCAAAGGGCACCTCTAGCAGCTCAATTAGAAGGACCTTCAGGCGGTCTAAAAGCGTCTCGTTAGGCCTCAAGGGAGTAGCGCGCAAACTCGCCTCCAAGGTTTGAAGAAGAGTCTGGGTAGCTGTAGGCCCTACATCTGCACTGAGGAGCAGCTCCTCTAAGCTTTCTTGGTCGGCTGCCTCCAGCTTAGCGCGGCTACTAAAGAGGTCCCGTAACCGCTCCCAAAAAGTGCGCCGGGACTTTTCTAAGCCTTTATGAAGGGAAGGTGAGGAAGCGGGGGCTTCGGCCTTTTTACCCCTTAGCCATTCCCACAGCCCCATTTAGCGGTGGATGATTTCCCAGTGATTGAGGTAGGTATGGGCGGTAAGGTCTATAAGCAAAGGGCATATGGACACGTAGCCGTGCTGGAGTGCCCATAAATCGGTATCGGGGCTCGTATCCGTACTCTCAAAGCGGCCTACCATCCAGTAGTAAGGCTGCCCGTAGGGGTCTATCCGCTTCTCAAACTGTTCTACAAACCGTCCTCGGGCCTGGCGCGTGAGGCGGATTCCCTTAATCGCGCTGAGGGGTAAATCCGGGATATTTACATTGAGCGGCACATGAGCAGGAAAGGGTTGGCTCAGGTAAAGGAGGAGGATCTCGCGGACGATCGCTTGGGCGGCGCTGAAGTCCGCTTCCATGCTGTAATTGAGTAGCGAAAAGCCAATGGCGGGAATGCCCTCAAAGGCGCCCTCCATGGCGGCCGAGAGGGTGCCCGAGTAGAACGCACTAATGGAGAAATTGGCGCCGTGATTGATACCAGCCAGCAGGAGATCGGGTTTCTCGCCTAATACCCCCGTAGCGAGCTTGACGCAGTCGGCGGGGGTTCCGCTGCAGGCCCAAGCCGTAATGCTGTCGCCAAATTCAGTAGAGGGGTAAAGGCGTAGGGGTATGCCGATGCTTACAGCATGGCCCATACCGCTTTGAGGACGATCGGGCGCTACTACGACCACTTCCCCAAATTCCCTAGCCACCTCCACGAGGGCCCGCAGGCCACGTGCCGTGATACCATCGTCGTTACACACCAGTATGCGCATCGCCCGAAAGTACAAAAAAGCCCTCTCTATCGCTCAAAGGGTTTGCGTACTTTTGTTTTATTCAGTGAAGCCTATGAGTACGCGCACGCCCCGCGCCTCCGGTAATGCCCTCTACTGGCTGTATCTCCTGCTCTTTGGCTTGCTTATTCTTTCTTTCATTCTAGCGCCCGACCGACGCAGCGGTATTCCCCTCACCTACTTGGAATTCCAGCAGTGGGTAGAGCGGCGTCTGGTGGAAAAAGTGGTAGTGATTCTAAATAAAGGCGAAGCAGAGGTCTATCTCACCCAGCCGGCTAAGGAGCTGCAGGAGATTAGGGAACGCCTCAGTCAGGGCTGGACACCGCGCGATATCTTCAGCTTTCGGGTGGTATCCGTGGAGAAATTAGAAGAATTTCTTCAGCAGCGGCGTATTCCCTATGAAGTTGTGGAGCGTACCGACTACCTTGGTATTTTCCTGCAATATGTGCTGCCGATTCTGCTGATTGTACTGGTGTGGCTTTTTCTGCTAGGGCGGTTAGGGAGCCGAGGAGCGGGGCCAGGGCCAGCGAATATTTTCAATATTGGGCGCAGCCGCGCCGCCGTATTTGATGCGGAAAATCGGGTTACCGTAACCTTTGAAGATGTGGCTGGGCTGGAAGAGGCTAAGCAAGAGGTGCGCGAAGTGGTGGAATTCCTCAAAAACCCGCAGAAATTTACCCGTTTGGGTGGTAAAATTCCCAAGGGCGTACTTTTAGTAGGGCCGCCGGGCACTGGTAAGACGCTGCTGGCCAAAGCGGTAGCGGGAGAGGCAGGCGTGCCCTTCTTCAGCATCAGCGGGTCGGATTTTGTGGAAATGTTCGTGGGGGTAGGGGCTGCCCGCGTGCGCGACCTTTTCCGGCAAGCCAAAGAAAAAGCCCCCTGCATCGTTTTCATAGATGAGATAGATGCGGTGGGCCGCAGCCGCAGCCGCCTCAACGTACCCCTTACCAACGACGAGCGAGAAAATACCCTCAATCAGCTCCTGGTAGAAATGGACGGCTTCAATACTGATACGGGCATTATCGTGATGGCGGCTACCAATCGCCCAGATGTGCTTGATCAGGCGCTTCTGCGGCCAGGGCGCTTTGACCGCGTGATCTACATTGACCGGCCCGACATCAAGGAGCGGGAAGCGATTTTCCGGGTGCATATTCGCCACCTTATTTTGGATAAGGATGTAGATATTCATCGGCTTGCCTTGCAGACCCCAGGCTTTGTGGGGGCAGATATCGCCAACGTATGCAATGAAGCCGCTCTTATAGCGGCGCGTCGCGATCGCCCCGCTATTACAATGGCAGATTTTCAAGAGGCTATTGATAAGGTAATAGGCGGGCTGGAGCGGCGCAGTAAGGTAATCTCACCCGAGGAGAAGCGAATTGTGGCCTACCACGAGGCCGGGCATGCCGTAGCCGGCTGGTTTTTAGACCATGCGGATCCCTTACTCAAAATTTCTATCATCCCTCGGGGGTATGCGGCGCTGGGGTATGCGCAGTACCTGCCTAAAGAGCAATACCTTTACACGGAAGCGCAGTTGCGAGACACGATGGCGATGATGCTAGCGGGGCGAGCGGCCGAAGAGCTTGTTTTCGGTCAGGTTTCCACCGGCGCTCAGAACGACTTAGAGCGCGTTACCCAAATGGCCTACGCTATGGTCACGCAGTATGGGATGTCCGAGCTGGGCCAGTTAGCCTATAAGCTGTCGGAGGAGCATTTTTGGCATCGTCCTTACTCGGAGGACACGGCGCGCCGCATAGACGCTGAGGCCCAGCGTATCCTCCAGCAGGCCTATACCCGAGCCAAAGCCATCCTCCACGAGCATTACAATCATCTCGTAGCGCTGGCAGAAAAACTTCTGGAAAAGGAAGTGCTCTACCAAGAGGAAATTGAGCGGCTCTTAGGGCCGCGACCGCAAGGGGCATCTAAGCTGGAGAAGGCCCCAGCCGCCTCCGAATGAGCGGTAAGGCGCTTTTTTTCGCCAGTGATCTTCATGCAGGGGCCCCTTCGCGAGCCCTCAGCGCCGAAAGGGAAAAGCTTTTCATACGCTGGTTGGAAATAAGCGCCGCCGAAGCTCAGGCCTTTTACCTACTGGGCGACATTTGGGACTTCTGGTTTGAGTATCGCCACGCTGTACCAAAGGGCTATGTACGTCTATTAGGCGCCTTAGCAGCCCTCTGCGATGCAGGCATCCCGGTGTTTTTTCAAGCCGGTAACCACGATGGCTGGCTTACTGATTACTTAGAGGCGGAGGTAGGGCTTCAACGGCTTTCGGACCCCTACTGGCTGGAGTGGCGTGGCCTCAAGCTCTACCTTTCGCATGGCCACTGGCGCGGACCCATACCCTTCTGGGATCGCCTTACCTACGCCCTCATGGAGAATCGCTTCCTTACTTTCCTTTATCGCTGGCTTCACCCTGACGTAGGACTGCCTTTGGGACGCCTTTTCTCCGCCCGAAGCCGTCAAGCGCACTTGCCCCTAGATGATATAGACCTAGGCCCGAAAGAGCGGCTGCGGCAGTTTGTCCAGCGCCAGCAGCAGGGCACCCAGCCGGCCGACTGGTATATTTTTGCCCATCGCCACCTCCTTCTAGCCGAGCGTATCGGCCGAAGCCAGCTTATCGTACTGGGTGACTGGATACGTCGCTATTCCTTTCTGCGAATGGACGATTTGGGATGGGGCCTTTTCCAATTTTTACCCTCGGGCGAACGGCTACCGCAGGTAGTACAGCTCTGGGCGGATGCGCCCGCACTGGCTCCTAAGGTTTAGCCTGAGTCCTCTCCTCTTTCTGTACGGGCAGGCCACCTACTCTCTGCCCTTTGTAGCCCAGCGTCTGGCGGTAGATGCCCTCCACAACCTCTACATTTGGGCACCTGCTGAGAGGGCGCTTTACAAATTCTGGGCCCCTGCGTATGACTCGGTTATCCGGGTTGGCGGCGTGCCGGGGACTGAGGGGTTTCTGGAGGCTAGTAGCCTTTCGCCCGTAGGAAACCAGCAGCTGTATCTTCTGGATGCAGCGGCGCAGAAAATATGTCTTCTAGGTACCAATCTCCAGCCGCTTCAGGAGCTTTCTTATGCCGACCTGCCTGAAGAGGTGCAGCCGTATTACCCTGCGCTTTTGGCGGCTGGCAGTGCCACCGAGCTCTACCTACTCCTGCGGGAGACTCAGGAGGTAGTCAAAATAGACCCTTTTGGTCGGGTCCTTCTCCGCTTTGGGGGTAAGGTTTATGGGCCAGGGCGGATTCAGGGCGCTGCCCACCTCCATGCCGAGGGCGAAAAGGTAACCGTTGTAGATACCGCAGCTCGTAGGATTCTCTTCTACGACAGGTGGGGTAATTTTTTAGAGAGCTGGCCCTTTCCGCCTGAGGCTACCATGGGTAAAGCTTTCAGCGAGGGCGGGGCATTTTGGAGAGAGACGCAAATCTGGTGGCAAACACCCGAAGGAATTAGCCATTATACGGCCCCAGCGTCTATTCAGGATGTGTGGGTGCGCGGGAAGCGTCTTTATTGGCTGGCCCAAGGGCAGTGGGGATGGCTTCCGCTACCCTAAGGCGTAAGAGATACGGCTCAAATACACTCCCCACATAAAGGTAAGGGGGTATTAGGCAAACACCGCTAGCGGTAGCGTAGCCGCGCCGAGTCGTATAAAGGGTGCGCACCTGGTAGGTATTATCGGATTTGAAGCGCACTTCTACCACAGACCAAGGGCTGCGCCGCCCCCCAAAGGCTAAAGCCCGCGCCCACTTATTTAGGCTGCGATGGCAGAGTACCCATACGCTGCTGTCTGAAACTACATAAAGATTATCTGGATGGCCCGGTAGGCGTACTTTTCGGAGGCGGTAGAGCTTCTCGGGCGAGGCGCCCTGCTCGTATATCCATAGGGCCTTCCGAAAAGCTACGCTCACCCAGAGCTGCCGCAGCGCCGGCAAATAGGCTAAGCCAGCGGCATAGGGTATCCCGGTAGCGCTGATCCAGCAAGAGTCCCCCGCACAATATAGAATGCTACTGCGCACACGCCGCACAAAGAAGCCCATTACTAAGTGCCAGCGGCTCGCCCCTTGCCGATCGTTGGCCACATAAAACTGCTCGGGGCCTAAAGGAACTATCGCCTGAAGCGACACAAAAGCAGGGTGGCGCCAGGTGCGCGGACTGTGAAGCCTCTCACCGCTCCAGGTATAGCGCCATACTTCCGTAGGGCGCCCGCGCGAGCCATTCAGAAACCAGAGATAGGGTTCCTGATAGGCTAGCCCAAAGGGATGCCAGCTGGCTTCCGGAGGGGTCACATCGCGCGGAAAGGGTGTAACTTCATCCGCTCGGAAGCGATAGAGACGCCCCTGAAGGTGCGTATCCTGATAAGCGCTGCGGCGATCGTAGGAAAAAGCCCAGAGATAAGGCCCATCCGCCGCTAGGCTTTCACAGCCGGGTAGCGGAATCAGGGTATCCCATTCCTGAGCCTTTAGGGATAATAGGATTTGGCTGCTTGCCAGTAAGCCTCTAATTCCTCGGGCGAACATGCCTGAAGGCTTTTTGCGTCAGCCTTTGCCTGCTGCTCCATCCAGGCGAAGCGCTGACGAAATTTCCGATTAGTTTGCCGAAGGGCCTGCTCTGGACTCAGGTGCAGATGACGCGCCAGATTCACGAGCACAAATAGCACATCGCCCAGCTCCTTGCTGGCTTCCGTGTAATCCCGTACGGCTAACGCTTTTCTGAGCTCTTCTAACTCTTCGCTGAGCTTATCCCAGAGCGCTTCGGGTGCGGCCCAGTCAAAGCCTAAGGCGGCCGCTTTCTCCTGTAGGCGGTAGGCTTCTACTAAGGGCGGGAGCCCTTCCGGCAGGCGGAGAGGGGAGGGACTGCCATCCTGCGCCGCCTTCAAATTTTCCCACTGTCTCAATACGCTTTGAGCATCCGCCGCTGTAGCCTGACCATATACATGCGGATGGCGCGCAATCAGCTTATGTATCAGCCGTTCAGCTACCTTTTCCAGATTAGTGTAACTTTTCTCCTCGGCCAGCTGGGCATAGAAAAACACATGAAGGAGGAGGTCTCCTAGCTCTTCGGCGAGGGCATTGGGGTTTTCCGCATAAATGGCCTCCTGCAATTCGGCCACTTCTTCCCACGTGAGGGGCAAGAGGCTCTCAAGGGTTTGAGCCCGATCCCAAGGGCAGCGCTGACGCAGCTCAGCCACTATCTGGCGCAGGCGTGTAAAAACTTCCACTACACAAAAATACAAACCTTTACCCCTTCTACCTTTGCAGTCGTGCAACCGACCTCTTATCGTACGCACGGCTGTGGCACACTGCGGAGTTCGGATGTGGGATCCGTAGTACGGGTAGCAGGATGGGTGCGCCGAGTGCGGGACCTGGGCAAGTTTGTCTTTGTAGATGTGCGCGACCGAAGCGGAATTCTGCAGCTGTATGCGCCAGCGGATAGCCCGTGGTACCAGCCGCTGTGTGCGCTGGGGCGTGAATGGGTGATCCAAGCAGAAGGTCGTCTGCGCCGGCGCGAAAGCCCCAACCCCAACCTTCCCACAGGCGAAGTGGAGCTGGAAGTAACGGATCTGCGTGTGCTGAATGCCGCTGCTACGCCGCCCTTCTTAGTGGAGGATGAGACGGATGGGCAGGAAGAACTGCGCCTGCGCTATAGATACTTGGACCTGCGTCGGCCCATCATGCAGCGCCGCCTCCAGCAGCGCGCGCAGCTGATGGATATCCTGCGCCGCTACCTCACGGCCCAAGGTTTCTTAGAGGTTGAGACGCCTATGCTCATTCGTTCTACGCCAGAAGGGGCGCGGGATTTCGTCGTGCCGGCTCGCCTGCGGCCCGGTACCTTTTATGCCTTACCCCAATCGCCCCAACTGCTCAAGCAGCTCCTTATGGTAGCGGGCTGCGACCGCTACTTCCAAATCGTGCGCTGCTTTCGGGATGAGGACTACCGAGGCGACCGCCAAGCCGAATTCACCCAGCTGGACTGCGAGGCCAGCTTCGTAACGCGCGAGGAGATTTTAGAGATTTTTGGGGGCCTTGTACGCCACGTGTATGCGGAGCTCTTAGGAGTAGAGGTAGGAGAAATTAGGCGCCTTACGTATGCGGAGGCTATGCAGCGCTATGGCAGCGACAAACCAGACTTACGTTATGACTTAGCCTGGGAGGAGGTTACAAGCTGGGCGCAGCGTCAAGGCGTACCTTTTTGGCAAAACAAACGGGTTTTTTGGCTTTGGGTGCCTAAGGCCAAGGCTTCCCGTAACCTTCAGGCGCGTTGGAAGGCCTTAGCTGAGGCAGCCGGGCTAAGTCTGGCCTTTGTCCAGCGGACCGAGGGAACCTACACTACTACGCTGAGCAAGTATTTTGCGCCTGAGACGCTTGGTCTTACTGAGGACGGGCTGGGGCTGTGGGTGGCCGGTGAAAAGCTACCGGGGCCAGAGCTAGGCCTTCTGCGTAGCGCCCTTATCCAGGACCTAAATCTACCCCCCCAGCGCCCCTGGGCCTTGGCTTGGATCTTAGACTTTCCGCTCTTTGAGCTTACGGCCGAAGGTCGGCTGGCGGCGGCCCATCATCCCTTTGTACAGCCACACCCCGAAGATTTAGACCGGCTAGAGCAGGAGCCTCTCAGTGTCCGCGGCCTTGCCTACGACTTAGTCATCAATGGCTACGAAATCATGAGCGGAAGTTTGCGCTGCCATACGCCCCAGCTCCAACTGCGCGTATTTCGTGCGCTGGGTTTATCGGAGACAGAGGCCTATCAACAGTTCGGTTTTCTTCTAGAGGCTTTAGGGTATGGGGCGCCGCCCCACGGAGGATGTGCGTTTGGGCTGGACCGCTGGCTTATGTTGCTTGCAGGGGGGACAAGTCTGCGGGATGTTATACCTTTTCCGAAAACCGCCAGCGGCGCGGACCTCATGCTGCAGGCACCAGCTCCGCTCAGCCCAGAGCAAAAGGCTGAAATTCTAAAGTGGCTCACCATGGAAAACCCCTAACTTCATGGCCAGGACCCCTCAAGCCCTTCAGAAGCTGGAGGCGCTTTTCAGGCGGCATGGGTATAGGCTGCGGTATTTGCGGGGGCATTTTCGGGGGGCGCCGTGCCGACTCTATGCGGAGCGGCTTATCGTGCTCAATGCGCTTTATCCGCCCGCAGGTCAGCTACGAGCCCTAGCGGCTATGGCTGCCCAGCTTAGATCGCAGCTTAGCCTCACCCCCGAGGAAGAGCAGCTTATTCAGCGCTACGCCCCGTGAAGCTGGTATTCTTAGGCACGGGTACATCGCAGGGGGTGCCTGTAGCGGGCTGTGGGTGTGCGGTATGTACCTCGGCCGATCCACGCGATAAGCGCCTTCGTACAGCCGTAGCCCTCTTTCTGCGTGATAAGGTATGGGTTATAGATACCGGGCCGGATTTGCGTCAGCAGATGCTGCGAGCTCGCCTGCCTACCATAGATGCTGTCCTACTTACTCATGCCCACAAGGATCACATAGCCGGCCTGGACGATGTGCGGCCATTCAATTATCTTCAAAATAAGCGCATAAACATTTATGCCTCGGCCCATACGCTGCAACAGATACGTACCGAATTTGCTTATGCTTTTGATGGGCCGCCTTATCCTGGTCTACCCCAGCTGAACCTATGGGAGATAGAGGCTTTTGTGCCCTTTAGCCTGCATGGAGTGGAAGTGATACCTCTTTTAGTGTGGCACTATAAGCTGCCGGTATTGGGCTTTCGGATAGGTGGCTTAGTGTACATTACCGATGCCAGTGCGATACCGGAGGAGACTTGGGCGCACCTTCGGGGAGTAGAAGTGCTTATTCTAAATGCGCTGCGGCGCGAACCGCATATTGCGCATTTTCATTTGGAGGCTGCTATAGAGGTAGTTCAGCAAGTGCGCCCGCAAAGGGCCTTCTTCATTCACATCAGCCACCTTATGGGGCCTCATGCGGAGGTGCAAGCAAGCCTACCAGAGCCTATCTTCTTAGCTTATGATGGGCTGGAGATTTTCATTTCGGAGCCGGCCTAAGCAGGCAAGCGGAACTTACCCCATATATGGCTCTGGCGCGCAGCGGCCTCAACCAGGTGATTAACGGTCTCTTTCCCTAAATAGGCCTCCACTAACCAGTGCACTCCATAGAGTACCGGCGTAAGGAGCAGGGCCGCTGCGGCTTTATAGAGGTAATTGAGCAGGGCGATAACGGTTACTTGCGCGAGGCTCCAGCCGGCACCCCAGTAGAAGGCGATATAAAGCACCACGAAGCTATCCACAAGCTGAGCAATAAGGGTAGAGCCGGTAGCCCGCAGCCCTAGGTATTTGCCCTTGGTAAGGCGCCGCAGCCAGTGGAAGCTTACTACATCTAGGAGTTGGCCGATCAGGAAGGCGGTGAGAGAGCCCACTACTATCCACAGGCTCTGCCCAAATATAGCCTGGAAGGCATCGGGCATATAAAGTTTCCCCGTAGGGGTAGAGCGCCAAATCCAAAATTCGGCTGGGGGTAGGTAGATACTCAAGGCTACCATGATAAAAGCATACGCAATAATCCCAGCGGCCGTCCAAGAGAGAAAGCGCACCGCAGGCAGCCCAAAGTACTCGTTGATAAGGTCAGTGGTAATAAATACCCAGGGCCATAGGAGCACGCCCGCCGAGAGGGAGAGGGAAAGGGGCCCTTCGCCCCATAGGTAAAAGGAAGAGACTGGGAGCCCCAAAAGTTTTTCTAAGGAAAAGATTTTGACCCCTATGAATTCGGCTATTAGGGCATTGCCCAGGAAAAAAGCCGCTAATACGGCAAAAAGTTTATTGGCCTTATTCAAGGAATGGAGTAGAATTGGCCTTCTTCGGCGAGGTGGGTTTCGGGAAAGATGGAGCGGGCTTCGGCGAGAAAGGGCTGGAGGTCTTTGTAGCGCGTAGAGAAATGGCCAAGATAGAGGCGCTGTACGCCAGCAGCTTGGGCGATTTGGGCGGCTTCCTGAGCCGTGGAATGCCAAGTACTTCGGGCACGCGCCGCATGAGCCGCGAGGAAGGTAGCCTCGTGGTAGAGCACCGTAGCCCCAGCCACAAAGGCCGCGATAGAAGGCGCATAGGCCGTATCACTACAATATGCATAGCTGCGCTGCGGTAGATTCGTCACGACCTCTTCCCATCTAATCGTTCGGTCTTTTAAGTGGAGATAACCTTTTTGGCGCAGCTCGGCTATCTCGGTAGGTGAGAGCCCTAGGGCACTAACCTTTTCGGTATCCATTCGCTGCGGCGGTTGAAGTTCTTGGAAGCGATAACCTAAGGTAGGCACGCCATGGTATAAAGGAAAAGCCTGAATCTGCAAACTTTCCGACTCCCATATCACTACGCTTCGATCGTGGAGGAAGGCCTCGTAGATGTACAGGGGATAGCGCAAAAGAAGGCGCGTAGAGGCTAGCTGCGCTTCTATCCAGTTTTGAAGACCTGGGGGGCCCCAGAGGTAGAGGGGTTTTTGCCGTCCCTGCATGTGGAGGGTAGTAAGAAGGCCGGGCAGCCCACTCACATGGTCCGCGTGGAGGTGAGAAATGCAAATTCCCTCCAGCCGGTGGATACGCAACCCTAAGGCTAGTAGGCGATTTTGGGTGCTTTCGCCGCAATCAATCAGGAAATGCCACTTACCATACGTAATCCATTGGGCCGAGTGGTGCCGGCCATGGAGGGGCATGGCGCTACTTACGCCCAGTACCCCTACCCGAAAAGGCCCCACGCCGACTTACCCTTCTTCCTCCTCTTCCTCACCCTCCCACTCTTCTTCCTCAATGTCCTCCCAGTCTTCTTCCCAGTCCTCCTCATCCCATTCTTCTTCTTCCCAATCCTCCTCCTCCCAATCTTCCAACTCCTCTTCCTCCCAGTCTTCTTCTAATTCTTCTTCTTCCATCATTTCTTCTTCTTCCTCGGCGCGTTTGGCTCTCACGTCCACCTGCTTTTGCAGGTACGCCAGGGCTTCTTCTATCGTTGGCATAAGCGTGAAGATTTCGTTGAGTTTGGCAAGGGCAAAGATATGCTGAACGGCTGGAGTAGGGGCTACGATCGCTAAAGGCCGGCCGCTTTCCCCTAAAATGCGCCGTAGGAGGAGAAGCGCACTGAGGACGGAGCTATCCAGCATCCGAACCTGAGACAGGTCTATCACCACCCCCCCTGTGTGACTGTGCGCTAAGACGGTAAGCTGTGCCTTAAGCTGAGGGGTATGCGCCGCACTAAGGACCTCCTCCATAGGGCGGAACACTACCCCCTCCTCAAGCTCCTCCACTTGATACTTCATGCAGGTACTAGGAAGGGATTCGTCTGGCGCTCGTACCCGATTGTGGTGGATTCCCCATGACCTGGCCACACCACGGTCTCAGGCTCCAGCCGTAGCATCACTTCCCTAAGCGAACGCATCAGCGTGGCGTAGTCCGCCAGGGGTAGCTCATAATTCCCGATACTGCCCCGAAACAGTACATCCCCTGAGATTACCCACTTCGGGCCAGGGAGGTAGAAGGCCACATGGCCAGGCGAATGGCCCGGCACATACAGCACTTCAATCGGCTCGCCATCTAATAAAAGTCGCTCCCCCTCCTCTAGGTAGCGCTGGGGGGCAGGGCCAGCTTCGTACCTCAGACCTACATAACTGGCCCATTCGGCTGCATGCCGATAGACCACCTCCTCCGCCCTGTGGTAGAAAACCGGCACCCCATACGTAGCCGCTACCCAAGCCACGCCTAAGATGTGATCAATATGGGCATGCGTTAGGTATATGCCCTCAAGCTGTACTCTCTCTTCTGAGAGAATAGCCTGAAAGGCCTGCCGCTCCTCCGGCGTATAAAAGCCTGGATCAATTATCCATCCCCGCCCTCCTGAACCTATAAGCAGGTAAGTATTTTCCTGATAGGGATTAGTTACGAGGCGTCTCAGGCGCATCAGGATACTCGTAAAAGCCTCTGCCTGTTTTGCGGCCCAAGTAACCAGCCTGAACCATTTTCACCAGAAGGGGGCAGGGTGCATACCGATCATCACCAAAACCCTCATGAAGCACGCGCAAAATAGCTAAACATACATCTAAACCGATAAAGTCGGCTAATTCCAAAGGGCCCATGGGATGGTTCATGCCTAGCTTCATCACCGTATCTATGGCCTCGCGCGTAGCTACCCCGTGATAGAGGGTATAAATGGCTTCATTAATCATGGTCATAAGGATGCGGTTGGAGACGAAGCCAGGGTAGTCTTCCACTACTACGGGGGTTTTGCCTAGCGCTTTAGCCCATTCTACGATAGCCTCTACGGTAGCCGGGGCTGTGCGCAGGCCGCGAATAACCTCTACAAGGCGCATGACGGGAACGGGATTCATAAAGTGCATGCCGATAAAACGCTCGGGGTAGCTTACCTGAGCCGCAAGAAGGGTTATAGAAATGGAAGATGTATTTGTGGCCAGAAGGGCCGAAGGTGAGGCGTGCTCGCTGACTTCCCGCCAAACGCGCAGCTTGAGGGTTACATCCTCGGGCACCGCTTCTACGACAAGGGCGGCGTCGGCTACGGCTTCTGCTAGCGTGGAGGAGAAGGCAATCCGTTGAAGTAGGGCTTCCTTAGCCTCGGGGGTAAGGAGACCTTTGCGTACTTGACGCTCCGCATTAGCGGCGACGGTGGCTAAAGCCTTAGGCCGCCGACTCTCATCCACCTCTACCCAGGCGACGGGATGGCCATACTGCGCAAACACATGAGCAATACCCGTCCCCATCGTACCCGCCCCTAATACCGCCACCTTCGGCTTCATAGCCTAATTCCCTTTTCGGCTACGACACGCTTGAGCTCTAAGCTATACACTTGTATGAGGTAGTTGCCTCGCATTTGGGCGGGAAGCATGTAATCAAATTGCGTCGGCTGCGTAAGGTCAAAGGGAATAGTAAAAACCTCTTCCCCAAAGCGGTTGTAGCAGCGCATTACATACTGGCCTGGATCCGGAAAGTCTAAGCGAAGAGCAGGAGGCTTACCCTCCCTAAAATGGATGACAGGTGGCAAAGGTAGGCGCCCCCACGGATAACCCTCCCAAAGCACAAAGTAGGAAGGCTTTGGTCTCGTAGAGAGGGTAATAACGAAGCGTACCTTCTTGCCGATTTGGCCGCCGTTCCAGCAGAGGCTGTACTCTTTAGGTAGAGTCCAGCGGTCAATGAAAACGCGTCGCACCTCGCGCCAGCTTCCTGCGGCGACGCTCTCCTGAAGAATCACAAAGGCTGGCCACTCTATCGCCCGGACTGAAATGCGGCCGCAAATTTTATTGGCCTGCACCTCAGTACTTACCCATCGCCACACCCCTAGCCGCGTAGTATCTAAGAGACCGAATAGGGTGAGTCCCACCCAAACCGCTGATACCATGAATCAGCCACGCATCTTCTTGATTTGTTCCATAATCTCTATCGCCGTATAAGGACTGAAAATGAGGTAATAAAGCATGAAAAGAATCACAACTACCAGCACGGCTATCATCACTACTACGGCCATTTGGACGTAGCCGACGCGTCTATCAATCTCAGCTTGTTCTTTTTCAATGCGCTCACGGTTATAGAGGATGGCTTTTTGGGTTTTTTTAGCTTCTTCTTCTTTTTGCTTGAGGAGTTGCGTTTGCCTTTCCAATTCGGCGTTCATTTCGTCCAGCCGGCGCTGATTGCGGTCGGCTATACGCGTGAGGGTTCGGGCTTCACCCAGCAACCTTTCATACTCCTCTACAAGCCGCTTATACTCCTGCTGCCATTGGGCTTCGGTAAGATCTACGCGAGCAAGGGTAAGGCGTGCTTCTTGCAGAAGCTGCAGCTCCTCCGCAAAAAGCTCGCGCTTCCCGCTTCCTACATTAGCCATACCTTAGCAAATATAAGAAGTATCGCGCATCACCTATTCAAGGCCTCGTACTTTTTTCACAAATTGTATCATGCGATCCGTGTCCCAGAATAAGTAATACATGGTAAAGCCTACAACTAAGAGCAAGACAGCCAAAATCACCAGCAGCATCATGCGGGTCTGACTCATTCGGTCGTATAAGATATCCCGCTCTTGGGCCTTTTTAGTCACTTCTTTTTGCTGTACCTGGAGCTGCCGCTCGAGACCTTCTAGCTCCGTGCTTAGCGCCTTTTTCTGGATTTCTAGCTGGGCGCGCGCTTTTTCTAACTTAGCCTCTAATTGAGTAGCCTGATGGGTAAGCACTTGGACTACCTTGAGCAATTCCTCATACTTTTCTATGAGTAGGCCATAGGCTTGGCGCCATTCTTCCGTAGTAGATTGCCCTTTCTCGGCACGCTGCCGCGCCTCCAGCAGAAAGGTACTCTCTTCGGCAAAGTAGGACTCCTTGGTGCTCATACGGGCACCAGTTCAAAAGGTACATCTAAGAGCGCTTGGTAGTCCTGCCCTGTCTCAGCCATGTCTTCGTCATCCGCATCGTAATGCCAGCGAATGACCACCTTATGCCCATTTTTGTGCATCCGCTCTAGCTTGCGAAAAATATCCAGCAGGCATTTAGAGGAACTGGTATTGAAGTATTCAAGTTGGAACTTGAATACCGTCTCGGTGAGAGGGCTCTTGCTGTATTCCTCTATCCAGTCCAGTACCCGCCGGTAAAATCCAATCGCATCCTCAGGAATACTGCGCCCTGTAATCTCAAATACCCCTAGGTCGGCATTTAGGATAACCTTTGGGGTTTTAGAGGTAGGCTCTATGACGAGATTTCGCATGGATGGCGCAAAGTTATCTACTTCTCAGGGATACGCGAGACCCGCGCCTCTAAGCTAAAGAACGAATACTTATCATTTACTGGATGAAAATCATATCCCAGTTTCTGGCCGGACTTACGCGCAATGTCAATCATACCTAACCCAGCTGTACCCTTTTCGCTAAAGCCCGTGCCTGTAAGAATCTCTTGGTATAGCTGCTTGAGCTCTTCCTTCGTTGCGCGATTGATGCGGTCCAAGCGTGCCTTGAGGTCAGGAATTCGGTCGTTTAGCACATGATTACCCGTGATGATATAGTAATCCCGCTCTTCTCGTCCAATCATTAGAAGAGCCGTCTTGTCGCGCACTGGATTAGAAGCATCCGTAGGTGGGAGAGCGTCTAGGTGGTGATAGACATTCTGCAAACATTCCACCATTACGTTGAATACCCGCTTCTTGACCTTGCGGTCCTCGCCCTCACCTTCCAGCTTATTCTCTACCATTTGCAGGATGGACGATACTAAATCCGCCGTAACCTCCCCCTGGTATACGAAGATGATGTTGTTCAGCTGCATGTTCTTATAGTAGCTATATGTCATGCTCATAGGCCTTAGGATTGGATTTTCACGGAAAGTTCTATAGGTAGATTGAGAAGGGCCTGGTAATCTTGGCCGGTCTCTTCCATGTCTTCATCATCTTCGTCATAGTACCACGTCACGCGCACCTCGTGCCCTGCCGCATGAATCGCTTCTAACCGCTTGAGAAGCTCTAAGATGTTCTTAGAGCTGCTCGTATTGAAGTACTCAAGATCAAAGCGCACGTGGGTAACGGGCAGGGGATTTTTAGCATATCGGTCAAACCATTCAAAAATAGGCGCATAAAATCCCACAGAGTCTTCTGGAATGCTGCGCCCCGAAAACTCAAATATGCCATTCTCTGGGTCTAAGATGACCCGCGGCGTTTTATGCGTGGATTCTATCCGCAAGGCCTCCATAGGCTATGAATGATTTTTTCTTATTCGCGCCTCAAGCGAGAAAAAGGCATCATTTTCATCTAAGTACTCAAAAAGGTAGTCTAAGTACTCGCTGGACTTTCGGGCTAAATCTAAGATGCTTATAGAGGGCACATCCGCCACCGAGGTGGGGATATTAGAGGAAGTAGGGGACTGAAGAAGCTGGTGGTAGGCCTCACGTAGATCCTCGGGTGAGAGCATATTCACCCAGTCTATGAAGTTCTTGAGCCCATAGACAGCCGCCGTATTGATGCGTCGGCCAATGCTTACCGTATAAAGATAAGGTAACTGGCGCACCAGCAGAGTCGCATGACCCCTATTTACATCTTCGCCTAGCGAAAGAGATTCAACCATAATATTGAATAGCTTCTTGCTTATCCGTTTATCCTCACCGCTACCAGAAAGCCGATAGTCTATGAGGTTGAGGATATCCACGATAAGGTCGGGGGTAATAGGGCCGTGGTACATAAAGACAATACTATTATCCAGCATGTTCCGATACAAAGGATAGGCGTGGAAGAGCGCAGCCGAAGGTGCAAGCTCAGAAGTGGAAGCTACCATACCCAGTGCAAATATACCAAACTCTCACAAACGCAAACCAATTACTGTAATATCATCTGTGGGGTGGGTATTTCCCATCCACTGGCGCAGTTCTTCCAAGAGGAGCTTGTGCTGCTCCTCCATAGGCAGATGACCCCAGGTCATGAGGAAATTTCGGAAGCGCCGGTGCGAGTAGCGCCGCTGCCCATCCGCACTGAATTGGTCTAAATACCCATCGGTATAGAGGTAGAGCTGGTCGCCTTTTTCGAAGGTAAGCGTGTGCGTATGGAAAGCTTTCACGCTATCTAGCCAGGTTGCGCCACCTAAGCCTGTCGGCGCGCCTGGGAGGAGCTGCCATCGCCCTTCCCGATAAAGTAAAAGCGGTCGGTGCGCCCCCGCAAACCGCAATACCTGCCGCTGCGTATCCACTACGCATAATGCTACATCCATCCCATCCTGCATAGTTTCCTGCCCCGCCAGAAGCTCCCGCAGCCGCCTATCCATGAAGCTCAAGATTTGCGCTGGGTCTAAAAGCCGACGCTCTCGAATAGCCGCTTCCAACAAAGTGTAGCCCAAAAAGGTCATAAAAGCGCCCGGCACTCCATGCCCTGTACAATCCACTACCACTACTACCTTTTGTCCCTCCACCTCCCCATACCAGTAGAAATCGCCTCCTACCACATCCCGCAGCCAGTGTAAAAGGAAACTATCCGGAAAAAGCTGGCGTAGACCTGCTTCGCCGGGTAAAAGCGCGCCTTGAATGCGCCGCGCATAGCTGATGCTCTCCATAATGTCCCGGTTCTTTTCCTCCAGCTCTTTCTTTTGGCTTTCTAAGGTGCGCCGAGCTTGCTCTAAGCGCTCGTTCTGTAGCCGTAGCTGTTCTTGGGCTTGCCGAAGCTCAGTAATATCCTGCAGAAGGATCACCGCCGTCTCCACCTCGCCTTCGGGACCTGGCTCGGGAATTCCCCGCACGGCCATGCGCCGCACCCCAAAAACCGACGGAAAATCCACCTCTGCCGATTGAACCGCCATGCCATCCAGCACTAAGTGAATAAAATGCTCCCAAAACCGTACCTCCTCTAAAGAAAACCCCACCGAATAAATCGTATTCCGAATGTAATGCGTAGGCGCATAGCTGGTGTAGCGCTCTATTGTGGGGTTTATGTAGAGAAACTGCCCCGTCCGATCCACGCGGAAGATAATGTCAGGCGAATTTTCCACAAGTGATTGGAATTTGAGGCGGGTGCGATACTGCTTTTCGTATTCTACCTCATCGGTTATGTCACGCAAAACGAGAAGAATGCCTTCTAGGCTGGGATCTTGCAGGTAATTTTTGCCTACTGCTTCGAGCCATAGCGTGTGACCAGCACCGTGGCGGTAGCGGAAGCGAAGCCGAAGCGTTTCCGACGTCGTGCGCAGCTGCTGGAAGTAGGTATGAACCGCCTCAATATCCGTGCGCTCTACGGCTCGAAAGAAAACATGCAGCTCATTTTCGCTGTAGCCAAGCAAGCGGAAAGTCGTCGGGCTCATGTAGCGTGGGCGCCCCGTAGAATCAAAAAGCACTACAGCTTCGGAAAGGTGCTCTACTAGGTTGTTCCAGCGCTCGCGCTCAAGGTGGAATTTGCGGCTGAGGGCTTCGGCTTGCGTTTGGGCCTCACGGAGTTTGTGCTGGAGGGTGGTGTGAGTTTCTTGCAGGCTTACTAATTCGCTTCGCAGCTGGTCAAGCTGCGTGGCTAGCTCGTGCTGGGCGGCTTGCTGAGCTTGGAGCTTTTCCTGAAGGGTTCGCTGCCCTTCAGCCTCCTCCTGAAGCATATAGCCTAGGCTGAAGAAAATCAGAAGTCGCTCGGTAAGCCGCATGCGGTGTGGTTCCCATTCGCTGAAGGCGGCGATATCCCAGACTCCTCGGATAGTTTGGCCCGCAATCACAGGCATAATTGCCAAAGCGGTAGGTGCCGCTCCCCCTAGGCCCGAAAGGGCCGTCTGATAGGGGGCGGGCACCTCTCTAAGCCAGATGAGGCTGCCCTCGCGCGCTACTTGACCTATCCAGCCTTCGCCCAACTCTAGGACGCTCGGAGCTGAAAGCGGGTAAGCGTAGGCATATAAGCGGCGCAGCTGACTTCCTTCTAAGCGGTAGAAAGCGCCCATAGCTGCCCCTGCATAGGCTAAAAAACGTGGGCCCGCTTGGGCTAGATAAGCTTCTTTATTCGGCGCCCGCTGAGCCAATTCAAGGAGCTTCAAGCCTTCGCTGAGCAGTTCCTGAAGCTCGTGGCGTTCCCGCCGGGCGGTGGTAAGCTCTTCTAAGATTTGCAGGGCCAACGAGCGCACTAAAGGCGGCCACTCCGCACTAGCTGGGGAATTGCTTTGGCGCTTGCCCGAAACTACCTCATTCAGAAATCGCCCCGTTTCCTCCAAGGATTCTATGTAGCGCCAAATGTCGGCTATTTCGGTGGGGGCTTTGGGCAGGGGCATTGCCACTGTGCCTTCGTAAAGAAGGGCCCGCAGCTTGTCCCGAACACGCAGTACGCTTCGGGCTATATGCTGCCACCACCACAGCCCCAAACCCAGTGGAATGAGAAAAAGCCCTAAAAGTATCCCATACACCCACAGGAGGAAAAGTTTGTCCCATTTCTCCCAGGTGGGGCTACTTGTCAGAAGGGCCGTGTCGCGCTGGGTAATGATCCAGATACCGATTAGAAAAAGGCCTCCCAGAATAAGAATAAGCGCGGCTAAGCCAATCCCTAGGTATTCAGCTAAGCCCCATCGGCGCATTAGCGGCGCGTGCGTTTGTACCGCACGAAAGTCTCGCCGCGGGCTAAAATTTTATCTTCTAAGGCTGGGCGTATCCGCTGCCAAGTAACTGGCGGGCTGATCCGGAGGGGGCGCCGAAGCGCATATACCTCCACTACATACCGATGAGCTTGGTCTCGTAGCGGAGGGCAAGGACCGCCATACCCTATTTGGCCAAAGTCATTATACCCTTCCAAAAGCCTGCTCAGGCCTGGCCTTACTTCTTCCGTAGTGAGATTATACACCAGCCAGTGCGTGAACGTATCACCCGGCGCATCAGGATCATACATGCGCAGAAGGTAGGCTTCGGTTTGGGGTGGGGCGCCTTTCCACTGCACCGTGAGGGGAAGGTTAGCCCCATCACACGTGTGATCCACCGAAAGGAAATCCCCTGGATTGAAGCCGACTATAGTTACGCGAAGCTGAAGCCACCATAGGCCCAGCCACATCGCCGCAGGCATAAGTTTATTCTACAAAGATAATGCATGCAGGCAAACTTCTACTAGGCGATCTGCGGTGAAGCGGCGGTGGGGCTCAAAGAGGCTCAAGGCAGCTTGGGGCATAGTGGGCATTTCCGCGTCGCTGGGCTCCTGCACAGCGGTAAAGTAGCCGGCCTGGTACATGCGGTAGAGCCCCCAGGCGCCGTCTTTGTTGGCCCCCGAAAGCAGCGCCGCACCCGCCCGCGGCCAGCGCGCCGCCACCACCGCCTCTAAGAGTACATCAATACTCGGCCGAGAAAAATGCACCGGCTCATCTACCGACAGGCTGAAATACCCCTCCGGCTCTACAAGTAGGTGATAGTCCGCCGGCGCAATGTAAATATGACCCCCTTGGATTATCGTTTTGTCGTCTGGCTCTGAGATAACCCATCCTTTAGTCTCCCCCATGGCTTCTACCATACCCATTCGTAGGGAGCGTAGCCGATGCATGCATATAACGATCGCCACATGTATCTGAAAAGGCATTTGTTGAATAAAACGCCTAATTGGATTGAAGCTACCTGCTGAGCCACCTAACAGCCACAGATAAACATCTCGCCGCTGAAATATCATAGGCGTTTTCGGTAAATCCGCTCTATTTCATTGAGGCTAACAAGGCGTTTAGCCGCACTACACCAGAAGAGCGATTCCTTTGTGCCAATCATCAAGATTCCCCCTGGTACGAGGCTATCAACCAGCTTCGTGACCACTTTGTCTTGGAGGGTTGGGGTGAAGTAAATGAGGAGGTTCCGGCATAGGACTAGCTCATACTCTCCGAAAGGCGATTCAGATACGATGTTATGGTGAATAAAGCGTACTCGTTCCAGAAGGGAAGGGTGGAAGATGAGCTTGCCCTCTTCCTCGCGGGTGTATTTGGCTAGGGATAGGCCTGGGAATACGGCTTGGAGGTTTTGTTGGTAAAGGCCTTTTAGCCGTAGGGGGTAGGCAGCTTTTTGGGCCTGGTCCAGCGCGCGCCGGTCTATGTCGGTGGCAAAGAGCTGGGCCTTAGCGTAAAGGCCGCTTTCTTGAAGAAGTATGGCCATAGAGAGTACCTCTTCCCCCGTGGATACTCCTACATGCCATATGCGAAGCTGGGGCAGACCAGCTAAAAGGGGAAAGGCCTGCTGGCGCAGCGCTACCCAAGCTGAAGGATCCCGAAAAAGTTCCGTAGTGGAGACGGTTATCTCGTTGATGAAGTGGTCTAGGTATTCCGGCTGGCTAAGAAGGCGTTGATTGAGGAGATTAAGGCTGGCGAGGCCATACCGCTTGAGGACTGTACCGAGACGGCGCTTGAGGGAAGCTGGAGCATACTCACGAAAATCTATGCCGTACTGCGTGAGCATAATTTGAAAGAAGCGTTCGAGTTCGCTGTCGGGAATTTCGGGGAGGGCGTCGATAAACATCGCCTAGTGGGTAGGGGCTGCGCGTCGCAGGTGGATTAGGGTGATTTCAGGCCATATGCCTAGGCGGGCCGGCAAGCCTACATACCCTATACCCCGATTGACGTAGAGAAACTGGGTGCCTTCTTGGTATAGGCCGGCCCAGCGAGGATAGAGCCAACTGCCGGGGCTCACGCGTAGGTGGAGAGCTTCTACCCCGATTTGGAGGCCATGCGTGTGGCCGCTGAGGGTAAGGGCGATGGGATAACGGTTCAGGATTTGGGCATCCCAGTGCGTAGGGTCGTGGGAAAGGAGGATGGCGCAGGTATTGGGCGGCACCTGACGCCAAGCCGCTTCAATATCCCCATAGCGGCGGAAGCGCCGCCAGCGGCTCCAGTTGCCCACACCCACTAAAGCCAAAGAAGCCCCTTGGTGCGTCAGGAGAGCTGCGGCATTATCCAGCAGGCGAAATCCCGCTTGCTCTATCAGCTGGCGGAGGTAGCGGCGCTCAACCGCCTTGCGTACTGCCGAGGCCCCGCGTAGGTAGTCCCCATAGTCGTGATTACCCCAGATACTCCATTTCCCTAAGGGAGCATAGAGCTGGGCTAGATCAGGCACAAAAGGCTCCAGCTCCCAGCTATATACATTCACCCAGTCGCCAGTAAATACGAGGAGATCAGGCTTAAGCTGCTGGATCATTTCCCAAATGGGTTTGAGGAGGGTAGGATCGCTGAAGCTACCCGCGTGGAGATCGGAAAATTGCACGATGCGCACCCCTTCCCAGGCGGGTGGGAGGTCGGGAAGGGCTACCTCTACCGTGCAGACGCGAAAGCGGTAGCGTCCTCGCAAAAAGCCGTAAGCTAATGCCGCCGCAGGTAGGCTAGCCAGTAGAGCGCCAGTAACCTGCAAAAAGGCCCGCCGCTCTAAGGAGGGTACGTCTGGGCTTTGGGCCGTTGAAGGGGTTTGCAGGCGCTGTACTATCCACAGTCCTAAACCCCACAGGCCACCCAGCAGTTTTCCCACTACCACACTCAGCCACGCTAGAAAGATCCATCCCAGTAGCCGCTGGAAAAATAAGCCCGCTAGGCGCTCGCCGGGGGTGCCTTGCCAGAGGAGGGCGCTCCCATATAGCCCTAGGCTCAAAAGGAAAACGCCTGGCGTAAGCCAGCCCATCCAGCGCCGCCAAAGCCCTAAGTAGCGCAGTCCGAAATACCCTACTACTTCCGCTGCGAGCCAGAGCCCTAAGAGAAAAGCCGTAATTAGGTCTGGTACATATCGTACCACAGCTTTTGGGTAAGCAGACTATTTTTTGGGCGACTGTGAGGAAAGTTCTTTCTGTAGATCCTCTAAGTTTCCCTTGGCTAAGACGAACTCAGGGTATATTTTGAGGGCCTCTTCAAAAGCCGCTTTGGCTCGGCTGAATTCTTTCTGCGCGCGCAGAAGCACGCCGCGTACATTCCAAGCTGCGGCCCGAAGAGGCACTTCTTGACTCTGGCCATCGGGGGTGGAGATGCGAACCCGCAGCCGCTCGGACTCAGGCGTAGCGAGTAACCGGTCTATATTGGCCTGACACTCCCCGTAGCGCTGAAGGTTGAATTGCAGCGTAATAACCTGATAAAGGTCTAGAGGGGATTGCGTCAATTCATACAGCTTCTCGTAGGAGTCTAGGGCATTTTTCTGGTCTTGGAGGTAGAGGTAGGCCAGCGCGCGCAGTTCTAAGAGGGCAGAATTGCGCGGATTTTCGCGCAAAAGCTCTTCTACTACGCTGATGCACTGGCGGAAGAGGCCGGCTTGGAAGTAGGTTTGGGCCAGAGTGTCGCGTAAGGCAAACGAAGCGCCTTCGGTAGCTAGGCGCCAGTGCAGCGCATAAATCTGAGTAAGAGCATCGCCGTACTGTTGGGCCTGCTGGTATACTTTCACGGGGATGGAGGAAAAGGTATCTGAACGAGAGGACGGAGGAGTAGAGTGGCTCTTTTTCTGAGCCCAGCCTATCCCCAAAATAAGCAGCCAGAGAGCGCCTCGCATGGCCGCAAAGATAGGAGCTATTTTCTGTTATTTTGAGGTGTGCGGTATCGGCTGGCGCTAACAATAGGTCTACTTTCAGCCGTACTAGCGCAAAAGGGGCGGTCTGGGAGGCGCTGGCATTACCTACGGTCTGAGAAGGTCATTGTATGGCATACAACCGAGCAGGCGAAGTTGGCGGAGCCCGTGCTGGCCTGGGCTGAGGAAACGCTGCAAGAGCTAGTACGGGCTTTGGACTATCAGCCAGAGGTGATTTTCACGGTGCGGCTTCATCCCACGCCCTCAGCCTGGGCTCAGCAGCCTACTTGGAAGCCTAAGGGCGCCCTTACTCCTACTCCGACCCTAGTGGAGGTGTATCCCGCCGCTACGCGCCGAGACTTCGCAGCTATGGTCCGCAGCCACCTGTGTGGAGCTTTCTTAGAGCATCTCTACTTCTCAGAGGGCCTGCGGCTTCAAAACCGCTCGCTTCTCTACATGCCTGACTGGTTTTTGTGGGGCTTTGCCTATTTCTGGGGTGAGGGGTGGACCGTAG
This sequence comes from Bacteroidia bacterium, assembly GCA_039630245.1. Taxonomy (GTDB): domain Bacteria; phylum Bacteroidota; class Bacteroidia; order SpSt-205; family SpSt-205; genus SpSt-205. Next base: position 44,311 of record JBCNVK010000002.1, read on the forward strand.
AGGATATTGCACGCCTGCAGGGCCTTTCGGATGAAACCTTTGTGGCCCTTATGACGCCCGAAAGCGCGCCTTCTCCTCTGCGTAAAAGCCTCTACAAGTCGCTCTGGTTTTATCTCTATCGCACCTATGGTCAGCGTAAGGTGCTAGACCTTCTATACATGACCCGCCTTACGCGTGACATCCGTGAGGCTATAGAAATAATTTTAGGTCTGGAGGAAGCGGCGCTGGGGGAGAAGTGGCGGGCCTTTTTGCGGGAGCTTCCCGGCGGGAGAGCGGGCAGGGGCGTAGTAGAGCTAGTGGAGCAGCCCTTGCTGGCGGCGGCCGTCGCCCCCTCTGGCTCGAAGTACGCCTACGCCACCTTAGACAAAGGACGCATCCGCTACTTCATAGAAGCGGAAGAGGAAATATACGAGCTTCCTGGCAGCTGGGCTTGGCGTAATAGCTATTTGGAGCCGGAGGTACCTCTAGCTTTCTCGGCTGAGGGCGATCTGGCCTGGCTGAGTTATACGCTGCAGGGCCCTGTGCTCTGGATAGAGCCAAAGGCGAAAGGCCCTGCACGCCCCTATTCCTTGCCTGTGGTGGCTGTTCATAGTTTCAGCTGGATGGGCGCTCAAGAGCTCCTCTTGTCAGCCTTAGACCGAGAGGCTAAGGTACGGTTGTATCGGTTTGGGCTGCCTTCGGGCCAGCTTAGCCTCGTCGGAGAAGCCCAAGGTGACCTTATCTTTCCCCATGCGGCAGGCGGGGCCTATTGGGCGGCGTGGCAACCCGACACCAGCCAAACTGCGCGCCTTAGTGTGGTGTGGGAGACCTTTCGGCCTGTACGCCGCCTACCGTCTAGCGAAACCTGGGACTCCCTGCCTTTTCTGCCCTTCTATAGCGTCGTAGGCGGCTGGCTAATCACGGATACACTTCGTCTAGCCCTGGTAGATGTTTGCGGATGGGGCGTACCTTGGCATTTCAGCCGCGATACCAGCTTTTCGGTGGGGCTGGCGGATTTTCCGGGCCTTTGGCGGTGGGCAGGAAACGCCAGCGGTAAAGCCTATGCCCTCTACTACCGAAATGGGTGGTTGCGTTTAGGTGCCTTTTCCTTAGAGGGCCTGCGTCAGAGCCAAAGCGTTTTCCCCGCCCTCCAAGTGGCCGAAGCCATACAATACCGCCTCCAGCGCCGAAATGCACGCCCCCCAGAAGCTAAGCCGCCCCCGCCTGCGCCACCTGAGCCTCCCGCCGATACCAGTAAAGGCTACCAAGCCATCTTTTACCTCTTTGATGAGGATATAGGTCGGCCGGCGCGTCGGCGCCGACAAGTTCCTAAGCCGCCCACTCCAGCGCCGACTTCGCCCTCTGCGCCCGTCAGCGGCCTAGTGCCCTATCACTGGCTCCTATGGGACCTCCGGATGGCTCCCACTTTGCATCCTCTCATGCGCCTCGGATGGGAAATAGAATTGACTGCCCGGGACTGGCAAGGCGTCCACGAGTGGCGCTTTCGATGGGTGCCCTACATCAACCTGCGCAGCTCCGAACTTGAGCTTAGCTACCGAACCCATAAAAGGCGCTGGCAACCGCTGATTGAACTCTATCGCCAAAGCCATTTCTTCTCCCCTCAGCAGTATGGACGGGCTGTTCGTCATATCACTTGGCACGGCGAGGTAGGCCTAGCCTATGGGCTTACCCCCCACTGGCGGACCGAAGGTAGCCTCAACCTTCTGCTAGCCCAGCAGTACGATATAGAAGTCCTACGGAACAGCAGACAGCTGAGTGAAGCGGTCTGGGTAGGGCCGCGGGTACAAGTGCGCCATGCGCGTCTAAGCTGGCGCGAGCATCTACCTTGGCAAGGGTGGGAACTTACCCTGCGTGGAGAAATCTACTACTCTAAGAATCAGTGGGGCTTTCCCCTGCTTATGGCGCAGGCTTGCCGCCATCAACCTCTTCTTCAGCGCGGGGTTTTGCGTCTCGGTGCTACTGCCCTATGGGGCGGACCGCGCGGACGGCCGCTCCTTCTGGGTGGCGTGCCCGATTGGGTCAATTACCACTTCCTCAATCGCACCCAGATCCCCTTCTTAGGCGCGCCGGGTACTTACTACCTGATGCCGTACTTCTACTTACCAGGCTTTCCCTATCATGCCCGGCGCGGACGCAATCTAATTTTGGGTCAGGTGGTGCTGCGCCTGCCTCTTTTGGCCTGGCGCGCACAGCCCTTCTTACCTACGCGCTCCCTCTATGGCTTTGAATGGCAGCTCAGCTATCAGGTGGGCACCACATGGACTACGGGTAATCCCTTTTCTCAGCGTAATCCCATCGATGCGGAATACATCTACCGGCCTCCGCTTGTGATCTCGGTACAAGCGCTTAAAACACCCTTTCTCATGAGTTTTGGCACGGGCCTGCTCTTTCGGATTATGCGCCTCCCTATTCACCTTGGGGTGTATTGGCCGGTAGAGGAGGCTGTAGTGGGGCGGGCGCTTTTCGTGGCTCGGCTGGGCGGCGATTTAGTATTTTAGTACAGATGAGCGCAACCTCTCAACTGCGTCTATGGGGGCTAGCTTTTGCCCTTCTGATAGGGGGGAGCGGGGTCCTGTGGGTATTCTGGGAGCGCAGCTTGAGCGAAGAGGCCCTCGTCCAAGTGCGTCAGCTGCGGGAAATGGAGAAGGCGCTACTTCGGGTAGAGACGGCGATTTGGCTTCAAGAGGCGCGGCTGCGCGCCGCTTTTCTGGAATACGCCAGTGCCCAATCCATTCCTCCTACTCTCCTTCGTCAGCCCGAAGTGCGACCGGCCCTCAAGGCGCTGGAAGTGGCCGCGCGCCAGCAAAACCAGCCTTTTCCTCTGCTGCGGGAGCTTATTGAGCGGGTACTTCTTTTGGAGCGGCGGCATCAAGGCTGGCGTCGTGCGCTGGAACAAAGCACAGGGCGCGACGACTATCGCCCCATTCTGGAGCAATACCTCGCTGAAGCCCCAGCCCTTCTAGCCGCCGTGGAGAATGAATTGCGGCGCTTCCGGGAGTACCTCGCGCAGCGTTCCCTCAGCCTTCTGGATGGGATTCGCCAGAAGCAGGAGCACCTAAATACCGTGGGCTGGCTTCTAGTAGGGGGCTTCGCCGCCGTGGCCCTGTTGGCTTTCCTAATAGTTGGACGCGAGGAGAGCCATAGGCTCAAGCAGGCCCTAGAAGCTATTGCCCGTCAGCAGCCGCTGCCCGCTCTACCTAAGCCTCTGCAACCTATTGGCAAAAGCTATAATGACCTGCTTTTGCGTTGGCAGCAGCTCTTAGAAGGTTTAGAAGCTCTCGCTGAGAATAGACCTCTTTCGGAATCTCTTGCCTCTACCCTTAGAAGCACGGCGCCGCCTTTTTCGGAGGTAGCCAATCGGCTGGCTCAGCAGACGGAGCAGCTTCAGACGCTATCTGCCGAGCTCCAAAAGGAGACCCAGCGGCTGGAGGCGCTCCAGCAGGAGTGGGCCCTCAAGGTTACGGACCTCCACCTTCAGATAGGCGCGCTCCAAAATCTCCTGCCTATCGCCGAAGTAGATGCCCAAGGGCGCTTTACCAGCAAAAACGATCTCTTCTTGGAGCTGCCTGGGGCCGCTGGGTGGACAAGCCTTACGGAACTCGGCCTGGAATGGACCCAGCGCCAGACGGAGCCTAACTCCCTTCGCGGCGTCATACAAATTGAGGGGCAGGATTATGCCTATGCACTCCTAGTTTATCGGCAGGATAAGACATTGCGGGGACTCTTTTCCCTCCTCCCTCTGCCCGAGCTGCGCCGGCGGTTAGAGGAGGCTGAGGCTAAGCTCGCCGCCCTTCAAAAGGAGTATCAGGCCGTGGAAAATGCCTATCTCCGTCTAAAGCAGCAGTATAGTGCGCTCCAAGCCGAATACAATCAGGAAATTGAACGGCTTTTGCGGCAGCGTCAGAGCCTTCAGACGCTTCTGAAGATGCCAGCGTTGCAAAAGGGGGAAGTCTTAGAGGGTCTTGCGGCTATAAGCGAGGTAGCCGCTACCCTGGATCCCGAAGCGCGCTACAGCTTTTGGGTATTTGGGGAGCAAAACGGTTCGCTCCACTGCCTAGAGGCTTATGATCCTACCCTCTTAGCGCATACTAATAGCGTGGATCTGCCAGCGGAGGTGGCGAATTGGGTATATGCGCAGGTGGGGCAGTGGCCTGGCCCCTATCAGCCCGAAGCTACGCCCTTGCGACCTTACCTCACACAGCGTCAGTTTCAGCAGCTGTGGATGTTTCCGCTCTTCATAGATGAGGAGATTGCGGGGGTCTTCTTTGTGGAGCGGCTCTCCGATAAGCCGCTGCGCGACACGGAGTACCCCGCCCTGCTGGCGCGTGTGGCTTCCCTCCTCCTCCAGCAAGGTCACAGAAAGCTCGTAGAGCAGCAGCTCATTAGCTACTTAGAGCATGCCCAGGCCCTGGAAGAGGAGCTGCGTCAAAATATAGAGGAATTGGAGGCTTCGGCCGAAGAGATGCGCCGCACCCAGGCCGAATTGCGCGGGCAAATCACCGCACTAAACACCGCTGCGCTCGTGGCTGAGATGAACCCTGACGGCCGAATTATATACGTAAATGAATCCTTCCTTCGCCTTTTCGGCTATAAAAGTGAGGATATTCTCGGCCAGCCCTATCAAATCCTGCGCCGGCCCGAAGAAGAGCCTCTTTTGCGCAAAATGTTTGATAAGCTTCGTCAGGGCGAAAGTTGGTCCGAAGTGGTCTCTTACACTACTCGTTGGAACGACTCCATATGGCTTCAGCAGACGATTAGCCCCGTGCGCCAGTCCGATGGCGAGATTTACAAGTACATCCTAGTGGGTTTTGATATCACCCTACAGAAGCAGCAGGAGCAGGAGATTCAAAGCGCTTTATCGCTGGCGCGGCAGCAGGAGCAGCTCCTGCGGGAAAATACAGAAGAGCTGCGCCGCAGTAACGAGAACTATCGGGCCTCTCAGCTCCAGCTTTCGGCCCAGTTGGAAGCGCTCAATAATGCGGCCTGGCTCTTTGAAACCGATGGAGAGGGGTATATCACCTATGCCAGTAGTAGCCTTATGGAAGCGCTGGGCCACGGAGCTAATGGTATGGTAGGTCAGCATTATGGAAGCCTTTTTTCGGAAAGGCAGCCTATAGCTATCCTCCAAGGCCACTGGCGCAGCATGCAAGCTGGGCAAATCTGGAAATCCGAAGTAGAACTGCGGGGTACCTTGGGTCACTCTTATTGGGCTATCATGTCCAGTACGCCGATTATTGACCGAAGCCGCCCCGAAAAAAAGCTGCTCAAAACGATAAATATTCTTTTTGACATTACTGAGCAGAAGGAGCAGGAGTTTCGCCTTACAGAACAGCAGAATGCCCTTTCGCTTTTAGCGTCGCATCCGGCTCTTAAGGAGGGCGATGTTCCGAAGGCCTTTCAGATGATAGCGGAGGTGGCCCTGGCTACCTTTAAGGCGCATCGGGTCAGCCTGTGGCTGTATGAAGAAAACGACCAGGCCCGCTGTGTAGCCGTGGCCGAAAAAGAGCCCCATTCCCATACCGTAGGGTCGGTGGTTAGCCGATCCCTTTATCCGCTTTACTTCCAGAGTCTAGAGCGTGAGCAGGTGATAGCCGTGGTGGATGCCCTATCCGATTTGCGCACGCGTGAGCTGGCCCTGCCCCTCTTCAAGCCAAATAATGTAGCCAGCGTGATGGACGGGATTATTCGGGTGGGGGCCAAAACCGTGGGTCTAATTAGCGTGGAGCATCGCTATACTAAGCGCGAGTGGCGGCTGGATGAGGTAAATTTCCTTCGGGCTTTGGCCGCTTCGGCGGCTTCGGTCATAGAAGAAGAGCAGCAAGCCTACGCACGTCGCCTCCAAGAAGCCTACGCCCAGCTGGAGGTCCAAAAGCATGAGCTGGAAGAGGCCATGCGAGATATTCGCGAAAGCATCCGCTACGCCAAGCGTATGCAGAAAAACATCCTGCCTTCCGAGTCAATACTGGAAAAATATTTGGGCCGCGAAAACTTCTTTATCATTTGGCGCCCGCGCGACCGAACGGGGGTAGGCGGCGATTTCTACTGGTTCAGTGAGGTAGAAGACTCCTACTTCATCGTCGTGGCCGACGGGACAGGCCATGGCGTACCTGGAGCTTTCATGACCCTTATCGGAAGCATTCTCTTAGATCATATCATCAATAAAAGCCATGTCCTCTCACCCGCCCAAATTCTCCATGACCTACACATCGGGGTTCGGCAGATTCTGCGGCAGGATATAGAAACCGAAGGTATAACCTCCCGAGATGGAATGGATATTGCGCTGGTGCGGTACTTCCCTAGGACCTACAAGCTTATCTATGCGGGGGCTAACCTTCCCATCTACTATCTCACCGGGGGTGAGCTTCGGGAAATCAAGCCAGATAAAAAAGCGATTGGCGGCGAACAGCTGGAAGAGGAGCGCTTCTTCACCGAGCATGAAATTCAATTGGAGCAGGGCGATAGTTTCTTCCTCTTTACGGATGGCGTAGTGGATCAGTGGGGTGGCCCGGCTGGCAAGCGTTTCGGCACCAAGCAGCTAAAGGAATTCATCTTAGAACATATTCATGAGCCTTCTATGCCACGCCTGCGCGCCCTTTTCAATCAGCGCTGGAAGGAGTGGAAGGATTATGGGGAGGATCGGGAGCAGGTGGATGATGTAACGATGTGGGGGGTTCGGGTGTGGTAGGCTTTTGGCTGGGGATAGACCCAGGGGTGCAGGCAGTGGGGTTAGCGCTGGTGGAGGGGGTGCGTGCCCCCTTTCGGCTTCTAAAAGCGGAGACACTTAGCCTTACTCCATCCCGCGCCTTAGATGAGCGATTACGCACCTTATATACGGGCTTGGAGAATTTCTTGAGTTCTTTTTCGCAGGAGGTACAGCCGGCGATGGAGGCACCTTTTTTGGGGCGCAATCCCAGCTCTGCGCTAATACTTGGGGCTTTTCAGGGGGCTATCTGGGGTTTTTTGTGCCTGCGCGGCTATCCACCGCCCATTCGCCTAGCGCCAGCCCGCATTAAGAAGGCCATCACAGGCCGAGCCCACGCCGATAAAGCCCAAGTAGCAGCCATGCTGCCTTACTACCTGCAAGGCCCCCTGCCTCAGCCTTCCTCTACTCACGCCACCGATGCCATCGCTATCGCTTTAGCCGCAGCCTTTCTTCAAAGTTCCCCTATCACGCGCAGATTTACTAGCCGAGCGGAAAGGTAGTTGGGTACCGCCCAGCGCAGCCCATACACATCGGCTATCCACTGGTAGCTCACTACGTTGGAGCGCTGGAAGAGGTTGAAGACATCTATTCCTACCCACAGGGTGCGCAGCCAGCGCTTGTCTAAATAGAAAATCCGACTGAAGCCCAGGTCTACCCGCGCATAGAAGGGCATTTGGAAGATGGTGCGGGCCCCCAGCCGGCGCGGTACCCCAAAGGGCATCCCACTCGTCCATACAAACTGCATCGTAACCTTGTATAGAGGATTGGTAGGTAGCTCGTCCTGGAAATAGAGGGCCACGCTGAGCCGCTGGTCGCTGGGGCGGCGCATCCAGCCGTAATTCTCTACCTTTTCCCGCGTGGAAAGAAGCCCTACTGCCACCCATGAATCCACCCCCCGCAGAAATTCGCCATTTAGGCGCAGGTCTAAGCCGTAAGCGTAGCCCACGGCCCTATTCGTGCCGTAGTAGCGCAATCGGACATTCTCCAGCTCATAGGGAATAAGGTCCCACAGGTGCTTGTAGTAGATCTCGGTGAAGTACCGAAATGGCCGCCCCCATACCGTGAAGGTGTAATCTAAGCCAGCCACTACCTGCCAGCTCTGCTGGGCCCGTAGCGTTGGAATGAGGCGATAATCTATGGCGCGCAGCTCCCGGTAAAAGGGCGGCTGTGCGTAATGCCCCACACCAAGGCGGTATTGAAGCCGATCGGTTTTTTCATAAACTAGCTGAAGGCGAGGGCTGAAAAGGAGCTGGCGATTAGCCTGGCTGTAATGGAATCGCAGGCCGGCTTCCAGCCGCCAGGCCTGCCAGCGCACCCCCTGCTGCACAAATCCCATCAGGCGGTAGTTTCGCAGGCTCTGGTCCTGAAAATAGCGCTCTTCTAAGCGCACATAATCCGCCGAGTCTAAGGCGCTCCACTCATATACCCGGTCCCAAAAGGCTTCCTGCTGGCCACGCAGGCCCCAGCTTAGCCGATAACGCATGCTGGGATGCCAGTACCACTCCCCACGCTGCTCGGCATAGAAAGCGTGGATATCCAGAAAATTCCGAAGGCGCCGAATTTCACTCCCTGCCCCGCGCCGTACTACAATTTCGTTGTAAAGCTGGCTTCCCAAGCCTGTTTGAACCTCGCCCAAGAGGTAGGCTCCCTCCACATCTGCTACTTCATCCTCTAGGCTGCCAAAGTAGCTTAGGATATGGGTAAGTCGGAAGTTTGCGGAAGGCCGCCAGGTGATAGCTACGGCCTGCTGCCCCGTGCGGTAGCGCAGCTCTTCTGCGCCAGCAAAGTAGAATTGTACCCGAAAGGCCATATTGATAAGGCCAAAGGTGGCTTGCCCCATGCGGGGGAAAAATCGGTAGCGATTGAGAAGTCCTACGGCTAAGCCCTCTAGGCGCCAGATTTCCCGGCCCGTGCTATCCCGCCGAATCCAGCAAAAGTAGCCTTGGCCATCGTAGAATTGGGGTCGGTACTCGCCTTGTACGGGAAGGGTCTGAAGCAAATACCCTATGGTGAAGCGGCGCACCCCGAGGGTATAGTAGAGGCTACCCAAACGGCCGCTGGCGGCTAAGGCTTGCGTAAGTAAGCCTAATTCTAAAAGTAGCTCGCGGCGCTCCCGGCGCTTGTACTCCACCTGAAGTACCGAAGAAAGTCTATCCCCAAAGCGTGCCTCAAAGCCGCCCGTGCTAAAATAGACGCCATCTACCAAAAGGGGATTGGTGAAGCCGAGCCCTTCCTGCTGGCCCGTGCGCGCCGAAAAAGGCCGATAAATCTCTATTTCTCCAGCGTATAGGAGGTTTTCGTCAAAGTTGCCTCCTCTCACGCGATACTGCGAGGAGAATTCATTCGTGCTAAGAGCGCCCATGAGTAGTAAGCGGCTTTCAATATCCGATTTGATGGCAGGCATAAAGCGCAGCGCCTCTGAGCGGATAGGGATCGGCTGAAGAAAAGGGATAGAAGGCAGGGCAGTAGGAGGTGGGCGAGTGGTCTGAATAGGTATAGAGTCCAGCTTAATCTCCCGCAGGGGCAGGGCTAAGGTGAGCGGCGTAGTGGCTCCGGCTTGTATCCACACCTCCGTTTCTAAAGGCAAGGCTTGCAAGTGGGCCACTCGTAGCCGGTAGCGGCCAGCGGGTAGAGAGAGTCGCAGCTCCCCTAAGGAGTCGGTCGTGAAGCGCTCCGCCTGGATTTCTACTTGGGCATAGGGCAGAGGACGATTCTCGGTGGAAACTATCCGCAACCAGAGAGTACCTTCTGATTGAGCGGCGGCTAAGCCGCCTATGCCAAGCAGCCGGCCTAGCCTCAGGCATTTTGCGTGCCCCGCAAAGAGACCACCTAGCCGCAAAAGGCCCAAACCTCCCTCCTTTCCATAGCCCACTGCAAATATCCTAAGTCAGTCCAAGTGACCTTTTAGAACTTATACCTTATCGTCAAGTAGCCCCGATAAGCCCAACGCTCCCAGATAGTGGTAGCATCCCGCCCGCTTTGAAAGGTACTCGCATTACCCACGCGCTGGGTGCGGCGGTAGGGCTGGTTGATAAAATCCCAAATGGCTACCCGGAGCTCCCAGCGCGCCGTGGGGCGATAGGAAAACTGGATCTCGCCCGTCAGGCGCCCTTCCTCTACGGCGTGCGGATAAACATAGGGATCAAAGCCAATAGCCCAAATCTGCGCGCTAGTGTAATTGAAGAATAAGGCAGTTTCCCACCGAAAGCTACTATAGAGCAGACCTAAGTTACCGACGAGGGGAGCATGGCCCTGGATGCGTCCCTCTAAACGGCCCAGTTTGCCCCATAGAGGCCTTTCCAAGGCGCTTTCGCTTAGGGTAAGCGTGGCGTAGCCCCACAGTCGTCCATTAGGATTTTCCCACCAGGTGCGGCGCGCCTCTATTTCAATTCCCATGATGTCGCCCCAGCGCCGCTGGCGTGTAGAGTAAGTGAAGACTAAGTTATAGCTGGCTGGTATCAAGTATACCTCAGGAAGGTCGCGCAGGTGCTTGTAAAAGAGGCCGATCGCTATCAGATTGTCTTTATCGCGTAGCCATTCGTAGCGCAGCTCGGCGTTGTAGGCGCGTCCCGTGCTTATAGTTGGATCACCTATCCAGTAAAAAGCCCACAGGTAGTCAAAATACTTGAAGGGCACTTGGGTGGGAAGTAAAGGCCGAATAAGGGTAAGGTTTGCGCCCAGTCGCAGCACTTGCCTCTCGGTTAGGGCGTACTTCGCTAAAAGGGCGGGCAGTAAGTGGCCGTCGCGGTAGCCGGCCAGGGTCGTCTCGCGCTCAGTGGCTATAGGGGTATGGTAGAGCTGGCGCGCCCAAATCTCGTAGCGTGCCCCTATAAGCATTTCCCAGCGCCTTCCAAGCGCCGTCCGGAACCACCCATACCCGGCTAAGATTTCGGTTTCGCCGCGGTGGCGGTGGTAATCCCCCGTACGGTCTATGAGGTAAAAGCCCCCTTCCCGAATATAGGCCGGATCATATACCTGCCGAATATTGTCCCACGCATATATTTCGCTGGGCAGTGCGTCAGGGCCACCTCCTGCGGTATCCGTCAAAAAGCCAAGTTGGCGGGCCCTAAACCGCTGAGTTTCCCAAGAATACCAGCCACCTAGCCGCAGCTGGATCCAGCTTTCCCCTACATCCCAACGCTTCTCTATATAGGGATGAACATACCCTTGCAAGGCCCGAGATTTCGTAGTAAGGACCTGGGCATATATTTCGCTTTCATTGTATAGCTCGTGTTCGTAGGTAAGTTCTTCGGTGTTGGGGTAGCGGATGTAATTCATGGCGCCCGTTTGGGGGATAGCTTGGCCTTGGAGCAGTCCACCCAGTTGCAGGCGGCCCTGCCAGCCTCCCCGCGCGGTGAAAATCCATGCCGGGCGCAGGATGGCTAAATAGGAGCGCTGCGTCAAAAACGAAGGGTATACGCTCCGCACGGGCACAACCGAATCTATGGCTGGGTTGATATACTCGGTCTCTTCTATGCAGAAGCGCTGGTAGGTATTCTGAAGGTAAAAGCCTTCTAAGAGTAAGGAATGAGCTGGGCTAAGCTGGAGGCTTAGCGTCCCGGATATGCCGCCACCTAGGCTGGCGTAGTAGAAGGGATGGGTAGTCAGGGAACGCAAGTAGGGCCTGAACTGCCAGCGACCCTCCACTTCTTCAAAAGTGCCATCGGCGAATCGGAGGCCGCTACGCAGGTAGCGCTGGGAAAATGCACTGCGTAGGGAAAGGCGCCAGCGAGCTCCGCTTTTATCATAGGATAGGGTAAGTAGGCTGCCAGGTGGCACCCAGCTTTGCCGATTAGGTATAGTGTAACGCCGAAAACGCTGCCCATAGGCGAAATTTTCGGGAAGGGGACGGCCGCTATTTTCGGAAGCCTGTACCGTAGCGGGCTCAGGAAAATCGGCTGGCAGAGGCTCCCGAAACGGTAGGGTAAAGGCGTAGAAAGGCCGCCCCGTGGCCTGGGCATCTACTTCCGTGGTATAGGCGATTTGCCAGCCGGTCTCGGTGGCACGTGGCAGTTGGAAATCCACCATCCCGCCGCCAAAGTGTCCTAAGAGCTCCGGGGTCCAGAACTTGCGCACCTCCACACGCCCCAAAAGAGTCGTAATGAGGTGCTCTAGCTCCCCAAAGCTGGCATCATAGCTCAGCCAAGCGGGGTAGGCCGCCCAAAACGCAAAGGCATTGTACCGCTCACCCAGCCCCCGAATAGAGACATACCGGCCCGAAAGGAGCGAAACGCCGGGCAGCCGCCGAAGCACATTCGGTACATAAAAGTCGGTGCTTCGCTTCATTATAAGCTCCTGTGAGTACAGCTCCGCAATTTCTAAAGCCCTAAGCCGCTCTATGAATAGCCCGCTTTCTGTGGCGCGGTCGGCCTCCTCCACTATGCTTACTTCGGCGAGTTCGGCTTCAATCGGTAAGAGGCGTAGGACGAGATTGTCGGTAGGCTGGCGGAGAGGCACCCGTAGAATGCGATAGCCCAAGAGGAAAACCTGCAGGGTATCTGCTTGGGTGAAGCTTAGCATAAAGCCGCCTTTTTCATCGGTGTAGGTGCCGAGGCTTCCAAGGCGTACTTGAGCTCCCATGAGCGGCTCCCCGGTGCGTCCATCAATCACCCGCCCAACGACCTGAAGGCGCGCTGGACGCAGGTCCTTTAGGGTAGAGAGCCGTTCCTCTTGCCCAAATGCCCAAGCTAGAAGCATCAACCAAAGCGCCCTGCGCACACCCAAAGGTAAAAATCTTTCTCCCTCAATCGCTAGCATGCCAGACCGCCCCGTCCGCCGAAAATCTTGGGATATTTGTGATAATGACGGATTTCACGCACCTGCATGTACATACCGAGTATAGCCTGCTGGATGGGGCTTCCCGTATTCCCAGCCTTATGCAGCGGGCTAAGGCCCTGGGAATGAAGGCTATCGCCCTTTCTGACCACGGAAACCTTTTCGCCGTGCCGGCTTTTTACCGAGAGGCCCAAAATGCTGGCCTCAAGCCTATCATTGGCTGCGAGTTTTACCTAACCGAAGGTGAAAGCTTTACTAAGGATAAGACAACCTATCACCTCCTTCTTTTGGCCAAGGATGAGATAGGCTGGCAAAATCTACTCTACCTTTCTTCTGTAAGCTTTCTGGAGGGTTTTTACTATCGCCCGCGCATCCATAGGGGGCTTCTTTTGGCGCATCGGGCTGGCCTCATCGCTACCACCGGCTGCCTAGCCAGCGAAATCAACCAGAAAATCCTCAGCGGCCACCTCAAAGAAGCCGAAGCACGCTTTCGGTGGTACTTAGACGTATTTGGCGAAGACTTTTACATAGAGCTGCAGGACCATGGCCTGCGCGACCAGCATACCATAGCTACCGTCCTTTTAGAGTGGGCTAAGAAGTACCACGTACCCATAATCGCCACTAATGACGTGCATTATACCTGTGCTGAAGACGCTGAGCTGCATGACCTTCTTCTGGCGATTCAGACAGGCAGTGAGATAGATGACCCGAAGCGGCTGCGCTTTGTAGAAGACGATGGGCGGCAGCTCAATAGGCAGTTTTACCTCAAATCCGCCCCCGAAATGCTAGCTAGGCCGCTTTTCAAGGAAAATCCAGAAGCCCTTACTAATACCTGCGCCGTAGCCGAAAAGTGCGAATTGAAGTTGGATTTTGCCCGGCCGCTTGTTTTACCGCGCTATCCCATCCCGCCGGAGTTCGCCAGCATGGAGGCCTATCTGCGCCACCTGGCCTACGAAGGGGCCCAGCGCCGCTATGGTACCCTTACACCAGAAGTAGTTGAGCGGCTGGAACATGAGCTAAAGATTATCAATCAGATGGGCTTTGCGGGCTATTTTCTGATTGTGCAGGATTTTGTGGCGGAGGCGCGCCGGCGCGGCGTATGGGTAGGTCCTGGACGGGGCTCGGCCGCCGGCAGCCTCGTAGCCTATGCCCTTGGCATCACCAGCGTAGATCCGCTAGCCTATCAGCTCCTTTTTGAAAGGTTCCTCAATCCCGAGCGCATCAGCCCACCCGATATAGACATAGACTTTGACGATGCGGGGCGGGAAGAGGTTATTCGGTACGTCCAGGAGAAGTATGGCAGCACCAACGTCGCCCAAATCATTACCTACGGTACCATGGGCATCAAGACGGCTATTCGGGATGTGGGCCGGGTGCTCAAGCTGCCGCTCGCTGAAGTGAATTACCTCGCCGGCCTTATCCCAAATCGGCCTAATATCACTTGGGAGGCTGCCCTCAACCCCGAAGAGAATCCCAAGGCCTACGTGCTGCAGGATATTCTAGCCCAGCCAAATAGCGCCCAAAAACAGGTCTTAGAAATAGCTGCCCAATTGGAAGGCCTGACGCGTCATACGGGCGTACATGCCGCCGGCGTAATTATCGCCTCCGATAGCCTGTGGAAGTACGTGCCGCTTGCCATCGCCACCCGGGAGGAAGAGAACCGTCAGGTTATTACTCAGTGGGATGGCCCAGACTGCGAAAGCGTAGGCCTACTCAAAATGGACTTTTTAGGGCTTAAGACCCTCTCTATCCTCAAAACGGCCGTAGAACTTCTGCAGAAGCTGCTTCAGCTTCCCGAGCCGCTGGACTTAGAGAAAATTCCTCTGGATGACCAAAAAACCTGGCAGCTTTTTCAGGAAGGTGAAACCGTAGCTATATTCCAATTTGAATCCGAAGGGATGCAGAAGTATCTTCGGCTCCTGCGGCCTACCTGCATAGAGGACCTCATTGCTATGAATGCGCTTTATCGGCCCGGACCTATGGATAATATCCCCAGCTTCGTAAGGCGGAAGCATGGGGAAGAGCCCGTGACCTATCCCGACCCGCGGCTCAAGCCCATCTTAGAAAATACCTATGGGATTATGGTGTATCAGGAGCAGATTATGCAGATTGCACAGGTGATTGCGGGGTATTCTTTAGCCGAGGCGGACCTCCTACGGCGAGCGATGGGCAAGAAAAAGAAAGAAATCATGGAGGAGCAGCGGGCTATCTTCATAGAACGGGCGGTAGCACATGGCACGAAGCGCGAAGTAGCCGAAGAGATATTTGATACCATGGCCCGCTTTGCCGAATATGGCTTCAATAAATCCCACGCCGTAGCGTATAGCATCTTAGCCTATCGCACCGCTTATCTGAAAGCCAATTATCCAGCTGTCTATATGGCTGCGGTGCTCACACACCATGCGGACGATTACGAGAAACTTGGCTTTTTTCTGAAGGAGGTACGCCGGCTGGGGCTTAAGGTACTGCCGCCTTGCGTAAATAGCAGCGAGGTAAGCTTTTCCGTACCGGATGCGCAGCATATTCGCTTTGGACTGGGGGGCATCAAGCACTTGGGGCTAAAGCTAGCCGAAGCCATCGTGAAGGAGCGAGAGGCGAATGGGCCTTACCAGAGCGTATTTGACTTTGCCGTACGCACCCTTCCCCTAGGGCTCAATAAGAAGTCCTTGGAAAGCCTATGTTTAGCTGGCGCGCTGGACGTTTTTGTAAATGACCAGCGGGAGATACTCTTGGAAGAGGCCAATCGCCAGATTATTTTGGACTATGCGACTGCCGTCCAGCGCGCGCGCCAGACGTTCCAAGCTTCGCTCTTTGAGCAGGCCCCTGCGGCGGCTATTCCTTTGCCTACGCTTCGCTCGCCTAGCCCCACGCGTAGGCTCTCCGTGCTTGAGCGGCTTCGCCAGGAGCGGGCCTATATCGGCTTTTTCCTCTCGGCGCATCCGCTGGATGAGTTTGAGGCCAAGCTCAAAGAATACCACATTCAGTCCGAGGTTAGTCGTTTTCTCCAAGAGGAGGCCCCGCCCGATAACCTTCGTACGCTGCGTGGCGCAGCCCTGCTTGTGGATGTAGATATGCGCCGCTCGCGCCAGGGCAAGCCCTTTGCGCGGCTAGTTTGGGAGGATCGGTATGACAGCTTTGCGCTCTCGGTCTTCTCGCCCCTTTGGGAGCAGTGGGCGCCAAAAGTACAGGGCCGAATAGGCGAACCGTTCTACCTAGAGCTAGAGTATGCCGAGCGCCCAGAAGGGAAAGAGTGGCGCCTCACGCAGCTTCTTAGTCTCACCGAGGCCCTCCAAGAATTCGCCCAGCCGAAAATCAAGTCCCTCTACCTAGACTGGGACCTTCAGCACCTCAAGGCGCCCGAACTCCTAAATCAGCTGGAAGACTATATCCAAAAATGGAAAGGCCCCATACCCGTCTTTCTACGCCTCCATTATGGACACCAGATACCCGTACTTCTCAGCACCGAATGGCGCCTGCGCTACGAAAAGGCCGCCGAAGAGGATTTCCGGAAGCTGGGCATCCGCATAGAAGTCAAAACCGCTTAGGCGGCCTGCTGGGAGCTTCCACGGCTAAACAAGAATCGGCTTATTTTTGTTTTCTGAGCCATGCAGCAGCCTACAGCACCTTTAGACAAACCCGTGGTAGTTACGGATTCAACCTTTGCTAAGGAGGTTTTGCAGAGCCCTATACCCGTGCTGGTGGATTTTTGGGCGCCTTGGTGCGGTCCGTGCCGAATTATTGCGCCTGTCTTAGATGAAATCGCCAAAAAGTATGCGGGCAAAATCAAAATAGCCAAAATGAATGTAGATGAGAACCCCTTTATCCCATCGCAGTATTACATCCAAGCCATACCTACGCTGATTCTGTATCGTGGCGGGCACCCAGTGGATAAGATTGTAGGGGCCTTGCCAGGGCCGGCGTTAGAGCGCCGGATTCTAGCCCACATCTCCTAAGGGGGATGGACTACACCTTGGACTTTGAGAAGCCTATACGTGAATTAGAAGCCCGAATCGCTGAAACACGGCGCTTAGCTGAGCAAACGGGTTTGGACATCTCCAGTAGTTTAGCGCCTTTGGAAGCGCGGCTGGAGCAACTGAAGCAAGACATCTACCGCAATCTAACGCCTTGGCAGCGGGTGCAGCTGGCGCGCCATCCGGCCCGTCCCTACGCCTTAGACTACATTCACGCCATCACCGAAGACTTTATAGAGCTACATGGCGACCGCTGTGGTGGCGATGATAAGGCGATTGTAGGGGGAGTGGGCAAAATCGGGCCCTATGGGGTAATCCTAATTGGCCAACAGAAAGGGCGTGACACACGCACGCGCCAGTACCGCAATTTCGGCATGCCTAATCCCGAAGGCTACCGCAAAGCCCGCCGCCTTATGAAGGTGGCCGAAAAACTGCGCAAGCCGGTAATTTCCTTCATAGATACACCCGGCGCCCACCCCGGCACCCACGCTGAGGAATTTGGGCAGGCCGAAGCCATAGCCCGCAACCTTTACGAAATGGCTCAGCTGCAAGTGCCCATTCTTGTTTTCATCGTGGGCGAGGGCGCTTCCGGCGGGGCCCTAGGAATCGGCGTAGGGGATAAAATCTACATGCTGGAAAACACCTGGTATTCGGTGATTTCGCCCGAAAGCTGCGCCAGCATCCTATGGCGCTCTTGGGAGTATAAGGAGAAAGCCGCCGAGGCCTTGCACCTTTCCGCTCAGGATAACCTCAAGCTGGGTACAATTGATGAAATCATTCCTGAGCCGCTGGGCGGGGCGCATCAAAATCCTACGGCTGTCTATAAGGCTGTACGCGAGAAAATACTTCAGGATTTGCCACCCCTTTTGGCCCTTTCGGGCGAGGAGCTGGTGCAGCGTCGCTTGGAAAAGTACAGCCGTATGGGACGCTGGATAGAGAAAGCCTCCGCCGCATGAGCCGTTTTACTGCGCTGCGTATTTTAGAAAAGCGTGCGGAAACCCCAGATACCTTTTCCCTAATCTTGGAGAAGCCTACCTCAGGCTTCTCGTACCTGGCTGGGCAGTACCTCACGGTGCGTGTAAGCATTGAGGGGCAAAAGCATCTGCGAGCCTATTCGCTCTCTAGTAGCCCCTATTTGGATCCTCATCTGCAGCTTACTATCAAGCGCCTCCCAAATGGGCTGGTATCTAATTACATTTGGGAGCGCCTCCAAGTGGGTGATACGCTGGAGGTTTTTCCTCCGCTGGGACGCTTTACGGTTCAGCCTCAGCCCGGGCGCGCTGTCCAATACCTTCTCATTGCGGCAGGAAGTGGCATAGCGCCCATCTGGGGCATCCTGCGTTCTATCCTTTTTGTAGAGCCAAAAAGTCGCGTGCGGCTCCTTTATGGCAATCGCGAAGAGCGGCTTATTATTTTTCGGGAGGCTTTAGATCGGCTAGTGGCTCAATATGAGGACAGACTGGAGGTGCTTCATACGCTGAGTCGGCCTTCGGAAGGGTGGACGGGGCAGCGGGGGCGTATTTCGCCGGAGCTTATTCAGGCGGAGCTGCAGCGGCTGCGTCAGCGGCTCCTTCCGATAGAGGCCTACATCTGTGGGCCTGGGGACCTTATTACGAGCGCTGTTCAGACCTTAGAAGCGGCGCGCCTGCCTAAAGAGCGCATTCATACGGAGTTTTTCACCGCGCCTCTACCAGCTGAAGTGCAGGCCGAACCACCTCCCACCCCGGAGAAAGCCTACGCTACGATTCGCCTAGACGGCAAAACCTATCATGTGGAGGTAGCCGCAGGGCAGACGCTTCTTGCTGCGGCGCAGGCCGCTGGCATGGAGCCGCCCTATGCCTGTGAGGAAGGCATCTGTTGTACCTGCCGCGCTAAACTTTACAAAGGCCAAGTACATATGGCTGTGCGGGAGGCCCTTTCGGACTGGGAGATAGAGAAAGGGTATATCCTAACCTGCCAAGCAGTCCCGCTCACCCCTGAGATAGAGATTGAATACGGCTAATGGAACGGCTGCAACGGTGGCTTATTCAGCGCCTCACGCGCCCCCATCTCCCCCCCAAGCATCTCCTGCGGGCCATGCGTTGGTACCCCCCGCTGCTTTTCCAGCGTGTAATTCCCCTCGGCGCCTCCGATGACTTCCTCACTATTCATGTCAAAATCAAGCGCTCCTTTCTCAACCGCAATCTAAATGGCACTTTTTTTGGCGGCACTATCCTCAGCGCTATAGACCCGTGGTATGGTACTATCCTCTGGCGTAAATGCTTGGAGGTAGGGATTTCGCTAGAGGTTTGGGTAGAAGCGCTAGAGGCGCGCTTTGTGCGCGCCACGCGCGGAGACCTTTATTTCACCTGCCATATACCGTCTGATACATGGCTGGCTATCAAACAAGTCCTAGAAACCGAAGGGAAGCTGCGCTACACTTTCCCCTTTGAGGTATATAGCAGTGAGGGGTTCCTCTGTGTGGAGGGGCGTCAGACCCTCTATCTCCGAAACCTTGTTTTGCGTCCGCGTACCCAAGCCCGCTTACCTATTCTATCCTAAATTTGCCTCCACATGCTTGTAGCCTGGGGGCTTTTCTGGGCCCAAACCCTAATAGGCTGGAATATCGTTTTAGACAAGCCGCCTAAGCCTACTGCGGGTGATACGCTGGCCCTACGCTTTCAGGCTACTATCCCGACCCCCTATCACCTCTTTTCGAGCCGGCCCCCCGCCAAAGAAGCCAACCTGCCTACTACCCTTACGCTAGAGAAAGTCGTGGGTTTGCGGGCCTTAGGCGGGCTAAAGGAACAAGGCCACCTCCAATCCAAGTACGACGAAATATTTGAGACCGAAGTCTATTACTATGAGGAAAAAGCCGAGTTCATTCAATACTTTCGGATAGAAGCTTTGCCGGCTGAGGTCGGAGGCTACCTGCGCTACCAGTACTGCGATGCTCAGCAGTGCTATATGGAAACTAAGGATTTTCATTTCAAGCTGAATGGGGAGCCTGCCTCAAAGCTGCAGGTTACGCCTAAGCCCTCCCTACCGCCTCCGCCTGGGGTGGATACCCTACCTAAGTCCAAGGCGGGCTCAGTCAGCCTTTCGCCCCCTGCAACTTCTCCCGCCCCGCCTCCCCCTCCCTCAGCGGCTGCAGCCGAGTCGCTCTGGTGGGTGTTTCTCAAGGCTTTTCTCTTTGGCCTGGCGGCTATCCTTACGCCTTGCACCTTTCCTATGATTCCGCTCACCCTTAGCTACTTTACTAAAGCTACCGAAGGGCGGCGTGGCTTTCCCTTCCTAGCCCTTTGGTATGGCTTTTCAGTACTACTTATCTTCTGGCTCTTAGGCCTTCTTCTCACCTTAGTCTTTGGCGCCAGCGCTGCCTATAACTTAGCCACCAATCCCTGGCTCAATCTCGTTTTCTTTTTCATTCTGCTACTTTTTGGCTTGTCTTTTCTAGGGCTCTATGACATCATGCTGCCGGCTACGTGGAGTACAGCTACGAGCCGCCGAGCCAATCCCCATAGCCTAGCGGGGGTATTTTTTATGGCTTTGACGCTGGTGCTTGTGAGCTTCTCCTGCACAGGCCCTCTCATCGGCACCCTCATGATAGACATGGTGGGGGGAAAGGTCTGGGAACCTATGGTGGGCATGACGGGCTTTGGACTGGCTTTCGCTTTGCCTTTTGGCCTCTTAGCGGGGATGCCTCAGCTGCTCCACCGCCTCCCGCGCGCTGGGGACTGGATGGAAACCTTCAAAGTAACCCTCGGCTTTCTGGAACTGGCCCTTGCGCTTAAGTTTCTCAGCAATGCAGACCTTGTGTGGCACCTCGGCCTCCTGCCGCGTGAGGTATATCTGGTCCTGTGGATTACGCTATTTCTCTTCCTTTCGCTCTACCTGCTGGGTAAGATTCCGCTCAAAGGCGTAACCCCCTCTGAAATCGGTGTGGGGCGCCTGCTTTTGAGTATGGCAAGCTTTAGCCTAGCGCTTTACCTATTTACGGGACTCTGGGGCGCGCCGCTCAAGCTTTTTTCGGGCCTTTTGCCGCCCGTCCATGAGGAAATGGGTGTGCGTGTGCTGGGGGCAGAGCGCCTGACTACCTCTTCCTGCTTCTATCCGCCCAACCGTAAGTACGCCGACAAGCTACGGCAATACACCCCTGCCGATTTGTGCGCTTTCTATGATCTGGAAGAAGCTGTAGCCTATGCAGTCCGAGTGCGCAAACCCTTGCTTTTAGACTTTACTGGCCATACCTGCACTAACTGCCGCCAGGTAGAAAGTAATGTGTGGTCGCATCCCAGCGTGGCTAAGCACCTTCGGGAGGACTTCGTACTGGTCTCGCTTTTTGTGGATGACCTCACACCGCTGGATACAGCGATTGACCTGCCCGAAGGCAAAAAACTGCGCACCTTAGGCGATAGGTGGCTGTACCTTCAAAAGACCCACTATAACACTCAGGCTCAGCCTTATTATGTGATCACTGACTCTACTTTAGTGCCACTCACTGCGCCGCTCAGCTTCACGCTGGATGTGGGGCAGTTTCTGAGCTTTCTTCAAGAGGGGCTTTCAAATTACCAGAAGCGGTATGGTATATGAGGTAGCTATATTAGGCTCGGGTCCAGCGGGTTATACAGCGGCTATCTATGCCGCGCGGGCGGGCCTCAAGCTCGTGCTGATTGCAGGACCAGAGCCCGGCGGACAGCTTACCAAAACGAGTGAAGTTGAAAACTTTCCCGGCTATCCCCAAGGGGTGCTGGGAAGCCAAATGATGGAGGACTTCCGCCAGCAGGCTGTACGCTTTGGCACGCCTATTATTTACGATGCCGTGGAGCAGGCGGAACTGCGTACCACGCCCAAGCGCCTTACGCTTACCTCAGGAGAAATCGTAGAAGCGGAGGCCGTAATTATTGCTACGGGTTCTTCGCCCAAATGGCTTGGTTTAGAGGCGGAGCAGCGCCTCTATGGAGCTGGCGTAAGCGCCTGTGCCGTATGCGATGGTTATTTTTTCCGAGGTCAGCCCGTGGCCGTAGTAGGGGGAGGCGATACCGCCTGTGAAGAAGCCCTCTACCTTGCCAAGCTCTGTAGCGCCGTCCATATGCTCGTGCGGCGGGATAAAATGCGCGCCTCTAAAATCATGCAGGAGCGCGTTCGTAGCACCGCTAATATCTTCATCCACTGGCATACGGTGGTGGTAGATATTTTAGGCACGGAACGGGTGGAGGGCGTAAAAGTGCGGCAGGTTCAAACGGGCGAAGAGAGTATCCTTCCTGTTCGTGCGCTCTTTGTAGCGATTGGCCATCAGCCTAATACGGCTATTTTCGCTGGTCAGCTAGAACTTACCGAAAATGGCTACATACGCACACGCCCAGGAAGCACCCATACTAACTTAGAAGGAGTGTTTGCGGCGGGAGATGTACAGGATCCAGTTTATCGGCAGGCGATTACGGCAGCGGGCACGGGCTGCATGGCCGCCTTAGATGCGGAGCGCTGGCTGGCCGAGCAGCGCTACCAGCGCGCCCTATCTTCTCTTTAGTGGTAGGGTTTGGGCGGCTCCTTAGGCGGGAGCGGCAGACTACCCGGGATGCCTAAGAGAGGAAATTCCTTACGCAGCGGATGATAGGCGAAATCCTCAGGTAAATAAATCCGCCGCAGGTCGGGGTGCCCTTGGAAGCGAATCCCCATCATGTCGTAGGCCTCACGCTCATGCCACGCCGCTGCCGGCCATATATCCGTAACCGTCTCCACTACAGGATCCTCTTCGGGCAAACGGACTTTTACCCGAACCCGCATCTGGCGCGAAAGGCTCACAAGGTTATACACTAGCTCAAATCTTTCCCCTTCTGTGAAAAGGTCTGTAGCGCCTATATCTACGAGGTAATCAAAGCCGTGCTCGGTATGGAGCCGGCGTAGGAAGGACTTAAGCGCGGCCTTATCTACTATGAAGGTTAGCTCCCCTGCGTGCTCTCGTACCTCTAGAGCCGCGTCCGCTAAGGATTCCTTTAGCGCTAGCAGACGGCTCATGCATAAGTGCCAAATATCCTGTCCCACAGCGTATTGGTAACGCCGAAGCGCTTATCGGGTGTCTTGTAGTGGTGAAGCTGGTGGTTTTGCCATAAGGGGCGCAAAAACCCAAAAGGTGGATGCGGATAGCGGTGAATGGCATAGTGTACGTATTCATATAAAATGTATCCCACGCCAAAGCCAGCGTAGAAAGCCCATACCCATTTCCATCCCAAAATGGCCCAGAAGATAACCCAGAAGAGGACGGCAAGCGGAAAACTCATGAAGGGCGAGACGGTAACGAATCGGAGATCTTTAGGCACGTCGTGGTGCGCGCCATGGGCAAAATTGTGCCATCGCTGGATGGTGGGATTATCCTCCACATAGTGAAGCACGAAGCGGTGGAGTAGGTATTCCGTAAGCGTCCAGGTGAGAAGCCCACCGACCGCCAGTAGGGTAATCTGCCACCAAGAAAGGTGCTGCTGCAGGTACGCATAGGCTATCATCAGGAGGGAGAGGCCGCCATAAAAGCCCATAGCTAAAAAGGTATTGATGTCTCGGTAGCGGCTGAGCCACTCCCACGGTTGCTTCCAGAAAACCTGCGGGTAGGTATAGCTGCCTTTTGTCGGTTTGCCTGCCATAGAGCAAATATAGTAAATTTCCCTAAACCAGCCGCCGTAGAAGATCTTCCCGGAGCATTTCGTATTCCAAAAGGCCTAGTTTGCCTTCTTGGTATTTTTCGTAGAGGAGGTCTATGGTACGCAGCACCTCGTCGCGCAGCTCCAGCCACTGCACGCTGGCTAGGTTTAGCCCGGCCCGCTTCTGTATAACGCGCTCTAAGGCCTCTTCCTTAGGGGCGCGCGTAATGAGGGTAAGCACGCGTGCCATAAGGTCCGCTGCTACAGGCGAGCCCAGCCGTAAGCGATGGACAAGGGTATGGCCGAGCTGGTTGATTTCCAGAAGTACATCCTTGTGATCCACCTTTACGTCGCGTATATCCTCCAGAGGATAGTAGGCCTTTTTGTCGTAGATGTGGGTATCGGTAAAAAGCACCTCGTAGTCTCGGAAAAAGCCTTCGCGGTAATAAAAAGCGACTACGTCAGCGGGGGAAGTCACATGGAGAAAGCGTACTAGGGTACGCCCCACAAGTGAGCTGGGGAGCTTCGGGTGGCGGTAAAAGCCTAAGGTGGGATTTTCAGGAAACTTGCGCAAGAGAAGCACCCGATAGCTCCGCATGGCTTTCCGCAAAGGTAAGCGAGCTTGCGCCAAGGGATTTTTTTGCTACATTTGCGCGGCTATGCGTAGGCTCAAAGGGGCTATCGGGCTTCTGTGGGGGGTGGCACTGCTAGCGCAGCCTACCCAAAATACTGCGCGCTTAGTAGAATTTCCAAAAGTAGATCATGACTTTGGTCGGATTAAGGAAGAGGACCGCGTAGCCACTACGCGCTTTACTTTCCGCAATGTGTCTAAGCATCCCGTTCGGGTAGTGGATGTGAAGACGTCGTGCGGCTGCACTTCGCCCGATTGGAGCAAGGATAAAGTAGCCCCAGGTAAAGAGGGCTTCATAGAGGCGCAATACAGCAGCTGGGGGCGTCCAGGCCCCTTCTCTAAGAGCCTTACGGTGCGCATTCGCTCGGAGAAGGATACTACGCAGGAGGAGACCTATACCCTCACTATCCGCGGGGAGGTTATACCGAGGCCCAAAGGGCCAGAAGACTGGTATCCCACTAAATTGGGGAATCTGTGGTTTGGACTGGCCAATCACATAGCGATTGGCAACATCAAAACCAACGAGACTAAAACCCAAGGTATCACTATATACAATGCCTCGGATAAGCCTATTGAGCTTCAAGGCTTTGCGGATGTACCAGCTTGGGTGAAAATCACACTGCGTACCTCGGCAGGCGAAGTTACTACCTATACACTTCCGCCTAAAGATACGGCTCACATCTCCTGCACTTATAATGCGGCCGCAGCAAACGATTACGGCTTTGTGTATCATGTAATCAAGCTGCGTACCAATGACGCCATAGAGCCTGAGAAGCCGATTTACATCACGGCTAATATTGAAGAGTATTTTGGTGAGCTTACGGAGGCGGCTTTAGCGGAGGCCCCGCGGGCCCAGTTTGAAGCCACCAGTTACGACTATGGTAAGATTCGGGCCGGGGAGAAGGTAATCCGTGACTTCCGCCTCACCAATGTAGGTAAGAAGCCCCTTATTATTCGGAAAGTGAAGGCCAGCTGCGGCTGTACCGCCGTCGCGCCGGATAAAAGCACGCTTCAGCCAGGTGAAAGTACTGTCATAAAGGTAACCTTTGATTCAACGGGCCGCTCGGGGCGAGACTCTAAATCCGTGACGGTGATTACAAATGACCCACGCCAGCCCGTTGTGCATTTAGTGCTGCAAGGGGAAATAGAGCCGGTGAGTAAGTAAAGCGCCCAGATGCTATTTGGATTTTAGGCCGCAGTGTCTTACTTTTGCTTCTATGAGAACCTGCCTTCAGCAACTCTGCGGTTTAGGGCTTTTGTTAGCCTTCGCATGGGCTCAAAAAGGCGTAGCCGGATTTGGGCGCTTAGGTATAGGGGCCACGTTTGGCCCTCATCTTATGGGAGCTTCTTTACGGCTTCCCTTGGGGTACAGTGAGTACACCTTTGTGGAGCTTTCAGGGGGGGTAGGTCGCTCACGCGCCCCTAACCTCAGCGGCCTTCAAAATGGGTATGTAGTTAGCCTAGGCATGAACCAGGGGGTATTAGGGGGATGGCTGGCTAAGGACTGTGGGATTGCATGGTTTCTCCCTTACCTGGACCTGGGCGCACGCGCCTACTACTATCCCAAGCTCCAGCAGCCCGATGGTTTAGGTGGCACGCGCGAGCAGAGCGTTGTAGTACCCGATCTTTTTGCTGGTATAGGTACATTGTTCAACCCCTTTCCCTATTTTGAAATTTTCGGCTCGGTGCGGGCCCGAAGCGAAGTAATAGATCCACTCAAGATAGACTTTAGCTGGCAGGTAGGCGCACGCATAAGCCTACTCTACGATTGATTTTGACTTAATGAATCCTGCCCCACCTGTATTTTTTGATCTGCATGTTCATTCCACCCTAAAGCCCTCTCTTCTAAGTGCGGTTGACTCCCCGTGGCAGGATTACGATGAGGCTACGCCGACTGAGCGTGTTCGGCGCACGCCCCGCCTTACCCAATCAGATTTTACTAAGCTGCTTCGTTCGGGCACGCGTGTAGTGTGCTTGGCCCTCCATCCTTTAGAGCGGTACCTGGTATCGGCCTTTACCACCCGACCCGTGATGTATGCCTTGATCTTTCGCATGCGCCTGGAGAAGGTGCGCCAGATCCTCCAGCGCAACCCCTTTACTATCCTTCAGCAGGAGTATAACCTACTTCTAGCCTACCGCCGGCAGCCCGATGGCCCAGGGGAAGTGATTCTCGTGCGCCGTCCAGAAGATATTGATGAGGCTATAGCTAATCCTCATAAAATCGCCACTATCCTCTCCCTAGAAGGCGCCCATGCCTTGGGATTTGAGTATCGGGATTATACTTTTCCAGCTATTCGAGGGTTTTCTTACGATGAGTTTTTTCCCCTTACGCGCGATGGGATTCGGGCGCGTATGGAGTGGGCAGCTGCGCGCGGAATCCACATGATTACTCTTGTGCACATGGTTTACAATCATCTGGCTACGCCCGCAAAAGCCGTAGAATTTCAGGGTTTAGCCACCGTACTTCCTAACCCCTATCGCAGCCTGCGCAGTGTAGGGCGCTTTCGTGGATTGAGTAGCTATGGCGCGTTCTTTGTAGAGGAAGCCTACCGACGCGGTATCCTTATAGATGTCAAACACTGCGATCACATTGCGCGGCGGGAGGTTTATGAAATCGCCCAGGACTATGGAATGCCCGTGATAGCCTCCCATGTAGCGGTCTCTGGCTTAGGGCTAACTCAACGCAAGTTTCGTAAAGACCTTCGGCGCCACCGCCTAAATAGCGAACGCTTCAACCCTTGGGACATAAACCTTCACAATGAAGATTTGCTGGCTATAGCCCGCAGTGGGGGACTTATAGGAATCATCTTGGATGAGCGCGTATGCGCCGGTGAAAAGCTTCTCCAAGCTGTTCGCAATGGCGAAGTCCCACCTTTAGAACCCTTTTTCCAGCAGATTCGTCATATTTATCTTACGCTGGTGGAGGGCGGTGTGCCGCCACGCCAGGCTTTTTCTACCCTCTGCTTAGGCAGCGACTTTGATGGGTTTATTGATCCCATAGATGCTGTACCTACCGTTTTAGAATATCCTACAGTTCTTTGGCCTGCCCTGCTACACTTTTTTGAAGAGGAATATACTTTATTTGCGGATACGCATTGGACACCCGTTGAGTTGGCTGAAGGCTTAGCTGCCCGCAATGGAATTTCGTTTTGGAAGCGCTTCCTGCGTCAGAAGGGTGAGCGCGCTGGGGCTGCGGCCTTAGCTCCTGACGCAGCCTCAGAGGCGCTTTCGGGATACTGAATGCGCGCATGATGAAGGGAGAGAAGCTGCTGGTAAAAGGTCTCCTCTAGCTCCTTGATTTGCTCAAAGGTAAGGGCCGCATCCTCCAGCTGTCCTTCGGCGATACGCTGTTGGATAATCCGCTGAATGTGTCGGCGTAGCTTTTCGGGTGTAAGGTCGGGCAGAGCGCGCGTACTGGCTTCCAAGGAATCGGCCAACATAAGTATAGCCTCCTCACGCGTGCGGGGCTTAGGCCCCTCGTACCGAAATTCCGCCTCTAACGCGGGAGCTTCCTGAGGGCGCTCCCGCTTTTGCTTCTCCCAGAAAAACTGAATATAGGTAGTGCCATGGTGGGTACGAATGCCTTGGATCACTTCGGTAGGAAGGCGGTAGCGTAGCCCTAATTCTACCCCATATTCCACATGCCGTCGGATTGCGCGCGCGCTTTCCAAAGGTGTAAGGTTATGGTGAGGATTGGCCGCATGACCTTGAGAGATAGCTGCAAGGTTCTCTATGAAATACTCGGGATGCTCTAGCTTTCCAATATCATGGAAAAGCGCCATTACATGCGCCTTCAAAGAATGCGCACCGATGCGCAGCGCTGCCGCTTCGGCTAAAGTAGCCACCGAAAGGCTATGCTGAAAAGTGCCTGGCGCCCGCTGCTTAAGCTCACGCAGAAGCGGATGGTCAATGTCCAATAGCTCCAAAAAGGTAATATCCGAACTAATCCTAAAGAGCCGCTCAATCAGATAGATTAGAGGATACACGAGCAGGGAGACCAGTACGTTCCCCCCTAGCATAGCTAACCCCCATCCGGCATGAAGTAAACCTTGAAGACTGGCTTGCCGGAAAAGGTGATAGCCTAAGTAGGTGCCTACGTAGCTTAGAAGGAGCAGCCCTAAGGCATAATAAATATGGGCTCGACGATAGACCACGCGCAGTTGAAATACTACCAACATGCTGCTGAATCCATGGACGAAAAAGTACTCCACTGGATCTTCCATAATAAGGCTAAGCTGGGCACCCAAAGCGATCGCTGAGATGAATCCCACGCGGTCATCAAAAAATATGGCCAGAACTATCGGACCAAGCGCAAATGGGGCCAAATGGTGTAAAGGTATATCTAGCCTTGGGAGCCAAATCTCCTGCCGATTGGCGATAAATGAGACCACCAGTAGGGTCAAGAGGTACATGGTAATGAGTAGGAAAGTCGGGCGTAGGTGCTTGAGCGAGACGCGCTTGGTTACATAGAGGTACCAGAAAGCTATCAGGGTACTTACAAAAATCAGCAAGGAAAGCCCCAAGAACCGTAAGAGGCGATTGCCTACGGGCTGATTCGCAAGATAAGCTTTACGCAAAGAATACAGCTTTTGGTAGGTCAGCGGGGATATAATCTCACCCTTTTGAATGATGCGTTCGCCGCGCTGGACAATTCCCTGAAAGGGTGAAAGACTACGCTGAAGGGAAGGCACACGCTGCTGGGTGATCTGCGAATCGTAGCGACAGTTAGGGGGAAGATACGGGAGCAGTTTTTCCAGCGAGTCCCGCAATGGAGCAGGAAAATGGGCTTTTATCCATTGGCGCAAACGCGCACTATCCACTAAGGCCTCCAGTGCAATATTAGTCTCTTCCTTGCCTTTGAGGAGGATGGCGCTACCCTGGCGATTGGTTAGGGGTATGTTAGTATAGCCATAGCGGTAGGCATACTGGGCTAACTCTGTAAAGGCGGCGCGTAGCCGAGGGGAATAGGTAGAAAGGACCTTGTCAAGTACCTGCTGAACCGCTGGCGCTATAGTTGTATCTAAGTGAAAAGCTAGCGAAGTAACCTCCGATGCATTTGGAGCCTGAGCGTCGGGCGCCTGCGTGGCGCGATAAATACCAAATTCAAATGGCGCATACAGGTCATGGAATCGCCATAGCTCCCCTTCTTTGAAGTCGGCTAAGTAAGAAGGGATTTCCCTTTTATATAGAATGAGGCTTGCTACGAGGGTATAAGCCGTGCTGAAACCTAAGAGGAGAAGAATTTCGCGCTTAATGAGCCAGCCCATAGCGGAGGCGCTTACGCTCTGCCTCTAGGCGCTGGCGCAGGACTACTTTAGGGTCGTAGGATTCTATTTCAGGGGCGTACGGGATTACATTGCGCCGGTACACGAGGATACCTTTACGCCCCTCAAACAGGCGGCGCTTCCAGAACTCTATAGCGTCATAGGTGCCGTCTGCACCTTGCGAAGGCCTAGGGTCGTCATAGACCCCCTTGAACCGGCGGGAGCGAGCTATGTGGTCAAAAATAATTGCAGGATAGCGTTTGCGCGCGCCATAGCGCCGTACATACCATCCTAAATTCAGTGAAAGGGGGGTAGTCTCCGAATACTCTAGAATAACCCGCATTTTCGGCACTGGGCCAGCATAAATTACGGGAGCGCCAAAAAACACCCCTTCTGGCCGGTTGGGGTCAAAAAAGAGGGTTTCTATGACCTTGAAATTCCGCCGAGCGTTATACCCGTTCCAACCCAGCAGCACATAATAGGTGAGTTTCTCTTTTTGGATGCGTGATCCACGCGGGATATAAGCGACACCTTCGTAGCGGAGTACGCCGTGAGTGCTATAGCGGGGATGGTAATATAGGGCCCCTACCCAGGCTTCAGGCCCTGTAGTACGGCGCTCGATATCTTCCTCCTCTAAGACTTCTGGAATGGCATGCAGCTCAAACACGTGGTATTGAAAGGTATCCTGCTTAGTTTTACGCCAGCGTCGCACCAGTAAGCCGTAATATCGGTGCTCATTGGTCGCAAAGTCTACAACCTGCCAGGTAAGTATGCGGAAGCTGCTATCGGGCGGTGTGAGTAGAGATATGGTTTGGACGGAGTCGAAGGGGTAGGTGAAAGCTTCGGGGCGCTGCAGGGTAGTTTTCCAAAGGGCTAGGAAAAGGGCATTTACCGAATCTTTTTCGGCAGTATTTTCATGGTTTAGGACGAAGCGGCCCATTTCCGCCAAGCGGCGCTCCACTATAGGAAGAGGCTCTTGGGCGCACAGAAGTAGGCTTAGGCCTGCGGTCCACTTGACCCTGCGCATTAAGAGCAAAAATAAAATCTTACCCGAAAGCTTGAGAAAGTAGGCTTTGGGCGCGCGCTAAAGCCTGCCAGTCCAGCGGGGGAAGGGCCGACTTTTCCTCTAAAAAGCTTAAAAGGGTTTCTGTGCGCAGGTTGGAAACTAAGGGTACGCCCGCAAAGGGACAACCGCCATAGCCCCCCAGTGCTGTATCAAAGCGTCTACAGCCAGCTTCCCAGGCGGCGGCTATCTTTTCTCGGCTGTTCTGGGGGGTAGCATGGAGATGTACCCCCCATGTCACCCCCTCTACGAAGCGCAGAACCTTCTCCAGCAGCGCATATACCTGATCGGGTGTAGCTAACCCTACCGTGTCAGCCAAGGATAAGATAGGCACACCCTTGGCTTGAAGATTTCGGGCTATGGCCACTACCTCCTCTGGGTCGTAGGGGTCTCCATACGGGTTGCCAAAACCCATGGAGAGATAGACTACGGGGACCTTTCCATGGGCCCGGCAGAGCTCCACCAGTTCATCTACGAACGCCTGGGCTTCGGCGCGCGATTGGCGCGTATTCTGGCGCTGAAAGGTCTCCGAAAGCGAAAGGGGATAGCCTACATACCGCACGGCTGGATGGCGTACGGCTTCTTCTACGCCGCGCCGATTAGCCACAATAACCAGAATGCCTGTATTGGGATAGGCCGCATAGGGTAGGGCTTCTAGCACTACCGCTGTGTCCTGCATCTGAGGCACCGCCTTAGGCGAGACAAACGATCCCGCATCTAGCGTATGAAAGCCTACTTGGATAAGTTCTGTGAGGTAAGCAATCTTAATTTCCGTGGGAATGATGTGGCTAAGCCCTTGCCACGCATCGCGCGGGCACTCCACAATCTGTACGGCTTCCATTAGGAAAACTTAAGCTTTTCTCAGGGATGGGCCAAGCCTACGGCTAGCCAGCTACCTAAGGTGGGCTGATAGCCGTAGGCTAAGCGCAGCCGCCAGCTTTGGTAGGCTAAGTCTATGCCCGTGCCTATTTGCAGCAGAGGCACGGCTATTCCGGCCCGCCAGTAGAGCATCCGATGGGGGCTATACAGGAAACCTGTATGAATCTGCGGTGGAGCTGACCCTTCCTGCGTCAGCTCGGCCACTAGGAGAGCAGTAGAGAGGGGTACATATGCTATCCCTAACCCGTATCGTAGAGTCCCTGGCAAAAGGCCCCACCCAACCCCGAGGAGGTTATACCCATACCCGCCAATCACAAGCTGAGGCAGCGGAAAGAATTGAAAGCCTATGTCGGGCGTGAAGCGCCACACGCGCCCATACTCAGCAAAATCCGTAAAAAGGCTTCTAGCCCGTACCCCTAGCCGTACTTTCCGACGAAAAAAACTAGCCCCATATCCTACCCCGCCTTCCCAGTGCGTTATTTTATCCCAGCCCCAATAGCTAAGCTGGGCCTGGAGGGCTTGGAGGGAGTCCCAAGAAAAAGCCACGCCGCCTAAGCGCCAGCTTAGCTCGGGGGCTGGAAGGTAAGCGGTTACCGCTACTTCGCCAGACCACCGCCGCTGGGGAAAAGTGGCTGGATTTAGGCTCAGTACCTCCCCCGTAAGGCAGCTCTGAGCCCCACTTAGACTAAGCGCCACCGGCGCATAATACTGCCCCCATATAAGCAGTACCAGACCCACTACCCCGAAGGTACAAATCCCAACTTAGGTACGCTAATCTTGGTTGGTTGGAGCCGGAGTTGTTTATCTCGCTTATATTTGCGGCATGCCGACTTTTATCCGCAGCCTACTGGGGGCTTGCTTAGCCGTAGCGTATGGGGTGTATGCGCAGTGCAGCTATAATATGAGCAACACTACCGTAGATCTGGGGTCGAGCGGCTGTTGTAGTGGGGCTGACTTTTATGACTCAGGCGGTCCTTCGGGGGATTATACCAACAATCAAAACCTCGTGATGACATTTCGGGCACCCTTTGGGCAGCGGGTGCGTCTGGAGTTTAGCGCCTTCAATACTGAGGCTAACTGGGACTGGCTGGAGGTATATGATGGCCCAAATACGGGGTCTCCCCTGTTAGGTAGGTTTTCAGGAACTACGGTGCCCGGACCTTTTACAAGTAGTGGCTCTGCGCTGACGGTGCGCTTTACCTCAGATGGTAGTGTAGTAAGTAGCGGCTGGGCGGCCCGGGTAAGCTGTGTCCCCCCTCCTCCAGCCTGTACTTTCACCCTACCACCCACTTATCAGAATATAGACCTAACCGCTAATAGCTGCTGTGGGGGCGCCGTGTTCTACGATAGCGGTGGGGAGGCAGGCGGATATGGGGATGGAGAGGATAGAATGATAACCTTTTCTGCACCCGCCAGTCAGCGTCTAAGCGCCGAATTTGGGGTACTGGATATCTTATCGGGCGACACGCTCTATGTCCATGATGGGCCAGACGCCGCAGCACCTGTGATTGCGCGCCTTAGCGGAAATACTCCCCAAACTATTCGGAGCACCGGCCGCTACTTAACCTTTCGCTTTGTTTCAGATGCGGCAGGCACGGCTGGCGGCTGGGTGGCTCTCCTTCAGTGCTTCGTGCCCTGCCAATATCGCATGCAAAATGGTGTAACGGTGGATTTGGCTGCCGACGTCTGCTGCAGCGGAGCAAACTTCTACGATAGTGGCGGGCCAGGCGGAAGTACTACCACCAGTAATGCGTCAGGCAATTATGGCAATAACGAAAATGCTGTCATGACCTTCACAGCGCCGCCCGGCCAGCATGTGCGGGTGGAGTTTTCTGCCTTTACGACGGAGAGTGGCTATGATAGTCTGGAAGTATTTGACGGCCCTAATACGAGTGCGCCGCGTCTAGGGCGCTTTATGGGGACGACCCTTCCTCCTACGCTGATTAGCTCTTCCAATACGCTTACTTTTCGCTTCCGATCCGATGGATCGGTAAATAGGCTAGGCTGGGAAGCGGCCCTTTCCTGCGTAAGTCCTGCCGCCACATGTATCTTTCCTATGAGCACTCAGACGGTAGATTTGGGTGCTGCGGGCTGCTGCGGCTTAGCCCACTTCTACGATGATGGTGGGCTGGGGGGTAACTATAGCGCTAGCGCTAGCCATGTCCTAACCTTTCGTGCACCTTCGGGCCAAGGAGTAGAGGTGCGCTTCAATACCTTCGCCCTCGGCGCTGGCGACGAGCTGCGGGTATATGATGGTGCATCCACTTCGGCCCCCCTTATAGGCACCTACACGGGCTCAACCCTTCCGCCGCTCCTACGCAGCACACGGAGTGCCCTCACATTTGAGTTTATCTCTGATGCAGCCGATGAAGCGGCTGGCTGGTTTGCCGTAGTGCGCTGCTATCCTCGCCAAGTCCTTATGCAGAATGGCACCTTTGAGCTAGCTACTCAAGAAGCCTGTGGGGGGATACGCTTCTACGATACAGGAGGACCTGAGGGTAACTACGCCAACAACGAAAACCTTACCCTAACCTTTTTGGCTCCTCCCGGTCAATTTGTACGAGTGCAATTCAATTCCTTCAATACCCAGCTCAATCAGGATACGCTAGAAGTTTTTGATGGGCCGGATGCTAATGCTACGCGACTGGGGGTTTATTCAGGCACTTCACTTCCACCCGTGTTTATAAGTAGCACCGAGGCCCTTACATTTCGTTTCCGTTCAAATGCTAGCGTCGTAGCGGCTGGGTGGGAGGCGGTGGTTTCTTGCGCTACGCCTCCGCCTGCCTGCATCTTCAACATGCAAACGGCTCAAGTAGACTTAGCGACAAATTCGTGCTGTGGGGTAGGCGTATTCTATGATGATGGTGGAGTAGGAGGAAACTATGGCGATAATGTAGATGATACCCTAACCTTTATCGCCCCGACGGGGCAAGGAGTAGAGGTGCGGTTTATTGCCTTTGCTTTGCTGGATGGCGATACGCTGTATGTATATGATGGCGCCAATACGAGTGCCCCTCTAATTGGGGCCTACTCGGGTACCAATCTACCGCCGGTAATTCGCGGGAATAGGCAGCGGCTTACTTTTCGCTTCGTTTCTAATGCCTCTGGGAATGCGGCGGGCTGGGCGGCGCGCATAGCGTGTTATGAGCGCTGCGTCTACACCATGCCACGCACTGGCAGCGTTACTGTGTCTATAGAGGGACGCGACTGCTGTAGCGGGCTCAACTTCTTTGATAGCGGCGGCCCTGGAGGAAGTGCTACTACCTCTGACCAGCCAGGCAACTATGCTAACGGTGAAAATGGCGTGGTTACCTTCACGGCACCAGTAGGTCAGCACGTGCGGGTAGAATTCTCCGCTTTCACCACAGAAAATAACTTCGATTCGCTGGAGGTGTTTGATGGAGCTGATGTAAATGCGCCGCGCCTCGGCCGTTTCATGGGTAGTATTTTACCTCCTACCCTTTTGAGTTCCCAGAATGCTCTCACTTTTCGTTTCCAAAGTGATGGCATTGCTAATAGGCTGGGCTGGGCGGCTTCGGTTACGTGCGTGAGTCCACCGCCTGGCTGCATCTTCAATCTCAGCACGCGCCGAGTGGATTTAGGGGCTTTGAACTGCTGCGGTTTAGCGCACTTCTATGATGATGGCGGCTCAGGCGCAGATTATGGGAATGGCGTGGATGATACCCTTACCTTTGAAGCCCCAGCAGGCCAAGGGGTAGAAGTACGCTTTTTCGCCTTCAATCTGGCCGAGGGCGATACGCTGTATGTGTATGACGGAGCCGATGTAAATGCACCTCTTCTGGGGGCCTATTCGGGTACGAACTTACCACCTGCCATTCGCGGAAATAGGCAGCAGCTTACCTTCCGCTTTGTCTCTAATGCCTCAGGCACTGCGGCCGGATGGGGTGCTCGCGTAGGCTGTTATGAACGCTGTACCTTCCTCATGCCTGTCACCGGTACTACGACCGTAGATATTGCCCAGCGCGACTGCTGCGGGGGGCTCAACTTCTTTGATAGTGGCGGACCCTCTAGCGACTACAGCAATAGCCAAAATGCCACCGTGGTATTTGTAGCGCCCTTTGGACGGCGCGTGGAATTGAGCTTTTCCAGCTTCAATACGGAGCAAAATGTAGATACGCTGGAAGTATTTGACGGAGCGGGTACAACGGGTACCCGTTTAGGGCGGTTTTCGGGCAATGCCCTGCCTCCTACGCTGGCCAGTAGTGGACGCGCCCTGACGGTGCGATTCCGATCCAACTCCTCCACTACTGCCGCTGGCTGGGCTGCTCAGGTGCGTTGCATACCCATGCCTGCGGGCTGCACTTTCGTTCTGAACGCCGCTACGCAGAACGTAGACCTAAGCACGGCTGGGTGCTGCGGAGGTGGTGTATTCTATGATAGCGGCAGTGAAGCAGGAGCTTACGGGGATAATGAAGACCGCCAAATCACCTTCACGGCTCCTTCAGGACAGCGGGTGCAGGTACAGTTTGGCGCTTTCAATGTAGCTGCTGGCGATACGCTCTACGTCCATGATGGTGCGGATGCCGCCGCCCCACTTATCGCCCGACTAAGCGGTACAACCCTCCCTTCAGTCATCCGTAGCCGTAGCCAAAGTCTCACCTTCCGTTTCGTCTCTAATAGTAGTGGCACGGCTCCCGGGTGGGTAGCCGAAGTGAGCTGCTTCGTTCCCTGCACATACAACATGACGAATGGCCTTACGGTAGATCTGGGTGAGGAGAATTGCTGTGGTGACCTAAACTTCTACGATAGCGGCGGACCTGCAGGTGATTATGCCAATAATGAAAATCAGGTGATGACTTTCCTAGCGCCTTTAGGGCAGCGGCTGCGCCTAGAATTTACGGCCTTCAACACAGAGACTAACTGGGATTGGCTGGAGGTATACGATGGAGTAGGTATAGGCGGGACACAGCTAGGGCGTTTTTCAGGGACTAATGTGCCAGCCTCTATAACCAGTAGCGGTCGTGCCCTGACTATCCGATTCACTTCGGATGCAAGTGTGGTTAGAAGCGGCTGGGCTGCCCGCCTAACTTGTGTCGTTCCACCTGCCGCTTGTACTTTCACTATGCCTGCCTCCCCTCAAGTGGTAGACCTAGCACAAAATAACTGCTGTGGCGAGGCCGTCTTCTACGATAGCGGGAATATCGGCGGAGCCTATGGAGATAATGAAAATCGCATTATTACCTTCATGGCGCCCCAAGGCCAGCGCGCCGCCTTCAGCTTCTTCCAATTAGAGCTTTTGGACGGGGATACCCTATTTGTGCATGACGGACAGGATGCGAATGCCCCTATTCTAGCTCGTCTGAGCGGCAATACCCCTCCTGCTGAACCTATTCGGGCACGAGGGCAGTATATCACCTTCCGCTTTGTTTCCAACGGCTCGGGTAATGCGGCTGGATGGGGGGCTTCTATCTCTTGCTTTGTGCCCTGCATTTACGCCATGCGTAGCGGCACAATTGATCTGGGCGCTGAGGCTTGCTGTGATGAGGTGCGTTTCTATGACAGTGGCGGACCTACGGGTAACTATAGCAATAGCGAATCGCGTGGCCTCACTTTCCTTGCTCCCCCGCGCCATCGCCTCCGGGTGGTCTTTAGTAGTTTCGACTCCGAAAGCTGCTGCGACTCGCTCATAGTATATGATGGAGCTGACGAGCTCACCTCCCCTCGGCTCATCACCTTGCGCGGCACGCCTTCTATGCCTGTGGAGCTGCTAAGTACGGGTAATGCCCTAACCTTCCGGTTCCGCTCCGATGGTAGCATTACCCGTGCAGGCTGGGAGGCTACCATTTCGTGTATTGCGCCCTGCAGTTATACGCTTCACGCTGACAGCAGTGTAGTGGATCTAACCCAAGAGGATTGTTGCGGTGGTGCTAACTTTTACGACAGCGGCGGACCCAATAGAAACTACGGAGACAACCAGAACAAGCTCATCATCTTCCAAGCCCCTTATGGGGAAAGAATAGAGGCCACCTTCTCGCAGTTTGCCACCGAGGCTAATCAGGATATTCTACGGGTGTTTGATGGGTTTGGACGCACGGCGAGTTTGGTAGGGCAGTACTCTGGGACGACCCTGCCGCCCGTCATCCGAAGCTCTGGCCGCTACCTTACCTTTGAGTTCCGCTCTTCGGATAATACGAATGAGGCTGGGTGGGCGGCTCAGCTGCGCTGCATAGGCTATCCGGCCTGTACCTATCTGATGCCCTATAAGGATACACTGGATGTGGATTTAGCGGCGGCGAACTGCTGCGCTAACGGGGCTACGTTCTCCGATGGGGGAGGCCCGGCTGACCTCTATCTCGGTAGGGATACAAGTGTAGCTATCTTCCGCGCGCCTTCGGATAAGCGGCTGAAGGTTACTTTCTCTGCCTTTGCCCTCGGGAGTGGGGATACGCTCTGGGCCTATGATGGCGAGGGCGCCACGGCCCGTCAAATAGGGGCTTATTACGGCTCTAACCTACCGCCAGAAATTACCAGTACAGGGGCGGTCCTTACCTTCGTGTTCCGTGCGGATGCGGCGGATAGCCTATTCGGTTGGGTGGCGCGCGTGGAGTGTGAGGATTTACCGCCCAGTGCCCTGCCTGGGCTTCCCGCTAGTCCGCGCGTAACGCTTCATCCTAATCCGAGCCGAGGGGGTGCTTGGCTGGAAGCCAGCATTCCTATCCAGCGAGTGCGGATTTGGGACGTCTATGGCAAGCTGGTCTGGGAAGGCGCCGAAGAAAAGCCTCGGTGGTACCTAGAAGGCCTAAGCGGTGGCGTCTATACCGTGGAGGTGCATCTCAGTAATGGAGAGCGTACCTTCCTGCGCTGGATTATTACGCTGTAACACGCTGTAAAGAGGCTGAGCGGGGTGGCCGACAGCCACCCCGCTTTTTTATTTACCTTTGATAGGCTATGCGCCCAGCTTGGCTGCGCGTCAAACTACCCTCAGGAGCTAATTACCGTTTCGTCCGTCAGATTGTAGATACCTATCGCCTTCATACAGTCTGCGAGAGCGCTCACTGTCCCAACATGGGCGAATGCTGGGGGGCCGGTACAGCTACCTTCATGATTTTGGGGAATATCTGTACGCGTTCCTGCGGCTTCTGCGCCGTAAAAACGGGCCGCCCCACGGAGCTGGATTGGGAGGAGCCTGAGCGCGTGGCCCAAGCCGTAGAGCTTATGCAGCTCAAGCACTGCGTGATTACTTCGGTCAACCGAGATGAGCTAAAAGATGGAGGAGCAGAAATTTGGGCCCGTACAGTGCGGGCTATCAAGCAGCGCATGCCTCATACGACGATTGAGGTTTTGCTCCCCGACTTCAAAGGGAATTGGGAGGCCCTTTATCGTGTGCTAGAAGAAGGCCCCGATGTAGTTTCGCATAACATGGAGACCGTACGCCGCCTCTACCGCCGCGTACGACCTCAAGCCAAATATGAACGCAGCTTAGAGCAGATTCGCCGAACTAAAGAAGCGGGTTTCCGTACCAAGTCTGGCGCCATGCTAGGTTTGGGTGAGACGCACGAAGAGGTCGTGGAACTTATGGCGGATCTGCTGGCCAATGGCTGCGACGTGCTTACCTTAGGCCAATACCTTCAACCTACCCCCGCTCATCTCCCCGTAGAGCGGTATGTACCACCCGAGGAATTTGAGGCCTATGCGCAGCTGGGGTTGGAGATGGGCTTTGACTATGTAGAAAGCGGGCCTTTAGTGCGTTCCTCCTACCACTCCGAACGCCATGTAACCCCAAGAAAGCAATGAACTTCCTCTTTCCCCACTTTCTGTGGGGCCTTTTAGCTCTGATTGTTCCGATTATAGTACATTTCTTTTACCTCCGGCGCTCCCGACGGTATGAGTTTTCGCGCGCGTTGTGGGTGGAGCGGCTTAGGCAATTCAGTCGTCCTTATCTAAAGCTGCATCACTGGATTCTTTTATTTCTGCGCTTAGCGGCTATTTCGGCTATTGTCCTACTTTTTGCCCGACCTCAGTGGGGTAAAGGCCTGTCGGTGAATCTCGGGGGCACTTCGGTGCTCATAGTTGTGGATGTTTCGCCCTCTATGCATCCGGTTTGGGCTTCCCTACAGGCCCTGCTTCAGGAGGTTTTGCGTCAGGCACCCGCTTCGCAAGAGTTCAGGCTTCTTACTACTGACAGCTATGTTCCGCGCACTCCTTTCCTGCCAGCGGCGCTTATGAAAGAAAAAGTAGCGGCTATTCAACCAGCCGACATGGGCTATCCTCTAACCTACTTTCTGGAGCGGTCTGAGCTATTTTTTCGGGAGGCGAGCTATGAGAAGAAAGCGATATACATATTTTCTGATTTTCAGCGCAGTTCGGTAGGGAATCTGGCGCGGCTGAGGGGACAGGTAAAAGGCGATATCGTACTCTTTCCCCTGCGGGCGGATTGGCGAGGGAATGCCTGGTTTGACTCCCTCACTATAGCGGCAGTTGGGGATCGGATTCGGGTGGCGTATGTACTTCAAGGGCCAAAGGATACGGTTTACCCAGTGCGGGTGGGTAATCGGGTGCGCCCCTGTGCGGTAGGCCGTCATGAAGAGCTCATACCTCTAACCGAAGGCCACATAGAGCTGCAAATAAAAGGCGATGCTGTAGAAGTGGACAACTGGTGCGGAGTAGGTTGGCTGATGGCTGGAGAGAGGCAAGCGCTCTGCGGCGGTGACTTGCGCCTTCTGAGCCAGAGCGCTTTCCAGAGGCTTTTTGAGGTACTGGGCTGGCCCAAACCGGATTTGAATCCTCCTACGGAGGCTACTCGCTTATGGATAGGGGAGCTTGGCCACCTGCCGGCGGGCATAGCGGCATGGGTAGCGGAAGGCGGCGCCCTCGTGGCTTTTGCACCGGCTCAAAATACCCCCTCGGCCTGGCAAAACGCTTTTTTTGACCTTCAGGTAGAGAGGGTGGTGTCTCAAGCCTCTCAGGCCGTTTACCTAACCCCTCTAGCACACCCCTTGTGGGAAGAGGTGTTCGTACCTTTGGGGGGAGAAGGGGGGAGTCTGCCCGAGCCGCTTGGGCTCGCTTCTCTCTACCAGCTTCGTCCAAGTGGCGGTAGGGTTATCCTGCAGACCGCCGAAGGCACGCCGCTTCTCTGGGAAATTCCCTGGCAAAAGGGGTTTGTGTACCTTTTCGCGTTTCCTTGGTGGGGCAGTTCGCTGGGTAGTCATAGCCTCTTTGTACCACTTTTTGAGCGGCTGTACTGGCGGCATCATGGAAGCGGCTGGGTAGGCTATGTGCCGCTTGGGGAGCGTCGGATATTTACTTTACCCGCCGCCGAAGGGTCCGTAACGCTTCGGCACACCCGTTCGGGCCTCGCGCATACCCCGCATACTGAAGCGCAAGGCCATACAATAACCTTTAGCTTAGGGGAATACCCGCTGCCCGCTGGGCTATACGGCGTATATCTACAAGAGAAGCTGTACGGTTACATTGGTATCAATAGGCCCCCCAGCGAATCTTACCCGGATTTCCTTGCGCCGGCGGAGTGGGAGGCGGCTGGATTAGCGGTGGAAGTGCGCCAGTGGAGTGAAGGCGCCTTCAAATCAGCTTATCTAACTCTGCGCTGGCGCCCATGGTGGCTCTGGCTAGGCCTAGCCTTAGGGCTCCTAGCAGCAGAAATCGCCTGGAGTCGCCGGCTTTTACGCCCAGCTACTGTATCTTCACTTTGAAGCGCCGACGAATCTCCCGCCCATTAGAAGGGTAATAAATTACTTCGGCTACGCCCTGGGCTTTCTGCTTTTCTAAGCGGGCTTCCAACTCAAGCTCGCCGTATTCATTGGCGTCAAAGTGGCGCCCGCCAGCGCTCTGCCCTGCCTTGAAAAAGCGCAAAATCAGCTTGGAACGCGGCCGCATCCCCGTGATATGAATGCGATACGTTCTACCCCCCTCTATGATTAGCGGGTCTTGCCACTGAAAGGGCTGGCCATTTACCTGAATCGCTATATCCTCGCGTGGCGCTACGACGGGAGGGGGCGCCTCGCTCTCCGGCTCACCAATCACCTCATTTGGGTCATACCCGCCCGACTGAGCACTCACATACGCGCCTAAGAGGAAAGCGACCCACCGCATGCTTCTAAGGTACTATATTTGAACTAAATGAGCTGGGCCTGCCCTTATACCTTAGAATTTCCGCCAGTGTTTTACAAGTGGTTAGAGCGGGCGCGCCGCTACCCCATGTTTGATATCGTGCGCGAAGGCACCCTTTGTTCGGTGCGTCTTCTTTACCTACTTGAACCGCAGGGCGGTCCGCGCGACATTTTCCTGCACAAACAGCGTTTAGCGGCTACCCTGCCTCATTCCTACTTACCATTAGGGTATGATGCCTTCTGGAATATCCTCGTTTGGGATGTAGCGGGGGGTGGGGTATATTTTCAGTGGCGCGGTAGGTCCTCTTCCCCCCTGCTCCTCGTGGCCCCTTCATTAGAGAGCTTTTGCGACCAGCTCTATTACCGTCCATGGAACGCCTGAGGCTGCTTCACCTTTTGCACTGGGCCGACCGCTATCCCTACTTTTACTTCTGCCTGCAGAATAATCCCCAGGATGAGTTGAGCCTATACCGGTGGGTCATGGGCATGGGGCGGCAGGTAGCTAAATATCCCTTCAAGGAAAGAGGATGGTACATGGGCGGCTGGAGCTACGAATGGAAAGCACCCTATAAAAAGCCTTGGCTTGAGTTTCCTAAAGTAGCCTTTTTTGTGCCTCAGGTGGTAATCGCCCAGTCGGAGGCCTCGGAATGGTGTGAGGAGGACTTATCGCCTCCCACTTCGGCTGCTCGTTTTTTGGCCAGCTCCTTTGACCGGCAAGGGTATGTAGAGGCTGTAGAACGGATCCGGGCGCTTATCCGAAACGGGGAAGTGTATCAGATAAACCTTACTTTGGCACTCCTTTGGGAGGTGGCTCTGGATCCTTTGGTGGTATATGTGCACCTTTTGCGTGCCTGGCCCTCCACCTTCAACTATATCTTCAAATACCAGCAAAAGTATCTTATTGGCGCTTCACCTGAGAGGTTTTTCTGGCAGTGGCGGCAGTTAGTGGTTCAGCAGCCCATCAAGGGAACCATCTCACGAGGTAAAACTTGGGAAGAAGACCTGCGTAATCTGGAGTTCTTGCGAAGGAGTCCAAAAGAGACGGCGGAGAATACGATGATTGTGGATTTAGTGCGGAATGACCTTCAGCGCGTATGCCTTACGGGCTCGGTTCAAGTACCTGCGCTAGCCGAGGTGCATACTTTTCCTACGGTGCATCATTTAGTTTCTACGGTAGTTGGAGAGCGGGCAGAAGGCGTATCTACTTGGGAGGTAGTAGAAAGCCTTTTTCCTGCGGGCTCTATGACTGGCGCCCCTAAGAAAGCCGCCTTGCGGTACATTTATGAGCTTGAGCCTATAGGGCGTGGCCTCTATTCGGGGGCAGTAGGCTATTTATCGCCAGAGGGGGAGGCCGACTTTGCCGTAGTTATACGCAGCTGCGTCTACGATCGCGCTAGCCGGCGCTTACTTATTCAGGTAGGCAGCGGGATTACCTATGACTCCGATCCCCTGGCGGAATGGGAAGAGAGTTGGCTCAAAGCCGACCACCTTCTGCGGCTACTGGGCCTGCCCACTCACGGGTTGCGATCCTGAATCAACGAGTGCTCTCGGCGAATTTTATTTTGAAGCTCCATGAGCGCATGGAGGAGTACTTCTGGACGTGGGGGACAGCCCGGCACATATACATCCACGGGAAGGAATTGATCCACCCCTTGGACTACGCCATATACGCGGTGCATCCCACCAGTAGAGGCGCAAGCGCCCATAGCGATGCACCATTTGGGTTCGGCCATTTGGTCCCAAATGCGCTTGATGGCATGGGCCATTTTATAGGTACACCAGCCCGCTACAATCATGACGTCAGCCTGCCGCGGCGAGAAGGAGAAGCGCTCCATCCCGAAGCGAGCGATATCGTATTTAGGCCCGGCGGCGGCCATCATCTCTATGGCACAGCAAGCTAGACCCATCGGCATCGGCCATAGCGAACCCGTGCGCGCCCAGCTTATAAGGTCATCCAGCCGAGCTAGCAAAAAACCCTGCTGATTGAGGGCCTCGTGAATAGGCATGGCCAAATATAACCTTTTTCTGGGCTAGGCTATTCTACCAAGCGCTAAGGGTGAAGACTCTCTCAGCCCTGCTATTTGGGGGTTGACCAGCCAATCCTCTGGCCTGAGCGCAACTTCCAAAAGCTTAGCCTAATCCACAATCAAAAATGGTAGGCTAAACGCCGTCTGGGCGGTGAGAATCTGAAGCCGGTAATACCCCGGCGGAAAAGGGAGGGTGAGGGAGGCTACTTTGCCTCCTTCCAAGAGGCCCTCCTTTAGGCATTGACCAGTAGAGTTGAATAAGCGGTACAGCGTAGAGCCGGGAGTAGGAAGGTAGAGCCAGAGGGTACCTTGGGTCGGATTAGGCCACAGAGCGGGGGCCGAGGCCCCTAGGTCGGAAAGGCTAGCCGCCGCACTCACCTCCAGATAGAGCGTATCTTCCTCTCGGCAGCCACCCGCTTCGGTAGTAAGCTGCACCATAAATACCCCTGAAACTTCCCAGGCTCGGCTATAAGAGGGCCCGCGCTGTACCTCTAGAAGGGTGCCCCTTCGGTCGTATAGCCGCCAGGTATATACGGGATCGGCCGCCGGCGTCTCCCCGTAAAAGGTATGAAGGCCAAAACGGAGGTAGAGCGTATCCCCGTTATCAAACCGGCGACCCTCGTGGCGTAGAGCGGCTTGCAGGGCTGGAAGGAGTTGAAGGTTTAGAGTATCTCGGGCGGAGGCAGGAGCATCACAAGCCTGAAGGGGCACCCAATGCGCCACCACTACCACTTCGTATCGACCTGGCGGTCGGGAAAAAACAATGAAGGAGTCCTGCGCACCATTTAGACGCTCGCCATTTACGAACCATTCGTAATGTCTAGCGCCAGGGGCAAAACCTGAAAGGCGTATGCCCTGTGGGCCAAGACAGACTTCCCGGTCGGGGCCTAAGTTAGGCGGTTCAGGTGGGAGGTTATACCCGCGCAGGCGCAGCCGAAAGTGGCCTACTTCTAAGGCCTCTTCTCCCTCTACCGCTATATGGAAGCGCTGATTAGGGGTCAGAGGCATAGCGCCGCGCTGCGGCTGACTAAAGTTCTCATCGGATGGGCTTTGCACAGCATCGGCTGCCTGCATAATTATTCGTGAGGTGAGGCCTCCGCGACTCTGATAGCCTCGGCAGTCCCCGCGATTACCCTGATCGCGATCGCTCAGTGTGTCCAGCCCACTTAGTAGGTGGAGGCGCGTATCAAAGTCCGTGAATTCATCACACAGGTCTATATCCAGTGAGTCTAGACAGTCGGGTAAAGTGAAGGTGAAGAAGAGGTCGCGGCTGCGGCTTGCGGGCAGTTGGCTAAACTCATCCGTAAGGCCAAGTCCGAGAAGGGAGTCTGTATAAGTGGCCTCCCATACCCCTGGCGCTACTGCAGTGAGCTGGAGGGGAATAGCATTACTTGGACGGTTACCTGGACGGTCGCGCACTAAGATGGCAAGGGGTGGCGAGGTGTCTGGTGCGCCTGGACAGCCCGGCAAGGGCGCTGCCACAAGCCGTAGCTCGACTAGCCCAGGGAGCTGGGTAGGAGCGGGAAGAGGAAAAGATAGAGGGAAATCCGTCGGGCGTACGGTACGCGCATGCCAAGTAGGGCCTCCATCAAGGCTCCACAGAAGGCTAAGCCGACCGGATAAGGCTGAAGGATTAGCGCAGTGGATAGTTAGCGTCTCACTTACTAACCCCTCTGCCGCCGAAGCGCTAAGGGCCTGGGTAGCTGGAGGACTGCAGGGAAAGGGCGTACCATCTAACTCATAAGCCCCTATATCGGGTGCTGTCCCTGGATCTAAGCCGCTGCCTTGCGGACGCAGGGTGCCATAGAGGTCTGTATTTACTATGGCTGGCACTGGCCCAGCGTTTATCCCCTCCCAAGGTTGTCCTGCCTCTAATATAGGTTCGGCTGGATTGACAAAGGGGGCGGAGTGGCTTACCCCTTCCCGCGAGCCGCTCTCTAAGCCTGAGAAAGCCTGCCACGCCGCTAGCGTGCCAAATACG
Organism: Bacteroidia bacterium; assembly: GCA_039630245.1. Lineage (GTDB taxonomy): Bacteria > Bacteroidota > Bacteroidia > SpSt-205 > SpSt-205 > SpSt-205. The sequence goes on from JBCNVK010000002.1 coordinate 89,307, forward strand.
CGCTTATTGTCGCCCCAACCTACCCGGGCGATGTAACTGCGCTCCAGCCTCTCTCCTCGGACGTAGTAGAAGTTATGCCGAAGGTTCATAGAGCTCCAAGCGATAGCAGTACTCGGCTCCCAGAAGGCTAATCCACAGCTTTCTTTAGCCTCCAGCGGCTGAAGGCTGCGCAAGCGTAAAGTGTTTTGGATGAGATTACCTGCAATTTCCACACCGCCAAGCAGATTTTTACCTATGACGATGCCTGCGCTGAACCCATCTTTGGCCCAAGGGGCGTCAGCCTCCGCTTGACCATAGAGGTGTATAGTATTGTGCCGCACGCTGAAATGGGGCGCGGTAGTAGGTGCATTCCCTTCTAAAACGATCCCCGCCACGAGATATTCGCTTGAGCCAGGAAGGCTTTCATCGGCACTACCTACGAGATTACCGATGAAGTTATTTTCCACGAGGTGCTGGGTAGGTCCAGCCTGAACGTAGGTTAGGAGGCGTAGGCCTACGGCCCCATGTCCTTCGGTAGAAAAGCTGCGCAGATTCCGAATCCGATTGGCGCGTAGGGTTACCATGTAGCAGAACTCTAAGTGCACGCCTTGTACGGTATGCTGGGTCTCCCAAGCGCCTTGGATGAGACAGCCAGCCAAGGTGAGGTGCTCAACCCATCGGCTGTAGAAAGCCGCGGCTCGTGGCGAACCGCCCCAAGCGTAGGCGGCTTCAGACCATTGAGCAGTGGGGTAACCTAAGACACAATTTTCCAATCGGAGATGGCTAATGTTTCCCCATCCTGGCGCTAGGGCTACGGCCAGATAGCGCGCGGCCTGTAGGGTGCAAGCATGCAGGGTTATGTGCCTTACTTGCGTCCATACAGGGACTAAGGTAGCGCTGGCACTATCGCCTATGTAAAAGGCTACCTGCGTGCCTTGGCGCGAGTGGCCCTCCAGGCGGCAGCTATCTAAGCGTATGTGGCTTACAGGCCCTGAGCGCGGCACGAGCCCAACCACGCCCGTCATTTCGGTGGTATCCGTAAGGCTCTTAAGCGTGAGTCGGCCGCGCCCATTCAGCGTGAAGTGCTGAACCCCGCCCTGAATCCGTAGCACGTACTGGCCCTCTTGCCATCCCGCGCGGGGCCTTCTTGCTATAGTGATCGGCGTATCTACTGCCACTACTACGCTACAGCTTTGGCAGGTATAGGCCTTTACACGGATTGTAGACGGTTCCCGCGTAGGGTCATAGGGATAGGTGATTCGCAGCCAGACGGTGCCTTGGGCTCCTGCGCGGGCCAGAGTATCCAGTGCCTCCTGCAGCGTGGCAAAAGAGCGCGCTGCGCTCTGCGACGTGCCATTGATCCAATACGTGCCGCTAAGCTGCAGCCATAAGCTGCCACTCAGCCATAAGAGGCTTAGCATAGAGGTTCAAAGATAAAAAAGCGCTTAGGTTCGGGTTGTGCGCCAAAAGGCGTACCCTAGGCCCCCAGCTCCTATAAGCAGCACGAGTAGCGTCTGAAACGCATGGGCGGTTACCACGAGGCGTTGAGCTATATTTTTCTCCCACCCTAAGTAGGTCAGAAGTACTAGCCCAATCGCATGGAAGGTACCTAAGCCGCCTGGGACGGGCAGGGCCATTGCTAGGGCTGAGCCTGTGAGGAGAATCCAGCTGGCCCACAGCACGAGGCCAGGAGAGAAGCGTTCCGAAGCCGCATCAGCAAAAAGAATACTCATAGTGCTGAGCCAGTATCCTACCCAAATCCCTAAGGAGAGAAGGAGGATTAGGCTCCGTGGCCGTGTCTCGGCTAGGGCCATGAAACCCTGCAGAGCCTGCTGGACTATTCCTCGGGCTTTCCGACGCAGCCAGAAACGCCACAAGAGCCCTATCCCTAAGAGTCCTATGCCCATAAGCAGGCTAATTAGCGGAAGCCAAGCAGTAAGGCCTAAGGCCTCGAGCCAACCGCGCCCTTCTACCGCAGCGGTGATTCCAACCAGAAAGAGAAGGATGAGTACATCTAGGAGCCGTTCGGCTACTACGCTACCTAAGGTAAGGGGGAGGGGGGTTTGGTGCCAGCGCCAGAGTAAACTGCATCGCAGGATCTCCCCAAAGCGAGGCAGAAGGAGATTAGCTAGGTAGCCCAGCATAAGGGCCCACCAGCTGGCCGCAAAGGGCAATTTGGCGCCGCTGGTACGCAGTACGGCGAGCCAGCGCCATGCCCGCAGCGCGTGGGCACCTAAGAGGGCAAAAGTGGCGAAAACCAGCCATTCCCAGTTGGCCAAAGCCGCCGTCAGCTCCCTCCACTCAAATCCCCGTAAAACCCATCCCATTAGCCCTAGGCCGAGGGCTAAGCCCATGACCGCTTCTATCCATCGGCGTTTCACAGACGGTTTCCTTCCTTCGGGAAAAGAATTTTGGGCTGATAGGTGCGTGCCTCGGCTTCCGGCAGCCAGGTATAGGCTAAAATAATCACGAGATCGCCTACCATTCCCATGCGTGCGGCGGGGCCATTGAGCCCGACTACGCCACTGCCGCGCGGGCCTTCTATCAGGTAAGTTTCTAACCGTGCGCCCGTATTAAGATTTAGCACATGCACCTGCTCAAAGGGTAAAAGGCCCGCCGCCTCCATCAGCTCCCCATCTAAGGTCAGGCTACCTACATAGTCTAAATCCACCTGCGTGATACGCACGCGGTGTATTTTCGCCTTGAGTACGCAGATCCACACCGCTGCAAAGGTAAGGTACGGTATGAGATGGATAGTACGGGTGTATGGGCTGATACCCGATGAACAGGGGCGTTACCTTGTTTTGGAGGAATATTTTCGGGGGGGCTGGATTATGAAGTTTCCTGGCGGGGGGGTAGAGCCTGAGGAAGGCCTCGAAGAGGCTCTGCGTCGGGAGATTCGGGAGGAACTGGGCGTAGAGGTAGTGCATGCAAGGCATTTTTATACGACGGAGTTTTTTCAGCGCTCTTATTACCATGCGGCGGCGCGTCTTCTGGCTATATACTATCTAGCCTGGGTGGAGGGGGAGATTAGGCCGGCTACGGGGCGCTTGCGTGCCGTATGGCTTTTTCCAGAGCTGATGCAGCTTACTTTTCCCATCGACCGCTTCGTGCGTGGGCTTTTGATGGCGGAAGGAGGCGACGGGCCCCTTGCCAGCGGGCCTGCCAGTGGGGGTCATTCAGGCGGTCCTCCCGCACGCCGCGCGTAGAGGAAGCATGAATAAAATGCACCTCTTTGCCCTGCACCGCCGAGACAATCCCTACATGCGTTACCTTGCGGCTGCCTGGCTCTTTGAAAAATACTAAATCGCCTGGCTGGAGTTGGCGGCGTGCCACAGGACGCCCGATTTTAGCCTGGGCTTCGGCCGTGCGGGGCAGCTTTATACCCGCCCCCTCTTCATAAACTCGGCAAACTAATCCCGAGCAGTCTATACCTCGGCGATCTAGACCGCCATACCGATAAGGCGTGCCTACGTAGCTTTTGGCTACTTCCACTAGCCGAAGCTCTGTACGCTGGAGGCGGGCGCGTGCCGTACAACTCACCCACAGCGCCCCTGAACCTATCAGGAGTGCCCAGCGCATGCCCTAAAAATCCACCCATCCGTCCAATGCGGCTAAAAAGAAGAAAACTAGGAAGGCCTCAAATCCAAGTGGGGATTAGGCGGGCGGTGTGGATAGAGAGCGGTTATACTGGCTCATGGCTATATCAATCCCCGCCAAGGCCCACGCTAGGAGGCACTCTATGGCACGCGGAATGACCTCTTCAAGTATCTTTTCTTCTTCTGGGGTGAATGGCGAAAGCACGTAAGCTACCTGCTGGCCTCGTGGGAAATTTTTCCCTATTCCTAGGCGCAGGCGTGGAAATTCGGTCGTTCCAAGCCGCTCAATGATATGCTCCAGGCCCTTATGGCCGCCGGCTGAGCCGCGGGGGGAAAGCCGGAGCGCACCTAAAGGAAGTTGAAGCTCATCTAGCACTACGACTAGCTCGTCTAGGTTGAGCTGCAGGGCGTTTTTCCAGTAGGCTACGGCACTGCCCGAAAGGTTCATATAAGTAGTAGGGCGGAAAAAATGCCACTGGATACCCCGGTAGGTACAGTGAGTGGCTTCAGCATAGCGCTGGGGGGTGAAGGGCGGCGCGCCTAAGTGCTGAGCCAAGGCCTCTACTACACGAAAGCCTACATTGTGGCGCGTTTTAGCATAGGCAGGCCCTGGATTACCCAAGCCGAATACGGCACGTCGTTTCATCGAATGCGGAGGCGCTGCCCTACGCGTAGCACACTTCGGGAGGAAAGGCCATTTAAGCGGCACAAATACCCTACAGAAACCCGATAACGGCGGGCTATAACCGACAGGCATTCGCCTGGACGTACAGTGTGATACACAGCATTCCGAAGCGTTTTTAGGTGCGCAAAGGTCTCCCGGCTCAGGTGCAGCTCGCGCTCTAAGAGCTGGCCATTAGGAAAATCTATCAGCGCGCTTACATCTATCGGCTCGCCGAGAAAGCGTACTTCAAAGTGGAGGTGAGGACCGGTGCTCAGGCCAGTGCTTCCGCCTAGGCCGATTGGCTGACCAGCTTTGACTTGGGTTTCAGGCGTCACAAGGAGGCGAGAAAAATGGCCATAGACGGTTTCTAAGCCATTGGGATGGGCAATCACGCAGTAGTACCCATAGCCGCCGGGGTCATAGCCCGCTAGCCGTACTTCGCCGTCCATAGCGGCTACCACTGTATCGCCCAGGCGAAGGTCTATATCTAAGCCATAGTGGAATTGCCATCCCCATCGAAAGCCGAAGCCCGAGTTTAGGGCGCCTCGTACGGGCACTATGAAGGATAGCGCCTCCTCTGAAGCCTGCAACTTGATGGTAATAGGCAGGTTAGGCGCAAGCAGCGCCGTAATATCTTGAGGTCTGAAGGGGGCTAGCCACCGGCGATCCCACCACATTTTAGGCAGTTGCTCCGAGAGCCTTTCTAAGCCTTCATAGAGTTTTCTTGAGCGCGCAGCGACGACTTTACTGCTATCTCCTGCAATGCCGCTTAGGCTAAGAAGCAGAATAAAAACCCCCATCGCCCGCAAAGGTAGGAGGTTACAGCCAAATAGCTAGTTTCTTAGTTGGGGGAAAAGGGTAGGGTGGTATTGAACGGAAGTTTGTATCTTTGTGGCCGCTGCCCGGTCGTCTAACGGTAGGACAGCAGATTTTGGGTCTGCGTGTGGGGGTTCGAATCCTCCCCGGGCAACTGGTGTGTCCCCTGATGCGCCCGTAAAGCTATTTGCGGGCTCTGCTTCACGGGCCTTTGCGGAGAAGGTGGCGGCGCACTATGGGCAGCCGTTAGGCCAGCTTACCCTTCACCGTTTCTCCGACGGAGAAATGATGCCTAAGTACGAGGAATCTGTGCGCGGCGCCCACGTGTGCATCATCCAATCCACTGCGCCCCCTGCAGACAATCTTCTGGAACTCCTTCTTCTAATTGATGCGGCGCGACGAGCCTCCGCCGAGACCATCACAGTGGTTATTCCTTACTACGGCTATGCGCGACAGGACCGAAAGGAAGAAGGGCGCGTCTCCATCGGCGCCAAGCTTGTAGCTAACCTCCTCCAAGCCGCTGGCGCCTCCCGCATCGTAACGATGGACCTCCATGCTGGCCAAATCCAAGGCTTTTTTGACATCCCCTTAGACAATCTCGAAGCCTCCATCGTGCATATTCCGTACGTGCAGCGCTTGGAGCTCTCCCCGTTGGTAGTAGTTTCGCCCGATGCGGGCGGTACGGCGCGCGCCCGCAAATACGCCCGACTCCTCCATGCCGAACTTGCTTTAGTGGATAAGTACCGCGCCCAGCCCAACCAGGTGCATTCCATGCGCCTCATAGGCGAGGTACGGGGGAAACACGCCCTCATTGTAGATGACCTCGTAGATACGGCGGGTACGCTATTGCGAGCGGTGGACCTCCTCTTAACAGAGGGGGCCCTTTCCGTTCGGGCCTGTGTCACGCATGCGGTCCTATCAGGGCCTGCCTATGAGCGCTTAGCTAAATCAGCCCTCACGGAGCTGATTGTTACAGATACCCTGCCCTTGAAGCAAAGCCTACCGAATATTACCGTGCTCTCGGTGGCAAAGGTTTTCGCTCAAGCCCTGCACAATATTCACCACCACGAATCGGTAAGCGCCTTGTTTTATCCTTGAGGGGTAGTTTTGGGCTGCCAGTGGATTTGGGTAGGGAGGCCTTCCCATAGGGCCTTCTGCCATCGGGCAAAGGCGCTCGCTACGCCCGCAGCGGCCCCCTCCTTTAAGTAAAGCTGGAGGCTGCGCAGCACCAGCCAAGCGGTAGCCCAGTAAGGCTGAGGACTTTCAAGGACTACATACACTGGGGCTTCTACACTATCCGCTATAGCGTAAGCACGAGCTGTGAGGGTCATTCGATTAGCCAAGGTCGTACGGTACTGCTCCAGCAGCCAGCCTATCAAAGCCTGAACGAGGGCCTGCTTACTGAGCCATTGTATGGCGCCTTGCCACCGCTGAAGCTTAGGGGGGAGGCCTACATAAGTGCGCAGCGTACGCAGTTCGGGATTCCAAGCCGGGTAGGTAATCAGCTCCGCTAGGGGGGCAGAGCGGAAGGTGCGTAGGCGTCCATCAGGCAAACGGTACTGGCAAGTTTGGGTAGGAGCAGGCTGGAGCTGACCTTCTTTCCAATAGACTTCACCAGCCGGAAGCACACCTAAAGCCGCGCGCGCCGTGCCAGCCGAAAAGCCGCCCTCCGCATAAATGGCTAAGCGTAGGTTCTGGGCCTGAGGGTATCGCTCCCGAAAGAGCGTCAGAGCCGTTTCTCCCGCTACCGTATCATAACCGGCGCCTGTAATTACCGCTAGGCCCTTTTGGGCATATTCACCCGCCGCAGCGTAGAGCTGGGCAAATACAGGCCACTCGCCACAAATATCTAAGTAGTCCCGACCCTGTTGGAGGCAGTCTTTCAGCCAAGGGCCGCTGGTATAGCGATAGGGGCCCGCTAGGTTAGCGATAAGCCGAATCTCCTTGGGTAGCTTAAGGTTTTGAAGGGCGGTGAGGGGGAAGGCCTGGTAGCTTAGGCCGTAGGCTTGGGCCAGAGCGCGCAATTCGGTCTCACGCCGTCCGCTCAGAAGCGGCGGCGGCAGGTCGGGAAAGTGCGCCCGCCAAACCCGCAGCACTAGGCGGCCCGTAGTGCCATTAGCCCCGTAAAGCAGCCACATGCGCCTGAAGCTCCGAGAGGCTGAAATGGTAGTAGGACCCCTTAGAAGTAGTTGTACGGAAAAGCGTACTGGCCTCTGGCCTGAGGTCGGGCAAGCGGCGCCGAAAACCGCTAAGCTGGGCTAAATACCGATTGACATAACTTAGGTGGGTCGCCTCGGGGGCATAGCTTTGGGCCAAAAGACGCCAAGGCGCTGGGGGACTCCATCCGCCTATCGCCGCCGCCCAAGGGCCATCGGGCAAAAACCCATGCAGCCTCTGAAACACCTCTGCATGGAGCAGAAGGAAATCAACTCCCCATGCTTCACCGTAGGCTAGCCCGCCTATCCAGTAAGTCAGATGAAGCCCTAAGCGGGTTTCGGGATAGGCGCGCTTTAGGCGAAAGGCAAAGAGCTCAAGCTCCTCTAACACATCCCCCGTCTCGGGGTTAACGGGATCTAGGAGTAAAAGGGGGGCCGGGGGCGGTAGCTCGGTGCTACGCCACACGAGGCTCCCGGGAGGTAGCGGCGGCAGAATAAGCATAGACCGGGGCTCGTCCTATAGAAAGGTAATCAAATCCTAGCTTGGCCATTTCGGCGGGGTCGTAGAGATTGCGCCCATCAAATATCACGGGCGTGTGGAGGTTAGTACGGAGGCGTTTCCAATCCGGTTGGCGAAATTCGCTCCACTCTGTAAGGATAAGGAGGGCCTCGGCGCCTTGGGTGGCTTCATAAGCCTCTGTAGCGTAGAAGAGCGGCCAATCTGGGTAGGTTTGTTGCAAGCGGGGTAGGGCCACAGGGTCATATACGCGCAGCGTTACCCCATGAGCCCTCAGCTGGGCCAGGATCTCCAGCGAGGGGGCTTCCCGAATATCATCCGTATCGGGCTTGAAGGCTATGCCCCAGACAGCAAATGTGCGTCCCTGAAGATAGCCTCGGTAGTAGGAAATGATTTTCTCTATGAAAAAGGTGCGTTGGCTGGCGTTTATGGCGATAGTCGCTTCTACCAGCTGTAGGTGTAGTTGGTGCTTTTGGGCTAAGGCGGCAAGGGCACGCGTGTCTTTTGGGAAGCAGGAGCCGCCATACCCTACCCCAGCGAAAAGATAGCGCCGGCCAATTCGGCTATCGGCCCCCATACCTAAACGTACCCAATCAATGTTAGCGCCTACCTTTTCGCACAGGCGGGCCAGCTCATTCATAAAGCTGATGCGCATGGCTAAGAAGGCGTTGGCGGCATACTTAGTCATTTCGGCGCTTTCCCAATCCATGAGGTAGATGGGGTTGCCTTGGCGGGTGTAGGGGAGGTAGAGCCGCCGGAGCGTTTCAGCCACTTCGGCGTCGGGCGTGCCGATAATGACCCGCTCAGGTTTGAGAAAATCTTCTACGGCGAAGCCCTCGCGCAGGAATTCAGGGTTTGAAGCTACCCGAATCTGCCCAGGGAGCTTCTGTTCAAAGAAGGCTTGAAGCTGGCGGGCCGTACCTACTGGGACGGTACTCTTAGTGACCACGATGCGGTAAGGTAGCGAACCTAGCGCTAAGGCTTGTAAGGTGGAGGCTATGCTCTCAGCCGCCGCAAAAATATAGGACAGGTCCGCTTCGCCAGCTGCTGTAGAGGGAGTTGGCAAGGCTAAAAAGATCAGCTCGGCTTCTTGGAGGGCCTCGGCTAAGGAGGTGGTAAAACGGAGCCGCTGGTCGTGGAGGTTATGGGCCAGCAGCCGCTCCAAGCCCGGCTCGTAAATCGGGGATTGGCCCCGCTGGAGTGCCGCTATTTTGCTTGCGTCTATATCATATCCTACCACGTGATTGCCCGATTCCGCTAGGCCTGCGGCCGTAACTAAGCCTACATAGCCTACACCTATGACAGCGATTTGCATATGTACCTTTGCGCAAAGGTACGCCAGTGTGGCGAGTAGGCTTAGGTTTGGCCCTTATGTGGGCGCAGCAGAGCATACGCGACTCCGTGATTGCCTTTGGCCTTCTCTCCGTCAGCTATGCAGGGTATTTTCCTCAGCTTGATTTGGCTCGTCGTTTTGGCTATACAGGCGTAGTCGGCGGCGAAATAGGGTATAAGACGCGGGTAAATCTCTACTTTCTCTTGCAGGGTGGCGGCCTTATTGGGGACCAGGTCCGAGAGCCAGATTTTCTGGCTGGCCTGCACTTACAGAGCTTTTGGCAGACAGGTAGTTTGGCTTTTGTGGATGAGAATGGGCGAGTATTTAGCCCGAATCTGCGTCAGCGGGGCTGGCAGGGTAGCTTCCGCATAGGCTATATCGCCCAGTTTCTGCGTCTGCCAGGCCAAAATCCTAACTGCGGTCCTTTCGTAGAGCTTGGCCTAGGCTATTTGCGTCATCGCATTCTTATAGATAAGGCGCGCAGCGATCGACTCCCCCTGCTAGAAGGGGAATATCTCAAGGGTCTGGACCGCCTGAGCGCCGGCTGGGGGCTTACGGAGAGCCTAGGCTACCGGTTTTTTGCCAACCGCGGGCTTATAAACTTTTTTTTAGCCTTTGAGGCAGGTCAGTTTTTCACCCGAAGCCTACGTTACTACGTGTATGATCAGCGCAAGGTGGAAGACCGTCTGCGGCGGGATTTCTGGTATGGCTTCCGTTTTGGGTGGAGCCTTCTGCTGTATGAAAAAGCCCCAGTAGAATGAGCTTTTGGCGATTTCTCTATACGCTGGGCTGGCTTTTGGTCCTACCGATAGTGCCGCTGGCGAGCTTGTTTCATGATAAGCTGCGGCGGTGGTGGCAGGCGCGACGTACCCCTCCTCCTCTACCCCCGCCTGAGCGCAAGGTGCTCTGGCTACATTGCGCCTCCGTAGGCGAATTTGAGCAGGGGCGCGTGATAATTGAATATCTCCTAACCAAGCTGCCCCGACGGCCCTTTCTGGTTGTTACGTTTTTCTCACCTTCGGGGTGGGAGCGCTACACCTCTCAGACTTACCCTCAGGCCGACTGGATAGGGCCCTTACCGTTAGATCTGCCGTGGGTGATGCGCCGCTGGGTGCGTCTCCTTCGGCCGCAAGCCGTCTTCTTCGTCAAATACGACCTCTGGCCTAACCTCCTTCACCAGCTCTATGTGCATAATTGCCCGATGTACCTTCTCAGTGCGCATGTAGAGCCACTTCAGGGCCTGCGCTGGTGGTGGAAAAAACAGCTCCTGCGCCACATGACGCATATCTTCGTTCAGACGCAGGGCGATTGGGTCAAGCTGAGCACGGCGGGCTTTATTCAAAGCACCCTCACCGGCGACAGTCGACTCATGCGGGTGCGTCAGCTGGCTGAGAACTGGCTGCCCATTTCCGGCATCCAAAACTGGATAGGCGATAAATTCTGCATTATTGGAGGCAGTGTGTGGGAGGCTGATGTACGCTTCCTAGCTCGAGCGTATGAATTCCTTCGGGGTTATTCTATTCGGTGGATTTTAGTGCCGCATGAGGTTTCGGCGCGCCAGATTCAATTTATTCGGGGGGTATGGCCAGTCCGCTGTGCACAATACACGCATGAGTCTTGGGATTCTGCAGATACCTTGATTCTGGACACGACGGGGATGCTGGGGTATCTCTATGCGTATGGCCATGTGGCTTGGATAGGTGGCGGCTTTGGCCGGGGGATTCATAATATTCTGGAAGCGGTGATTTACCGAAAGCCTGTATTCTTTGGGCCTAACTACAAGAACTTTTCAGAGGCGCATGAACTCATCAAGCTGGGTGTGGCAGAAAGCTGCCGGTATCCTATCAGTTTTTCTAATGCCGTCAAGAGCCTCATACGAGACTCACGGCGTCTCCGAATCATAGCGCAGCGGGTAGAGCAGTATTTAGAGAGCAAGCCCGATACCGTTCAACTGATTTGGGAGAAGCTAGCCACGGCCCCCTGGGTCCAAGCCGAAACTAATCCCGCTCTAGAAAATCCAAAGACACCCCATAAGTCTCCCGAAGACGCGTAGCCGAAAATAAGGCTATCCCATATATTATAATCCCGCTCAGCAGGGCGCTTGTTCGTAAGGAGGTGAAGCTCTGGATAGCCTGCCATAGGAGTGTAGACAGCACGAGGGAACCGCGTATCCAGTTAGGTACACTGGTCGTGACGGTAGCGCGCAGGTTAGTGCCAAATTGCTCGGCCGCACTTGTTATAAGCACTGCCCAATACCCCGAAAATAACCCTAGCCAAAGGCAAAACCAGTAAACCCGGGCTGGCGCGGTGAAAGGCAGCTGGTTGTAAAGTACGGCCAGCACCGCCGAGAAGCTAAGCCAGATAAGAATCGGCTGCTTGCGGCTGTGCAGCACTTGGCTAAGAATCCCAGCCAAGAGATCACCGACGGAGAGCCCAATGTAGGTGTAAAGTATGGCTTGGCTTGCGCGAATCGTCAGCCCTACTTCGCGGAAAAGGTCAGGCGAAAAAGTCACTAAAATCCCCACCACGTACCAGATTGGTACGCCTGTGAGAATGATAAAAAGATAGCGGGATAGGCGTTCGGTTCGGCGGAAAATTTGGAAGAAGTCGCCGGCGGGCGCGCGCGGCTGCTGGCGGAAGCGGGTAAAAAGCTCTGACTCCCCTACACCTACACGCAGGAAGAGAAGTACAAAGCCTAAGCCGCCGCCTATATAGTAAGCGGTGCGCCAATGAAAACTATCTCCCACGAGGCTAGCCACGACGGCACCGAAAATTCCGATTGTGGCGATAAGCGTGGTGCCCCACCCGCGCAGCGCAGCCGGCATAAGCTCGGCTACCAGCGTCACGCCCACGCCTAGCTCCCCTGCTAGCCCTATCCCCGCTATAAATCGCCAAAGGCTATAGTCCCAGATACCTCTTGCAAAGCCATTGAGAAGGGTGGCGAAAGAGTAGGTGAGAATGGAGCCGAAAAGTACGGAAAGCCGGCCGCGTTTGTCCCCTAAAATGCCCCATAGAAGTCCCCCTAAAAGCATGCCGACCATCTGAAGGTCTATAAGGAGGACGCCATACCGCAGCCGTTCGGCTGGGCTAAAGCCTAGGTCGGTCAGACTGGCCTCCCGTACGACAGAAAAAAGGATAAGGTCATAGATATCCACGAAATAGCCTAAGGTAGCCACTAGTACGGCTAGCCAAGTGCGCCAACTCATTGGCTAAGGAATGCGCAGGCCAATGATGAGGATGTCGTCGGTTTGACGCGCATTTTGACGCCAGCGTTCCAGCTCAGCCTCTAAAAGAACCTGCTGCCGGGCCGCCGGCTGCTCGGCTATCACCTCAAAAAGCTCGTAAAGCCGGCGCAGTTGGTAGCGTTTGCCCTCGGGATTGAGCTGGTCGGCAAACCCATCGGAAAAGAGGAAGAGGGTATCCCCCGGCTGGAGGTCAAGGGCCTGGAGCGTAAATTCAGGAGCTTCCCCTTCTGGGGAGGTGCCAATTGTGAGCCGATCGGGAAGGATTTCCTGACCTTTACCCTGCCGTACAAGAAAAAGGGGCCGCCCCGCACCCGCATACAGGAGCTTATGCCGTTTAGAGTCTAATTGAATTAGGGCAATCTCCATACCCTCTCGAAAGCGCTGGTATTGGGCATCCTCATGTTGGAGGGCCGCACGCATACGCAGATTGAGGAGGTACAGAATTTCCGAAGGCTTGAAAACCCCCTCTAGCTCTACAATTTGCTTGAGTAGGGTATTTGCGATAATTGTCATGAATGCCCCCGGAATTCCATGGCCCGTGCAATCCCCTGCCGCTATGACGATTTTACTGAGCCGCTGGGCAAACCAGTAAAAGTCCCCCCCTACAATCTCACGCGGATGATAGAAAAGAAAGCTTTCGGGGAGGGTTTTCTGCAGCTCGCTCCAAGGGGGAAAGATGGCGCGTTGAACGCGCTGGGCATAGCGCAGGCTGGCTAGGATGTCCTCGTTTTGCTGCCGCAGAAGCGCACTTTGCCGCTCTATCTCTTCCTTCTGGCGTAAAACCTCTTGGGTGCGCTCGCGCACGCGGGCCTCCATCTCGGCATAAAGCTGGGCATTCTGTAAGGCTAAAGCCGCAGGGGCCGTAAAAAGCTTTAGGAATTCCAGCTTTTCTGGGGTGGTAAAGAATTCGGTATGAGGGTTAGGTAGGTAGAGGATGCCTATGAGCCGTCCTTGGTAGATGAGGGGTAGGCAAAGGAGGGCTTCAAGGCCAAACCGTTCCCATTCGGGGTGGTGGTGCCAAAGAGGATGCTCCTTACCAGGGAGGATGAAGAGATTTTCGCGTGTGCGGGCGGTGTGGTGGATAGCTGGGAGGAAGAGACGCATCTCTTGGGCCAAAGGACGCGGCGGATAGGGGCGCGGCTCATAGTCCCCCGCCTCAGCGTGGCCCGCTACTATTAGGGTTTCGCTGGATTCATCCGCGGGTACTATCAAGAAAGCCTGCGGCGCGCCGCTATTTTCCAAGGCCAAACGCAAAAGCTTGAAGATAAGCCATTCCAAACGCACCTCGCCAGTAAGAGAGAGGGAGACGCGGTGGATCTCGGCTAAAAGGGCTTTTTGGTGCTCATTTTGCCGGCGCTCCTCATAGCGGCGTACCAGCTGATGAAGATAGGGCCGCAGCGCCGAGGGTTGGCCATTCAGGTAGGCTACGATGTAGGTGCCGACCTCTGCGGTAAAGTCGCTTTCATGAGTCAGGCCCAAAGCATAGGCTAGAGGCCAGCGCTGCACAGATTCAACTAAAAACTCCTCACCATCTGGCAGGGGAGCAATAAAAAGAAAGATAGATTTTCCTTCCAAAAGGCTGCGCTCGGTGTAGCGCTGGGCCTCCTCGGGGGTAGCAAAAAAATGCACGGCCATGTTAGGTAGACCTTCCCTAATCACCCCCCGAAAAGCGGTCCAAGTAGGGGTGTCAGGTAGCCAAACTATAGCCAAAGCCGGCTCCATGCTTCCCAAATATACTTATCTTTGAGACATGCGTAGCCGAATCCTTTGGGTAGATGACGAAATAGACCATCTGGAGCCTCAAGTTTTGCATTTGCGGGAAAAAGGCTTTGAAGTTATTCCGCTGCGCTATCCGACGGAGGCTTTAGCGGCGCTGCACCAGCAGCCTATAGACCTGCTTATTGTGGATGAGCACATGCCAGGCATGGAGGGGATAGAGCTGGCCCGGCAGGTGAAGCGCCTTCTTCCCCATTTGCCTATCGTGATGGTAACGAAGGACGAAAGTGAGCCGCTTATGGAGGCGGCCGTGGGCGTGGAAATTGCCGACTTCCTTATCAAGCCCGTCAAGCCCCAGCAGCTCCTCTCTACCTGCAAGCGCCTACTCACTGGGCCGCTCCTGCAGCAGCAGCAGACCAGCCAAGACTATCAGCGCGAGTTCCGCCGCCTGGCCACCCAAATCGCCCTAAACCCTAGCGCCGAAGAGTGGCTTCAGATCTACAAAGACCTTGTGTATTGGGATTTAGCTTTAGAAAAAAGCGGTGAAGGGGAGCTGCGTAGCATTCTGGACGGCCAGCGGGCCGAAGCTAACCTCCTTTTTAGCCGATTTTACACGGAAAACTACCTGGAATGGGTACACAGCAGCCAGCGTCCTACCCTGTCGCCCGATGTGCTTACAAAGTACTTTTTGCCTCATCTAGCCGAGCGCGCTAAGGAGCCCATAGTGCTTTTGCTTATAGATGGGATGCGTTATGACCAGTGGAAGGTACTGGAAGCCCTCCTTGCCCCTTACTATCACACCGCCGAGGAACAGCTCTTTTTCTCTATTCTCCCTACCGCTACGCAGTATGCGCGCAATAGCCTTTTTGGCGGACTTTTTCCCTTAGAGCTAGCCCAGCGTTTTCCCCGCTACTGGGCTGACGATGACGAGGAGGGCGGCAAAAACCTGTTTGAAGAGGAATTTTTTGGGGATCTTCTCCATCGTCACAAGATGCCTGCGCGCATAGGATATGTCAAAGTCCTGCGCTCGGAAGAAGGCAAGGCCCTCGTGCAGCAGTTACCTCAGCTTCTGCGCCAGAACGAAGTCCTTCTTTTGATTTTCAACTTTTTAGACCTTATGGCGCACACGCGCGTGCAGATGAATATCCTCAAAGAACTTGCTTCCAACGACATAGCGCTTCGCGCCACCACGCGCGCTTGGCTGGAGAATTCTTCCTTCTTTCAGGTTATGCGCCTTCTGCCGCAGTATGTGCGGCGAGTATTCCTCACTACGGATCACGGCTTTGTGCAAGTGCGGCGGCCTGTGCGCGTGTTGGGAGATCGGGAGACCACCACGAATCTGCGCTACAAACAGGGCCGCAACCTAAACTACGACCGTGACGCACGCGGGCTTTTCCATATCCGAAAGCCTGAAGAGGCCCGCTTGCCTCGCGCTACCGCCAGCGCTACCTACCTTTTTGCCTGCGAGGATTACTTCTTGGTATATCCTACGAACTACAACGACTACGTGCGCCTCTATCGGGACTCCTACCAGCATGGGGGCGTGAGCTTAGAGGAGATAATAGTGCCCTTCCTACGCCTTGAAGTGAAGAAGTGAGGGAGGTATATCAGCGGGAGTTTTCTGAAGTGGAGCTGCCGCAGGTGGTAAGGGAGCTCCAGGCTTGGGCGCCTCAGGTTCGGCGATGGCTTCTAATTGGCCCTATCGGCGCTGGCAAAACCGCTCTCGTGCGCGCTTGGGTGGGGCCTGACGTCGCCAGCCCAACCTTTACCTACATCCACTACCTGTCTGGCGCAGTACATATAGACCTGTATAAATTGGATTGGGATATTCCTTCCCGATGGGCGGAAGTATATGCCGCCTTAGAGGAAGCACCGCTCGTTTTTGTGGAATGGGCGGATAAGCTGCCTAGCCCGCCACCGCCCCCTTGGGTGGAAGTGCAATTAGAACCGTTGGAAGGGGATCGGCGCCGCCTTACCGCTTACCTCAGGAGGGCTCCGACGGCACCGTCAGCGGCAGATTATCAATAAGGCGCACCTCCTCTACATACGCCGCAATAAGGGCACGCGGTCGCGCCGACTGCCACAGATGCTCCAGAGGCTCTAGCGAATCCTCATCCACAATAGCTAAATACTCCAGCTTCACCTCGGGAAAGTGCTCCTCCAAATATATGCGCGCCGCCTCTATAAGCTCATCCGTCCGTAAGGTAGTCGGTATCAGCGCCTGAATGTACTGAAGGGTCTTGTAAAGCGCTACAGCCTGGGCACGCCCGCGCGGCGAGAGGTAAGTATTGCGAGAACTTAGCGCAAGCCCATCTGGCTCGCGCACCGTAGGCACCCGTACTATTTCCAGAGGAAAGAAAAGCTCGCTTACCATTTTCTCCACTAGGCGTACCTGCTGAAAGTCTTTCTCACCGAAGTAGGCGCGCGAAGGATTGATGAGATTGAAGAGCTTGACCAGCACAAGCGCTACCCCATCAAAGTGCCCCTGCCGGTAGCTCCCGCACCACAATTGGCTCAGGCGCGTCAAGCTAATATACACCTCATCATCGCTTCCGTACATCTCCTCCTCGGAGGGGACGAAGACGGCTGAAACGCCGAGATTTTGAAGTAGGCGCGTATCGGTTTCTAAAGTTCGCGGGTAGCGGAGGTAATCTTCGTGAGGGCCGAATTGGCGGGGATTGACGAAAATGCTCACGATGGTCCAGGGGTTATCGGCTAGGCTTTGACGTACCAGCGATAGATGGCCTTCATGAAGGGCGCCCATTGTTGGAACAAAGCCGACCGAGCCATGTACTTTGGCCCGCCAGCCCCTAACGCTTTGACGCGTCTGGAGGATTTCCATACGAAAGGCGATGAATATAAGTAGCGATTACAATATCACCATATACATTCACGGTAGTGCGCAGCATATCCAGAAAGCGATCTATGCCATAGATAAGGGCTATGGCGCCCGCTGGCACGCCAAAGGCTGGCAGCACGCCCGCTAGCAGAGGTAGCGAACCGCCCGGTACGCCAGCAGCGCCTATGGCGATGAGTACCGCTAGGCCTATGAGAAGCAGCTGCTCGCCCCCGCTCAAAGGCACCCCAAATACCTGCATAAGGAACAGCAAAGTTACACCTTCATAAAGGGCTGTGCCATTCTGATTGACCGTAGCGCCGAGGGTAAGAATGAATTGGGCTACGGGTGCAGCTATCCCCAGGCGGCGCGTCGCTACCTCTAAGGTAGTGGGGAGCGTGGCGTTACTGCTTGCCGAAGAAAAAGCCACGACTAAAGCTGGCATACTTCCACGCAAAAGGGCTAGGGGGGATACTTTGCTAAATAGCCACAGAAAAAGGCTATATACGCCTACACCATGTAGGAGAAGGCCCAGCGCCACCGTGGCGGCATAGGCACTGAGCAGCGGGAAAATTTCCCATCCTAATCCTTCTACGGCTTGGAAAATCAGCCCACCTACGCCCAAAGGCCCTAGCCACTTCAGAATCATCCGTAAGAGCCACAGCGTCGCTTCATATATGACCTCTAAGAGGTGATAGAAGCTGCGTGTGGTCTCTGAAGGCAGATGGATTAGAGCTATTCCAAAAGCTATGGTGAAAAGAACTACGGCCAGCAGGCCGCCCTGCTGATTGGATGTGAAGGCATTGGCTATCTCGTAGAAGGGATTTTTAGGTATTATATTGAGAAAGAGTTCATGGGTCAGGCTGCGTGAGGGCGGTACAACCTGACCGAAGCGTTCAGTGAGGGCGGCGCGGGCTGAAACGGAAAGTAGAGAGGCTGGGGCAATCAGATTAGTCAGAACAAGCCCGATAGTGGCCGCTATAGTGGTGAGGGCTACTACGGTTAGCAAGGTATGGAGCCCGATTCGGCCTATGGCGCCGGTTTCGGCGAGCCGCTGGAGACTCAGGAGAAGGGTTGGAATAATGAGCGGCAGTATGAGCATGAAAATGCCGCGCAGAAACACTTCGCCTGCCCAGCGGGCAACTAGGGTCAGCCATTCGTGAGGGAAGGGAAAGGCGCGCACTAGAAGGCCGAGCCCTGCCCCTACGACGAAGCCGGCCAAGAGACGCAGGGAAAGCCGCCCAAACTCATTTAGGCGCACGGAGCCGTGGAGGTTTTTGCGGCAGAAGGTGACGCAGAGCTTGGCCAAGACCGACTCCGCTACTACCTAAAATGAATCCCAAAAGGGCCGTAAGGGCCCACAGGCCCCAGCGCGGCAAGCCGAAGAGCACCCCCACTCGTTCGGCTAAAAGACCTTCATTCGGGAGATCCCAGCTTAGCGCGAGGCCTAGCCACACTACCGCCATGACTGAACCGGCGCCTACTACATGCCGCCAGTTCCCCTGCAAAAAGTACCCCAGGACTGCAAGTACATACAGGCTGCCAGACCAATGGGGTAGCCAGAGGCTACTTAACGTGCCCAGAAGGGCTACTGCGCCGAGAAAAAGCAGAAAATTTTTACTTTGCATGCCTATGGCAGGCATGCCGATAAAGTTAGCGGATTTAGTGGGCATATGGAACCATTGCGGATAAATCGGATACGGCGCTTGGTGACGGCCGGTACAGCTACTTTGGCTTTGACAGCCTATCTCCCTGCCAGCCCTGACGCGCCGCCGCTAGCCGAGACCCTTCAGAAAGTGCGCGAAAAGGCGGAGAAAGCCTTAGCCAAGCATCCAGACCGGCGCGAGGCTGAGAACTTCCGTACTAACCTTGAGTATGCCCTGAACCGCCTGATGGAAAGTCCTTCGTTTGGCGAGGGCACCTGGCTAATCGCCGTCACGACCAACGCATCAGAGGCTATCTTCCTGCCTTTCCAGTGGAAAGAGGAAATCGCTATAGGTAAAACGCTCAAAGTCCATCCGGCGCTTTATGCCCTGTATCGCACACGGACGGTATTTGTGTGTCTGGCTTCGGAGAATTCGGCGCGCTGGTTTGAGGGGGTAGGCGACCAGGTCTTTCCTTTGCCCTTGGCGGAATCCGTCCGAGAAGCCTTAGCTCATCTCCAAAAAGCCCGCCATTACTTTCAAAGCGGCCCAACCGAGAGCGGCCGATTTGAGGAGATGTTCAGCGAGATGGCACGCGCCGCTTACAATGTAGCCCTTGTCAAATACATAGAGACCCTGCGTGAGGCCATTGCTTACTACTTAGAACAGGAAAAGGTGCCCGTCCTCCTTATGGGTGATGAACGGCTGATTGAGGAGGTTGGGCGTGGATTAGAAGGGCGCGGCCCCATCAGCCGAATTGGGGGCATACCCGAAACCGCCTCCCCCGAAATAATCCAGCATCACTTAGTCCAGCACCTGCACCATCAGAGTCGGGTGCTGGAGCAGATGTATTACCCTTTTCTGCAATACAGCGAAGCCCAGACTCCTCAAGAAATATGGCAGCTTTTGCAAGATTCAGTGCCTTCGTCGCCCGTGCTCTTTGTGGAGGAGGGGTATAGCCTGCCAGTGCAGGAGCTTCTTGGGCGTAAGCAGCAGGCCTCTACTTCCGATGGCCTAGATCTTCTTATTGCTTGCGTGCGCGAGAAAGGCGGCGAAGTCCTCTTTTTGCCGCCGGGCAAGCTCCCCTCGCCCCTTATACTGCTTTTGCCATGAGGCTAATTTTGGCGGCCAATTGGAAGATGCACCTCCTACCTGAGGAGGCGTACCAGCTGGCGCAAGAAATCGTACAGGGCTGGCCTAAATCCGCTCCACCGCTTCGGGGGATCCTCTTTCCACCTTTTCTTTATGTCGGGGCGGTAGCGGCGCAAGTACGGGGCACTTCGTTAGAAGTAGGGGCGCAAAATGGCTATCCGGGCGGCTTTGGGCCTTATACGGGGGAGGTATCCATGCAGCAGATAGCTGCGATAGGGGCGCAGTGGGTGCTTATAGGCCACTCTGAACGTCGCCAGCACTTCGGAGAAGCCGGCCCCCTCCTGCGTCGTAAGGTAATGGATGCGCAGCAGCGCGGCCTTTCCGTCCTTTACTGCGTCGGTGAGACCGCCGCTGAGCGTACCGCCGGCCAAACCTTTACCGTTTTGGCCCAGCAAGTCGCCGAGGTACTGGATGAGGCCTCAATTAGCTGGGACCGCCTAGCGCTGGCCTACGAGCCCGTCTGGGCCATAGGCACGGGCCATAATGCCACCGCAGCCCAAGCCCAGGAGGCTCACGCCTTTCTCCGTGGGCTTCTTGCCCAGAAAGGTGCTCCTGCCCACCAAATCCCTATCCTCTACGGCGGTAGCCTCAAACCCGAAAATGCCCCTGAACTTTTCGCCCAGCCCGACGTAGATGGCGGCCTAGTCGGCGGCGCTAGCCTCAAAGCCGAAACTTTTCTTCCCTTAGCTCAAATCCTCCTGCGCCAAAAAGGGCTCCTTACTTAGCCTATGCGCAGCCATACCGCTTACCTATGGATGCATACGCCCGAGCGGCGCGCCATCGTCCATATCACCCCCCAGGTACGCGAAGAGGTGCGAAAATCCGGTGTCCAAGAGGGCCTCTGCTTAGTCTCCTCTATGCACCTTACCGCCTCCGTAATTATTCAGGATAACGAACGTGGCCTGCATGAAGACCTCTGGAAGTGGCTGGAGGCCCTGGCCCCTTATCGCCGGGATTACCACCACCATCGCACTGGCGAGGATAATGCCGACGCTCACCTTAAAAACCTCCTTACCCACCTTCAGGTCGTAGTGCCGGTCACACGCGGAGATTTAGATTTGGGCCCCTGGCAGGAGATTTTTTACTTAGAATTTGACGGGCAGCGGCGCAAGCGCGTGATTATTAAGGTAATAGGCCTGTGAGTGAGGCTCTGCGAGAGGCTCTGCGTGCATGGTACGATGAGGAAGGGCGTCGCTTCGTATGGCGCGAAACCCAAGACCCTTATCGAATCTGGATCGCCGAGACATTTTTACAGCAGACCCAAATCGCTCAGGTAGAGCGGCGGCTTTTAGCCTTTCTGGCACGCTATCCCACGCTAAAGGCGCTGGTAGAAGCGGAGGAAAGCGAGGTACTGCGCCTATGGCAGGGCTTGGGTTACTATCAGCGGGTCCATAATCTCCTTCGGGCGGCGCAGGCGCTATGGCAGCAAGGCGGCTGGACGCGTATAACCGAAAGTACCGATCCCCTCAGAGCCCTTCTTGCGCTCCCGGGTATAGGTCCCTATACGGCGCGGGCTATCCTCAGCTTCGCTAGATGGGGCGCCTATCTCCCAGTGGATGGCAATGTGGCGCGCATCCTGAGCCGTCTCTGGGGGGACCCCACGCCGCTTGGCCAGCGCCACTACTATCAGAAAAAAGCGGACGCCTTGCCCGAAACCTGGCGACAGCCCTGGGTAGCCTTCGCGCTGATGGACCTGGCTCGGCTTGTATGCCTGCCTCGTCGCCCACGCTGCGAAACCTGCCCCCTGCGCGCCGAATGCCAGGCCTTCCATAGCGGGAAGCCTGCGCAGTTTCCCGCCCCCCGCCCTACCAAGCCTAAGCCTATCCAGCAGTGGATTTTCCTCATATACGCCACGCCTGAAGCGGTCTGGCTGGAGCGGCGCCCAGCAAAGGGCCTATGGGGCGGCCTCTGGTGCTTGCCCCTAGAACGGCCTACCCAGCCCCTTCCAAACTCACCCGTTTTTCGGCACGCTTTCTCCCACTTTCAGCTATGGGGTTATGTAAAATTTCTTTCAGCTCCTCTTCCAGCCACGAATCCTGTGGCATGGAGCGAGCTTGAGCGCTATGCTTTGCCTGCACCTATCCGCCGTCTGCTGCAAAGGCTTGCCTTTTCGCCCTCCAGCTTTACGGCAGAGCTATTCCGTCCTTAGCCTGGGGGCGCCGTGCAATCCATACCTCTTCTTTAGGGCTAAGGGTGAGGCGCTGCCACGAGCAAAAGAGGGGAAGGGTAGGGGCTAAAACTACTGCTTCCGAAGGCACAGCCACTTTCCGATAAGCTACAATTACATGGATTTCATCCCATAGGTCTGCCGCTAAAAACTGATTCAGGGTATGAGCCCCGCCTTCAACCAGCAGAGAACCTACTTTGTGGGTTTGATAGAGCGCCTGGGCAAAATCTAGGTCAATCTGAGGCGCCGGATAGAAAGGAGGGGAGAGCGTCGTAGAGCGGGCCGGATGATATAAGACCAGGGGGGTAGGATTATGGCCAGGGAAATAGCGTGTAGTGAGGGCCGGTCGGTCTAGGTGCCAGGTTCGCCAGCCAACGGCTATATGGCTGTGTTGAGCTCGAAGGCGATGGGCCCATACCTTTCCCCAAAAACCTGAGATAGCCACGCGACCCTGCATCCGACTTCCCATGAGGCCCCCTAGAAATGGAAAGCGGCCCGTGGGGCCAGCAGTCTGCGCCCACTTGAGCGTGATATACGGACGGCCATATCGCACATTTACCCAGAAGTGCCGAAGAAGCCGCGCAAAGGGAATAGCCGAGGAAGCCACTTGTACAATGAGACCAGCTTCTTGGAGGATGGCTACGCCTCGGCCTGCTACAGCGGGATTTGGGTCTAAATGCCCCA
Organism: Bacteroidia bacterium; assembly: GCA_039630245.1. Taxonomy (GTDB): domain Bacteria; phylum Bacteroidota; class Bacteroidia; order SpSt-205; family SpSt-205; genus SpSt-205. The sequence continues at coordinate 111,814 of JBCNVK010000002.1, forward strand.
CTACGACGCGTTTTATGCCTGCCTCTACAATAGCTGGCACGCAAGGAGGAGTCTTCTTAGCCGTATGGCAGCAGGGCTCTAAGGTTACATACAGGGTAGCCTCGGCCAAGCGCGCTGGCTGTTTTACCTGGCGAAGGGCAATTATCTCTGCATGGGCCTCGCCGAAGCGCGCATGAAAGCCTTCCCCCAGAATTTCCTCGCCTATTGCTAGGATAGCACCTACGGGGGGGTTAGGTTCTACCAAGGAGGGTGCTGCCCGGCGGGCTAGCCAGAACGCACGCCATAGATGCGCTTCATCTAAAGGGCTCAAACCCTCGGCCATTAGCGTAGGCTTACCTTCGCCTCATAAATATCCTTGCCCTGCCGGTAAAGGTAATGAAAGGCTCGTCCTTTCGGATCATACACAGGCGGGGTGAGAATCTCTTTGCAGAGCGATTCAGGTATAGCTGTGTCATTCAGTACGCCATACCAGCCATCGCGGCGTTTAGCAAAGAAAAAGAGCGCTTTTCCTTCTGGGTCGAAGGTGAGGTATTGAGGAAACTCGTAGGTATCGCTTTCCGTGTCGTTCCACACTACGCCGCTCCAGCCGCCGCGTCGTCGGGCCACATAGGCAAGGTTTTTTCCTTTGCTATCCCAAGTAAGCTGATCAACAGCTGAATACGTAGGGCCTACCTTGCCATCCCGCACTACGGCTTGCCCTTCTGTGCCTATGCGTACCAGAGCACTGTAGCTGTCTCCCTGTCCGCTAAATCGGGCAAGGCCCTCAAAGGGCCCTACCTCAGGTGCGCCGTTGACGAATATGTACTGCTTGCCTTGCTGGGTGGCTGGATAAATAACGGCCGGCTTAGTATGAGTGATAAAAGGACGCTCCACCCGCTCATACGGCCCAAAAGCCTTTTTCTGCACGCACATGTAGTACGCTTCCCGCTCACGCGAAATATAAGCCACAAATCGGCTATCGCGTGCAAGCGTTACCCCACTTATCCCGTCGCTGAGTTTGAGTATCTCATGATCCCAGGTTATGCCGATTTGGAGACCTTTTTGCACAAGATAAACGAGATGTTGGCTGTCTGGCGTAAAGCAAATATCGGAGATCCCATCGTAGGCTTCACTGGCCTGTTTGCCTTCTTGGAGGGCCAACTTGCCTCGGTCCTTACGCACCACATAAACCATGCGTTTGGCATCAGGAGAAAAAGTCAGGAGATCTATGAAGGGATACGCTTCGCTGTGAATGCCGCTTACATAGTCTCCTATGACCCATTTGTTGGGCTCTTTCTGGAAGACGAAGTAGAGATCATTTTCTTCGTTCGGGCGGAAAGTTAGATTAGTTACTTGGAGGAAGGGGCCTGCTCCGATGTTGTTCAAAAATACAAAGAAGTCTTCCCCTTTTTTACCTATGTAGGCTACTCGTTTGTGGTTAGGCGAGAGGACGAGGGCGGAGACATCGTCAAGAGGCAGACCGTCTGCTCCATTTAGGTAGATACGATAGCTGCCTTGGAGGCGATGCTTTATGGCTATTATTTCACCGGTGGGGCTGACCGCCCAGCTGAGTACTTCTTCAAAGCGATGCTCGGGCTGGCCCTTGACCGCTAGAACGTATTCACGCTCGCCATAATCCAAGAATATGTACCAGCTAACCCTACTCTCTCTGACGAATATATCCGCTTTTCGGACTATATCCTTTTCGCTGCGCAAAGAGAAAACCTTTATAGTGTAAAAATCGCTGGCAATCTTAGGAAAATGCCCGCCTTTAGGGAAAGTAGTTGTTTTAGGGGAAAGGAGCCCCGATGTGTCTGAAAGGGTCGTAGGTCGCTCTACCGTAGGTGGAGGGGTGGTAGGTAGAGGTGGAGGCGGAGGCGGGGGAGGCGGCGGAGGTGGCGGAGGCGGCGGCGAAGCTAAAAGGCGCTCCTGAAGCTGTTTCTTCTGAGCCGTGATCTCTATCTGAACAAGACTCCGAATTACCCGCTCATTCCCCCCTACTGCTTGGGCCTTCTTGACTAGGTATAAAAGGCGTTCATCACTTATACGGGCCTGCTCCACTAAAACGCGTATAACAGGCTGGAAACTCTGAGGAAATTTCGCTTTGCCGGCTTGAATTTCTTTTTCTAGGTCTATAATCGCTTCCGTCTGGACCTTGGACAGACCTATCTCGCTGGCCCGTTGGATAAGGAAGCGATGAGCAGTCTCATCCAGATGACCCGTGGCAATAAGGCTAGCTAAAAGCGGTTCTAGGGCTTCAGCTGCAAACGTGCCGGGGATCAAGTGACGAAGGTTCTGCTCCGTCGCCAGCAGAGCCTCCAAAACTGGGGAGGGCAAGCCTTCTTCTTCTGCCAACTGATGGAGGAAAGGGAGGGTTTCTTCGGAGATGGCGCCTTTCTGGAGGGCTGTGCGGCAGAGGCTACTTAGCGCTTCCAGAACGGACTGACCGCGCTGGCGCTGACGGACATAGTCGTGGAGGCCTTGAGCCAGGGCCTCTGGCAGATGCGCCTCGCGCGCTAACTCGGCTAAATAACTAGCTTCAGCCATCGCCCCCCCTTGCTTTTCTAAAAGCACTAAGAGCCGCCAGTAGCTCTGGAGCGCTTTGAGTATGGTGCGTCGAAGCGTACTCTCCATAAGCCCCTGAAGTGCTTCTACTGCCTCGCTAGATAGACCCATCGCTTCCGCCTGCCGCCCTATCCAAGGTAAAAGGGTAGAGCCCATACCTATCTTCTGTACTGCCTGCAGAAGCCGACTCAAGTAGCGTAGCTTAGGTACCTTTGGCACTTGTACCAGAACCTGCACCAGTTCCGCCGGCACCCCCATCTCTTGGCTAAGCTCTAAAAGAAAAGAAAGCTTACGCGAAGCAGCCTCCCGCAGCGTATAAATAAAGGCCCCCAAGGCTTCCACTCGGGGAAGGAGATCAGCTTGAAGGAGCGCTAAACGCACCGCTACTAGCCGCTCCAAAACCTCCTTGGAACACTCAAGTGTCTCGGCATTCTGACGCAAAAATTCCCAATCCTCCTCCGATATAGGCTCTTGACGCACTACCTCTGTAATCAGAGGCCATAAAAACTCTACTTCCATTCTAGCGTACCTTAATCTCGCAGGCGCATAAAAGTTGAGGTCCTTGAGGAAAGGAAGGGCTTACGCCCTGCCGTACTTGCCTCCAAAGCCGTCCGAAGGGCAAATAGTCGCCCAGCAGCAGGTCTAGCCCCCACTTGGACTTTTTAGGGTAGGTTTTGAGGCCATAGGTAGACAGGCGAGCCAGATCGGCGGCAACCTTCACGGCGGTTTCTATGCCGCCTAGGGTATCTACCAAGCCTATACTTAGCGCATCTTTGCCTGACCATACTCGCCCCTGAGCGATCGTATGGACCGCTTCTGCCGAAGGGTAGCGCCGCCCCTCGCGCACAACCTCCAAAAATTCCCGATAAATCCCCTCTATCTCATTTTGCATGTGCTCCTGCTCCACAGGCGTAGGCTCGCGAAAAGGACTCATAAAGTCCGCATATTTTCCGCCGACTTTTATGCGGTCGGTGCGTAGGTAAAGCTCTTTCTCGGCTAGGTCAGTAAGATCAAGCAGCAAGGCGATTACCCCTATAGAACCCGTGATAGTGGTAGGCTCAGCTACAATCTTATTCGCATAGGCCGATAGGTAATACCCACCAGAAGCGGCTACACCGCTCATAGATACTACTACTGGCTTGCGTTGGCGCAGGCGTTGAATAGCCCGAGCCATTTTGTCCGAATCCAGTACCGCTCCGCCGGGGCTATTTATGCGTAAAACTACCGCTTTGACCTGCTCATCTTCCTCTATTTTTTTGAGAATCGGCAGCCATTCTTCCGCTGAAACCTCTTCTTCGGGGCCGATAGATCCCTCCATATAGGCCAAGGCAATATACTCCTCGGCTTTATCTTTTTCAGCCAGGAGGGCTTTATACGAAACCCATGCAGGGTCCTTTTTCCCAGACGGCGTGAAGTGCGTCCGTTCCCAACTGTCCCAAGCGATCAGCGTATCCACTAGCCTATGGCGAAGCGCCTCTTGCGGCGAGAAGAATATGTAGGTATCCGTCCAGCTGCGTAGGCTCTCGGGGGGGATTTTCCGCAGGGCGGCAATCGTATCTACCCATTCATTCCAGATGTCCCCCAGAAGCTCCGTAAGCTGCTCTTTATTGGTCTGGGAGAAGCGCTCCTCGGTGATATTTTCGGCGGCTGACTTATAACCACCTGTCCGAAATAGGCGCGGCTTTATACCCCATTTATCTAAAAGGCGCTTGAAAAAGATTTGTTCCGACACAAGGCCGTTCCATTCCAGAAAGGTGCCGGCGCGCGGGTACATGGCTATGGTATCGGCATAAGCGGCAAGGTAGTAAGTAAGCTCGGAGAAATAATCGCCATAGGCGTAGACGGGCTTCTTAGCGCGCGTCTTGAACTGCCGCAGCCAGCGACCAATCTGCTGTACCTGAGCCGGCGAGGCCGAAAGATTGCCCAGCCGCAGCATTACCCCCTTGACTTTTTCACTCTGAGCGGCCTTTTCCAAAGCCTGACGAATCTCATCTAGCGTAGGTACTTTCTCCTCCAAAGCGCCAAAGAGCCCTATATTGAGGGAGATAAGATTTTTGTCATACTCTCGCAGCTCGCCAAAAAGGGGTAGGTAGAGCCATCCTTCTTGGGCAGTAAAGGTGGAGGGGGATTTATCCTTTTGGGAGAAGGCGATGGCCGCTGAAGTCAGGGCCCCTACCAGCAACACCCCCCCTAAAATCATAGCTAAGAAAAACGCTATTAGGAAGGCCAGGAGGAGTCGGAGGAATTTCCACATACCACAAAGGTAGGCTTATTTTAGGCTGTGAAGGATGGGGAAGCGTGCAGCGCTGCGTGGGTCCATGTCATAAGCATCCACATGGAAGGCTGGCGCGGCCCGCTCCCGCTTCCACTGGCTGATGCGAAAGAGGCGGAGAAATTTATCCGCCCATTCAATTGGTGCGCCTTCGGCTTGCACATAGCGACGAAGGGTTTGGGGCGAAAGGCCTTCTTGAATGAGCTGCTTTTCGAGCGCGTTGAGCAGGGGGTAGGGCATGAGGTCCTCTTCGTCGGCTTGCCCCCCAGGCCTTAGTTCGGCAGTGGGGGTGGCTAGGGCGATTTCACGCAGGCTCTTAAGGCCCCATTTCTCGGCGGCCCATAGACCCCATTCCCGAAGATCCGCCTTGGCTACACCTCCAATAGGCGCTAAGCCGCCCGAAGAGTCGCCATCCATCGTTGAATAGCCCACCGACAGCTCGCTCCGATTGCTAGTAGTAAGAAGTATCGCTCCCAGAATGTTAGCTACCATCCAGATTCCGGGCACCCGTACGCGGGCCTGAAGGTTTTGCCGAGCGATATCATCCGTTTCCCAAGAGAGCGGGCGGCCTAGCCACGCTTCCACGCGCTCTTCATACAAACGCACAATCTCATCAATCTCCCAGCGGTGGAAGGGTATGCCTAGCTCTTGCGCTAGTCCAAAGGCGCGCCGATAGGTAGTGTCAGAGCTTTGGGCCGCTGCTTGATAGAAGGTATAGACTTGGGGGGTACCTTCCATGTACGAGAGCCGCTGCCGATACACCTCAGGGGGAAGCTCGCTACGGGCGCGCTGAAAAGCCAAATGGGATAAAACGGCGCAAGCGGCGGAGTCCAAGCCGCCTGAGAGGGAAATGACATAGCCTCGCGCCCGGCTTTTCCAAAGATAATCCCATAACCCCATTGCAATGGCCTCGGTGAGCTCTTCCCAGGGAGAGACCTCTGGCAGCGTGCGCGGTTTAGAAGCCACTCCAGGCGTACCAGCACGCTGGCGGGGGGGAAGTTCTACGGGATTTTCTGGAAGAGGGAGGGGATTTTGGCGCGCTGTTCGGCGCAGGCGCTCCTCATCCACTTCGGCCCAAGCCAACTGGTAGTCCTCATAGAAGAAGCGGCTCGTAGCCCCTACTATGTGGCCCTGCCAGGCAAGTAGGCTTTCGCCCTCATAGAGGAGCTCGCCCGCCTCATTACCCGCTAGGTTAGCGTAAGCATAGAAGCAGCGGTATCGGTAGCTACTCTCCGTCACTAGGCGGCGCCGTCGGGCTACTTTACGCATCTCAAAGGGCGAAGCATTGAGGCATACGCCTATGTGGGTTAGATGCCGCTCGAGCGGCCGCCCTGGCTGCCAGGCATCCTCACATATTTCCACCGAAACGTAGAAGCCATCCCACACGAAAGGCAACGCATAACCCGCATAGGTACCGCTACGCGGCTCTCGCAGCCGACCTTCCGAAGCAGAAGCAAACCAGCGTGGCTCGTAAAATACCCCATCGTAAGGCAGGTGTCGCTTGAGCGCAAACCCATGTATATCCCCTTCTGCTACTACAGCAGCGGCGTTATATAGCCGGCCGCCTATCTCCAGCGGCAGGCCCAGAATCGCCACAAGCCCCTCCGTATAGGGCCGAATAGCCTCCAGACTCTCCCAAGCGGCATCCGCTACCCAGCTGCTCCAGAAAAAGTCCCCACACTCATAGCCCGAAAGGCAGAGTTCTGGAAATACTACAAGTTCTACTGACAACTCTTTGGCTTTTTGGAGGGCAGCTATCACCCGCAGCCGATTACCCGTAAAATCCAAAGGTGTAGTGCGTAGGGAGACGGCACTGATGCGCATAGCATTTTTGGGCAAAAATAAACACTATTCAGGCCACTGGCGGCGCCGCTATCCTCCCTAAACTCTAAGCCTCAAAACCCTCCCTACACCTGTACTATAGATGGCTAGTCAAGCGGCGGCTAGGGTGGCCTTTTACTCAAAGCCAAACTTAGAGCCAGCCGTAGGCTGACTAACCCATACCACTGGCCTGAGTTAAAGGCGTAGGTCTTATAAGGTAGGCTTAGGCAGCCTATCTTTCCCTCACTGAAAGTTTATGGGCAGTTTGGAAGAGGATAAGATTAGGCAAGGAGGCTAATACGCCTAATGCGTCGTAAGCCATAGGGTGCGTAAGGGCGTTCAATGAACCTAGATAAGTAGAATTTTCCACCGAGCCGAAGAATACCCTTGTAAATGCTCTGCTAGGTAAAAGCGAAAGATAGGCATTCTTACTGCAATGGCTAGCAAGGAAAAAGGGTAAGGGCTTTTTGAAAAATGGAGGCTCGCCATAAGATTTGTCCTATGGTAGAGGAGGTTATTAGAGGGGGATGGAAATGGAGAGAGATTGCCATTTTAGGTAGGGCGGTTGGCAGGTATTGCAAACGAACGAAAATTTATATCTTTGCCGTGAGATTTTGTTTTATGCCGAAAATACCGAAGCGTATGAAGCGTCGCCGAGAAGTCATGGATGAGATGGATTATCGGCTTTTGGCTGTGCTTGCCGAAAATCCGACCGAATCGTATTCCAAGATTAAGGACAAGCTAAACGTTTCGATTGGGACGGTGTATTTGCGCACGCAGCGCCTGCGAGAGTGGGGGGTAATCAAGGGGGCCCAACTTCTTTTAGAGCCTAAGAAGTTGGGGTATTCCCTTTCTATTCTTCTGCGTCTGCAGGTGTCGGATATTGCGAAAGCGGTGCGTGTGCTAGAGGCGCGTCCAGAAGTGAGTATGGTTTATGTGCTTACAGGTGAGATGAATCTGATGGCGCACGTGTATCTGCGGGGGATAGCGGAGCTGCAGGCGCTTATGCAGTTTCTGGTGCAGGAGCTTAAGGCGGAGCGGATAGAAACGCAGGTCGTGCTGGATGAGCCCGTACGGCGCGGCGTGCCTATTCCTATAGTGGAGACGCCCAGTAGTGGCCCCTCTTCTGCGCGCGCCAAGGCGCCTAAAGGCAAAGCCCCTGCCGGACGCACTAAGGGCGGCGGCAAAAAGTAACCCCCTATGCAGGGGTTGTGGGTGCTCCCCACCCCCATAGGGAACCTCAGGGACATTACCCTACGGGCTTTAGACCTGCTACCGGATTTAGATGCGCTATGGTGCGAGGACACGCGCCAGGTGCGTAAGGTGCTTAGCCACTACCGTATCCGTACCCCCCTTCTACGCGCACTTCATTTGGCCAATGAACATGCACGTCTACCCTATCTTTTTGCGGAGGCCATAGCACACAATTGGAAAGTGGGCCTGGTTACAGATAGTGGGATGCCCGCTTTAGCGGACCCCGGCTTTCTGGCTATCCGAGAGGCCCATCGCCGACGAATCCCCGTATATGTGCTCCCTGGCCCTAATGCGGCGCTAACGGCTTTAGTGGCTAGCGGCCTGCCTTGCGATAGATTCATTTTCGAGGGTTTTTTTCCGCGCAAAGGTCAGGTCGCCTACGTGGAAAGCTTCCTAAAGGAAGAGCGTACGGTGGTCTGGTACGAGTCGCCGCGACGGCTGGTGCGCACGCTAGCGCTCCTGTGTCGCCACTTAGGGGAGAAGCGCTGGGGCTGTATCGCCCGCGAGCTTACCAAGCGCCACGAAGAAATTCGGCGCGCTACCTTAGCCGAACTTCATGCCTACTACGGCGCACATCCACCTTTGGGTGAGGTGGTACTCGTGGTGGCAGGCGCTTCCTACCAAGAGACCCTATAGAGCCGCCCTTCTTGCAGGCTTTCTGCTAGGGTTGGCCTTTCCCCCCTTCTCCCTAGCCTTTCTGGGGTGGTTGGCTTTCCCCCTTTTCTGGCGCCTAGCCGAAGCGGCCAAGCCTCTGCGTGTGCTGTACAGCGGCCTTCTTTTGTGGAACCTTATCGGGTGCTACTGGCTTATGCTGACGGCTCTTAGCGCCCCAGATTGGCAGGAAGCCCTCCTCAGTCTGGGGGCTGGAGCTGCCGCTATCGTAGCCAATCCACTTCTTATGCTCCTTCCTTTCTGGCTTACGCGCCGGCTTAGCGGCCTCTTAGGCCAGCCTTTCTCCCCCTGGCTCTTCATAGGAGCTTGGGGATTATTTGAATACCTTCATTTCCGGTGGGAGCTTTCTTGGAGCTGGCTTACTTTGGGTTTTGCTTGGAGTGAATGGTTCCCTCTCCGTGCCTTGGGGCAGTGGATTGGCCCCCTTGGGATTTCGGTCTGGATGCTTATAGGCGCTGCTTGGCTCTATCAGCCAAAAGGCTGGCTTAGATGGGCTGGCTTCGCCGTTTGGAGTGTTGGGTTGCCCCTTGGAGCCCTAATTTTTCCACCCGCCTCCCAAGCGGGCCGAGCCCGCTCTGTGTATGCCATACAACCTAACATAGACCCTTATACCAAGTTTGCCGAATTTCCCCCTGACAGTCAGGTTCAATACCTTATACGCCTTTTGCCAGCGCAGCCCGAGCCGGGCGCCTTGATTGTCTTCCCTGAGACCGCTATACCCATAGCCGTGCCCTTAGATGGGTGGAAAAGCCATCCTTATCTCCTCCCTTTCACCGAATACGCCCGCCGCTATCAGGTGAATGTACTTTTAGGCATAGTTGGCTATCGTTTTTTTCCGCCGGGGGGCATATTTCCTGTATCTGCTCACCCCCTTCCTGAGGGTGGAGCCTACGAAACATACAACGCCGCTCTGCTCTTGCGCCCCGATACCTACTTCGTTCATATCAAGGCACGGCTCGTCCCCTTCGTAGAGCGTGTACCTTACTTGGAGGTTTTTAGCTTTCTGCGGCGCTGGTATATTGACTTAGGAGGAAGCTTCGGGAATTTTGGAAAGCCTCAAGCCCTCGGCCTCCTCCGGCTTTTTCCCGATGAGATGCCCCTCGTGGTAGGGATATGCTACGAAAGCATTTTTCTTCAGGATTTGCGCCAGCGCTTGAAGGAAGGGCCGGCCCTTTTAGCCTTTCTAACTAATGATGGCTGGTGGAAAAAAAGCTCAGGCTATTACCAGCATTTTACTTATGGGCGGCTGAGTGCGCAGGTCTTAGGTTTACCTGCCGTGCGGAGTGCGAATACGGGTATCTCTGCGCTGATTGCCGAGGGGGGGAGAGTAGAAGCCGCCCTTCCTTATGGGGAAGCTGGCCGGCTGGAGGGTGTACTCTGGCCTCAGAAGCCCTTAGAGGGTTACGCCTACTTAGGCGAAATTGGGTGGGGGCTCTTAGTTACTTTTGCGCTGAGCCTATGGCTGCGCTCGCTTTTCCCTTGGCGGCCCTCCTCCAAATCGTCCGCTCGGTAGGGGCTTATTTGCGTACCGAGTTTCGCCAGTTTTCACGCGAGCAGGCAGAATACAAAACGGCGCGCGACCCCGTTTCCTATGTGGATAGAGAAGCTGAAATGCGCCTTAAGGAGGCCTGCGCCCGTCTTGTCCCAGAAGCTGGCTTCATTTTAGAGGAAAGCGGCGAGATTACCAGCGACAAAGAACTCCTTTGGGTAATAGACCCGCTAGACGGCACTAAAAATTTCGTGCATGGGATTCCGCTTTTTGGCATCAGTGTGGCGCTTCTACACTATCGGCGTCCTGTGGTGGGTGTGGTGTATGCCGTAGAACAGGATGAAGCCTTCTGGGCGGTAGCTGGCAGAGGCGCCTATAGGGATCACGAGCCTATCCATGTAAGCCATACTGGCGATCCCGATAAGATTTTAGCCGTTACGGGCTTTATGTATAATTCGCCCGAGCGAGCGGAGCGCTATTTTCAGGTGCTGAATGAGGTTTTGCGGCGCTTCGGGGGCCTACGCCGGCTTGGGTCCGCCGCCCTAGATTTAGCCTACGTAGCGGCGGGGCGTCTGGATGTTTTCTTTGAAATGGATTTACATCCTTGGGATGTGGCGGCTGGTAGCCTTTTAGTTCAAGAGGCGGGCGGTCGCGTTACCGACTTTCGTGGGACTGCGGAATACCTCTGGAGCCGAAGCATCCTAGCGGGAAACGCCTGGGCGCATGCGCGGCTTCTGGAGCTAATCCAGGCCGCAGGGCTTGCGGGCTAACTACTACCCCATAGCAGCTTATAGCCCAAATGCCCCTCTAATAGAAAAAGCGTCAAGAAAGGTGCCCGATGAGGCGGCGGTTCAAAGAACCTTAGGCCATGTACAATGCAGTAATCAGTAACTTACGGGTGGAGTAGGGGAGAAGCTGTATGCTGACCTTATGGATGTGGTACGGTTTTTGCATTTAGAGTCTCCTTATGCGTTTCAAGCCCATCCTACACCTACTGATTGTAGGCTGGCTGAGTGCACAGCCTCTCTGGTTTGCGGATACGGTATGGTATATCCGCCGCACTCAGCAAAGGCTCGATACCTCTCAGCTAATTCGTCACCTTCGGCAAGGGTCTGCCTTAATTAGGGCCACCTACGACCGCGAAGTGCAGGGAGGAGGCTGGCGGCTTCGGCAGGTTGATACGCTCGTATTTGGCGCTCAAGGGCGTCTGACCAAGCTGGGCCGAATGCGAGTCAATATCACCGGGGGTGCTCAGCCAGAGACCCTGCGTGTGCAAAATCTGTATGCCTATTTTGCCAATCGAGTAGAGGGGTATGGGCGGGATGAACGCGGAGATACGGTGTTGCGTGTGGAATTTTTCTCTACTGCTCAGCAGCCTGAAGAACTTCTTCGTTCGCCTCTTATCTTTTTTGCCGCTGGGGGGGAAGGCCTAAGTTTAGAGACACCTATTTTTTACCGGCGCGAGCATTTAGGCGATAGCCTTCGGCTATATACCCGAGAGGGAGGCGTATGGCAAGGAGGTCTTACCTACCTTCGTCGCTCTGGTGGCGCAAGTCAGTGTGATACTATTATTTTCGGAGTAGGAAGTGGGGGAGCAGGCCGTAGTGTATTCTGCACGGACGCCGCAGGGTACTTGACCCAAGGGCGTGATACCACACCTCCAAGAAATGGCGAAAGCCCTACAAGCCTCTACCGTGTGGTAACATATAGCTCCGTTGAAGGTGTGCGGGTTGTAGTCAAGGACTCTACTGACAGCTATTCGTATACTCTGAATCAGCCTGACCAGGTTACCTATCACAAGCGCACAGTAACAAATTACCTTTATGGAGCAAATGGGCGTTTGGAGGAGATTAGGACTATCGCTCTAGAGAAAAATAATGGAATTATTGGAGGGCCGGGCAATGAGCCCGTAGATACGACAGAGAACCGAGTAGTACTAGTGTATAGCCAAGCGTCCGCGCTCGTACAGCCTGTATCAATAGGTTGTCTAGAGCTTTCCAGTGAGGGGCGCTGGGGTAGGGTCCCTTGCTTAGAGGCTGGCAAAGAGCTACCAGTGCGCCTATATGATGGGATGGGACGCTTAGTATGGCAAGGCGGTGTGCAGGGGGAGCAGCCTTTCTTCCAGCTACCTGCTGAGGTGCCGAGTGGAGTGTATCTCTTGCAGGTGGGGGTAGAGGTGCGTCGGGTGTTTTTGCAGCCTTAGGGTACGGGATCGTAGCCGCTGCCGCCCCAGGGGTGGCAGCGGCTAAACCGACGCAGGGCCAGCCATAGCCCTTTCCATAATCCATAACGGCGTAAAGCCTCCTTGGCATACTCGGAGCAGGTGGGCACATAGCGACAGGAAGGCGGAAGGAGCGGCGAAAGGAACCGCTGATACATCCAGATAAGACCTATCAAAAGGTGGTGCATTGGCGTAGGACTTGCCAGAAGAGGCGTTTCATGAGTTCTTGCACGGCAGCGAGGGAAAGGGGTGAGGATGTACTCTCTCCTTGCCACCATAACCAGAGCTCTCCTTTAGGGAGCGCAGCCCAGAAGTCGTTTTTCTGGCGGCGGTAGGCCTCACGCAGAAGTCGGCGAAAGCGATTTCGGTCATGGGCCTTTCGGTAAGCTCGCCGTGTTACGGAGAAAGCCACGCGGATAGGATAGGGCTCCACTCGTACCTGAAAGAATAGTGCGCGTACCCTGAGGGGCCCCTCCTGGTGGGTGGAACCCAGCTGACGCAGAAGCTGGAAGGGGCGCTGCCCGCGTAGGCGCTCGGCTTTCTGAAGGGTAGCGCGGCTAATATGGCTTTCCACCTAGCGTATCGCTCACGGTGAGGCGATAACGACCTTTTCGGCGCCGGCGGGCTAGCACCGCCCGCCCCCAGCGCGTGCGCATACGTACCCGAAAACCATGGGTCCGCGCACGCTTGGTGCGGCTAGGCTGGTAGGTACGCTTCGGCATGCTGCAAAGGTAGGCCTTTACTACTTTTGTCAAATGCCCAAACGCATCCTCATCACCGGCGCCGCAGGTTTTTTAGGCTCCCACCTCTGCGATCGCTTCTGGGAAGAAGGCTTTGAAGTAATTGGTCTGGACAATTTTTCTACAGGAAGTCCTGATAATATCGCCCATCTTTTTGGAAGGCCACGCTTTACTTTCCTGCAATACGATGTTACAAACTTCATCCATGTCCCGGGGCCTTTGGATTATATTTTACACTTTGCCTCGCCGGCTAGTCCAGCAGACTATCTGCGCATGCCTATTCAAACCCTCAAGGTAGGGGCTTTAGGTACCCATAAGTGCTTGGGCCTAGCGCGCGCTAAGGGAGCTACGATTCTACTGGCCTCTACATCGGAGGTTTATGGCGATCCGCTGGTGCACCCCCAGCCTGAATCCTATTGGGGCAACGTAAATCCTATCGGCCTGCGTGGCGTGTATGATGAGGCTAAGCGGTTTATGGAGGCTATGGCGATGGCTTACCACCGCACGCATGGGATCTCTATACGTATCGCACGCATTTTCAACACCTACGGTCCGCGCATGCGCCTAGATGATGGGCGCGTCCTACCTAACTTTATTGGCCAGGCACTGCGCAACGAACCCCTCACGGTATATGGCGATGGCAGCCAAACCCGTAGCTTCTGCTACGTGGACGACTTAGTAGAAGGTATTTTTCGCCTCCTCCTTCATACCGATTACCCTTATCCCGTGAATTTGGGCAATCCTGAAGAGGTATCTATTCTGCAATTTGCCCGAGAGGTGCTTGAACTGATTCCCACCTCGCGCAGCACGATAGAGTTTCGTCCGCTGCCGGCAGATGACCCGAAGGTACGGCAACCCGATATTCGGCTAGCTCATAAGCTGCTGGGGTGGTATCCACAGGTCTCTCGGCGTGAAGGTCTCCAACGCAGTATCGCCTACTTCAAGGAGAAGCTCTCCTCAGTACCTTCATGAAGGCGCCGCGCGTGGAAAAGCTTCCTCTTGCGGATGCGCTGCTCCTGCATCTGCCACGTTATACGGATGAGCGGGGTTATTTTGCGGAGCTAGGGCGGGTCCTTCTGTACGAGCGTCTCGGCTTACCCCATTTTGTTCAGGATAATCTTTCCTATTCCCTCCAAGGGGTTCTGCGCGGCCTGCACTTTCAGCGCCCGCCCCATGCTCAGGCTAAGCTTGTCTCCGTAATTCAAGGCCACATCCAAGACGTACTCGTGGACCTTCGCCCCTCCTCTCCTACTTATAAAAAGTGGCACGCCATAGAGCTGAGTAGTGATAGCGCATGTTTTACTTGGGTATATGTGCCCATAGGTTTTGCGCATGGGTTTTTGGTGCTTTCGGAGGCGGCGTGGGTCTTTTATCGCTGCTCGGCCTACTACGTACCTGAGGCAGATGCAGGTTACCGCTGGGATGATCCCACCTTTGGGATTGACTGGAAGCTGGCCGGCTCGCCGCGTCTTTCGCCTAAGGATGCCAACTTACCCTATTTTAGCGAGGCGGAAAATCCCTTTCGCAGCCTATGAAAGGTATTCTCTTAGCAGGGGGTGCTGGGACGCGCCTGTATCCAATGACCGAAATTATTACGAAGCACTTGCTGCCCATATACGATAAGCCGATGGTCTACTATCCTTTGAGTACGCTTATGCTGGCAGGGATCCGGGATATCCTAATCATCAGTACGCCGCGCGATATAGGCTACTTTGAGCGTCTTTTTGGGGATGGGTCGGCCTTAGGACTTTCCATCAGCTATCAGGTGCAGGTGCGTCCAGAGGGGATAGCTCAGGCCTTGATTTTGGCCGAGCCTTACTTACGGGGCGATTCGTGTGCCCTGATTTTAGGCGATAATCTCCTGTATGGTAGTGGGATGCAGGCCTTCTTGGAGAGCTGTGGGGTAGAGCAGGGGGCTCTCATATTTGCCTATCCTGTGCATGATCCCCAGCGGTACGGCGTGGTGGAATTTGATAAACAAGGGCGCGTAGTGAGCCTAGAGGAAAAGCCTGCACAGCCACGCTCTTCGTATGCAGTACCAGGGCTGTACTTCTATGATGGGGAGGCGCCGGCGCTGGCGGCCCAGCTTCGCCCCTCCGCGCGCGGCGAGCTGGAAATTACCGATCTCAATCGGCTTTATTTAGCCCGCGGCACCCTACAGGTCCGTATCATGCCCCGGGGCTTCGCTTGGCTGGATACAGGTACGCCCCGCAGCCTTTTAGAGGCCAGTCTATTTGTACAGGTGATAGAAGAGCGACAGGGACTCAAAATTGGGTGCATAGAAGAGGTAGCCTTCCGTAAAGGCTATATCAGCTTAGAACAGCTTGAGCGTTTGGCAGCTCCCATGGCCAAAACGCCCTATGGCCAATACCTTCTGCGCATAGTTCACGAGGCGCGTGGGTAGGGGGGCTCTGTTAGGGGTTGTTGGGTTTTGCCAAGTGCTAGGCCTGCCCGAGAGCCTCATAATAGGCCGGCCTTTCGTGATAGGGAAAGTTGGGGCCAAGAGCCTGCCTCAGGGTATGGAGCGGCTAGACCTCCTGCTAAGGGGAGAAACCCTGTATGTGCGCCTGCGCACTTGGGAGGGGCCGGGGCAGATAGCTCTTGTATGGGATCAGGACACTTTTCGGCTGCGCACCTCCCTCGGGCCTATACCTCCCGACTCCCTCATGCCTTTGCTGGACTCCACTGTCTTTAGGGCTACTCCTGAGCCAAGGTCCGAAGCCCTGCCTTCTCTGCCTTGGGCCTGGGTAGCAGGCGCACTAGTCCTGATCCTTCTAGGGCTCTTAGTGGGGCCTTTTCTTTTTCCGATTTTAGGACAATGGGGTCAGACCCTTTATCTCATAGCTCGGTGGTACCTCTGGCTGTGGCAGTGGCGCAAGCCCCTACCTGATCGCTTTCCGGACTTCGTACGCATGGTAAAGGCCCTCTTGAGACCTCATGCCACTTTCCATCCGGGCAGCCTGCTTCCTACAGAGGTAAAGCAGATAGAAGGAGAGCCCCTTCTCCGAGACCGACTTCACGCTCTCCTGAGCGGGGAATACAGCGAGGTCTTCTTAGGTCAGCCCCTTACAGCGGAAGAAAAAATGGCTTTGTGGCGGGCTATGTGGCAGGCTTTATGGAGTTGTGGTGGCCGTCTCAGGCCTCATCGGCTAATTCTCATGCGGTATGAAGATAGAGCTTGAGAAGCCCCTGTGGCTATTTCTTTTGGGGCTTTGGGCGGTCCTTGGCGCGGCCGCCTTACGCGTGCGGCTACACTTAGGCTATCGTCCTGTAGGATCTAAGAGAGCTGGCCTCTTCCTGCGGGCCTATTTTCCTACGCTTACGCTGCTTGGGTCTCTAATCCTAGCCACCTTAGCCCTAACCGAGCCTAAGGTACACCTGAAGCAAATGCGATACTTCTTACCCCCTACTTGGATAGTGCTAGATGTCTCACATAGTATGCGCTTGCGCGATGTGTCGCCCGATCGGCGTGGGCTAGCGGAAGCGCTTTTAGCTCGCTGGATAGACTCCTTAGAAAGGGCGCAAGTGCCAGGCCAAGTTGGTCTCATCGTATTTGCGGCCCAGGCTTACGCGGTTCTTCCGCTCACGACTGACAGGGCTGCCTTGCGCTTTATGCTCAAGAATGCCATAGCGTGGGACCTGGGGGAAGGTACTAACATTGGGTCGGCCCTTCAGGCGCTGCTAGGGCTGGCTAAAGCAGGTCATCAGGCAATCCTCCTAAGCGACGGCGCAAATAACCTACCAGATTCCCCTTCCCTTAGGGCCCTGGGGGAGCTTTTGCGCCAGCGAGGTATCCAGGTATATGGGGTGTTAGTGGGGCAAGCACCCCCGCAGTTCTTTCCTGCAGGTTTAGCCGTGCTCACCTCCCAGGTGTATAATCAGGCCCTTCCCCTACGTCCCCTTCTGCGATGGGAGAAAGGGTGGCGTACCTACGCCTTACAGGCCCCTCTGATTCTATTGAGTTTTGGTGTGGGGCTTGTGGGGCTAATCGGAATGGCTTTAGGCGGCTGGTTCAATGTACTGACGGCGTAATCTCCTCCAGCGCTTGGAGCTGGTAGATTTCCACAATCGGGTTATGTAGGAGCCTTTCGGCAAGCATTTTGGCGGTTTGCTGAGCTGCCTCCGCCGAGGGGGCCTCTAAGCGAAGCTCAAACGCACGCCCCGCCCGAACCCCATATACCGCTGGCACCCCTAGCTTACGAATAGCCTGCCCAATCGTCTCCCCCTCGGGATCTAAAAGCTCTGGCCGTGGCAGCACCGTAAGGAGAACTCTGTAATGGGGCATTAGAGTGTGCGCTTCACCTGCACCTCCGTAAAGCACTCAATCGTATCGCCCACCTTGATGTCTTGGAAGCCTTCTATAGAAAGCCCGCACTCTAATCCCTCGGCCACCTCCTTGACATCGTCTTTGAAGCGCTTAAGGCTGGCGATACTACTGGTGTAAATTACCACGCCATCCCGAATGACATGCGCTTTAGCCCCGCGTACGATTTTACCTTCTACAACCTTACACCCCGCTACGATGCCAACCTTAGGAATTTTGAAGATTTCCCGCACTTCGGCGCTGCCTATGGTCTCCTGCTGGATAATAGGGGTAAGCATGCCAGAAAGCGCACTCTTGACCTCATCGATAATGTCGTAAATGACGTTGTAGAGGCGGACTTCCACATTGTTTTGGCGGGCTAGCTGGCGAGCGGTAGGGCTTGGGCGTACTTGAAAGCCCACGATAAGTGCATTGGAGGCTTTGGCGAGAAGTATGTCGCTGTCGGTGATCTGGCCTACGCCGCGGTGGATTACATTTACTTGAACTTCAGGGGTAGAGAGCTTAACCAGGGAGTCGGTAAGCGCTTCTACCGAGCCGCTTACGTCGGCCTTGACGATCAGGTTGAGCTGTTTGGTTTGGCCGCTGGCTACGCCTTCCAAGAGACTGCCGGAAACTTTGCGGCGCTCTTTTTCCCGCATTAGCTCGGCGCGCCGATGGGCCATTTCGCGCGCCACGCTCTCTTCTTCTAGGACGTATAGTTTATCGCCTACCTCGGGCACGCCGCCCAGTCCCAGTACTTGAACCGGTTGGGAAGGGCCTGCTTGCTCTAGCCGTCGCCCACGCTCGTCTAAAAGAGCTCGGACACGACCAAAGAATTGTCCTGCCAGAATAATATCGCCTACACGCAGCGTGCCTGTTTGCACCAGCACGGTAACCGTTGGCCCACGCGCTTTATCTAGCTGCGCTTCAATAATCGTACCCTTAGCCGGCCGATTCGGGTTGGCCTTGAGGTCTAAAAGTTCCGCTAGGATAAGCACTTTTTCTAGGAGTTCTTGTACGCCTGTGCCCTTTTTAGCGGAGATAAGCTGTGCAGGATGGGGGCCGCCCCATTCTTCTACGAGGAAGCCTGCCTCTGCCAGCTGCTGCCGAATTCGGTCAGGATTAGCTGTATCCTTATCAATTTTATTTATGGCAAAGATGATGGGCACGCTCGCAGCTTGGGCGTGGTTGAGGGCCTCTAAGGTTTGCGGACGCACCTGATCGTCTGCGGCTACTACGATGATAGCGATATCAGTAATTTGGGCGCCGCGGGCGCGCATAGCCGTGAAAGCCTCATGGCCAGGGGTATCCAAAAAGGTAATTTTTTGCCCAGAGGGCAGAGTTACTTCATACGCGCCAATGTGCTGCGTGATACCGCCAGCTTCGCCAGCTACTACGTTGGTATTTCGGATGTAGTCTAAAAGGGTGGTTTTGCCGTGGTCAACATGGCCCATAACCGTAACAATAGGCGGTCGTGGCTGGAGGTCAGCGGATGATTCAGGTACCGCTGTAAGCTGCTCCAGAGTATCGTCTAGGCTGATGAATTTTACCTTATAGCCGAATTCCTCCGCTATTATAGCGGCGAGGTCGCGCTCTAAACGCTGGTTGATGGAGGTAGGGTAGCCAAGCTCTAAGCATTTGGCAATAACCTGATTGACGGGGACATTTAGCGCCTTAGCCAGCTCAGCAGCGGTTACATATTCGGCGATCTCAATCGTGGAGGCGGCGGCTTCCGCTTCCAGTCTTTCCAGCTCGCGTTTTTTCTCGCGCTGGCGGTATTTTTCTTGACGGAAGCGGCGACGGGTAGCCACATCTCCCGAAGCCTTAAGCTGGGATTTCACCGGGCGTCGTGGGGAAGGGGGCGAAGCTTTCGTTTTAGTAATAGGTTGGAGGGTAGCGCCTAGCTCTTTGCGCTTTTTGCGGACGCGTTTGCGGCGGCGTCCTGTAGCGGATTTCTCGCTCTCCGACGGGCTTTCTGAAACTGGCACTTCGGCGCGTGCCTCCACTTCCGACGGAAGAGGGGGAGGTTCGGGGGTGGGCGGTGAGGAGAAAAGGCGAGAAGGAGTAAGGGTAATCGGCTTCTTTCGTGGCGGGGGCGAACTCGGTAGCTCTATCTTACCTACGATGAAAGGCAGTTCTACCGAGGGCGTCTCCGTAGAGGGGGTAGCCGCAGGCGTCTCCTCTGTAGGAGGCGGCGGAGGCGAAGAAGGTGTTGTCTCCGGCAGAGGCGTGAAAACTGGAGAGGGGACTACGCGTGTGCGCGGACCCAGTCTAATCTTACCCAAAGGAGCTGCGGGGGAGCGGGCTTCCTCCATACCCCCCAGACTCTCAGGCAAAGGACTGGCCCGATCACTGCCGCTTTCTCTTTTTCCCCGCCCCAAGTGCTGCATAAGGCGCCGATAATACTCCTCTGGAATGCGCTCCATCGGCGCATCTTTTATCTTCAGACCTAACTCATCCAAAATCTTAGCTAAAGTAGTCGTAGAAAGCTGAAGTTCATTTGCAAGTTCTCCCAGTTTCCAAATCCGCTCACTCATCCTCAAACTCCGCTTGTAAGATTTCGTATACACGCCGCAGGGTCCCTAAATCTATCTGCGTGCGTTTTTGAAGCTCATCGATAGGGTATTGTAGCACGGAGCGCGCCGTGTGGAAGCCCTCTTTTTGCAGGGCCGCTAAAATAGGCTCTTCTATAGCGTCGCGAAATTCCGACAGCTCAATATCCTCCTCTTCGCCGTATTCGGCCACTTCCCGTATGTCCAGCTTGTATCCCAGAAGCTCTTCGGCAAGGCGTACATTGATACCTTTTTCGCCTACGGCGCGCGCATAGTCATCTGGCTCTACAAAGACCTTAGCGTAGCGGCGATTAGGATAAACGTCTACATATTTCACATCAGCGGGTGCCAAAGCGCGTAAAATCATAAGCTTTATGTTCGGATTGTGAGGAATAATATCCACATACTCTCCGCGCAGCTCTTCTACAATTGGACGGATGCGGGTGCCTTTCACACCTATGCAGGCGCCCACTGGGTCTATACGATCGTCGTAGCTTTCCACCAGCACTTTAGCCCGCTTGCCTGGCGCGCGGACCACCTTCTTAATGCTAATAATTCCATCGTTGATTTCGGGCACTTCTTGCTTGAGAAGGGTTTCTAAGAAGAGGGGCGAGGCGCGGGAGAGAATTACAATAGGCCGGTAGGGGGAGGTCCGCTGCGGATCCAGTACCTCTTTGACTACGGCTTTTACGACGCTCTGAGTATTTCGGCCGCGCCGCCCCGGCGCACTATCCTTGGGCACATAGAGGCTCTCCTCATTCGGAATAAGCTCCTCTTTAGGGAGGGAAAGCTCTATACCTTCATGCTTGACAATAAGCTCATCTCGCGTGACCTTGAGCACATCACCTGTAATTATAGCGCCAATCATCTGGCTGTAACGCTGGTAAATAGCGCGACGGCCTAAGTCCAAGAGCCGCTGCCGCAGCCGAAGCCGCAGCATCTCTATCTGATGCCTGTTCAGCTCCGAGAAGGGGATATTTTCTAAAAAGTACTCGCCTACCTGCAGGTGGGGATCGTAATTGAGGGCTTCACTTAGGGGAATTTGACGGCTTTCGTCTTCCACCTCATCATCGGCGACGACCTGCCGCCGACGCAGAATTTGGATATCAGCGGTGTCAGGATTGACAATTACCGAATAAATGCCGCGACGCTCAGCCTCTTTTCGGTCGGCTTCACGGGGAGAGAGCACATCCAGAAAGGCTTCCTTCATCACCTCGGTGAAGCGCTCCTTATCAATCCGGTGGAGCTGGATAAATTCCTGCATGAAGCCATAGAGCTTCTGACGCTCTTGGCGTTCTTTTTCGGCTGAGCGGGTGGCAGAAGCGCGCGGCATAGCGAATTAGGATCGAAAGGCGGATTTAGGTCGGGCGAATTCGGGCCAAGCCGAAGCGATACGTTCCCAAGACAGAAATACGAGGCGACGAGGGGTCTGCAGCCGCAGCCCTTTTTCGGAGACGGCGCGTAGGATGCCGCGCCACTGCCGGCCATTTCGGGTGCGTATGCGTAGGCGGCGCCCAATGCGCGCCATATACTGCCGCCGCACCCGCAAAGGCCTATCCAGAGCAGGCGTCCCCACACTCAGGCTACAATTCTCAGGCAGCCAATCCAACGATTGGAGCTTATCATGTAGGAAAAAGTGAATGCGCAGGCATTCTTCCAAGGTAATACCCTTGTCGGTATCTATGCGCAAGTGAATCTCCGGCTGTGGGCCACGCACCCGCAGGCGCGCTTCCACCAGAAAGGCCTGCGGGAAAGCCTCCGCCAGCTGGCTTTCCGTCCAAAGGGCTATCCGATTCTCAAGCTCCTTCAAGACATGCATGCTTTACAAAGGTAGGCATTTTTAGCTAAACGGCGGTAGGTGGGCTTAGGCCAACCCGGGCCTCTAAGAACCTTATATCAGACTAAAGCGCAGCCTATTGTCTCAAAAACCCAGCGTTTAGCCCGTTTAGGCGCTGGGTATTCTAGTCTGAATGCCATGCGATCGGAGCGCTTGAAACGAATATAGCAAAGGCGATTCACCTGTCGCGCCATATCGCCAGTAAAAACCCATAGGACTTAGGGATATATGCGGTTTTGAATAGAAGGCCTATATGGCTTGGACTACATTATCTAAAAAGCTCTAATAGCCTATCCGGCCGGCCCGAGCGGGCTAGCCAAAAGCTAGTCTGCTTGGGGGCTAAAGGTTTTTGTTAACTTCTCCCATGCGGATTGGGATTATCTGCCATTCCACGCCCGGGGGAAGTGGGGTAGTGGCAACAGAACTTGCGCGAGCTCTAGCCTGTCGAGGCCATAAGGTGTATCTACTCTCAGCTGACTCGCCGCTCAGACTGGATAATTGTTTGCCTAATCTTTATTTTCATCAAGTATTACCCCCAGATTATCCAGTTTTCCGTTTCCGACCCTACGAGAGTGCCTTAGCTGGGCGCCTGGTCCGTCTGGCCAAACAAGGCCTAGACCTTATTCATGCCCATTACGCTATTCCTCATGCCATAAGTGCCTTCTTAGCGCAGGCTATTTTACAGCAGGCGGGGATATACCTTCCCTTCCTTACTACGCTGCATGGGACGGATACGACCCTAGTAAGCCAAGATCCTGATCTGTGGGAAGTGGTGCGATTTGCCCTGCAGGGTAGCGCCGTAGTTACGGCCGTCTCCGAGGCTCTTGCCCATGAGAGTCAGGTCCATTTCCGCCTTTCCAGCCTCCCTAAGGTCATACCGAATTTTGTTGATCTTCAAACCTTTTCCCCTGCCGCTTATAATAGCCGTCTTCGAGCTGCCTATGCGCTGCCAGATGAGCTTCTCCTTGTTCATGCCTCTAACTTCCGTCCAGTGAAGCAAACCCCTCAGCTTCTCGAAATTCTGCGCGAGCTTTTGGAAATAGGGATTTTGGCTCGTTTGCTTTTGATTGGGGACGGGCCAGAGCGGGCCGCCTGCGAGAAAAAGGTTCACGAATTAGGACTTGAAGGCCGAGTACATTTCACGGGAACCCTTCAGTCCGTAGCGCCTCTTTTGGCTATAGGAGATATATTCGTATTTACCTCAGCCCATGAAAGCTTTGGACTAGCGGCTTTAGAGGCGATGGCCTGCGGCGTGCCCGTAGTAGCACCCGCCGTAGGTGGCTTGCCTGAACTTATTCAGGAAAATGCGGGCAAGCTTTATCCGGCGAACGATTGGCGCGCCGCCTGCGAAGCGATCTTAGAGGTATATCGGCATCATGCGCTTTATCGGGCTGCGGCGCTTCGCCGCGCAAGCCTCTATGCCATGGAACGCATAGTCCCGCAGTATGAGGCCCTTTACCAGGAAGCTTTAGAGCTACCCGTATCGCACCTTCTGCCAGCCTAAGTGTGAGAGGGGGGATAGCTACGCTATGGACAGCCTTAGCCTTCGCACTTTCCTTATTCTATGCTTTCTACCGGTGGGGGCGAGGGGAAGGAAGTGTGCCTTTTCGGGCACCAGATAGCGCTGGCTACTTAGAGCCTATCCTTTACTATTTCAAGCAGGGCCTTTATTGGCCAGACGACCGCCTACCAGGCTACGGGCTGCTCTACGGCCTAGGCTATGCCCTACTGCGGCAGGAGCGCCGCGCTGAATGGCTCCTTATCCTCCTGCAGCTAGGGTTAGGTTTGGGTACTATCTACTACTGCCTGTACTGGCTAAAGTTGCGCGGGATTCCGCCATTAGGGCGCCATTTCATGGGCCTAGCATGGACTTTAGGAGGGCTGTATGGAGCCCAGCGCTGGACCGACCTTCTTACAGACGCTCCTGCCAGCGCGCTTATGGTCGCTACACCCTTACTCCTTCTACAGGGATATTACGGATGGGCCGGAGTGCTATTCACCCTACTTTTCTTTCTGCGGCCTGCTAGTCTTGTGCTCCTTTTGCCCGTTTTAGCGTACTTTGCCCTTCGATATGCGCAGGAGCGCCCACGAAAGGCAATCCTCCGCCAAGCCTTAGCCTTTCTCTTTCCCTTTCTACTGGCGGAAGGCCTATGGATTGGGCGAAACTTTCAAGTGCATGGAGATTTCCGCCCCCTTCATGGAAATAGATCGCTCTACAAAGATGCCTATCACGAACCACCATGGGAATTTATGCGGCCGCTTACGGAACGGCTGGGCATTTCGTCCGACAGCCGATTTTACTTCATGCTGATGGGCTATGAACCCCCCTTACTTGAGGCGCTTCTTCGCCTCACCGCTGCACGCTACTTACCCCCTTCCGAAAAGAACGAACTTGTCCGACTTGTAGTAGGAGTATATGCTGCCAGAGGTCAGCCTGATAGTTGTTCTCGCTACGATAGCCTGCGCCTGCAAGCGCAGCGATTAGGCCTCACCCTCACCCGCTGGCGATCCACCCTTTTCCAGCTTACCCATGCGCTCGTGGGCTACCTAATCTATGAAAATCAAACGCTCTCCCCACTCGGCTGGGGAAAGACTTTTTACAAACACCCTTTCTATGTGGCGAGTGCGCTTTTTTTCCTCGGCGGATTTGTAGGAAGCTTAGCTTTAGTGGCTTTGAAGGGCTGGCGCACCTTTAGTCCGCCGTTTTGGCTGCTGGCTGGCTATGCGCTTTGCCTGCCCTTTACGCACCTAGCCCTAAGAATATTAGAGATGCGTCACCTAGCTATCTGTACGCCTATCCTTATTCTCTTTCTTGTAGTGGGTTTAATTCAGGGTGCCCGAAGGTTCAGCTGAATAGCTACTTCATCCTGAATAAGGTCGTCGGCTTTCCCCTTGTAGGCTACGCCCCACTCCTGCCGATTGATAGTGAAGCTAGCTGTGGCGTATAGGGTATCTTGCGTCAGCCGAACCACAGCGGGAAACCGAATATTTTTCGTAACGCCCCGCAGGGTGAGATTTCCCGCAAGGTATACCGTATCGCTGGCGCTTTTTTCGCAGCCAGTGATTTCAAATACGGCTTCGGGATAAGTACTTGTGAGGAAGAAATCTTCGCTGCGCAAATGCTCCTCCAACTTACTTTTCCACTCGCCCTTGAGGTCTAAAACTTCCAGCTTACTCATGTCCAGAACAATCTTTCCCCCAACCGGGCAATTATCTGGGGCAAGGGTAAGCTGACCGCTCTTAAGAGGGAAGCGAATTTCATGTTTGCCTGTAAGCTTTCGGCCAACGGCGATGATCTGGCTAGTGGTGGGAGTTAGCTGAATGGATTTACCTTCACTGGCGGGAACAGGCTGAGTCGCTTCAACAGTGGCAGCTGGTGGCTGAGGACCTTGCTGGCATCCAAGAAATAAAAGCGTTATAACGAAAATCCCTATCCAGCGCATAACGTGAGCCTTTAACTAAATTCAGCCCTCTGTAGTTTCTTCTTCTACCTCTACCTGCAGGAGGTTTTGTACTTGAGCCAGGTGCTTCTGGAGCGTGTCAGGATCGGGGGCAAGGAGAAGGACATGACCGAGCTTACGGAAGGGGGTGCTTTTACGCTTGCCGTAAAGGTGGACGGAGACGCCCGGCAGACGCAGAATAGCTTCTAAAAAGGGAAAGCGCGGCGTTCCAGAGGCCCCAGCGGGACCAAGGATATTTACGAGTGCCCCGGGCGTGTGCAGGTGGGTTTCCCCTAAAGGTAGATTCAGAATAGCGCGCCAGTGCTGCTCAAACTGGCTGGTCCAGCAGGCTTTGACGGTGATATGGCCAGTATTGTGGGGCCGAGGCGCTGCTTCGTTGAGGTACCATTTGCCGTCAGTAGTAAGGAAAAGCTCTACGGCTAAAAGCCCTTCTAGGCGTAAGGTTTCCGCTAAATGAGCGGCTAACCGCTGGGCCTCTCGAGCTAAGTCAGGCGAAAGGTCGGCAGGTATTTTTAGGTGCGTCACTACATGGGCCTGAGGGTGAAAGACCGATTCTACGGCGGGAAAAGTGCGCACTTCCCCTGCGCGGTTGCGGGCAGCGATCACGCTCACTTCTTTGAGGATGGGCAAAGGCTCCTCTAGCACGCTGGGCACGGGCCAAAGGTCGCCGGGTGTGTGGGCTATCTGGACGCCGCGTCCATCGTAGCCGCCTCGCCGCGCCTTCTGGACTAAGGGAAAGGGAAGCTCTATAGGCTTACCTGGGGCCCAGAGCTGGAAACGCGGACAAGGAAAGCCTTGCTGGGCATACCACTGGCGTTGCATCCCCTTATCCTGAATAAGCTCTACAATAGCCGGCGCCGGGGCTACATGAATGCCCTGAGCCTGAAGGAGTCGCAGGCCCTCTACAGAAACCTCCTCAAGTTCTATAGTTACTACCTCTAAATCTTTTCCAAACTCATAGAGGTCGGTGGAGCTTCGTACTGACCCGAGCATGAATTCATGCGCAATCCCTGAACAGGGCGAGTCGGCTGCCCCGTCCAGTACGCGCAGCCACAAATCCAAATCTATACCTGCCTGAATAAGCATACGGCCGAGCTGTCCGCCGCCCACTATACCGACGCGCCGCACTTGGCAAAGTTTAGCTAAATCCAAAATGCCAACCTTCAGGTAGGAGTTTGCCTTTACTTCAAGGTTATCTCTATCTTTGCCGCATGCGTTGGCTTAGCGTATTCGGCCTGCTGCTTAGCCTCAAGGCCCAGCCGGCCCCTACGGGTACTGACTTATGCGGCTATCGGTGGTACACCGAAAGTGCTAACGCAAACCCGGACTCCGTACCGACTTTCCAGTGGGTGCCCACAAGCCAGCTCAATAATGGTAACCCCACCTTTGTCCAGCTTTTAGGCGATGATGGGGTAGTCGGACCGATCCGCCTGCCGTTTGAGTTTACTTTTTACTGGAATAAGTACGATGAAGTCTACATAGGCTACAACGGCTACATAACCTTCGGTCGGCGGGCTAATGTAGCGTCGGTAGGAAATATAGTTTTCCCTACTTTTCCTAACTCCGCCTTCCCAAATCAGTGGATAGCGGCGTATTTGGCCGACCTTACTTTTGTCAAGGGAGATGGGAGCCCGATCCCAGGTACCCGCTTAGCCTACGGCACAGACGCTAACGGGCGCTTTGTAATATCGTGGGACAGCGTAGCTTACTGGAATGGCGACATGCCTGAAGGATGGGCCGGGAAATGCGCCTTCCAAATCATTTTAGATCCACGGGACAATTCCATACTCCTTCAATATGATACCATAAGCCCTGGCTACTATCCGGACTACAGCACGGGGAACTATAATGTGATAGGCATGGAGAATGCGACGGGCCAAAGTGGGCTACAAATAGCCCAACGTTGGGAGCCACCTTTCGGTAAAAAAGCCATAAAAATATGGCGGCCCTCCACCTTTGACTGCACTATACGAGATATTCAAGCGGATTGGCTCTTCAATGAATATAGCCAGGGTATTTTCCTCCTTCAGAATGGCACTTCGCCCGCTGTCCCTGCTGTGGTATTCAATACGGGGAATCAGCCTACTACGGGTAACATTCGGTGCATTCTCTCACTTCGAGAGGAAGGTAATCCCCAACCTATTCATCGCGATACGGTAACTCATACGACGGGCCTACGGGTGGATGAGCGGGATACGGTGGTCTTTACAAAGCCCTTGCCTCTGGATCAGGCACCTACGACCCCCCTAGGTACTAAGCCGCTCACCGCTGAGTATCAAGTTAGCCTATTGAGCGGAGGTGATGCGCTTCCAGCAAATAATCGGATATCGGCGCGCGTCGTGCTATCTGCTCCCCTCCAAAGTGGTCCAAATAGGGATAAATACCTCCTGCGTTTTGATGATGGCCAATATGATCCGATCGAAGAGGGCGTGGGTGGCTTGGGCTTCCCGAACGGAATGACCTTTGTAGCGCCAGATAGCCTCCGCATAGAAGCTATCTCGCTGGATATGCTGTATCAGCACCAGCCGCGCGGCGATGGCGATTTCCCTGTAGCTCTGTGGGTATTTGCCTACGATCCGCGCAATGACGCTATAGGTCAGCGTCTGGACTCGGTAAGTTTGCGCGTGCAGGATTTTGAAAATGGGGAAGTGCTAGATACGCTTACTATCGACAGAGTCGCCCCCGTAGAGACGCTTGTTTTCCTTCGACGCTATACAGTGCCGCTTACACGCCCTATACGCTTGAACCCCGGTCAAGGCTTGGCGGTGGGCTTTCTTACTTTGTGGCCCTCTGGCTCGCAGCCGCGGAACTTCATCAACCGGGTAGTATCCCAAGAGGGCAGCTTAGCTTCTCGGCGGGCGTTAGAAGGGGTAGCCGGCGTATGGGCGCCTTTGCGGGAGTTAGAAGGGGTAGATTATGCCGTAGGCCTTGTGGCGAGTGCCCTCAATCCAGCCCTTGGCTTTTCTGTCCCGCCCGCTGTACCTTACTGGAATGCCTTTCTCTGGCCCAACCCAGCCAAAGAATCGGCCCAAGTGCGCCTCGAGCTGACAGAAGGCGATAGGGTAGTGCTGCGCCTGATGGATATGACAGGCCGCCTCCTTTGGGAAGCTTCGCCTGAGCTTCCCTCGGGCGTACATAACCTCTCCCTGCCCAGTGGCCTTACATCAGGCACTTACCTACTCGGTGTTACCTATCGGGGCTATACCAAAGGCCTGCGGCTTGTGCTTCACTAAATAGTTTTCCCTCTCTCTGATGGGGCAGGGTCAGTACCCCTGCCCTTTTTTGTTATAATGTTGCAAAAATGCCATGCACGAGCTACTCGTAGGTATAGGGCTTGGAGTACTTTCAGGCCTACTGAGCGGGATGGTAGGCATAGGAGGGGGAACGGTCATTATCCCCCTTCTTGTACTTCTTTTAGGGTATTCGCAGCATTTAGCGCAGGGTACAGCCCTTTTAGCCTTTGCGCTGCCGGTATTTGGCTGGGCAGCTTGGACTTACCATAAGCATGGCCGGGTAGATTGGCGGCTAGCCTTAGGGATTGCCAGCGGTTTGGGAGTAGCCAGTTTCTTCGCTGCGGCTTGGATCCAAGGCTGGTCTACCGACCTCTTGAGGCGGGTATTTGCAGGTTTTCTGATTGCCGTGAGTATGTGGCAGTTTTGGCAGGCCGGGCGGCGGATACAAAAAGGCCTTCCGCTGGTGCATTCGGCCTGGCAACGCCTAGCCCTAGGGGTATTTATAGGGGTACTGGCGGGTATCCTTAAAGGTCTCACTGGTCTCGGCGGCGGTGTGATTATTGTGCCTTTGCTTGTTGCGTTGGCCGGCCTAGATCAGCATACGGCTCAGGGTACAAGTCTCCTTACTATGACGCTGCCCGTGAGCCTCATAGCTGTTATTCCATACTGGCGCAGCGGAAATGTGGCGGTAGGTGTCGGCTTAGCCCTAGGGGTGGGCCTTCTTTTAGGCAGTGCGCTAAGCTCTCGCTTAGCTCAGCGCGTAGCCAGCCGCCATTTAGCTCGCCTATTTGCAGCGGTGCTGATGGTGGTAGGTATAATTCTGCTTGTGCGGTAAAATAAAAAGGGCACCCTCTTCAGAGGGTGCCCGAAGCAAGCCGATTAAGAGGCTTATTCGCCAAACCAGAAGATAAGCTGAAACTGCAGCGTGCTGAGAATGCCGCGTAGTTTTTCGTACGGCTTTAGGTCCGCATAGGTGGTATTACCCACCGTGGCCTCAAATTTGAAGTCTTTATTCAGAAAGTTGATCAAGCCGTGGTTATAGAGAACAGTAAAGTCAATCGTGCCAATTCCTTCTAAAACTACATCTACGCCAGCGCCTGCAGAGACTTGAGCGAAGAAGGTACCGAAGTGGTCAGCCGTGCGTACTACCCCCTCGTCGATGAAAGACTCTGCTACTAGGCGCCGATCGGATTTCGTAGAGGAGCCTATGCGCAGGTCTACCTGACCACCTAAGAGGGCCTTTGCGCGAATCGGGCTTTCTGCTATAGGGTTAGTACGCAGTTTGATGAAAACGGGTACATTTAGGCTAGTAAGGCGGTAGGAAATCGGGGATTCGCCTGCGATACCAGCTTCTCGGAGGTAAAGAGTATCGGCATTAGCCCCTACACGGCCAACTATACCATAGTCTGGCTTCAAGGTAATCTTACCGCTGCCGCGTGCCATGCCGAGTCCCAGCAATAGGGCCACATTATCCGAGAATCCAAAGCTTAGCATTAACCCCCCAGCGATGTTGAAGGCACCGCCTGAGGTGAGGTTCTTGATGGAAGTACGACCGCTTGAGTCAACGCCAAAAAAGCCAATCCCCGGCGATAGTCGGAGTCCAAATTTCACGCCTTCTTGGGCGTGAAGTAGGCCCCCACCTAAGAGGGCCGCACCGATAAGCACGACTCGCATACTACGCATATTGCAGGCAAAGGTAGGTAAATTCTACTGAACGCGAATTATGCATTGGATTGCAAATGACCGCTGCTCATTCAATGTCCCTGGCAGGGTGGTGTAAATACGATTGAAGGCATTGAATATGTGGAAGGACCATCGCACCCGCTTTGTATCGTAGGCTAGGATAAAGTCCCAAACCGTATAAGGCTTAGCGGCGTAATCGCGATAAAACTCTTCTAAGCCTGCTAGCTGACGCACCGTGGCGTTAGGGTCGCTAGAAGAGATTGCACCCAAGAGGAAAAAGAGCTTATCCACATTTGTGATGCCGCTACTGTAGCGGAAGTTAGTGGTAAGAGAGACGCTGCCATACCCAATCTCAAAAATGCCGCGTACGATTTGCTTATTGCGGTATTTGAGGGTGTAGGGAATGTCCCGGGCGATATTGTACTCAGGCGTGCCTGGCTGAATATTAGGGTTCAAGGCCGCTATGAGCACTCTAGAGGCCCCTTCATTATTATTTAGCGTATCGAGTTCTTTGCTGCCATCCGGATTGATAGGATTTATCAGCGTAGCACCGCCGTTGAGATTCAGGAAGAACTTTCCTTTTTCATACCGCAAGCCCCACAGCGGTTCTATACCGTCTATGCGCGCTCGGGAGAGGTTGATGGCGGAGAAAGGTAGCTGGCCGCCTAAGCGCAGGAAAACTTCGGTATTTACCTGAAATTCTACCATATCGCGGAATTCCATGCGGAAGGCGGAGATATCTACAAAGCCCTTGAGGGCTTCGCCGATTTTTATGTACTGGCGGAGGCCGATTTCGGCGCTATAGCCGCGCTCTACTTTGACGTAGGGATTAGGGAAAACTAGGATACCGCCAGCGCCGGTGGCAGTAAAGCGTTCAGCCACAGAAGGGCTGCGTAGGCCTTGTCCCCACGAGGCGCGCAGAATAGTACCAGTAAAAGGCGTGAAAGTAATACCGCCTCGTACAATAGGCTCGCGTATGGTGACGAGACGCATGGGAGGGCTTCCTTCATCCTTTACAACACGCCTATCCGGCCTAATCCGGAAAGAAGTATCGCCCTGAATATCCTCGTACTGGTAGCGTATGCCAGCGCTTATATGAAAGCGCCAGATATCTATTTCCGCTTGGGCGAAGGCGGCGGCTTGCCGGCCACGCGCCCGACCAAAAACCTCCCGCGCATATACCCGGTTTTCGGTGTAATTGGCCCCTACGATGATCTTACCCCACTTCTCCAGACTCTGAATGTACTGATAGTCGTAGTAGTGCAAGGTAGCCCCGCCCGATTGCGGCGTGCTAAGGTCATTTACCGTACGGAAGTGCCGCCCGCGCAAATAGTGGCGATTACCCCCAGGCGTAAGATATGAGATGAAAGGATCCACCATATACCGCTGGAGAAGCTGATAGGTCAGAAATCCATCGCCGGGGTAATTAGCCCGCGTGGGGAAGCTGTCCCAAGCGATATAAGTCGCACTGGAGTCAATATTAGCCTGCAGGGTAACGCCGTACTGAAGCCCCTCTAAGAAAGGCGCATTGTGTTTGATAGAAATCCATGTCCGACCCCTATTGGAGAAGCCTTCTTTCCGAAAGCCTGTATCCCGGATAAGGTCTAAAAGCGCACTCACTTCCCAATTTCCTACACGCTGCGCATGAAGGATATGCGCTGCGCTGACGGTGGCTGAGCTGCGTCCATCCCAATCCCCCACCGGCGGCCGCGGCGAGTCGTAAATCTGATGCTGCAGCCGTACTACCGTACGGGGCTGAAATTTTACATCCTCCGAAACTACATTTATGATGCCGCCTAAAGCCCCTGTTCCATAGAGTACGGAGGAAGCTCCTTTTACGATCTCTATTTGCTTGATGTTATCTACGGGGATTAGGTCAAACTGGGTACTAAGCCGGTCCGGGCTCATCATGGGTAGGCCATCCAGCAGAAGTAGCACGCGTGAGCCGGCGCCGTAGGTGTAGCCGCTGCTGCCTCGGATGCTAGGCTGGTCCTTATTCGTAGAGACGCCGGGGGTTTGTTCCAGCGCCTTAATAGGGTCTATAGAAGCCAGATTTTCCACCTGACGCGGGCGCACAAAATCCATAGATACCGAGACCTGTTCTATGCGCTGCTCGTGGCGAGCTGCGGAAACTACCACTTCCTGAAGTACGGTGTTTCGGGGCGTGAGGGTAATTTCAACTTCCATCTCCGAACGGTCAGTTGGCACGCGCAGGGTATATGCTTTGTCCTCGTACCCTTCGTAGGTTACTTGAATACGCAGCACAGGAGTGTACCCTACCTCCACCTGAAAGCGACCTTCTAAATCGGTCAGGGCACCCGTCTGCCCGCCCTCAATCACTACTTTAGCCCCAATAAGAGGTTCCCGCGTCGTTTCGTCTAAAACCCTGCCTTTCAGGAGAATCTTTTGAGCCCATACCCATCCTAAGCTCAAGGTGGCAAATACAAATGCACGCATCGGAGCGAAGATAAGTAGATTTTGGCTACTTCTGCCAGGTGTGTAGGAAAAGAATAAGGCTCTGGAGCTGGGTATCACTGAGGTAGGGGTGAGCCGGCATGACACCTTTACCGGCTCGGATGACGGCTATCCAGTACGTTGTGTCAGGATTCTGGATGGGATGGAGACTGGGGGACTTACGGTAATGGGCTCGGCCATCTGGGCCGTGACAGCGCTGGCATAGCTGCACATAAAGCGCCTGCCCTAACGCCTCAGAAGGTTCAGCGGCTTGCCAGGTCGCCACCCGATCCGCCTCCGAGCGTAAGAGCCAATCCCTTTGAAGCGATAGGCCATACGCATAGATAAGCACAAAAAAAGCCGCTATAGAAAGGCGCTTATTAGCCCGACGCTGTCCAAGAATAGCCAGCCCAATCGCTAGGATTACCAGCGCATATTTTCCTAAGTACGTCGGCGCAAAAGCTTGGGGGGCCCTTACAAGGAGGTAGATTCCCGTAAGCAGCAGCAAAGAGTCTAGGACGGCATGCGCCCATCTTACCTTTTGGCTCCATTTTGGAAATACCACTGGTACCCCTACGAGGAGGAGCAAAAGCACTCCAAGCAGGTGGTGCGTATGGAGAATCCCCGTGTCCATATCACGAACTGAATGCCCATACCAAAAAGAGGAGGGCTAGGCCGATAAAATAGGCCAGATAAAGGGGCAGGTAGCCCCTTTGGAGGCGGGTAAGAAGACCGCCCAAGCGCCCTAAGGTCTCCCCTAAAGCCCTAGGTAGACCGCGTCCCACCCACGGCCCTACCACATCCTTAGCTAAATCGGCAAAAATGTAGTAAAGCTGTACGAAGCTCTTTTCGTAAATGGTGTCTACGTAGAGCTGTTTTTGGAGGGCTAAGTGGACTTCCCCGAGGATTTGACGCAGGCGGGTTTCGCCATTGAGGCCTTGGCGGTAGAAGAGCCAAGCGGTAGTTAGACCACCTAAGGCTATAAGGGCCGAGAGGGCGAGGAGAAGATATTCCGTCGCATGGGAGAGAGGGGGTGGGGGAGGCTCTTGAATGGTAGGGGCAAGCCAACGGCTGTGAAGCCAGGAAGGCCCGATGAAGGAGGGAAGGCTTACTAAGCCAGCGGTTGTCGCGCCTAGCGCAAGGAGAACTAAAGGAATAGTCATAACTGCGGGACTCTCGTGGGGCGTAGCCGTGCCGCGGTACTCCCCTTCAAAGGTAAGCCAGGCCGCCCTACCCATATAAAAAGCCGTGAGGAAGGCCACTAAAAGCAGGGTGCCCCAGTAAATCCAGTAAATCGTTTGTCCCGCCGCTCCCCGAGCATACAACGCCGCAAGGATCTCATCCTTGGAAAAGAAGCCGGCTAAAGGCGGTAGCCCCGCAATCGCTAATACGCCTATCCAAAATGTCGTCCCCGTCCAGGGTAGGTAGCGTCGCAGCCCACCCATCACCCGAATATCCTGAGTGCCTACGCTATGAATAACGCTGCCGCTGCCCAGAAAAAGCAGGGCTTTGAAGAAAGCATGGGTAAAAACATGGAAAATGGCTGCGGTATAAGCCCCTGCGCCCGCTGCCGCAAACATAAACCCCAATTGGGACACCGTGGAGTAGGCCAAAATTCGCTTGATATCGTAGCTGGCTAAAGCTAACAAAGCCCCGAGAAGAGCCGTAGCCGTACCTACGCCGCTGACCAATAGAAGAACTTCTGGAGCACTATTATATAGAAAGTCCATCCGGGCTATTAGATAGACCCCGGCCGTGACCATGGTAGCGGCATGGATGAGAGCGGAAACCGGCGTAGGGCCAGCCATGGCGTCAGGCAACCAAGTATAAAGGGGTATTTGGGCGGATTTACCCGTAGCGGCGAAGAAGAAAAGCACTCCCACCCCTATTGCTACCGCCGCTGGATAGGTAAATTCCTTGAGGCGGTCTATATCCAGGGTTTTGGTCTCGGTGTAGAGCCAGAGCATACCCGCCAGCAGGCCTAAGTCCCCGATACGATTCATAATGAAGGCTTTCTGAGCCGCGCGCGCGTTGGCCTCTTCCTGGTGCCAAAAGCCTATCAGAAAATAGGAGCAGGCCCCTACGCCCTCCCAGCCCAAAAAGAGCAGCGGCAGGGAGTCGCCCAGAACTAGCACGAGCATGGCGAAAATGAAGAGGTTGAGTAGGGCGAAGTAGCGCCAGAGGCCCGGTTCTTCTTTCATGTACCCTATGGAGTAGAGGTGAATCAGCGCGCCTACCCCTGTAACGATAAGAGCCATCCATAGGCTGAGCGTATCTATCTGATAGCGCAGAGGAATACGCAGTTCATCCACCCCTATCCAATCCCAAGGCCACCCTACATAAAGGGGCTTTGCATAAGTGAGGAAGGCACTGAAGAAGATAACGAAGGCCGCACCCACAAGAGCCGTAGCGAGGCTGCCTAGAAGTATCTTATGGGTTCTGAGAGCAGGAAACCACAATCCGCCTAACCCAATCAGGAGGGCACCTAAGGCCGGCAGGGCTAAAGCCAAAGGTAAAAGCTGTTCTACCATCTAAGCTCGGCTAATTTGGCAAAGCCCAAGCTCTGATGCTGCCGAAAGAGACGGATAACGAGACCGAGGCCAATCACTGCCTCTACCGCCGCCAAGCAAATGCCAAAGAGGACATATATGGCGCCTGTGGGCTCCTCATGGTAGCGGGAGAAGGTGAGGAAGTTGAGATTGGCCGCATTTAGCATGAGCTCTATGGCGAGGAAAGTCAATAGAACATTCCGCCGCAGTAAAAGGCCTAAGAGCCCTAAACTAAAAAGCCCACTGGCTAAAAGCAAGCAGGCGTGGAGGATTTCTGGCTTCATGATTTGGGGCGCTTTTGGGTCAGGAGGGTGGCGCCAATCAGGCCTACTAAAAGGGTAAGGGAGAGCACCTCAAAGGGCAGGGCATAGGCAGTGAGAAGGACCTTGCCTATAGCCTTGAGGTTCTGGTAGAGGTAGGGTATGCCAGCGGCTTCGGGTGCGCTGAGAGGGGGGGCTTCTCCAAGGGCGCTAAGGCCCCAACTTAGGAGTCCCATCCACAAAAGCGCCAGTGCTATCGCGCCATAGAGCGGTAAGCCACGAGGAAGCGGCGAAATATCAGAAGGGGTAAGATTCACGAGCATGACTACAAAAAGGAACAGCACGAGGATTGCGCCAGCATAGACAATTATTTGAATAGCGCCGAAGTAGTCGG
The DNA here is from genome assembly GCA_039630245.1 of Bacteroidia bacterium. Lineage (GTDB taxonomy): Bacteria > Bacteroidota > Bacteroidia > SpSt-205 > SpSt-205 > SpSt-205. The sequence goes on from JBCNVK010000002.1 coordinate 147,553, forward strand.
CGCCCAGGCCGAAGTATACCAGCGCAAGGCCCAGCATACTTTTTACTAGGGCCAGCACGGCGTAAATTGGATCGCGCAGGACTACCGCAAAGGCGGCACCCACCAGAGCCAGCGTACCGCCTACGCCTATCGGAATCCAGTTTAGCACCCTGCAAACATAGGCCAAAAATGCTTTACTTCGCAGTGTCCCCATAGCTCAGCGGTAGAGCAGCGGATTCTTAATCCGCGGGTCGCAGGTTCGAATCCTGCTGGGGACACGTCGGGCGGTTAGGTAGGTTATGGGCAAGCTGGGGCTGGTGCCGCTGGTCGTGTGGGCCCAAGTCTGGTCATCCGTAGCGCCAGGTCCAGGACTCCCGCCAGCCCAATTTATTCAGTTAGAGGGGCATTTTACCTTGGAAATTGAAGCAAATGGTACTTACGAAGACTCGGTGGGGGATTTTCAGGCGTGGGTCCAGCGCGTGCCCTGGGAGGAAGGGCAGGAGTGGTATCCGGCTAACTGCGTGGAGCTTTCGGAGCCGCTTTATTTGGAGGGGCGGCCGGTGCAGCAGCTTTACCTCCACCGCTGGCAGCTGCACCGTTCAGGAAGTCGGCTGCGGCGGTGGAAAGGCCTACCGCCCTATCGGCTAAGGCCCAGCTCAGCGCCTCCGCGCCGGCAGAGCCGCTTCCACTTCGTCTCCCATTCAGTGCTTTCCCAGGGCCAGTGGTACAAAATCGGCACGGGGCGACCAGGAATTTACCGGATTACCTACCAGACCCTTCAAGCCCTTGGCCTCAACCCAGCCGCTATAGATCCCCGTACCTTTCAGGTATATGGCCAGCGTGGAGGACCTTTACCGCAGGAAAATGAGGCCCCTCCGCCCGATGACCTAGTAGAAATTCCCCTGTATTTTCCAGGGGCTTCAGATGGCCGCTGGGATCCTGAGGACGCGGCGTATTTCTGGGCGGCCAGTCCGGATGCCTGGTATCCCCTTGCGCAAAGTACGCGGCCCTACTTTCATCTTAAAAACCCCTATACAGATAGCTGCGCCTACTTTATCACGTGGGGGAGGGGTATAGGGCGGCGTATAGCTTCTGCCTCCCCTCCGTCTGCTCCCCTTGTGCCTCGCAGTCAGGGACTTCTGCTCTTTTTCCACGAGCAGGAGCAAACTAACATTCTAAAATCTGGCCGCGTATGGCTGGGTGAGAAAATGACCCAATTTGCCCCTAACCTGGCTTTACAATTGCCTCTGCCTGCCTGCGATAGCCTGAGGGTGTATGTACAACTAGCGGGCACTTCGTTGCGGCCGGCTCAGATTACGCTGAGCTGGGAAGGGTCGCTATTGGCTACGCTTGCGGTGCCTGCGCTCTCAGGCATTTTTGATGATAGGCAGGCTGCATGGGTTGTCACGGCACACAGCCTAGCTGCCACCCGCGCTAATCCTACGCTGAGCTTCCGTTATGTCGGCAGCGAAGCCGCTTATCTGGATTTCGTGGAGGTGGTGGGGTGGTTTCCGCTGGCATGGTCAGGCGGGCAAACTACCTTCTACCTGCCAGCGGGAGCTAACTGGGAGGTCCGTCTGCAAGCTCCTGAAGCCCCTTTAGTATGGGATGTCACTGATGATTTGGCGCCTCAGCAGGTTTCAGGCACCTTTGCTGGCGGCCTCTTCACTTTTGGGGCATATGGGGACACGCTGCGGCGCTATCAGGCGTTTAGCCTGAGTGCCGCCTACGACCCCACGCCTATAGGTCAGGTGCGCAATCAGGACCTACATGCCCTCCACCGCATTCGGTGGGTAATCGCCACTACCGAAGCCCAAGCAGCCCTTGCGCAGCAGTTCTGCCAACTCCATCCTGAAAGCGGCCCCTGCGCCGTAGTAACCTTAGACCAGTTATACAACGAATTCTCGGGCGGGCGCGCCGACATTTGCGCCCTGCGAAATTTCCTGCGCATGCTCTATGGGCGGGCCGCAGGCCCTTCCGAACGCCCAGCCTTTCTGCTTATTGTTGGTGCCGCCAGCTACGATTTTCGGGTTCGTGGTCCTACGCTCTTTCCCACCTATCAAAGTCGTGAGAGCTTTTACCCGCCCGGCACTTATGGAAGCGATGATTTCTTCGGCTTTCTGGATGAAGCGGAGGGCTTCTGGGGTGAAGGGGGCATGGCATCCTATTATGATCCGCGCGATCAGACCCTTCAAAGGCACCTTCTGGATATAGGTATCTGCCGAATACCCACCTATAGCTTGGAGGATCTAAGCCACTATTTAGAAAAGCTGCGTGAGTACCTTACAAATCCTTCGGTGCGCGGCGGTTGGCTTCAAAAGGTGGTATTCTTTTCCGATTATAAGGACAATGGCCTTCATACGGAGCAGGCGGAGGAGCTGGCGCGCGACCTAGCGGACTCTTTACCCTACTTGGACCAGGTCAAAATCTATGTGGATCGCTATCCAGCGGTGCCGCGCGCTTCTGGGCTTGTTTTTCCTCAAGCCCAGCAGGCCCTCCTCTCCCAGCTTAATCAAGGGGCACTTATTGCGCACTATGTGGGCCATGGAAACGAACACACCCTGCAAAGCTTTGAATTTTTCCCCCTTTCCGTAGTTCGGCAGTTGCAGAATGTAGGGCGCTACACGTTTTTCGTTACGGCGACCTGTGACTGGGGGAAATGGGATGTACCCGAGATTCGCAGCGGGGGGGTAGAAGTGCTTTTTCTACCTCGACGCGGTGCCATAGGGCTGCTCACTTCTATGCGGAAGGTATTTGCCTCCCTGAATTTCGCCCTAAGCAAGAATTTCTATGCGGTGATGGCAGAGGAGGCTAAGGCGGGTGGGGCCGTTTTGCTGGGACGGCTTATGCAGCAGACCAAGAATCGCAGCTGGGGCGGCGCTATGGCTATCAATACGCGTTCGTTTGCCTTTTTAGGCGATCCGCTCCTCCCGCTTGGCCTGCCTAGCTATAAGGTCGTACTTACGCGCGTAGGCGCAGGAGCCCCTTCGGCGACTAATCCCGATACGCTGCGGCCTCTGCGTCCCATACGTCTAGAAGGCGAGATTCAGCGGCCAGATGGCTCGCCGCTACCTAACTTCACGGGCACGCTTTACCTGCGCATATGGGATAAGGCGGTAACGCGTCAGACCCTTATCAGCCGTACCCGCTATACGGCTCAGGAAATACTTCTTTTCAATGGAGAGGCTTCGGTCCAGGCTGGGCGCTTCAGCCTTACGGTGCGCTTACCGCTGGATATTCTGCCCCAGGTGGGGCATGGCCGCATTTCGGCTTGGGCGCGCGACGAGCAAGGAAATGCCGCCGCTGGCGTAGAAACGCGCTTTATCCTCTGCTGCCCTGACACCACCCTTCAAGCTTCTTCCCCGCCCCAAATTCGGCTCTACATCGGGGATACCACTTGGGTAGCGGGCGGCTGGACCGACCCTAACCCCCTGCTTCTAGCCTATATCAGCGATACGCTAGGGATCAACCTCTCGCCCTTAGCCGTAGGCAAAGAGATCAAGGCTTTTCTCAATCAGCAGGAGTATTTCTTAGGTGCCTATTATCAAGCTCGGCGCGACCGACCTAATGAAGGCCGCCTAGAATACCGTTTTACGAATCTGCCTGAAGGAGAGTACCGCTTACGGCTGCGTGTCTATAATTTGGCTGGTCAAGAGGGCACGGCGGAAACCTACTTTACGGTAGTAGAGCGCCGTCGCCTCCGCCTCGGGCGCGTCTTCAACTACCCCAATCCCTTCACTACAGCTACGCGGTTTTGCTTTGAGCACAATCAACCAGGCGAGCCCTTAGAGGCGCGCGTGTGGATTTATACGCTCTCAGGCCGGCTGGTGCAGACCCTCTCTACCCTCATAAACAGCCGCAGCACCTTCTCCCAAGACCTCTTCTGGGATGGAGTGGATAGCTATGGGGATCAGTTAGCGCGCGGCGTATATATCTATCGCCTCGAAGTGCGCAACCTAGCCACTGGTGAAAAAGTATCAGCTCAGGAAAAGCTAGTGCTTCTTCGGTGAGGGGCGTGGATGGGCCTTTTCCCACTTCTCCCACCATTTCTCAAATTCTCGGCGGGCACTCGGGGTAGAAAAAAGAGGCTCTAATTCAGAGCGGAGCTGGTGCGGATTATAGACGCGCTCCGCAGCGAAGCTGAGCATTTCAAGACGGCTATTTTCATACTCCAGCAGCCATAGGAGCTCACGCAGTTGGGCAGCCGATATGCAGTGTTCGCTCAGTACGGTGCGCAGAAGGGCTATCCGGTTAGATTCTATGCTTTGCGCCGCCACCTCCAACCGAAAGTAGTTGAAGTCCACCTCACTCAAGGTAGCCATCACACACTTTTGGCCCCACATAAGCCCTAGTCCCACCAGCCCTATCCACCGCCACATGCTCACAAAGTAACAAAACAAAGGGAGAGTTCTAATTGAGAGAAATCTAACTCTTCGTTTGAAATTTGGTGGGCGTAGCGGCTGTTTGAAGGGCAGCTAGGGTAGCGGCTAGGCCTTCTTCTAATGTGGTGCGCGGCTGCCAGCCCGTAGCCCGGTAGAGCTTAGTAGCGTCTAGACTATTATGGCGTATCTCTCCAGGTTTGGGAGGGAGGAATTGGGGTCGTTGGCTACTGCCTACCTGAGCCGCCACCCGCTGGTGCAAAGCGATAACTGCAGTAGCCTGCGCCGTGCCTACGTTGAAAATCTGGTTTTGGGTGGTTGTAGGGTGCTGGAGCACGCTCAAGAAGGCATTTACCACATCCGCTACGAAGATGAAGTCGCGCGTTTGGTAGCCGTCGCCGTATATCCACGTAGGCTGGCCTGTAAGGAGGCGATAGCTGAAAATAGCTACCACGCCGGCTTCTCCGTGAGGACTTTGGCGAGGTCCATATACATTAGCCAGACGGAGAATGGTATAGGGGAAGCCGTAGACGCGCCCGAAGTACTGGAGGTACAGCTCGCCAGCTAGCTTGCTGATTCCATAAGGGGATTCTGGATTAGGGGGCTCGCTCTCAGGGATAGGCAGGCGTACCTTTTCCCCATATATCGCTCCACCTGTAGAGGCAAAAATAACCCAAGGCCGAAAATTTCGCACCGCCTGCAGAAGGAGAAGCGTACCCAGAATATTTACCTGCGCATCTTGCTGGGGGGCCTCTATAGAGCTTCGTACATCTACCTGAGCGGCCAGATGGCAAATGACTTCATAGGTATGCTTGGCAAAGTGCGCTTCGAGAGCATTAGCTTCCCGCAAGTCTATCTCATATAGCGGGATATCGGGTGGAAGGTTTTCGCGCTGGCCCGTGGAAAGGTTATCCAAAACGTGCACCTCATGGTAGGGATAGAGCGCTTCGGCCAAGTGCGAACCGATGAAACCTGCCCCACCCGTTATAAGTACGCGCATGGCGCAAAGCTACTCCTATTCCCTACAGGTGAGTTTTGTATCTTTGGGCGCAAGGTGCGCAAAATCATTGTCGCAGTAGATGGGTATGCGGCTACAGGTAAAACTACTACGGCACGTGGTGTAGCTGAAACTCTGGGATACTTGTATTTGGATACAGGGGCTATGTATCGGGCCTTAGCGTGGTATCTCCACCAGCAGAGCTTTACCGAAGCGGAAGTAGAGCGCCTAACGCCTAGCGTGCTGGAGAAGTTTGCGCTACATATGGAGCCGGAGGGGTGTGAGCTGGTGACTTGGGTAGGTGAGCGGCGGCTAAGTGAAGAGCTGCGCCTGCCAGAGATAGCGCGGCTAGCCAGTGTTATTAGCACCTTACCCTGGGTGCGGGCCTATCTAGTGCAGGAACAGCAGCGTTTAGGCCAGCAAGGCGGCATGGTTGTAGTAGGCCGGGATATTGGCACTGTAGTGTTTCCCGAGGCGCCGCTCAAAGTCTTCTTTATTGCGTCGCTGGAGGTGCGCGTAGAGCGCCGCTACCAAGAATTGCGCCAAAAGGGTCTGCCAGCCGATAGAGAGGCTATCCGACAGGCGCTTTTAGAGCGGGACTACCGCGACGAAACGCGCCCTATAAGCCCCCTGCGGCCCGCCCCCGACGCGCGTATCTTAGATACCACCTGCCTCACTATACCCCAGCAAATAGAAAGGGTGGTAAGCTGGGCCAAACCCCTCATAACCGTTCCAGCTCTTTCCTTTCCGTGCAACTCATGAAGCCCATAATTACGATTAGCGAGCGGTCTGGCTTCTGCTTCGGCGTGGTGTATGCGGTAGCGATGGCCGAGGCGTATTTAGAAAACCATCCACATCTGTATGCGCTGGGCGATATTGTCCATAACGATGAGGAGGTGCGTCGCTTAGAAGCGAAGGGGCTGCGGATTATTCGGCATGAGGATTTACCGCGGCTGCGTGGGGAGACCGTACTTATTCGGGCGCATGGCGAGCCGCCTGAAACTTATCAACGGGCCTTGGCTAACGACGTGCATCTGCTGGATGCCTCCTGCCCCGTCGTACTCAAACTGCAAAATCGCCTGCGTGAGATTGACCGGCCAGAGGTTCAAATAGTCCTTCTGGGCCAGCTTGGTCATCCCGAAGTGCTAGGCCTTGTGGGCCAGATTCAGCAGGCCACGCTCTTTGTGGTAGGAACGGCCCAAGAGATAGATAAACTGCCACTGGATCCTAGCCGGCCTACTTACCTTTTCAGTCAGACCACGAAAGCGCCTGCGCTTTTTGCGGAGGTAGCTCAGCGCCTTTTAGCGCGCATACCTCATGCCATTATCGCCGATACGCTCTGCCGCCAAGTGTCTAATCGCGAGCCGCATCTCATAGAGTTTGCCAAAAGTCAGGATGTAGTCCTCTTTGTAGCGGGTAAGAAGAGCTCTAACGGCAAATCGCTCTTCTCTGTATGTGCAGCGGCTAACCCGCGCAGCTACTACATATCGGCGCCTGAGGAGATTCAGTGGGAATGGCTGGAAGGCGCCCAACGAATCGGAATTGCGGGTGCCACTTCTACCCCCCAGTGGCTTATGGAGAAAGTAAAAGCCTACATTGAGGCGCATTACGCCCGTGTGGGGGCTTAGTGGGCTTGTAGCACTGCTGTGGGGCCAGATAGCAGGCGGATGGAGTTATGATTTTCTTAAGCTTTTTCCTTCGGGTCGTGCGGCTGGGCTTGGTGGGTTAGGGTTTCCGGGAGAGACCGAGGTGACCCCCGCTGCCCATAATCCAGCGCTCCTTTCCGCTCGAGCCCACGGCAATTTTCACCTTCTCCTTCAGCCGTATCTAGGCGATATTTTCGCTGGCTATTTTGCGTATGCGCACCACTGGCCTAGCGTAGGCACTTTCTGGGGCGGCTTGCAGTACGTAAATTACGGTGAGTTTCGGTGGACGGACGAGATAGGTAATACCTTGGGTAGTTTCTGGGCCTATGAAGGGGCTTTTTTGCTTGGGGCAGTGCGGCACTTCGGGCGCTGGCACGCTGGCATGAACCTCAAAGTGCCCTTCTCGGTCATTACCATCCAGCAATATCGGCGCGCAGGTCTAGCGGCCGATATAGGCCTTCTCTATAACGATACGGTGCGAGGATGGGCCTTTGGGCTCGCGCTACGAAACGTAGGTACAGAGCTTTATCGGCCGCGCGGGCGTCCTTTTGCCCAGCCTTTCCCTACCTCTTTGCAAGCTACTCTGAGCTATCGCATACCCCACGCGCCTTTTCGGCTTCACCTTGGGCTGGTGCATTTAGAGCGCTGGAAAATGGCCTACAACGACCCCCTCCAGCCTATTCGCTACGATATTTTCGGCAATCCTGTGCCACCTCCGCCTCCGCCCTGGACTGAACATCTTTTCCGCCATGTAGTGGTAGGGGTGGAGGTTCTGCCAGATAAGGTGGTTACGCTCCGTATAGCCTATCATGTTCAGCGGCGGCGCGAGCTCAATCCGCCAGGCAGCCCTTCGCTAGGGGGTATGAGCTTCGGCATAGGAGTAGGCGGAGAGAAGTGGCGCTTGGATTACGCCTATGTTCTATTTTTCCAGCGGATGGCGGCTCAGGGTATTTCTCTGCGTCTGCGGCCTTTTAGAGGTAGCTAGGGCATGGAGGAGGAGCTGCTTGCGCTGCTGACGCTTTTACAGCTAGAGGGCTTTGGCCCAGCGCATGCGCGTAAGCTGCGTCGGGCATGGGGCGGCTTAGCCGAACTCTGGCGGAAGCCCCCTAGTGCTTGGCCGCCACGTCTCCAAAAGTATGCTACCGAACTGAAAGCGCTGCGTAAAGCGGCCGAACACATCCTTCAGCGCTGCCAGACGCTGGGCATCCGGATTTTGCCCTTTTGGGCGCCAGAGTTTCCGTCGCTTCTTCACACGAGTGTGCAGCCCCCGGCCGTACTGTACTATAAGGGCACGGTTAGTCTGGCTGGTCGGCTGTTTGTGGCGGTAGTAGGCACGCGCAAGCCCTCCGCCTATGGTCTGAAAGCTACCGAATACTTCGTGGAAGCTCTGGTAGGGGCAGGGGTCGGCATCATAAGCGGACTGGCGTATGGGATTGATGCGCAGGCCCACCGCAGCGCCCTAGCGCATAAAGGCGTTACCCTAGCGGTGCTGGCGCACGGTATGGATTACCTTTATCCCCCTGCGCATCGGAAATTAGCCGAAGCTATTCTCCAGCAGGGTGCATGGCTGAGCGAATATCCGCCCGGCGTCAAGCCTCATCCCCTGCACTTTCCCTTTCGCAATCGCATCATGGCCGCTTTAGCCCAAGCTACGCTCGTGATAGAATCGCGCGAAAAAGGTGGGGCACTTTTTACGGCGCGCATGGCTTTTGAAGCCAACCGTTTAGTGTATGCCGTGCCGGGGGATATATTTACGCCCACTGCGCGCGGTACCCATCGGCTGATTGCGGAGCAGGTAGCCCAAATAGCCTATGACCCTGCTGTGATCCTTAAGGAGCTCCAGAATCAGGGCGCAAAACTACCCCTGTCCAATTCGCCGCCACCTCAGCCCAGCGACCCCCTGCAGAGGCGCATTTATGATATTCTGCAAGAGGGGCCTAAGCACATAGATGAGCTGAGCGCTTATTTGGGCTGTCCAATGCCTAAACTTTTGGCTACGCTGGTTGAAATGGAGGTAGCGGGTTGGATTTGCCAGAAACCGGGCGGTTTCCTTATTCGTCAGCTTCCTCCAGATGCCATATCTTGATAAGGCCGTCGTCGCCGGCGGAGGCTAAAGTGTCTGGTCCGAGCCATAGGAGGGCATTTACGCTACGCTGATGGCCTCTGAGGGTCAGGCGTTTTACCTTTTTGGTAACATCCCAGATATGGATGAGGCGGTCGCGTCCGCCAGTGGCCAGCCATTTGCCGCTGGGATGCCAGGCTAAGGTATTGAGGGCGTAGGTGTGGGCGGCTACTTCCCACACGCACTGGAAGTCAGCATCCCAGAGCCGCAGGGTACCCGACTTACCGCCCGAGGCTGCCAGGGGCGAAGTAGGGCAGTACTGGACCGTAAAAACTAGCTCGGGGTCAGCAGGTATTTGGCGCTGGACCTGACGTGTGGCCCGGTCTATTTCGTACAAGCAGCCGTCGCGTGCGGCACAGAGGAAGTGCTGGCCTTTCGGGTGCAGGGCAAAGCCGCGCAGCCCCGCCTCGGAAACCAGCAAGCGGGCATAGGGCTCGCTTGCTTGAGTGTCCCAAAAGAGAAAGTGGCCATCGCGCCCGGAGCTCCAGCCTTCGGCGTCGGTAGGATGGGAAAATAGGCCAAACACTGCCCCCTGGTGCGCCTGATGGAGACGGACAAGCGCTTTACGTGCAAGGTCTAGCACATAAACACGACCGCTGCTTTCGCCTACATAAAGCTGGGTCGAGTTTGGTAGCCAGTGCAGGGCGTAAATTGCGGCGGGCACGCGCGCTATGGCTCGTGCAGGCTGCCCTTTGAGGGAGTCCCACTCGGCCACTAGCCCATCGGCGCCGCCCGAATAGAGGTGCTTGCTCGCATAATCATAGGTCAGCGCATATATGGGCCCTGCGTGACCCAGTAGATTCCAGTCCCCTACTAGGCGCACGCTCAACTAAACAATATCTACCCAAAGGTTTTCCGCAATTGTTGGCGGTACTACCCACAGGCGTCCCTGATACTCTACCCACAGAGCCTGGTCGCAGGGGAAATGGTCCAAAACCTTTATTACGTCTCCTGGCGTAAAGCCCAAAAGCGCTATACCAGCCTTTACCGAAGGATCGGAAGACCAGCAGCGTATAATCCCCTTCTGACCTTTGCTAAGGCGGCTAAGGGGGCGCGGGCCTTTGTCTAAAGCTGGGATTTCGTCGCCGTGGGGATCTAGCTTAGGCTGCCCCAAAAAACCGTACAATCGTTCAATAAATTCCTCATCGCAGGCATGTTCCAGCTCTTCGGCTAGCTCGTGGATGCGCTGGCCCGTATAACCCAATTTTTCGGAAACGAAGGTTTCCCAGATGCGGTGGCGCCGCACCATTTGTAAGGCGATGGTGTGGCCTTTTTCCGTAAGGGTTACCCCGCGGTAAGGACGGTAAATAACATACCCCTTCTCGGCCAGACGCTTGAGCATGTCCGTAATAGCCCCTGAGGTCGCACCCATACGCTGGACTAAGGCCTGAATCGGTACTTCCGTCTGCCAACCGCCTAAATGCCAGAGCGCTTTGAGATAATTTTCCTCTGCGGGCGTCCGCACTTCACAAATATAAGCTCTAACCTATTCGGGACGTATCTGGAAGCGCAGCCACCAGCCAGGAAAAGGAAAAAACCGTTGAATTTGCCGCCGCACAAATTGCAGGTAAGTTTCGCGCAGCTTGTCGGGATGGCGGGCTATGAGTAGGAAGGTGGGTGGGTAGGTGCCTATTTGCTGAATAAGCCTAATAGAAGGCTGGCAGTTACTTACGATGGGATGGGGATGGGCCCGAAGGATAGGGAGGAGGGTATCATTGAGCTGGCGGGTAGAAATAGTCCTGCCGCCCGCTTCGTAGGTGGCGAAAGCGGCTTTAGGAATCTCGCTAAGCCCTTGGCCAGTGAGAGCAGATACGGCCAAAATATGGACGGGCTCTAGCGGAAGGAACTTGCGTTGGACATAGGCCTTTACGGCCTGCTGCTGGGCTGGCGGCAGAAGGTCAGCCTTATTGATGAGGCAGACGATCCCTTTGCCCTGCTTTTCGGCCTGACGCAATAAAGCCATATCTTGCGCCGTACAGGCTTCGGTGGCTTCTACCACTAGTAGCACCACGTGGGCGGTGAGCAGGGCCTGCAGGGTCCGAAGGGCCGCATACCTTTCTATGGAATGGTCTGGAATGCGGGCCTTGCGGCGTAGGCCAGCCGTATCTATCCAGTAGAAAGGCTTACCACGCCACTGGGCCTCCACATAGAGCGCATCGCGCGTAGTGCCGGGAGTAGGGCTTACAATCGCTCGCGGAGCCTGAAGGAGCGCATTCAACAGGCTGGATTTGCCTACATTAGGCCGGCCAATAAGGGCAAAGTAGGGCCCTTCGGGTAAAGGGCTTACCTCCGCATAGGCCGCCAAAGCAGCGCGCAGGGCTGCTAGCCCCTGTCCCGTGGCGGCTGATACCCCATAGACTGGCTCTACACCCAACCGGTAAAACTCCAGAATCTTACCCGAGTCTGCTGGGGTATCGACCTTATTGGCGAGAAGCCAGATGGGCTTTTCGGGCGGGCAGTAGCGCCGCAGCCATGCACCGAATTCCTCATCCGCTGCGGTCAGTCCCTCCCGCGCATCTACTACCCATAAAATCAGGTCCGCTTCTTCTAAGGCGAATTGGGCTTGCTGGGCTACTTGGGCTTCCAGCCCTTCCCCTCTACCCAAAAAGCCGCCTGTATCTATGAGGAAGAGGGTTTTATCCTCTAGGTGCAGAACTCCGTAGTGCCGGTCGCGCGTTACCCCTGGGGTGTCTTCAACGATAGCCAGGCGCTTGCGAAGGAGACGGTTGAATAGGCTAGATTTACCTACGTTGGGACGGCCCACCAGGGCAGCGCGTCGCATTGGCTAGGAGCTATGCCGCCAAAGCACGTTGTATTCCCCATCCTTCCTTTTGAGTAGGAGCCCGCGCCGCCGCCCCATTCGCACAAACTCAGCCTTCTGGAAAGGGGCTTCGTCGTTGGTAACTTGTATGAGATTCCCTGTGAGCGTAGCTTCGGCCGTCAGGGGAAGCTCTATCTCCTGAAGGTCCTCCTCCTCTACTTGGAGGTACTTAACAGTGAGGCTAAGGCGAGGCATAAGATTGACGACGATAAGACCTATTTCCTCGCCGGGTAGCCCTTCATAGAAGCCAGCGTAGAGAAACGAGTCGGGAACGTACCAGGGGAGAAGCTCCCGCAGGCGTACGTAGGTGGCTTCTTCCCCAGCGGTAGTATCCGTGGAGGGGGTAGTGGGCGAGCGGATGGCTATGGCCACACTATCGTCGGGCGCTTGGGCTATAAGGCTTCCGGGTAAAGGCTCACCAGGCAGAAAATCCGCTGGAATCCATCCTTTGATTCCTTTGTAGCAAACCTCTATCCAAGTATCTGTGCTGCGCATTTCGGCCACTTGCAGGCCAGCTGGCAGCGTATCTAGCACGGCGGCGCTAAAGCTGGGCGCTACGCGGCGCACGGTCATTTCGGCGATTTCCAGCTCTCCTTGCGGTACTGGCTGACACCCCCACCATAGGTACCCTGCGAGTCCAAATAAAATCCTCCGCACTCCACAAAACTATAGAAAAGCGGCGGTTTTGTACTTTTGGAAGATGGGCGCTTTTCTCCTGGTATGGCTGCAGTTAGGCTTAGGGTTAGAGGGGGGTGGGGGCGTTATCCAGCGGATTGCTGTGGCGCGTCAAAGCCTACCTTTAGGGGAGATTTTCCGGCGTAGGCCCAGCCCCCCGCGCCCCCCGGGTTTTCAAGGCTTTATAGGGCTCTCTCTACGCTACTTTTACAAGCCCGGGCGCTTTATTGAAGTAGGGCCAGGCGGGCGGTTCTTTACGCTTCAGTCAGAGGGTTTGCGAGAAACCCACCTCTGGGCTAATCTGCCTTTACGGTGGGGCTTCCGGCTAGATACGACGCTTCGGCCCTGGTGGTTCTGGGGGGGATTCAGCGCTTCCCTTCTTCTGCGTGCCCAAAGCCAGCCTAAAGTAGAAGGGGTTTACCGATTTGCGGATTATTTCAATCGCTCGCAGCTGCATTTACATTTAGGCTTGGAGAAATCTATAGGCCAGCGCTTGGCTTTAGGCCTACAGCTTAGTGGCGATATTAGTCCGGCTTGGGATAAGGTGCTTTTTCAGGCCTCACGTACCTTGGCTCGGCATATTTGGGTAAGCTTGTATGGGCAGTATCGGCTATGGGAGCTGCGCTAATAGAGGCTTTTGGGCGGTGGCTCTGGTTGAGCGTGGGAGGGAGATATCCGCCAGCATTAGTGGCGGTGACGCAGCTGTACAAAACCCTAAGGCGGGCCAAAGGCCTAATTGTAGGTTTTGAGGTCTATGGGGCTCGCTATCCGGCTGCGCAGTGGGGGCAGACTCGGTGGCTGTCGCTAGCCGCCCTCACGCGTCAGGCTAGCTGTACGCCAGCCAAGGGCCGCCTACTTTACCATTTAGTAGCCCCGCGCCAGCCCCGACGCATTCTGGAGCTTGGCACGCATTTAGGTTTAGGCACGCTTTATCTGGCTTGTAGCGCCCCAAAAGCCGAAATCCACACCGTAGAAGCCTCTCCTACCTTAGCTAGCTACGCCAAAAGGCACTTCCAAGTCATGGGCCTGCGTCCCACCCTCCACTGCCAAACGTTCGAAGCCTTCCTAAGCCAGCCTCAGCCTGTATGGGACATTGTCTTCTTGGATGGGAACCACTGCGGGGCTGCTTTTGTAGGGTATGTAGAAGCCTTATACCCTTCCTTAGCCGCTGGGGGGCTCCTCATAGCGGATGATATCTTTTGGAGTCGCGACATGTATGCTGCTTGGCGTAGGGTCTCTGCGCTTCCCTGGCGGAAAGCCTGGGTAGTAGGGCCCTTCGGCATGCTGGAAAAGTGAGACGCCTAGCCTTTCTAAGCCTAATCCTAGCTGGCTTAGGAGCTCTGGGGCTGCTTGCATGGGCTCTGCGGCTCTTCTGGCTGCCTTTCCTCCTCCAGTGGGGGATGAGGCAGCTGGGTATCGGCTATCTGCGCTATAACGCTGCCCGCTGGGAAGAGCTGGGCCGCATAGAGCTGGAAAACGTAGAAATTCTGACCGCTTGGGGGAGATTGACGGCACAGGCGCTAACCTTTCAGGTCTCTCCTGCTCTCAGCGTCCAGATAAGCGACTTCCGCTGGAAAGCCCTTCCAAAATCAGACCCTTCCTCTGGAACTTCTCCTTCAGAAGGCTTTCTTGTGCGCCTTCCCCCTTTGCCTCTTCGTCGGATTTATCGTCTGTGGCGTCTTTTCAGCCGCTTAGAGGAATTAGAGGCTGAAGGGGCTATTGAAGAGCCTCACTCAGCTTGCCTGATGCTTTCTAAGCAGGGCCAACGGGGGCACTTCCTTGTAGAGTCCTCTCATGGGCGGCTCCAAGGCACTTTCAGGGGAAACAACGACTCGCTAGAGCTTCACGTAAGCAGTGCTGCAATAGTTGGGCCTAATTCGGCCTTTTTAGCATGGGATACGCTATGGCTCCAAGCCCGCTGGCACACGGCTGAGCTTCTGACTTTGCAAGCCGGAGGGCATAACCTAAGGGCCTACTATTCCCGTTTAGCGGCCCGGCCGATAGGCTACAGCCGCGCAGGCTTCTTTCTTACGCTGGAACCTACCGCGCTCTCCCTGATGCCGCGCCACATGGCTTTGGATTTTGGCTTGCACCTGCGCTGGCGCACCGATACCCCCGCCGTCTATCTTACGCTCCAAGTACCCGAGCAGCCGCATGATAGTTTCATACGCTTTTTCCCCGCTGGGTTTTTTACGTGTCTCAGCCAAGCGCGCTTTGGTGGCACTTCGGCCCTTACCTTACAGGCCCATTATGACCCCACGCGTCCCGATACGCTGGACCTTCAGGTAGATTGGCAGCCTAAAAATTTCGCTATCCTCAGCTGGCAGGGGCGCCATCCCCTTACGCTACGGGAATCCTTCTTATATGAGCCGCCGCGCTCCTTTCGCCAGATATGGCTGGGCCCTGAAAATCCAAAATACCTTCTCCTCCATGAGATTACGCCCTATGCGCTTCAGGCAGTCCTCCATAGCGAAGACGGGCTCTTTTTCTATCACAAGGGCTTTCAGAAAGAACGGCTCTTACAGGCTTTAGTGGAGAATTGGCGCTGCCGGTGCTTTCGCCGCGGGGCTGGCACCCTCACCATGCAGCTCGTGCGTAACCTCCTGCTTAGCCGAGAAAAGACCCTCGCACGGAAATTGGAAGAAATCCTCCTTACTGCTATTATCGAGCGCTTTCATCTACTTTCCAAGGAACGCATCGCCGAGCTTTACTTCAACATGGTGGAGTGGGGGCCCAACATTTATGGCCTTACCGAAGCGGCGCAGTTTTACTTCAATAAACCGCCTAGTGATCTCACAATGCCCGAGGCTATCTTTTTGGGGCTTATCCTGCCGATGCCTAGTGCCTATCAGAACTTTGTAGATAAAACTACAGGGTGTGCGCTGCCCTCCTTGGTGGGACATTTTCGCACCATAGCCCACTACTTAGTAGCTCAGCACTACCTCCCGCGTGACTCTGTAGAGACCCTGACGCCTGAGCGCGTCTGCCTTACAGGCGATGCCTGGAAGGCCCAAGATACCCTGCCAAAATGATCAAGAAATTCCTCCAGATTCTCACTGGACTGGCTTTAGGAATTTTAGGGGGCATAGCCGTACTTGTGGGGTTTATTTACCTCAATCGGGATCGTCTCCTTCAGTGGGCCATGACGGAGCTTCGGCGCCAGTTTGCAGCCGAGCTAACTTTCCGGCAAATTCGCCTCAGCGGGCTGCGTACCTTTCCACACTTAGCCCTGGAAGTTGTAGACCTTTCCCTACGAACTGCCCGAGGCGAGAGCCTTTTTAGCGCTACGAAAGCCTTTCTCTACCTAAACTTTTGGGAAGCCCTAATTGAGGAAAGGTACCGGATTTGGGCCCTTCGTTTGGAAGGGCCTACGCTGTGGATTCGGTACGATAAGTATGGCCGTACCCCGTGGAGCAGGCTCCTCACTTCTACCGATGATTCGGCTAAGACCTCGTGGGTGTTGGAACGGATTGAGGTGAAGGGCGGGCGGCTGATTTATGAGGATAAAGCGCTGCATATCCGCGCGCTCGTGCGGATAAGGGCCATGGAAGCCTATTGGGCCTATCGCGCTGGTCCATGGGAAGTTATGGGACAGGCTGTAGGCGAAATCCAAAGCTTTTCCTATAAAGGTACCCCTTGGCTAACTCAAAAGCCTTTTACCCTACGAGGCCCCCTTGTGTACGATAGGGGATGGCTGCTAACCCAAAGGCTTGAGGGCCAGCTAGGTGGCCTAAAGGCCGACTTGGAAGGCGGCATTCAGATAGAGGCTGATCCGCCGCGCGTGTCGCTCCGCCTACGCGAAGTAACCTTGGCTTGGGACGAGTTACAAGCCTGGTGGCCGCAGCAGCCACCTGAACTTCAAGATATACCCCTCCAGCTAACCGTGGCGGGTGAGATAGTGGGTTTGGCCGGAAAAGGCCGATTGCCCCGCTTCAAGCTAAAGGGTGAAGCCTTACTTAGAGAGAGCTTCACCATAATGGACTACAATATTGAGCAGCTTTATGTAAGTGGCGGTATAAAATGGGACTTTGATTACCCGGCTTCCAGCCAGTTAGAGATAGATAGCCTTTGGCTTGTTGGCGGCACGGGGGATACTCTAAGGGCTCAGGGGGTCTATGCCTTTGCCCAAGCCCAAGGGCAAGCTACCCTCCGAGGAAGTGTCCACTTAGAAGGCCTGCGCGCATGGTCTGTGCCTTATGCGGATAGTTTAGCCGGGCAGCTCCAAGCCGACCTGCACTGCACCTATACTAAGGGGAAGTGGCAGGTTAAGGGCCAAGGCCTTCTCACCGAGGCCCGCTTCCCACAGCTCCATGTAGCCAAAGCGCGCTTTAGCCTATCGCCCGACCGCCTCTCCGTGTATGAAGCCACCCTACGCTACGCCAACCTTACTCTACATGTGCCCCATCTCTCTCTCTACCCCTACTCCGCCTTTCAAGACTCTACTTATAAAGGGCCTGTGGAGGTGGAGGGGCGGGTACACTGCCCTTTTTTGCCCTTGGATACCTTAGTAGCGTCTGGGGGTTCATCGGATACGGCTTCGCCTCTGGCGCGTTTCCAAGGCCACCTCCACCTTACAGTGGATACTTTGCGTTGGCGCCAAAACCTTTACGGCCCAGCTGAGATCGTAGTAGAGAAGGATTCTGCGGCCTGGCGCTTCCGCCAGTTTAGCCTCCAAGGTGTGGGGCGCGGTCGCCTCCAAGGCCAAGCAGCTTATCAGCCAGAAAGCTGGGAAATCGCCGGCACTTTTCAGGGAATTCAGCTTGAGGCGCTTCATGCCGAGCTTCCCGAGCTGGATACGCTCTTTCCGCTTTTGCCCCATCTACAAGGGCGTGCTTCGGGCGAATTGGAAGGATTTATACCCTTACATCAGGGAGCGCCGCGCTGGAGCAGCGCCCGAGCCCAGTTGACCCTTAGGCTGGAAGACTTTGTAGTCGTAGAAAGCCCCTATACCTACGAACTTTTCGCCTTAGTGCCCCTGACCGACTTCCGCCGAATCGTGGTCGGGGAGGTTACAGCACGTTTGTCTCTGGCGGAGGGAGTGATGCGGCTGGATACCACTTGGCTTCAGGCTAATCGCTGGCGCATGCGCGTAGCCGGTGCCCATACACTGCGGGGCGAAATTGCCTACGACCTGCTTGTAGAAGTACCGCGCCTACTCCTGGATAAAAGCATGGCGCGCGTAAAAGACCTTGTGGAGGAGACCGAAGGAGATCGGGTGCGATTGGCGATTTACGTCGGCGGCACGACGCAGCAGCCGCGTTTTCGGGGCCGCCTAGCTTCACGCACTACTCCTTCCAGCACCTCCCCCGCTAAGCCTACCCAGCGCAAAGCCTCGCGTGAGCTCCCCGTACAAGAGGAGTAAAGCCGTAAATTTGCTAGGTGCGTCGGTATGTACCTCTCCTGCTTGTGGCCCTTGTGGCAGGCAGCGTAGGAGGGGGTGTAGTCTATTGGCTTTTGCAAAAGCGGGCTGCTTCACCCGCCCAACCCGTAGTTATTCCTTTGCGTTCGGTGCGATGGGAAGACACTAAGGGAGGTACCGGCTTTGTGGAAGCCGCGCGCAAAGCTCTACCCTCAGTGGTTTTTATCCGAGGCTATGGAGAAAGGACCGTGGAGGATGATTTTTGGACTTGGGGCTGGTGGCTGCCCCGCACCGAACGCGTTTTCAGTGCCGGCTCGGGGGTAGTATGGAGCTCAGACGGCTACATCGTTACCAACTTCCACGTCATTCGGGATGCGTCAGAGATTCGGGTCACCTTTTCCGATAAACGCACCCTCCGAGCCGAAGTGATTGGGGCCGATGTAGGGGTAGATATCGCTCTTTTGAAGGTGCCCGCCTCTAACCTTACCCCTCTTCCGTTGGCCAATTCCGATTCGGTTCAGATTGGGGAATGGGTATTAGCCATTGGTAACCCCTATAACCTTACCTATACGGTTACGGCGGGCATTATCAGCGCACGCGGCCGTAACCTCAACCTTCTCCAAGGGCCCTATCAGATAGAATCTTTCCTTCAGACCGATGCGGCTATCAATCCAGGCAATAGTGGCGGGGCCTTAGTGGACCTAAAGGGACGGCTAGTAGGCATCAATACCGCTATCGCCTCGCGCACGGGCTCCTATGTAGGCTATGGATTTGCTATTCCCGTAAATATTGTACGCAAGGTAGTGGAGGATCTGCGTCAGTATGGTCTAGTGCAGCGGGCCTTTTTAGATGTGGAGGTAGCTGATTTAGCGGAGGATCGCGAAGGCGCTGAGGCGGATCTGGAGGGAGTATACATAGGGCGGGTACGGCCTGGGGGTGCTGGTGCTAAAGCCGGCTTGCGGGTAGGAGACCGCATCATAGCCATAGAAGGCCAGGTCGTGCAGACCCAAGCCGAGCTGTTAGAGCGGCTCGCTCAGCATCGCCCCAGCGATAAAGTCAAAATCCTCTACAAGCGCAACGGCCGCCTCTACGAAACGGTAGCCACCCTCAACAACGAAGAAGGGGAGCCCGTATTGCTGCGAAAGCGCGTATATCACTCGGAAAAGCTTGGGGCGGATATTCTGCCCTTAGGCCAGCGGGAACAAGAAGAGCTGGGCGTCAAAGGCGGCTTCCGCCTGCAAAATCTGCGTGGGGGCGGCCTCTTGAGCCGACTCGGCCTCACCGAAGGGTTTATCCTTCTCAGCATAAACGGCTACACTCCCAAATCACCTCAGGAACTGGAGGAAATCCTCTTAGGAATAAGAGGGCGGCTTCAGATAGAGGGCATAGATGCGCAAGGGCGGCGTGTGTATCAGAGTTTTTCATGGCGCTAGATCTACCGGGGCCTTTTGTGGAGCGGATGCGGCGGCAGCTAGGCCCCGAGTGGGATTCCTTTGTAGCCGCTTTGGGTCAGCCGCCCCAGACGACCATTCGCCTTCACCCTCAAAAGGGAGCTGACCTTTATCCCGACGCTCCTCGGGTGCCCTGGCACCCATTAGGTCGCATTTTGCCTAGCCGTCCAAACTTTGCGGACGAGCCCTTTTGGCATGCAGGGGCTTATTATGTGCAGGAGGCTTCTGGCATGAGTTTGGCTGTATTTCTGCCAGAACGGCGTCCCCTACGGGTTATAGACCTTAGTGCAGCGCCTGGCGGCAAAGCTACTCTTCTCCTAAGCGAGCTCGGCTTTCAAGGCGGTCTTCTCATAGCCAATGATCCCAATCCTGCACGCCGCTCGGCCCTTGCGGAAAACTTAGCACGCTGGGGGATTCCCGCTTACTTCGTAACTGGCCGGCACCCGCATTATTGGGCTCGGCGCTACCCCGAAAGCTTTGATGTGGTGGTACTGGATGCGCCTTGCTCGGGCGAGGGGCTCTGGCGCCGCCAGCCCAGCGCTATCAGCCACTGGCACCCTAATCAGATATGCCACTTATCCCGTCTGCAGCGGAACCTCCTGTATGCAGCGATGGCCCTCGTGGCGCCGGGCGGCCGGCTTATCTACGCTACCTGCACTTTCGCCCCAGAGGAAAACGAAGAGAATCTCGCAGCGGTATTTACTCACGCAAAAGGCTGGCACCCGGTAGTGTGGTCCGATCCCCCAAAGGCCGTCCAGGAAGTCTCGTATGGAGCTGGGGGCAAGGGCTATTACTTCTTTCCGCATCGGGGGCCAGGCGAGGGCTTTTTCATTTCAGCTTGGCAGCGGGAGGGCACGTCTAAGCCCCGCTATGAAGCCCTATCCTGGCAAAGGCAGCCCCATTGGGTGCCCCTGCCTCTCCGAGTGGTAGAACGAGGGAATACACTTTATGCCCTGACCGAAGCGGCTGCCCAGCTTATCCCACCAAGCTGGGAAAAGGAGACTTGGGAGGCTTTTCCCCTCTGGCGCTACCATCGGCCGGCGCATGCCGCCGCTCTCCTCAGTGGGGCGGTTTATACCCACTTTCCCTATATCGCCCTTACGCCCGAAACTTTTCCCGCCTACCTGCGTGGCGATACCTTTTCCCTCTCCGCTGAAATAGTCTGGGCTACCTGGGAAGGTCGGGGAATAGGGTGGCTCTATAAGGGGCGGCCTTCGCTAGCTTTTACCTGGCGGCGCTTCCTGAGCCGATGAATCGGCCTGATAGTAGCCCGCACGCTTCTCTATTTCTACACCTGACAAACCCTCGAGCGCCATAAGTAAATGCCTGAGATCATCGAATTCTTCTTCTTGCCCTTCGTAGCATATAAGGCACACCTTTAGCTCACGCTTTACTAGATTGCGGATGAGATTGAAAAGCTCACGCTGGCTGGATGAATTCATGTATTCAAGCTCTAAGTGAATTTCTAAAGTCTTTCCCCTTAGGGCAGGCGCGGAATCTTCGATGAATTTTTGAATGGATTCGAAAAAACTTGTGCTGTCATTTGGGAAGCATACGCCTCTAAGGACGATTCGCAAAGGCGTCAAAGTAGCTATGACCTCTGGCGTGTGAAGGGTAGGGGAGAGATGAAGGGTCATATTAGAGGCTTAAGATACGCAAAACCTATGGACCTAAGTGCCGAGCTGTCGTAAGGCTTGGCTGTAGGCTTCATAGGTTTTCTCGTCAAAGGCTACTAAAAAGAGGGCTTCAAAGTGCGGCGCTTCCTGGAGAAGTACGCGTAAGGCTATGGGGGCGGCTTTCTCCAGCGGGAAGCCGTAGATTCCAGTACTGATGGAGGGAAAAGCCACAGTGCGGATTTGGTGCGCTCGGGCCAGAGCTAAGGCGCTGCGGTAGGTTTTCTCTAAAAGGGTGGCCTCGTTAGCTTCGCCGCCGCGCCAAACAGGTCCTACAGCATGGATCACATACTTAGCTCGTAAGGCGAAGCCAGGCGTAATCCGTGCCTCACCCGTAGGGCAGGGGGCTACCTTTCGGCAAGCTTCGGCGAGCTCAGGCCCTGCCGCCCGATGAATAGCGCCCGACACGCCGCCACCCGGCAGGAGCTGCTCATTAGCCGCATTCACAATCGCCTCTACGGCCATTTGCGTAATATCGCCGCGCACAACCTCTACCTTTCCCATGCCCTTCAAAACTACGCGGATTTGGTCATGCGGTTTGTGATATGGCTGATGCGGGATGTAGCCTACCATCCCCGGGGGTATTATCGTTTAGCCCGTACGCTGGCCCAGCGCTACGAAGTAGAGGTGTGGGGACGTCCTATGCCTTCCGTAGCGCTGGAAGGCCCTTTGCGCTCAGAGGTAGACCCCTCCATTTGGCAGGCCCTATGTGAAGTGCCCAAGGCGCCCAACCTAGCTGTACAATATCTTCACTTTTTGCCGCCCCGGCCGCATGGGGTCCTAATTGTGTGTGATCCAGCTGGTTTAGCCTATGCGGCGCTGCTGGGTGTGCGGCCGCACCTGTGGGACATATGGGAGCCCTATGCGGCAAATTATACTTGGGACCCTATTTACACCCCCCTCCAGCGATGGGTGCGACGCTTGCTCTGGGCTGGCTTGACCCCCTTGCGCACCTGGCCGCGTGCTTTTACCCTAGCGGAGTATGCCTACGCCGGCCTTACGCCACCC
This sequence comes from Bacteroidia bacterium, assembly GCA_039630245.1. Taxonomy (GTDB): domain Bacteria; phylum Bacteroidota; class Bacteroidia; order SpSt-205; family SpSt-205; genus SpSt-205. The sequence continues at coordinate 169,663 of JBCNVK010000002.1, forward strand.
GAACGCACCTTTTTCCTGCCTAATGCCTTCGTACCCGTGGAAGATTTACCACCACTCCTGCCTAATCTGCGAGGGGCCTATGCCCTTTACACAGGAAATATCGCCCCTGCTTGGGGTATCCAAAGAGTACTCCAAGAAGCCCTAGCTAAGCCCGATGAACCTTTTGTGCTAGCTGGCAGCCTTAAGTCTAAGGCTATGGCCCGCTTTATTGCTCAGACGCTCCAAGCTCATCCCCGCTGGCTCTGGGTGCGCAGCCGCTTCGTCCCATATCCCGTTATCCAGAACCTTCAGCGATATGCCCACTATTTGTATGCGCCCTATGCGCCGCTTCCCCATCTGGTAGGGCGCCTTTTCGGAAAGTTTTATGAGGCCGCCGCTTTGAACCTGCCTGTGATTTACCCTAAAGGCCAGAGCCTTATCTGGGATGCCTTTTGGGCGCGCTATCGGCGCAGCCACTCCCCTCAGTTGTACTGGACCTACTACCAGGCTGAGCTATGGAAAGCCTTAGGTCAGCCCTCCACGCTTCAAGTGTAAAAACATGATAGGTTTTTTAGATTAGCCTGCCTTCGCCGATAACCGGTTTTAGCTATCTTTGCAGCATGATACTTCGTCGGATTGGATTAGGCCTCCTGATTGTAGCGGCAGGCTCTGCGCAAGTGCGTTACAGAGAGGCTGAGAGACTTATCCAGAGCCTGAGTAGGCGTCTTTCGCTTACGCTTCAAAAGGCGACACCCTCTCAGGCGCGAGTGGCCGACGTATGGCTGGTGGATAGTGCTTTTATCGATACGTTTGATGCCGCTGGGAGTGGATGGAATCCAGTGGATCTAGGTATCTTTCGGTATTATCCTAATAATACAGTGCAGTGGGAGAGCCTTTTTGTAAGAGCCGGCTCGGCGTGGCAGCTGGATACCTCCTTTCAGACTCTTCCTTACCGCACGGGCCAGTGGCGTGATTTAGACTCTGTGCGGCTAGGCTATGCACCTTCCCAAAATCAGCCCTCGGGTAAGCAGACCTACACCTATCAAGATTTAGGCGGTGGGCGCGTCAAGGAAGAGATGTATGATAGCGTAAGGCAAGGAAATAGCTGGGTTCCCTTGGAAGGGGAAGGTTTGGTCGGGCGCATTGAAGGTTGGACTACGCTTAATCGGCTTCTTGGCACCGAGAACCCTTGGGTATTGCAACAACCTCATATGGAAGACTTCGAAGTTCTCTCCGCTTTTGATAGCTTGAAATTGTATGTTTGGGATGGCAATCAGCGTAATTGGGTAAAAGTTGCAACCTTACGCTATTACTATCGTAATAGGTTTTTGGACTCCATGCATATAGATCTAAACTTTGATCCCATAGTCATTAGTACAGGTCGGAAGTATTTCTATGACGCCAATAATCGGCTAGTGCGTCGACAGGATACGACGGAGTTGACTGTATTCTTTAGCAATCTTCGCGGAGGTGGTACCAAGGTCTATCTGTATGATGGTAACGCTACTCTTCCTTTCAAGGACAGCCTTGAGGCGCGCGGGTATGATGAGAATGATCAGCTTTCAGAGGTGGCGGTTACGGTGCGGCGCTATACGTATGACTCTAATAGCGGGAGCGTGGCGGTAGCGCAGCAGGATACGTGCACTGGCACGAGTTGCACTCCTAGGCCAGCAAGCCGTGAGCGTTATGTCTATCGTCGCGGTTCGGCGCCCGCTTCGCTTGAGGGGTCAGGCCGGGTAGAGGGGGCGGTGGCCCGGTTTGTACCTTCGCCTGTACGGGCTGGGGAGCGGGTGTTTGTTACGGTAGAGGTGCCCCAGGCCTATCGGGTGCTGAGCGTGAATGGGCAGGTGGTGCTGCAGGGTGAGCTACCAGCTGGTGGTGGGTGGCTTACGTTGCCTTCGGTGGCGGGGGTGTATATCTTACAGGTTGGGGCTGGGCAGCAGCGACTGCTAGTGCTTCCGTAGAGAGGAGCCACCCAAAGAGTTCCTCAATTTAGCCCGCTTTCCCCATAGTTTGTGCAGCCTCTACTTCCTAGCCCTAAAAGCTGAAAGGCTCTAGGCACAATACCTTTTAGGTGCGCTAGCTAACTCCTCCTCTAGCCTCACGGACCTACTAACAGGCTGAAGGATGGGAAGTCAGGGACTGCGCTTTTGCCTTTCTGTTTTAGGCGGAAAAGCTGAACAAATGTTTGGATTTAGGCTTTACTTGGAAATAGGGGCTTTTTAGCTACCTTTGCCCCATGCTACTCCGTCCGATTGGATTAAGCCTGCTGGTTGTAACGGCAGGCCTTGCGCAAGTGCGCAACAGGGAGGCCGAACGCCTTCTGAAAAGTTTGAGTAGTCGTTTTTCCCAGACGCTTGGCGCAATCTTACCACCTCACGCTCGCTCAGCCAATGTTTGGCTAGTAGATAGCGTATTTTTAGAAAGTTATGAAGCTCAGAACAATAGATGGACATCAGAGGAGCTAGATGTCTTTCGCTACTACTCTAATAATCGTGTGCAGTGGGAGAGCCTTTTCGTATGGTCTGGATCAGCGTGGCGCCTAGATAGCTCGTTTCAGCATGTCCTTTACCGCACGGGCGACTGGCGTGATTTGGACTCGGTGGTGCTGGCCTATTCGCCTTCCCAAAATCAGCCTGCGGGCAAGCAGAGTTTCACCTATCAAGACTTAGGCGGGGGGCGAGTCAAGTTAGAGGCAAGCGATAGTGCAAGACAGGGAAATAATTGGACTCCTGTAGCAGACCCCGGCGGACGTGCAGAGGCCTGGCTTACACGTAATCGGCTCCTTGGCACTGAAAATCCCTGGGTTTTACAAGAGCCTCATCTGGAGGACATGGACTTTTTTGAAAGAGCTTACCCTTTTGACAGCGTGCGGCTTTATGCGTTGGATCAGGGGAATTGGATAGAGGTAATAAGCATAAAGAACTACTTCCAAAATGGCCGTCTAGATAGCATGTACATTAGGTTCGACGTGGGGCTGACAATCGCAAATATCGCTCGGAAGTACTCCTATGACGCCAATGGTCGGCTAGTAAGCCGGCGAGATACGGCATGGCCAGCAGCTGGGGGTCAAGGTATTGGCCATTCGGCTGGAACAAAGGTTTTCCTGTATCAGGGAAATGCTACCTTCCCCTATAAGGATAGTATTGCCCTGCGTATGTATGACGATAATAACCAGCGTATAGGCACCAATGTAATAGTCCGGAATTATACCTATGACCAGAACAGTGGTAAGGTAGCGGTAGTTCAGCGAGATACATGCAGTACTGCCAATTGTACTCCTACTCCTGAATTGCGCCAGCGGTATGTGTATCGTCGTGTGGATGCGCCTACTTCGCTAGAAGAGAGGGTACAGGCTAGTGGCTCGGCGGTATGGTTTGTGCCTTCACCTGTGCGGGGAGGAGAGCGGGTGTTTATCGCAGTGGAAGTTCCACAGGCTTATCGCCTGCTAAGCGTGAATGGCCAAGTGGTGCTGCAGGGCGAGCTGCCGGCGGGTGGGGGTTGGCTTACGCTGCCTTCGGCGGCGGGGGTGTATATTCTGCAGGTTGGGGCTGGGCAGCAGCGGCTGCTGGTGCTTCCGTAAGGAAGGGAGAGGTTTTCGGGCGGCGCAGCCCCGTAGGGGCTGCGCCGCCCAAACTTTAAACCCCCCCTACATCCGCTTTGGAACCCCTATCCCCAGCGACTCTAAAACCGTACCCAGCGCCTCCAGAAACACTCGCGTAAGGCCTAATCGCAAATTCCGCTCCCGCTCAGGAGCCATCAGTACAGGAAGCGTCTGGTAAAGCTCATTATAGCGGCGTGTCAGCTCATACCCATAGTGAGCTAAGATAGAGGGATCTAAACTGCGGGCTGCCCCCTCTAGAAAACTCGGCAGTCCATAAAGCTGCTGAAGAAGCGCTTCCTCCGCAGGCAAAAGGGCTGGAATATCAGCGCTTGGGTCATATTCTATGCCCTGCTCTGCCGCCTTTTCCAGTAGCCTTTTAGCTCGCACATAGCCATATTGCAGGAAGGGTCCCGTAAACCCTTTTAGGTCTATAGACTCTGCTGGGTCAAAAAGAATAGGCTTTTTAGGGTCGCTGCGCAAAAGGTAAAAGCGGATAGCGGCTTGCGCTACTATTTCGGCGATAGCGTGGCGTTCATTCTCGGGTAGGCTGCTCTCTGTAAGCGCATAGGCCTGCGCATGCATCTCATCCAGTAAATCGTCCGCATCCACTACGGTACCCTCGCGCGTCTTCATGCGGCCTGTAGGTAGCTCCACCATCGCATAGGAGAGGTGATAGATTTTTTCTGCGTATGGCATGCCTAGCTGGGCCAGTAGGGCTTTTAGCACGCGCATATGGTGATCCTGCTCGTCGCCAATCACATAAATGGACTGGGTGAGATCAGGGTATTCGCTGAATTTCAGGTGTGCCGTACCCAGGTCTTGGGTGATATATACGGAGGTTCCATCGCGCCGTAGGAGGAGTTTTCGGCCGAGGCCCGCCGTACTTAGATCAGCCCACACGGAACCATCCTCGGCTTGAAAAAAGATACCTTTGGAAAGGCCCATTTCTACAAGGGCTTTACCTAAGGTGTAGGTTTCGGACTCATAATACAGGCGGTCAAATCGCACCCCTAACCGTGTTAGCGTAGCCTCAAAGCCCTCATATACCCAACTATTCATTTCCTGCCAGAGCTGGCGCACCTCAGGTTCCTGCGCCTCCCAAGCGCGTAGAAGCGCCTGAGCTTCCTGAAATAAAGGCGCCCGTACAAGGGCCTCTTCCTCGGCTAAGCCTTGGCTTTTGAGTTGGTCTACTTGGGCCTTATAGGCCTTTTCAAAGGCTACGTAGCAGTCCCCCACGAAGTGATCGCCTTTCTTGCCTGCGTCCTGGGGCTTCTGAGGGGCAAAGAAACGCTTCCAGCCTACCATAGACTTACAAATATGAATGCCCCGGTCATTGAGAAGATTAGCACGGATAACCTGAGCGCCTAGCCTTTCCCAAAGCCGGGAAACCGCCTCCCCTAGGCAAAGGTTGCGCAAGTGCCCTAAATGGAGCGGCTTATTTGTATTGGGTGAAAGGAATTCTACCATGATTTTTTGCCCCTTGGCTAGGCTGAGGCGAGTGTAGCCCATATGGGGGGTCTGCTGGGCTTCGGCTAAGAATTCCTGCCAAAAAGCGGGGGTAAAAGTGAGGTTTATAAAGCCGCGCACAACCTCCACCTGGGCTATGTGGGATATCGGCTCAAGTACGGCTTGGGCGGCTTTTTGCGGATTGTTTTGGAAAGCCTTTAGAAGGGGAAAAATATTTAGGGTAAGGCTACCTTTTTGATCTGGGGGGGTTAGAGTTATGCGCGGCAGGGGCTCTAGGCCGCGCGCTTTCCAGGCGGCTTGCCAACTTGCTAGCTGCGCATGCCAGAAAGCCATCGTACAAAGATAGCTGCCTCAGCCCTGCTAACTTTGGCTAGTGCTGTGGTCGTATGAGCTACCAGCTGACCGCATAGCGCTATATCCTCTGGCGCAGCGTGATGCGGCTCGCCTCCTCGTTTATGCCGAGGGTAGGATTACGGAGGGTCGCTTCTGGCAGCTAGCAGAGTTTCTACCCTCAGAAGCGCTAGTGGTTTACAATGACAGCCGCGTAATACCAGCCCGATTGCGCCAGGGTAAATATGAAGTGCTAATTACGGAAATTGCTGAGGGGGGATGGGAGAAGGGCGGGCCTCAGCGGTGGCGTGGTCTTTTTCGGCCAGCTCGTTTCTGGCGCCGAGGTGGCTGCCTCCAATGGACAGCTGAAGGCGGCCCAACGCTCACGCTTTATTGGGATGGCCCTGCCCCAGAAGGTCAGGGCTTCTTCCGAGCCGAATGGCAACCTGCCGAGCTCACCGCTAGGGAAATTCTGGAGAAAGTAGGGGAAATGCCTATTCCCCCTTATCTCAAGCGGCCGGCCGAGGCGCTGGATAAAGTGCGCTATCAGACCCTTCATGGGGTTGTGCCTGGCTCCGTAGCGGCGCCGACCGCTGGGCTGCATTTCACCGGAGCGGTATGGGCCAGCCTAAGGCAAAAAGGGATACGCCGCTACCCCATCACCTTGCATGTAGGCCCTGGGACTTTTTTGCCTCTGCGAGACCCGAATCGGCCTGAGGCTCATACCATGCATGCTGAGTGGTTTTCCGTCTCGGCCGAAACCTTAGAAGCCCTCCAAAATAGCCAAGGCCCTGTAGTGTGCGTGGGCACCACTACTCTGCGTGTGGTAGAGAGCCTGTATTGGCTAGGGGTCCTAAGTTTACGTGGGAATGTGCCAGCTGTGCTGCCGCAGTTTGTGTGGAGGGACTCAGGCCCTCTACCTGCCTGTCGTGCGGCTTTAGAGGCCCTTCAGCCCCCCCTCAGCGGCTATACCGCCCTCTATATCCTACCGGGCTATCCCTTTCAGATAGCCCACGGCCTTATCACAAACTTTCATCAGCCTGGCAGCACCCTGCTAGCTTTAGTGGAAGCTTTTATTGGGCGGGCAGCTATAGAAGCCGTTTATACCTACGCCCTCAAGGCCGGCTTTCGGTTTCTAAGCTATGGCGATACCTCCTTGCTATGGCGGGTGTGAGCTGGATCCTTCGGAATGTACGCCTCCTACTGGCAGAAGGTGAGCGGGAAGGCGATGCATGGATTGATAAGGGGCGCTGGGCGGCTATCGGCCGAGTGCCGGATAGAGCACGCGGCCTTAACCTAGAGGGCAAAGGAGCCTACCTTTTGCCTGGCCTTATAGATACCCATGTGCATTTTCGCGAGCCGGGGCTTACCCACAAGGGAAATTTTTATACCGAGAGCCGTGCGGCCCTAGCGGGTGGGGTTACAACGGTTTTTGACATGCCGAATACCCTCCCTCCTACTACTACCTTGGCGCGCTGGGAAGCGAAGAAGCAGCAGATCTTAGGCCGAAGTTGGGTAAATTTTGCCCTCTACTTTGGCGCTACTTTGGATAACGCTACGGAGATAGTGCGCCTTGATCCAAAGCAGGTCCCTGGGGTAAAGGTTTTCTTAGCTTCCTCTACGGGTGAGCTGCTAGTGGATTCCGAAGCCGTGGTAGAGCATCTAGCGCAGGTTAGCCCCGTGCGATTGGTATTTCACAGTGAGCGGCAGGCGATTATAGAAGCCGCTGCGGCGCAGTGGGGGGGGAAGGATTGGGATGAGGTACCGGATCTGCATTTACGTCGTCGGCCTCCCGAAGCCTGTGTAGCCAGCACGCGCTGGCTTTTAGGGCTAGCCAAGCACAGTCCTATACCCTTTCATATACTTCACATTACTACGGCTGCTGAGGTGGAGCTTCTACGCCAGCGGCCCCCTAATGTTTCGGCTGAGACCTGTCCCGTGTATCTTACTTGGAGTGCCGCGGATTTTGTGCTCTACCGCAATCTGCTCAAGTGTAACCCTTCACTGAAGCAGGAGGCAGATCGGATAGCCCTTTGGCAGGGCCTGCAGGAGGGGGTATTGGAAGTAGTGGGTACCGACCATGCGCCGCATACCTGGGCGGAAAAGCAGCAGCCTTATGAAGCCGCCCCTGCAGGCGTACCGGCCCACGGCTACCTCCTGCCTTGGCTGTGGACGATTGGATGCGCTTGGGGAGTAGATTTAGGCTTCTGGGTAGAGAAAATGGTATATGCACCGGCCCGCCTATGGCGTCTTCAGGCGCGCGGGCCTATTCAGGAGGGCTACTGGGCGGACGCCGTCCTATTCAATCCGAGGGGTCAGACGTGGGTGCCTCCCCCAGGCAGTCCTTATCACTATAGTCGGTGTGCCTGGTCGCCCTTTCAGGGCCGTACCTTAGCGGGAGAAGTGCAAGCCGTTTGGGTCAATGGCGCGCTTAGCTTTTGGCACGGATACTTCTGTGGTAGCCCGGCGGGCCAGCCAGTGGTGTTTGCTTAGCCTGCTTGGTGCTAGTGGATGTGCCCCTGCCTACTTTCTCGCACCAGGCGAGCGCCTCGTTTTTCGCGGACCGATTTTACGGGGCCACGTCCTTGAAGAAACGCCACCTCTTTACACCCACAGCAATGTCCGTTTTTTTGGGCTGCGCGTACGGCTCCAGCTTCACTGGGCTGGTCGCATACTCTTGGAAAATCAAGGGGTGCCTTGGCGTTATCTGCGCAGCCTCCCTAAGCTGCGCTACTATACCTATGCCCTTGGCCGGGCTCTGCGCGACCAAATAGGCGAGCCCCCAGCCATCCTCTCCAACCGAAACATAGAACGCGACCTTCGCCTACTTGAAGACGCTTACCTGCAAGAAGGATATTTTGAGACCGTTATTCAGCCCCAGATCCTTCCTCTCACGGAACGGGAAGTCCAAGTAACCTACCGTATCCGCCCCGGACGGCGCTGGTACATACGTGCGCTTGATGTGGTGGGCGCTGATAGCGAAATGGTAGCGCTGGTAGATAGCTTCTGGGCGCATCAGAAACTACCTATAGGGGCCCCCTATCGGCTAGCGCAGCTCGATGCGCTACGAGAAGCTACCTATACCATGCTACTTAGTGAAGGGTACTATGGCCTGCCTCTAAGCCAGCTTATTTGGGAAGTAGATACAACAAATATCCCTGAGCAAGGACGCCACCCCCATTTTTTCTGGGAGCGCTGGTTTGAAGCCGAAGCTAAACCTACCTGTAAGGTCACCCTGCAGCTGCCCAGCGGTTATCCCCGCTACGCCATGGGTAACCACGGCATCAGCGTTCGCACCCCTGAGCGTACCCCGGCCTTCTGGCAGCACCAGGCGAATATCCCTCTCTATACCGAACCGCGCGCGGACCGCATAATTGACAGCCGCCTCTTTGTAAATCGCCTCTACTATCCCCAAAGTGGGCGGTATGACCTGCGTGCCATCCAGACCTCCCAGCGCGCCATGCAAGGCTTAGAGGTAGTCCAGTGGGTGAATCCCATCTTTCAGGCGGATTCCCTAAATCGTATTCATGTAACTTACGACGTCCTTCTTCGCCCTCCACTGGATGTGATGATAGGCCTAGAAGGCTTTCAATCTACCCAACCGCTTGTAGGGAGCTTACCGCTTCCCGGGGCTAGTGCGAATTTGCGTTTTACCCATCTTTCGCTTTTTCGGCGAGGTTGGCCTTTGCGTCTGCGGGCTCAGGCGGCCCTAAGCTATTTTCGCCGGCGCGCCGATGAGCTGCCTCTGCCTCTGTATAACCTCGCTGGTGAAGTGGCTCTTACCTTACCGCAAGGCACATTCAGCCCTCGGCAGGCTGTACCCCGCCCACTCACAGGTACAGTCAGCCAGTTCCACACAACCCTTCTTCTAGCTTATCAGGATATTGAGCAGGTAGATTTCTTGCGGCGTTATGCTACCTTTTCTTGGAGCCATACTACCCGCTACCTCCTTCAAGATAAACGCCAAGAAGAGCAGGTATGGACGCCCTTTAGCCTGACCTTCATAGACAGCCGATTCTCAAGAGGCTTTGAGGCTCAGATAGAACTCCTTTCGCCCCTTGTGCGCAGCCTTATACTTTTGGACTACTTGCCGCGGCTTACTCAGGTTACCGCCTGGCAGGTAGCCTCCCATCGCAACTACTTTGTCTCTCAAGAAAAGGGTAATGGGGATTACTCGGCTTTGCTGGTAGAATTGGGGGGGGTAGCTCCCTTCTTTTTGGAGCATCTACTGGTGCTGGGCTGGCCTTCCTTAGATAGCACCTATCGGGATAATCAGCTTTTCAATCGCTTCCGCTATGGCGTTTTTGTGCGCTTCTTATTAGAAGGGCGCTGGCGGCAGGCGCTCCTTTCGCCAGCCCAGCAGCTTCACCTGCGCGGCCGCTTGGGTATAGGTCAAGCCCTTTACTACACCCAGGACTTGCCCTTTGAAAATCGCTTCTTCGTAGGCGGGCCTAATAGCATGCGGGCCTGGCAGTTTGGGTCATTAGGTCCCGGCCGCTATGCCTTTCCGCAGAACCTTTTCCTTATTCCAGGTGGTACCCTGCTATTTGAGGTAAATGCCGAGTTGCGCCAGTTCCTCTATAAAGGCATTCAGGTTGCACCATTTATAGATGTGGGCAATGTGTGGTTCGTCGTCTCTACGCTTTTTGAGGATGCGCGCGGGATTTTTCAAAAAAATCCCTACCCAGCTATAGGTGCGGGTATAGGACTTCGGTGGGATTTCTCTGTATTAGTGATACGCTTAGACATAGCCCAGCAGGTCTATAATCCTTCTATAGGTTGGGTGCGTCAGGCCTTTCCGATTGGTGGGGCCCATGCGCAGTATATATTTGCCGTAGGCTATCCCTTCTGAAGCGAAACCTCTTCCAGCCCTTTGAGCGTGCGGCGGTAGTATAGGTCGCAGCGGCTACAGTAATATAGGGTGTCAGCCTCGCATTCTTGGAGGGTTTCGCCGCAGCGGCATACCCAGCCCGCCAAGCGTGCCGGATTACCCAATACCAAGGCAAAATCGGGCACATCATGCACCACTACAGCCCCTGCGCCTACCATGGCAAAGCGCCCTATGGTAACGCCGCACATAATAGTCGCATTAGCCCCGATGGTAGCGCCTTGGCGCACGCGGGTGGGAAGGAATTCATTCCGTCGCTCTATAAAGGCCCTCGGATACTTGTCGTTAGTAAATACGCAGGAAGGGCCGCACAGCACGCCATCCTCCAGCTCCACCCCATAGTAGAGGGAGACGTTATTCTGAATTTTGCAGTTATCGCCTATACGCACGTAGGGGCCTACTACTACATTTTGGCCTAAGATGCAATTCTTGCCTATCCGGCTGCCGCGTAGTATGTGGCTGAAGTGCCAGATTTTTGTGCCTTCCCCGATCTCTACCTCCTCGTCAACAAGAGCCGTGGGATGTACGAAGTAATTCACCGGAGTAGGCGCTAGCTGGCGGGCTAAATGCTCGGCTAAGGCCACAGCGGGTAGGAGGGCCTTAGCCTCGGTGCGTGGAGGCTGGCGTGTCTCCAAAGCCTGGAGAAAATCTTCTATCTCCGCTGCAAGGGGCTCGGTGGCTGGCAGTGCGAGTACCTCCCCTCCTTCTAAGGCCGGTCTAGCGGCGTGGCCATTCCGCCATGTAGTGCGAATGGGGTAGTAAACCAGCGTGGGCTTCTCACCCTCTTCGCTGAAGGTGAGCACGCCTTCGCTTCCCATCACACTAAGCCGGCGGCGCCGTTCAGGGGCTATCCAGCTGGCGAAAATATGCCCTTCTGCCCCCCAGCTGAACCGCAGCGCAATCCGCACGCTCTCCCAGGCTTGGCCCCAGTGGCGCTCCGCCCGAATCTCACTGCTAACGGGCTCGCTTTCCAGAAGAAAATAAAATAGGCCTAGGTCATGGATGGCTAGCCCCCATAGCGCATCTTCTTGAAGGGGAAAGCGGCCAAAACTGGCTCGTTCCGACCATATCCCCAAAATGCGCCCGAGCTTCCCGGCCTTTATCCAGCTTTGGATAAGAAGCACGGCCGGATGGTAATGCAGCACATGGCCGCCCATGAGGATTAGGCTCCGCTTCTCGGCAAGGGCTATAAGGGCCTTTAGCTCACTGGCGGAGAAGGCTAGGGGCTTTTCACAAAATACATCCTTTCCTGCTTCTAAGGCTTGGCGGATAAACTGAGGGTGCGTAGGGGCTGGGGTGGCTATACAGACTGCCGTAAGGCTCGGGTCGTTCCATATTTCTTCTAAGTCGGCTGTCCATGGGATGTGGGCATACGAGGCTCTCAGGGTAGGGTAGTTGGCGGGGGTACGAGTCCAGACTTTTGCCAGAGCCCCTTTAGCCTCCAAAAGGCGCAGGAGCTTTTCGCCCCAGCGCCCCACCCCTAGTAGAGCTACGCGTCTCACAAGCCTGAAACGCTCTTTCCTTTAGGATACTTCAAAGTAAAGGTGTAGTGGCGCTGCCAGGTCTCATTAGGCTGAAGGGTAATATCCCAGCGCAGCCGGCCCAGATCCGCCTCTAGGTTAGCGCCGCCATCCTCTTCCAGTTCCACTTGGATTTCCGAGGTGCGGCTTACGGGTATACGATCCCATAGAGTGACGGAAATAGGCTGACGGTAGCTGGAAACGAGCCGAAGCCGATAGCGCATCCGGTGTAAAGTCTTATTAGAGAGAGTCTTGGTTTCTCGGCGGTCCTGCACGCAAAGCCGTTGTAAACTCACTCGCTCAGTAGGCCCCAAACTTATCCAAGTAGTGTCTTCTTCTAATTGAGGAGGCCAGGGGATCTGGCCTATCTCTTGGCCTTCTACCTCTAAGACGGCTTGGGCTCTTTCCCACAGCTTCAGCGCCTCCAAAGGAATAGCCGCGCGCAAATACGCCTTATCACTAGCGGTGGCATTTATGAAAAATCGGAATAGGGCTGGAATCGTATCCGTGCTTAGAAAAAATTGGACGGGTGTAGAGACCGCTGGAAGGGTCTGGGTGCCTAAATCGTAAGTACGGGAGAGGATTTGCTCCTGGGCTTGGGGTAGAGGGGGGGGTGGAGGTGGGGAGGGTTCTTCAGATTCGTCTCCTTCGGAAGCTCCTATCTCCTCCCCTGCAGGCTCAGCTTGTAGGAGAATCTTCGCTCTCTCGCTTTTCCTATCCCAATAAATGGGCCGCTGGAGGTCTACGTACCAAGGTTGGAAAGGAGGCAGCTCGCCGCTGGTTTGCGGCTGGCCCGTCGAAAGGGTTAGTTGGACATTTTTCCAGTCTTCCCCACTGGCATTGGTTACACTGGCCCAGCGCTGGAGGTACAGGCGGCCTTCAGCGGGCATGGCGCGCAGGCGGTAGCGCAGCTCCCAGCCGGCTTTCGGCCCACTTAGCTCCACGCGCACCATGCCGTTTTCCTGTCGGCTGCTCCAGCAGGTTATCCATAGAACGGCCCGCTCCTGCAGGCGGGCGGATTGGTAATTTTGGTACAGCGCTTTCCAGTGGTTGAGGGTGTCTTGGAGGGCTCTGAGCCGCTTTCGGAGTAGAGCCTGTTCTTCCTGCAGGCGGGGTAGGTGGCGCTCTAGCAGAAGCAGATATTTCTCCACCTCTTCAGGGCGTGTAGGGCCTTCTTCCCCGCCTAGGCGCATATTCTGGGAGAGAGTATTTTCTTGAAGCTGAAGCAGAGCTAGGCGATTATTTAGGCGCGTCAGAAGGCCTTCCAACGAATCTATGCGCTGGCGTAGGACTTTTACTTCCAGTGGATCAGGCTGCTGAATAGGCGAGAGCTTTTCCACGCGCGTTTGCGTAATCGCTACCGCTGACGAACCTGACAGGCTTACGCGGATGGTGGCGGGATCGGTCGTAGGCGGAAGCTCCCACCATACCGCTTCCGTATAGCCCTTTCGGGCAGGCAGTAGGCCTGTATAGCGATAAATAGCCCCCTCCGGATGCACCGTAACAGCCACTAGGCTAAGAGACAAGGTTACGAGCGTATCCATTTGAAGCAAAAGTAGGACAAAAGCGGAAAAGCCGAGCGGAGCCGCTTATGGCAAGATTTTTGTTATGTTTCACCCCCGTATGAAACGGCTCATGTGGGCTTTTGTTGCGCTACCCCTTTTATGGGCGCAGGAGGAGGGAAGGAGCCATACGAATGTGCCAGTGCGTCGTGCATCCATTCGCCCAGCTGCTCAAGCCCCTGAACAAGAGGAAGTAGTGGTCATGGAGACGATAAGCGGTAAAGTAATAAGTGCTAAAGGAGAAGGCCAGAAAAGTGTGCGCATATGGTTTGTGGACAAGGGTTCGGGGCACGTCCTGGGCGAGACCCGTACGGATGACAAAGGTAATTTTGCCATGGCTATCCAGCATGCCGACACCATTATCGTACGCATGAGCCGAGAGGGCAAGGAGTTTTCGGAAAGTATCTACAGCCTGTCTGAACTTACGCGCGGCGACCTGGAGCTTATATTTGAACCATGAAGAAATTAGCGGTTGCCTCCTATGCCTTGCTTTTTGGACTCCTGTGGGGGCAGCCCGAGGTTTGGCCAAAGCGGATTTTATTTCGGTGGCAAGAAGAGGGCGAGAAGGCGCAGCTGCCCGCTGATCTGGAGGTCCTTCGCCAGCAGCTGCGCGGTCAGGTCCGGCTACGCTTCCCCGAGCTTCCCCTCAAGAATCCCATATATCTTTTAGAATACGAGGCCGACCTTCCGCCGGCGTATGTAGCTAAGCTATGGGGCCACCATCCAGCTGTGGCCTATGCAGAACCCGAGCCCCTGCCACGACCCCTCTTAGAACCCGAGCGCGTGACTTTCACCCCAAACGATGTTCAGCCGGCGAATTACTCTATAAACCACTTCCAGCTTCTAGGCGCCTGGGACAGCACCCAAGGTGATACGAATGTCGTAGTGGCTATAGTGGATACGGATGTGCAATTTGACCACGAAGACCTTGTGGAGAATGTAGCCTACAATTGGGCCGATCCTATTGATGGCCAAGATAACGATGGGGACGGCTACACGGATAATTTTCGGGGCTGGGATGTGGTGGGAGCGTCGTATAGCGGGAGCGGCCCTTTCACGCCCGACAATGATCCGCGTGCGCCTACGGCCGGCCACGGCACGTGGGTAGCAGGATATGCCGGCGCTACCACAAATAATGGGCGCGGGATAGCTGCGCCAGCCTTTCATTGTCGTGTGCTGCCTGTAAAGGCTGCGCCAGATAATACCTGGATACTCTATGGGGCTTATGATGGCATTCTCTACGCTGCGCAAAAAGGAGCTACCGTAATTAACTGCTCTTGGGGCTCTACGTTTTATAGCCGAGCCGCTGAGGAATTTCTCTCCAACATCCAGCAGCAATATGGCTCAGTCATCGTAGCCGCAGCGGGGAATGTACCGCCGGATACCCCTGCTGTCTTTTATCCGGCGGCTTATCCGGGCGTATGTGCGGTTACCTCCGTAACCTTAGCCGACCAGTGGGCTGGACAGCAGATAGGTTACCACATAGATTTTGCCGGCTCGGGGATAGGTATGACCATCGGCCATGGAAATAGCTATCCTACGCTGGGCGGCCATCCCACTTCGTTTTCGGCCCCGCAGGTGGCTGGGGCCTTAGCCCTTCTGCGGGCCTGGCGTCCGGATCTCTCTGCGCGTCAGGTGGTAGAACTATTGCGGATTACGGCCGATTCTTTGGAGCTCCACAACCCCCCCCGTTTACATTATCGTTTAGGTCGCCGGCCTAACCTGGAAAGAGCCGTGCGTACCTTCAATTTACCTGCTTGCCGAGTAGAGGGCTGGCGTATTTTTGGGCCGCCCGACTCCCTTCCGCACGTTGGAGAGACCTTCAGCCTGCGTCCTACGTACAAAAACTATCTCTCTCCAGCCACAAACCTGCAAATCACCCTTTACTCGCTTACGCCCCATCTGACTGTGCGAAGTGGAACCTATAGTATAGAGGCTTTAGGCACCCTTCAAACCCATACCCAGACTGCACCTTTTTCCCTTGAGGTGCAGCCTTCCTGTCCCATAGATGCGCGTCTACCGCTACTGGTGCAGTTTGAGAGCACCGCTCAGCCATATAGGGATTATCAAGTTATTGAGGTGGAGGGCCTAAATCCGGGGTATGTGCATTTGGATTCGGCCTATCTGCGCACCACGCTCGGGGGAAATGGCCGCCTAGGCTATTATGATCCGCCCTTCAATCGGATTGGACGGGGTGTCCGTTGGGGAGAATCGCCGATATCTTGGCTGGCCGAAGGAGGCCTGTATGTAGCTAATGATACAAGCGCGCACCTCTCTACGCGTGGCTCTGCTGGACGCGTCTATGCGCACTTTCGTCCCACTACCCCAGCCATACATGATGTAGAAGGAGCCTATGAGGTAGGACGGGTAGAACTTACCGATACGGGCGGCACCCGTGGCGCTAAAGGCTTTCAGATCCAAGCCCAAGCGTATGCCCCGCGCCGAATTTTACCGCAATCCTTCGTAGCCGTAGTGTATCGGCTGCATAATCCTACTCCTACGGCTTACCGAGATATCTCTTTGGGATGGTGGCTGGACTTTGATGTGGGCGACAATCCTACGCAGGATCGGGGCGAAGTAGAACCCTCCCTCCCGCTCATCTATGCTTACAACTCGGCTTCAAATCGCTTTATCGGTGCGGTGCTGCTCTCAGCGCATAGTCCCTATTTCCACATAGGTCTAACGGATACCTTCCGAGGCACGGCGCCAGCCTATCTGGCGGTTCTGCGGCAAGCTGGTCATAGAGGCCTTACTAGAGGAGATGTATTTGAGGTAATCGGAGCGCAGGGAATAAATATGGAACCGGGTGCTACGGATACGATAGCCTTGGCCCTGGTAGCTGGCCAAAGCCTGAGTGAGCTGGTGGAAAATGCGCAGGCGGCGCGTCAGTGGTATCTCTGCTGGCGCCAGCAAAGCGCGCCGCAGGTGGATTTGGGCCCCGATCGGGCTTTGTGTCAGGGGGATAGCCTGCGCGCCGAAGTACCAGGGGCTGTAGAGCTTATTTGGTCAACGGGTACCCCTGGGGCTGTGCTTTATCCCGAGCAAAGTGGCCGCTACTGGCTACTAGCGCGCAACGAAGCTGGCTGCTGGGGCTACGATGAAGTAGAGATTACGCTGCGCGCGCTGATCCCCGCTGCTGTGGAGTTTGTGCCAGGTCTCAACCTTCAAGTAGGGCAGACTCTTACAGGGCGGGAGACAAGCGGCGCGCCCTACCTCATCTCTTGGGAAGTGGAGACCCCCAATGGATGGGTGTCGTATAATGGTGCTACGTTTCAGCATACTTTTGGGCAGGCGGGAGCCTATCGGGTACGCCTCCATCGGCGCGATCCCAGTACGGGCTGTAGCCACACGCAGGAATGGACCGTACGAGTAGAAGGCTCGACGGCCTTTCTTTTACCAGAATCGGCCAGCGTTTCTATCCATCCCAATCCTACCTCCGGTCGCTTCACCATAGTGTATAATCAGAATCTAGAAGATCGGCGCCTGCAGCTGCGCGATGTACAGGGGCGCCTTGTATGGGAAATTGAGCTGCGCGCCCCAGGGTCGGTATATGAGCTACCCGGCGGATTGGCTGAGGGCATCTACCACTGGCAGGTGGGCGTTCATACGGGCCGCCTATTTTACCTTTTGCCCTGAGAGATGGTAAAAGCTTTGAGCAGTTCCCCTTCCACTTGGCGGGCGAGCTGCGCGCGGTCATAAAGCCGCTCGGCTAACTGGCGGCTGCGTGCCGCCGCATAGGCCCACTCCCTCCGCTGGTAGTAGTAATACCAAATTTTCTTTGCAAAGTCCTGCGGTGCTGCGGCGCTGAATCCACACCCATTTTTATGCAAAACTTCAGCCTGCCATCCGCCATAATTGAGGCCTACCACCAGTCCATTAGCTAAATAATCGTAAAATTTATTAGCACTATTGCTAGCAAGTATCTCAATGGGCCGAACTAAGGAGACCCCGATATGAGTCTGGGACAGCCAATATGGGAGCTCTTCTACGGGGACAGGCGCAAAGAGTTTGACATTCGGCAGCTGGCGGCTTGCTGCGGCTAAGGCGGGCTTTTCCCTCCCATCCCCGATAATCCAAAATTCAATGGCTGGGCTACTTCGCAAGAAATGGGCAACTTCTAAAAGGAAGCCCACGCCGTTTATCCAGCCGAGTGTACCTGCATATACGACTCGAAAGGGCAGAAAGGGAGGTACGGCGCGCGGGCGAAAAAGCTCTGGGCGAGTGCCGTTATAACTGAGGTACATAGATACTTTGGAGAAAAGCTGAGCTATGCCGGGCGAGAGGGCTATGCAGAGCGCCGCCTCACGATAGGACTTTGTACTTACCCAGCGCAAAATCCAGCTAAAAGGCGGAGGTATCTTTCCCAATTTGATGGGAATTTCAGGCCAAGCGTCGTATAGCTCCACGGCGTAGGGTCGGCCCGTAGCCATTTTCCATACCCAAGCTGCGAAAGGAAGGGTAGGCGGAGGCGTAGTGGCAATGATACAAAGCCCTCGATGGCGAAGGCGCCACAAAATGTAGAAACTCCAAAAGGTAAATCGCAGAAAGCCTATAAGGCGGCCTAATAGGCTAAGCCGTTGGTGGTAGGGGGCTGGCAGCCATATAATTGGAATTCCCTCGGGCGAGCGGAAGGCACGGCGCTTATAGCGGCTCGGGGGGAAGTAGGTGCCGCCGGCTAAGATCCATACTTCATGCCTTTGGCGCCATAGCCGTAGAAAGTCATAGCTACGCCGATTACCCCAGCCGCCCGGTGGGGTAAAAAAGTACTGCCAGTATAGTAGCTTCAAGGGGGTGAGGGCGCTCGGCGCTCTATAGGCTTAGCCCGGAAGGATCGGAGGAAATAGATATGCACCCCGCCTACACTTATGCCGCAGACGCCTATGATAGCTAGAGCAGGCCAGGCCCACTCGCCCCACCGAAGCCCAGCAAAGCTAAGAAGGATGATAACTCCTTGACATATCGCTAGGCTTAGGGCGGTTTGGGGTACAGAGAGGCCAAGTTGGGCTAATCGGTGGGTAAGGTGGTCCGTACCGCCGCTGAAAGGGCTGCGCTGCTCCACTAGGCGGCTTATAATCACCCAAAATGTATCTGCCGCCAAAAGCGCAAATATACCGACAAGCCATAGGAGCTTTTCCCAGGAGGCCCATGTAGCAAGGAGGGGACTATGCCATACTTGGGTACCCAGATAGGCTAAGGCATACCCTAAAAACTGGCTTCCATTGTCGCCCATATACAGGTGAGAGGGGTACCAGTTGCGTAATAGAAAAGCCGCTATCGCCCCTATCAGAGCCGCATAGAGCAGCGTATACTCGCTCTTATCCAGAAGTAAGAAAGATCCTGCGAGCAGGACAAGCGTGAGGCTTCCTGCAATGCCATCCATATTGTCCATGAGGTTCAGGGCATTCATGACCGCTACATACCAGAAAAGGGTTAGGGCTAAGGAGAGGAGGGGATGGCCTATTTCCAGTTTAGCCCCTCCGAACATAAGCGTGGCAAGTGCTGCCCCTAATTGGCCTAATAGCTTCATGTAGGGGAGGGAGACGAAGGCATCATCGGCTAGACCCGTCAGGAAAGCGATAGTGCCCCCAGCTAGGAATGCTCGGCTGAGGGGCATGCCATTCGGCTGCCAGGCCCCAAGCCCTAAAACAATTACAAAGAAGGCTATGCCCCCGATAATCGGCTTACGCTTGCTGTCCCATCGGCGCTGGTGAGGAAGCCCCTGACTTAGAGCGCCTAATCGCTTGGCGAAACGCAGGAAAATTTCATTCCACGCCCAAGCAGAGAGAAAGCCTATCAGCAAGACGCCCAATACAAGCATGGGCAAGAGTTTTCACAAATATAGGGCAATCGTACCTTTGGATGATGTTGAAATTTACGCCCTTGAGGGCCATTCACGCACAGCTTGGGGCGACTTTAGGACCTTTTGCGGGATGGGAAATGCCCCTGCGCTACCGCAGCGAACTCGCCGAACATCAGGCCGTGCGCACGCAGGCCGCTCTTTTTGACCTTTCCCACATGGGCGAATTTCTCGTGCGCGGCTCTCAGGCTAAAGCCTTCCTTCAAAAAATGCTTTCCAACGACGCAGCCAAACTCTCTCCTGGACGCGCCCAATATACCTTCCTCCTGAACCCCGATGGCGGTATTCTGGATGACCTGATTGTGTATTGCTTGGAAGAGGAACTTTACCTACTCGTAGTCAATGCGGCTACTACCGCCAAGGATCGCGCGTGGCTGGAGGCACATCTGCCTGCCTCGGGTGTAACCTTAGAGGACATTTCGGAGGACACCGTACTTCTGGCGCTTTCTGGGCCAGAGAGTACGGCGATTTTGGGCCGGCTTACTGTAGCTCCGATAGCCGATATGCCTTACTATAGCGTGCGCAAGGCTGAGGTAGCGGGGATTCCCCAAGTACTTATTGCCACTACGGGCTATACTGGGGAGTGGACCTATGAGCTCTTTGTACGAGCCAAACATGGGGCGGACTTGTGGGAGGCTCTCCAGGCGCAGGGAGTATCCCCAGCAGGCTTAGCCGCCCGTAATACGCTGCGTCTGGAGATGGGGTACCTCCTCTATGGCACCGATATAGACGAAAGTACTACGCCCTTAGAAGCCGGGGTGGAATGGGCTGTAAAGCTGCATAAGGAGGAATTCATCGGCAAGTCAGCTCTCCTGCGCCAGAAAGCGCAGGGCCTTAAGCGCCGCCTCGTAGGCCTGCGTAGCGAGTCGGTGCGCGCCCTTCCGCGGAATGGTATGCCCCTGCTAAACTCGGAAGGTCAACCTATTGGGCGGATTACCTCAGGTTCCATTAGCCCTACGCTGCAGTGCGGGATTGCCCTAGGCTATGTGCCTGTAGAGGTTCAGCTGGGAGAGACGGTATATTTTGAGCTGCGGGGTCAGCGCTGGCCCCTCGCCGTAGTAAAGCCGCCCTTCGTAAGCTCTACCTCCCTTCAAAAGCGCCTCCAAGCGCAGGCCAAATGAACCCCATCCCGCGTGTGCGCCTGCGCCCCGGTAAAGCGGCTAAAATTCGGCAGCAGCGCCATCCCTGGCTTTTCTCGGGGGCCTTTTCGTCGGAAGCCCTTGCCGAAGCGGGCCAAACCGTCTGCGTCTGCGATGAATACGGCAACCCGCTTGGCTACGGCTTCTGGGATCCGCAGCACCCCATTCGCTGCCGGGTATTTGCTTGGGGGGGGAAGAAGCTCCAACCTACCTCGTCCTTCTGGCAAGCGCGCTTCCAAGCGGCCCTGCAGCTGCGCCAAAGTCTGCCTGACCTCAGCCATACGAATGCCTACCGCCTCTTCAATAGCGAGGGCGATGGGCTGCCCGGCGTAATTGCAGATATCTACGATACCGTAGCCGTACTTCAACTGCGCACGCCAGGGGCTGAGAAACTGCAGCCGGCTCTCCTGCGCTTCCTCACCGAAGCGCTTCGGATTCAGGCAATTTACCTGCGGCGCGAAAGTACCGCCGCCTCCGAGTGGCTGTGGGGCCAGCCTCAGCCAACCGTAATCATCCAAGAGCATGGACTCCGCTTCAAGGTCTCCATAGCCACTGGCCAAAAAACCGGCTTCTTCTTAGACCAGCGCCACAGCCGGCAGCTTCTGCGCTATTATGCCAAAGGTAAAGCCGTAGCGGATTTTTTTGCCTATACGGGGGGCTTCACGGTGTATGCGGCGGCGGGAGGAGCCACCCGGCTACTTGCCGTGGAAGTAATGCCCGAGCCAGCCCAGCTTATTCCAGAAAACCTTCAGCTCAATGGGCTAAGCGAAGTACCTCATGAGGTGTGGTGTCAAGATGCCTTTGAGGCGCTGGAGCGGCTGGAAGCAGGGAAGTGGGATATTCTCGTTTTGGACCCGCCTGCCTTCACCCACCATCAGGATGCCGTACCCCAAGCCCTGCGCGGCTACCGCGAAATTCACCGCAAAGCCCTAAGCCTCCTGCCAGCTGGCGGGCTCCTTTTTACCTTTTCCTGTTCGGCCCATATTACGCCGCAGCTTTTTCGGGATGCGATTTTTCAAGCGGCGATGGCGGCTGACCGCCCCATCCAAATCTTACACTTCCTCCATGCCCCCCCTGACCACCCCATAGACTTTTTCCATCCTCAGGGCGAATACCTAAAAGGTTTCGTCCTGAGAGTCGGCTAAATGGAAATTTCGGTCCGCCACCCCGTCTAGAAGTAATTAGAGCTTTCCTGCACCGAACCTCCCTCTCAGGCTCAGAGGGCTTGGGGCGTCTGCTCCATTCCTTAGGACGGTGCCTTGCTAGGCTTACGGGCCCTACCTAGCCAGAGCGCCGGCTTACTTAGTACTTGCCTTCTGCCCAACAAAGCCCCAGGAATCAGGCGGTTAGCCATACATCCCGTAAGTTTGAACCATGCGAATCGTAGCCGGCGTGGTGGGGCTTCTGCTGATAGGCGTATCGCTTATTTTAGGCACGGACCTGTGGGTCGTGCAGTATAAGCGTCCTACTCCAGCCCAGTGCTATACAGCCCCTAGTGCTTCGCCGGCGCCCTTCCGCGATACCCTAGTAGTCATGACCTGGAACATCAAGTTCGGCGGTGCACGCATAGATTTCTTTTTTGACTGCTACGGCGATAGGGTAGTTATGACCCAGGCGGAGGTGCTTCACAATTTAGCCGGCCTCCTGCGAAAAATCCGTCAGGTGCGGCCTGATATCCTTCTGGTGCAGGAGCTGGATATTGGCTCGCGCCGCTCGGCCGGGATTGACATGCTCAAGTATCTGGCCGATAGTACTGGGCTGCCCTACGCCGCTTATGCCAGTCAGTGGCATGTGCGCTACTTACCCAGTCGGGGGCTTGGGCCGATCAATTCGGGCAATGCAATTTTTTCCCGCTGGCCTATAGATACGGCTTTTCGCTTACCCTTGCCTTTAGTAGCGGCTTATCCTTGGTGGTACCGCTTCTTCTACCTGCGCCGCAATATCCTAGCGGCGCGGATACCCCTTCCCTGCCAGCCAAACTTCTGGGTAATCAATACCCATCTAGAAGCCTATGTGCCAGAGCCCGATAGCACCCGCTATTTCCAGCTTCAAATTCTTAAACGCTTCTTAGATAGCCTTACCCGAAGCGGTGCGGTATGGGTGGCTGGGGGCGATCTAAACACTGTGCCTCCTGGTACCCAAAAGCTCAAAGACTTTGACGACAATAAATGCAAGGAAGTAGATCCCACCTTCGTAGCCGATGACTATACGCGGGAGGTGGATTGGCTTCGGCCCTTTTATGCGGCCTATCGGGAGGTTATACCCTTAGAAAAGTACCAGGCTAACGAGGCCGCCTACTACTCCCACACCGTGAATAGCCGCGGCTGGTGGAATCGCCGTCTGGATTACCTTTTCACAAATGCCTATTGGACGGATGGCCTCGTGCATCAGGATAGTACGAAAGGTGGCATGGAGACCTTCCCCCTCTCCGATCATGCTCCTGTAACGGGTCGGCTGTATGGCTTCTGCCGATAAGGCCCGTACCGATGCGCCTCCTCTGGGTATGGCTCCAATTGACCAGCTCTGACTTTCCTAAGGCAGGCCGGCTTACTTTTCAGGAGCTTCGCTGCGTAGGCGCTGAGGGTAAGCTGGCCCAGCGAGGCGCAAAGTACCTCCAGCGCTGGAAGAATAGAGAGGTAACGCCCGATAATCTCAGGGCGATTCCGCTTGGCCTACAGCGGCTGTTTTTAGAGGAAGGGTATCTATATGCGGCTGTGGTTTGGCAGCGCTTCGGATGTGTGGGAGGGCGCTGCGGAGGCGTACTGGAAGTAACCCCAGGCCCCCTTGTACGGCTAGATACGATTCTGATACGCGGGCGTTGGCCAGCGCCTCTGCGCGCCTTCTACCAGATCACCGGCTTACAGCCTGGGCGGCCCTTACGCCTGCCGAATTGGGAGGCCCTTCCGCGCAGGCTCCGTCAGAATCCCTACGCCTCCCCTACGGATACCCCGCAGCTCTGGCTTTTTCCCAATCTCGCCTGGGTAGAGGTCTCCCTCCAGCCTAAGCAGGCTAATCGGGTAGATGGAGCTTTGGCTCTTGTGCCCACTTCGGGCCGGCGCGCGCAAATTATAGGCAGCCTAGAGGTGAGCCTTCTCAGCCCTTTCCGCCTTGGAGAGCGCCTGGAAGCCCGCTATGCCCAGCTACCCGGTAATGCCCAGCGCCTCCAGCTCTTTTTGGCCCTTCCTTACGTGTGGAAAGGTTTTCTTGAGCTGCGCGGGCGCTTTCTCCTCTGGCGGCAGGATACCGCCTTTCTCCAGCGTGAGGTAGAGGCCGAAAGCCGCCTGCGCCTTACGCCTTCCTTGCGTGGCATTATTGGTCTGCGGCAGAGCGCTTCTCGTCCCATAGGCTCGGCGTTCTCCCCGCTGCGCCCCATCCGAGGCTTTCAACGCCTGGGGGCAAAAATCGGCTGGGAGTACGAACAGCTGGATCAGCGTCTCTCACCCCACCGAGGCTATTCCCTAATGTTAGTCGGTATGCAGGGGCGGCTTACCTATACCCCCTTCCCCTCTTTAGACCTTCCGCTGCGTACCGCCTCCTTTCAAGAGCTTCAGGTACGAGGGGAAGCTTTCCTTCCTTTGGGACGGCTTCTCACGCTACGTGGGGGTGGTTTCTTCTACTGGTACAGTAGCCCTTCCACCTACGAAAATGAATTGCCTCGCTTGGGGGGCGAGGTAGGTCTGCGGGGCTTTCCAGAAAATACCTTTCCCGCGCAGGCTGCACTCCAGGGCTATGCCGAGCTGCGCCTTCATACGGAAGAGGCTGGCTACCTCTCCGCTTTCGCCGAAGGTGGGCAGCTCTCTCTTATCCCTTCGTTTCGCTTGCCAAACTATACCCTTGGCCTTTCACTCCAAACCCCGTTGGCTGCAGGTATTCTACGCCTTACCCTCGCCGCAGGTCGCCGTCAAGGTATGCCCTGGGACTGGCGCCGCAGCCTCGTACGACTGGAATGGGTGTCCGAATTCTAATTCAGCCGCAGAATCGCTACCATGTGCCGCTTAATCTCTTCAATCAGGCCTGTTTCCCGACCCGTTATGTACATGAGGAACTGCGCACTGGCTACGATAACATGAAGAATATTCTGCGCCAGAGCCTTATACGAAATATTCAGCTCGGTATCCAGGTGAAAGTCCCCGTAGAAATAGCCCTCTTTCCAGTAAATGCGCGGCCAGCGGCGCGTGAGATTCCATTCATTGGCCTTTTGAAGAGCCTCTTCGAAAGAAAATTGAGGAATTTTACCCTCAAAGCGGATAAGAATAGAAAGAATCTCTCCGCGCAGGCCCTCACACATGAAGATGATATGCATCCGCAAGTTATCCTCATCTAGGCGAAGGGCCACATGGTAGTCGCCGTCTTGGTCTATAATATACCTAAGCCGGGCACTGCGCAGAAAACGCTCTATGCGGCGCCCCAGCTTAGAGGGCAGTTCGTTTTCCATGAAGGTAAAAATATGTATTTTCCCAATCTCTCAAGATGAGCAAACCCGATTATGCGGTTTGTACGGAAAGGTAGAGTCGGCTTCTTACTTGCTTTTTTAGTTCTCGGGTGCCGACGGGAGGCTCGGGAGGCGCCAAAGCCTGCTTATGTGGATTTTGAAGTGCGTGTGGTCGAGGAATGCTTTATTCTACGGCTGAGAGACTCGGTGCGGATCGCTGAAGCTCGCCGAATCATAGCCGAGCGGCAAGGGCGCACTATTCCCATAGGACCTCTGCGGGCAGGGAATGGCGGTTTCAACCGCTGCGGGGAATACAGTTGGAGCTGGCACTTTCACCCAGATAGCGTAGAATTCGCCGAGATTACGATAGAGGTCTGCGACGCCCGTCCCTCCTATGTAGAGGCTAACCTAGAAGAATGGCTGCGTCACGTGCGGATTTACTGTCCTTGGGAAGCTCAGCTGGTACGCGAGCTACCGCCTTCGGCTCGGTAGGCTTACCATTTATAGCGGCATGTAAGGCTAAACCAACGGCCCATAATAGGTCCCCAGACAAGCGCAGCATCAAAGTAGGGCGAGAAAGGCGCCTCAGCCATAAGGACAGGAAAAGGCTGCCGAAAGTTCGTGAGATTTTCGCCGGCCAGCTGAAGCTCCCAGCCCCCCTGCCGATAGGTCAGCTGGAGCGTAAGGAGGAAGTAGGACGGAGTCTTTGTAGGGCGCTGGTAGGGAAAAGGTTTGCCTTCGGTGGAGGGAAGGCGTTGGGGTCCAGTCCAGCTTAGGATAGCGTCAGCCTGCCAGCGGTCGGAAGGTGTCAGCCAGCTAGCCCATAAGGCCGCCCGATGCTGGGGCAGAAGTACCCGTAGCTGATAGCCTGTGGTGAATGGCTGCCAAATCGCTTGATACTTGTAGCTGGCTTGCAGGCGCAGGAGCTGGGGTACCTCGTAGCACAACTCCGCATAAAGGGTAGTATAGCGGGCTGGCTGAGCGCCGGCAAAAAGCCGCACCTCCCACGGCTTCTCCACATCCCAGAGGAAAGGCCTTCGGAAAAGGGCCTGAACGCCATTGACTTCCGCCTGTAAGAGGCCTGGGCCAAGGAGAAAGCTCTGCTGCCAGAAGAGCCCGTAGCTCCAGGCGTGCTCTATTGGGGGCCAGAGGGCAAAGTCTACGACCCACTGCCGGCTGCTGAAGAGGAAGGAGAGCGCTTCCGCTATAGGATCGGGGAGACGCCAGGCGCGTCCGCCTGAGAGGCGTAGGGTACCTCCTTGGCTATACCTCCACCGCAGGTAAAAGCGGGGCACCAGCTGCCACCCCCAGTAGGAGTGCCAGTCTGCCCGAGCTCCAACCACTACGCTAAGCTCGGGTGAAGGCATGAGAGTAAGTTCCGAAAAGAGGCCGGGAATAGCTTCTGACCGCTCCCAGCGCCGCGCGTACCCGTGCCAGGTAGCCAGGGATTCCGCTAGGTAAGCGGCTTGCAGGGAGAAGCCGCTCTGCCACAGCCAGCGTGTATCTCCCAGCGGCTGCCGATACACAAGCTGCAACCAGCCCGTAGGCTGGAAGGCTCGGTAGGTATTGAAGCCAGCCTGAAGCCTATGGTGCCAGCTGCGCAGCTGACCCAAAAGGCTAAGGCCGCGCCCCTGGCTAAGCGTCCATCCACGCCGCCAGGCTAGCTGCCCTAAGCTAGCCTCTTGATAAAACCCCCAGGCTTCCAATCGGGCAATTTGCTCAGGCTGTTGAAAGGCCACTTCCCCGCCCCAACGGCGATCCCATAAAAATTGCCCCTCTACTTCGCCCATATTTCCTAACGTGTCGCGCCAAAAGCGCTTTACTAGCCCCTGCGCCTGCTGATAAAGGGGTATATCCAGAAAGCCGTCATGGTTATGATCTTGAAGGAAGGCAGACTGGAAGGGCGTCCAGCCCGCACTTCCTAGAAGAAGAAGGCCCCGACTAGGTGTGGGGTAGTGAAGCCAACGCCCTGTCAGAACAGCCTCTCCCATACTGCGCAGGGTCAGCTCCACCGCTCTAGGTTGGCTGGGTGGCTCGGCGGGAAGGTACTCCACTTGAATCTGCCCAGCCGGTCCATCAAACCCGTATAGGACGCTGCCGATTCCTTTAGTAATTCTTAGGCTTTGCACCCATAGGGCGGGGAGGAAATGAGCGGCCCAAGGACGGTATAGACCCACGCTAAGAGGCTTACTTTCATACCAAAGGGGGCTATGCGCGGGCTCAAAGCCCAAAAGGCGGAGCTGGCGCAGACCCAACGCGCCGTCCGAAATAGTAGCATCCACTAAGGCCGTGCCCTCAAAGGCTTCGGAGAGATTGCAGCAGGGGACGGCCGTTAGGCGCGCCCGATCCCACACTGTGGTAGCCAAGTGCGCCTGATGGGGGGATGGCGCAGCCGCCATAATGGATTGGGTATCCAAAACCACCTCCTGCGGCAGTTCCCAACGCACTACAGCCGTAGAGTCCTGTACCCAGAGGCTATCGGGGCTTTGATCGGTACGCAAAAAGGCGGGCCAGGTAGGCGGTAGAGATAGCCTAAAAGACCCCTCGCTGCTGGTATAGGTGCTTATTTCGGTACCGCTCCACCAGACCTTAGCCCCAGCGAGTGGCCTAGCCCCGCGTAGAAGGTAGCCTGAAACGCTCTGCCCCCACACCCATCCCAAAAACCCCAACAGAAGGGGGCCTTCATTTACCAATGCAAAAATTCGCAAGCATAAGCCCACCAGGGCATTATGTAAAAATCGCCTTGCCTTCATTTACCAATGCAAAAATTCGCAAAGATGTGCCCGAGAATCTCATCAGGGGTGATTTCGCCCGTTATCTCGCCAATGGCGGCTTGGGCGGCACGTAGCTCTTCGGCGATTAGCTCAGTACCGCTACCTTCTTTCAAGAGTAAGAGCGCATTCTCAATGGCCTCTTTGGCTCGGAGGAAGCTCTCCTGGTGACGCAGGTGGGACAAAAGTACCTCCTCGCCTAAGCCTTGGCGGTTTAGTTCAGCCAAGATAGCTTCCTCTAAGCGGTCTAAGCCTATTCGGTGCTGCGCTGATATAGGGATAGCCCCCTCGGCTAAAGGGGCTTTACCCAAAAGGTCTATTTTATTGGCTACCCATAGGATAGGCGCTGGCGGCGTACCACCTAAAAGTTGCACAGCGGCCTTTTGGGCTTCGGAAAGGGATTCTTGGCTTGCGTCAAAAACATACAGCAGGAGAAAAGCTTCTTGGAGCTTCTGGCGCGCGCGCCGAATCCCTTCCGCTTCTATAGGGTCGGCTGGGGCGGCGCGCAGGCCCGCTGTGTCTATCAGCCGCAGCTCATAGCCGCCTAAAATAAGCCGCTCTTCTATAGTATCACGCGTAGTGCCAGGAATTTCGGACACAATGGCGCGCTCTTCGGCCAGAAGCGCATTGAGGAGGGTGGATTTGCCGGCGTTTGGGCGGCCAATTATAGCGATGGGAATCCCTTCACGTACAGCTCGTCCAGCCCGATAGGAGGCTAAAAGGCGCGTAATTTCGGCCTTCAGGGCTTCCAAGAGCTGGCGCAGCTGCGCCCGCGAGGCGAATTCCACATCCTCCTCAGCAAAATCTAGCTCTAGCTCTAAAAGGGCCAGAAACTCTATGAGCTGCTGGCGGAAGGCGCGCACCTTTTCGGTATAAGCGCCTTTGAACTGGCTCATTGCTAAGCGATGGGCCGCTGCACTGCGGGCTTGGATGAGGTCGGCTACAGCCTCAGCCTGCTCCAAAGAAAGCTTGCGATGCAGATAGGCGCGCAGGGTAAATTCGCCGGGCCGAGCTAAGCGAGCCCCATAGCTCAGGCAGAGTTCCGTCAGCCGCCGCAGAATGTAAAGGCTGCCATGACAGGAAAGTTCCACTAAATCCTCGCCGGTATAGGAGTGGGGCGCAGGGAAGTAGAGGAGAAGGGCCTGATCGAGGGGCTGGCCATCTTCTTCATAGAGGGTAGCGAGGGTAGCGTAGCGGGGGCGGAGGGGTTTCGTGCGGCGGGCCAGCCGCAGGACAATAGGCAAGGCTTGAGGTCCGCTAAGCCGAAGTACCCCGATAGCGGCTGGCGCCCAAGCCGTAGCCACGGCGGCAATAGTGTCTTCCACCCAGCTTTATTCTTTCCAAAAGCGCGCCGTGAGGATTTCCCCACTAGTGGTGCGCCCCCAGAGAAGGTAGCAGCCCCCAGGCAAGTCCCCTACATAACACGCCAAAGGTCCGCCCCCCCATTGGCGCAGTAGCCGTCCCTGAAGGTCATATAGGCGCAGTTCGGTAAGGGGTACGGGGCTTTCCCAAGAAAGCCATTCGGTACCTGGTGCCACCCAGGCCCGCAGGCGGCTGTCCCGCGCCGCTAGCACTAAGCTCTGAGAGGGGCCTTGGCGCGTGGTATCATCCTCCACATAGATAAGTCGGCGCAGTGAGGGAACCCGAATCCCGCTACCCTGACCATTCTGAATGAAAGCGGTGTCCAAATGGGGCGGTGTAGGTTGATAGGCCGGATCATACCGAATAAGCAAGCTCGTGTCGCGCCGATTGGTCAGCGCAAAGAAGATAATGTCCCCAGCCCAAAAAAGGCTATAGCCACTCAGCCCGGAGGCTCTGAAACCAAACCCTCGGAAAGCTGCTGAGGCCACCTGCATGGTGCCAGTATGCATCACGCGGATGCTGTCAAACTGGTCCCAGAAAATCAGGCTGTCTCGCCGGCGTATCACATCCGTGGCGATTCCCGTGGAGGCACACTCTCGGCGATAGCCCGTATTGATGCGTTGTACCGTGATGCTCTGGGGATCAATACGCACGATTCGCCAGGTGTCTGGCGGATCACTAGGGCAGGAAACATAGAGAAAATTCCCTATACGGAAGATCTCCTCCGGCCGGCGGTAGGCTTCCCAGAAGCGCAGGACGCTACGACTGCGCAGATTGATAGCAACTACGAGGCTATCCGGCTGATTATCACTGGGACGTGCCGAGATGCTGACATAGGCTGTGTCCTGAATCAGGGCAATTCCTTCAGGAATCCCGCGCAAGGCCGGGTGTGTCACTGACCAAGCGGAATCCAGGCGAATGGACTGGGTGGCGGCTTCGTAAATAATCTTATAAGCGGTTAGGTAAGGCTCGCGCGTGCGGGTAACCAGAAGAAAGCTATCCCATATGGCTAAGCGTCGGGCACCTATGCGAGAGAGAAGCGGTATAGCTACAGGAGAGCGCCACACATCCACGGCATACACCGAGCCGTGCCAATTTGTCGGCGTAGGCCCACCGCCAATCAGGAAGAGAAACTTAGTACGGGCGTCATAGACGAGATCAGTGCCGTAGGGCTCTACACTGCCCTGGCTAGTGGCGAGCCCACCCAAGCTCTGCATGCGAATGCCATTTGGCTCTATTCTAAGCTCGTATAGATGAGGGGAGATAGATGGACTGCCAGTTGCACTTCCCTCAAAAAGGCCAAAAACGGCGCGCAGGCGCTGCGCCCAGCCTAGGCCTAAGGGGGTGACTAAGACAAGCCAAACCCAAAAACTCTTCCACATAGCCATGAGTATTTTGAGTTTTTATGGCGTTGTGCGGTTGAAAGGTCGAACCTCAGTAAGCGAAATAGAAAATGAGCCGACTATTGTATCGGGATGCTGGTTGTTGAGCGGGAGGAGGTTAGCTACTTGAGGGGGTAAGCCGGCTGGCCGCTCGTACTGCGGGCGGATAAAGCGAAACTTCCCCTGAATATTGTCCCCCGAAAAGACAAAATCGGATACCTCTTGGGTCGTACCTGGCACACGTATGGGAAAGCCCAAGATTGTAGTGTCTAGGCGAGGAATTATTTGAAAGCTATGGGTGGGCACGGGCTTTTGGCTAATGTCGGCCGCTACGCCGCTCAGGCCTGTAACGGTTACCTGATTGTTAGAGGCGTCATAACGTAGGGTAAAGGTGACAACCCCTATGCCCAGGCTATCTTGGCGGGTGAAGGTAAGCTCACGCACCGAGCCGCTCACTACGCGCCAGGTACCAGAATTTTGCGGATAGTAGGTGTAGCGGAAGCGAATATCAAAAGGGTTGCCGGCCTCATCTTTGCCGCGCGCGGTACCCTCAACGAAGCCTTGCTGGGGACGACTTAAATCTTGACCAGCCGGCCCAGGAGGGCCTTGCTTGCCGCGACAGGCCCAACTCAGAAGGCTCGCACCACCCAAAACGAGAAGGGTATGCCAACGCATAGGTCAAAGTTAGGCTAAAACCCCGATTTTCGCTATATTCGTTTCATGAGTCAAATCGCAACCCCCTTACCCGGCATAGATATAAGCCCGCTGCGCGCTTTTTTTGAGGCAGGTATTACCCGTTCGCTCAAGGTCCGCCTCCAGTACTTAGAGGCTCTGGAGAAAGCTATCCGAGCCAAAGAACCGCTAATTCTGGAAGCCCTCAAGCAGGACCTAGGCAAAAGTCAGTTTGAGGCCTATGCGGCTGAGGTAGGATTTGTGCTGGATGAACTGGGCTACATTCGGCGGAATTTACCGAGCTGGGTTCGGCCGCGTCGCTTCTGGCCTAGTCTGGCCCAGCTGCCTGGGCAGACCGAGCTGCGCTACGAACCGCGCGGCGTGGTGCTAATACTTAGCCCGTGGAACTACCCCTTCCAGCTACTTCTTTCGCCCCTCGTGGGGGCGATCGCCGCAGGTAATGTCGTCGTGCTCAAGCCTTCCGAATTCGCTCCCGCTACGGCTGAAATCGTAGAGGCGCTTGTAAAAGAGGTTTTTCCACCGGAATATGTCCGCGTAGTCCAAGGCGATGCCAAAGTAGCGGCAGCCCTGTTAGAGGAGGACTGGGACTATATTTTCTTTACAGGTAGTACGCGGGTAGGGCGCCTGATAGCCGAGGCTGCGGCTAAACGCCTCATTCCTTATACGCTGGAACTTGGAGGGAAGTCGCCCGCGATTGTGGAGGCGGATGCAGCTATAGACTTAGCAGCCCGACGGATTGCCTGGGGCAAATGGCTAAATGCCGGCCAAACCTGCATTGCCCCCGATTACGTCCTCGTACACGAAAGCCGCCTAGAGCCTTTCTTAAGGGCTCTCAAAGAGGCCATCCACCGCTTCTATGGCCCAGACCTCACACGGCCCCCCGCCGATTACGCCCGAATTATCCACGCTAACCACTATAATCGGCTGGTACGCCTGCTCCAAGAAGGCGAAGTGGTATTTGGCGGGCATGTAGATGCCGAAGCCCTCTATATAAGTCCCACAGTTTTGCTTTCGCCGCGCGGGGAGCTTCTGGAGGAGGAGATTTTTGGGCCGCTTTTACCCGTGATTCCCTATACTAAGCCTGAAGAGGCCGTGGCCTTTGTGCGCCGGCTTCCATCCCCCCTCGCTATCTATGTGTTTTCGGAGTCGCCCGAGTGGCAGGCCTACTATTTAGACCGGCTACCTTCTGGTGGGGCCTGCATAAATGATACCCTCATGCATATTGCTTCCCCGCGCCTGCCCTTCGGAGGCGTGCGCCAGAGCGGTATTGGACGCTACCATGGATGGTATTCCTTTGAAACCTTCTCCCACGCCCGTGCTGTGGTGAAAACCCCTACCTGGCTAGACCTACCCCTGCGTTATCCGCCTTATACTAGCCTCAAACAGCGCCTTTTGCGATGGCTCATTGGATAGTAAGGCCAAAGCATAAGGCCGATTTCTGGCATCCCTCTAACCTTTGACTCTCTTAGCTGCCCTTAGCTTAGCCAAGGGATCTACCCATAGCCTCGGACTAGTAGCCCAATAGGGCTAGTAGGAGGCCTAGCTACTCGTAACCTCCCGCAGCTGACCACGCACCTTTGCGTTTCCGTATATTTGCTTCATATGCATAGGCGTACCCTGTTTCAGCTCCTTTGCTATAAGTTACTGGGTCTGGCAGGGTCGCTAATCTATGCCCAGGACAAGGTAAGAGCTCTAATTCAAGAGGCTGAGCAACTTCGGAGGGCGCAGCGGTATGAAGAGGCGCTTCAGAAGTATGAGGAAGCGATAGAATTGGAACCGCATAGGGCGGTTTTCCACGCGCGCAGAGGCGAGATACTAGTGGCACTCAGGCGGAATGAAGAGGCACTCAAGGCCTATGAGCAGGCCCTAAAGCTTTATCCTGGCCTAACGGTGGCATATGCCCGCATGGCCGCTATTTACATCCACCAGAAGGATTACAAGAAAGCCATAGAGGCCTATAACCAGGCTTATCAGTACGAGATGGATGCTGACCGACGCATTCAGTATAAACTCCGCGCAGTGCGCCTAATGGCTCTGCAGGGTCTTACTCAAGAAGCCCTCACCGAACTGGCTAACCTCAAGCGAGATATGCCCAGTAGCGCTAACAGTTTAGAAGTACTTTTCGTGGAAGGGCAGCTTCATCTTATCCTTGGGAACTTCCAAAACGCTATAGCGGCATTCCAGCGCGGCTATGAGATTACTCAATTATCCCCCGAGGAGAGTGCGCGTTTTCTCTTCGGTCTGGCTTTAGCCCACTACGAAATGGGGAATATGGCCGAATACCAAAAATATGCCCAGCTTATACAAGATCCACGCTATAGGCGGCGCCTTCAGCGGGTTATAGCCGAGTTAGGGGCATTACACAGGGCAAATCTCATGTCTAAGTGAGCGTAAAAAATTCTTGGCGGTTAGGGCTACCTCTGGGGCCTCTGCGCTTAGTTTAGCTTCGCCTGGTACTCTTAATAGGCTATAGCCGCCTTTCAGTGGGGCTATGAGCTTGCTCAGAGTCCCCGGGCTGAATAGGCGCGTTTGCTCTTTGGCTTGGGTTTGGCACACTAAAGGCGGGAAATAAAGCTGAGTACAAAAAATTCCGCGTCATAGGAGCTTTCTTGAGCGAGTTAGAACCATTTGGGGGCTATACGCGGGCTTTTTCTCTTGCTTAAGGGGAGTAAAAAACCTTATTGGCTAAGACCCGCTTTTACGGAGTCAGCTGTACCTACGAGGCCTAATTATTACGTATCTTTGCTTGGGATGTGCGGCGATGACTTACTTTGGCTCCCTCGCCCTAAAAAATACAAGGGCGAGAAAGCGGGAATTATAAAGACGGTCTATTTCTTTTTCCTTCTCTTGAGCTTTGGGAATGCTCTGGTGCAGGCACAGCGCATAAGAAAACTAATTGAGGAGGGTGATCGGCTTGAGAAGATGCAGCGGTATGAGGAAGCCCTTCAGAAATATGAAGAGGCCAGAATGCTAAATCCTTCTGGGGCGATTGTTTATCTGCGCAAAGGCCATGTGCTAGCGGCGCTTGGGCGGAATGAAGAAGCGCTTAGGAACTACGAGCTGGCGGCCCAGCTTTACCCTAGCCTTCCAGGCACATACACGGGTATGGCAAACATTTACCTCCAGCAGCGGAACTATGATAAGGCAATAGAGGCTTATAATCAAGGCTATCAGCGGGTTCATGAGGTTGGGCAGCGCAGCCGGTTTAAGCTCCAGGCTATTTGTCTGATGGCTTTCCAGGGCCGTCGGCAAGAGGCTTTGACCGAGCTTGCTAGCTTTAAACGGTACATACCTATTAGCGCTGCCTATTTAGAAGTACTTTTTGGCGAGGGACAGCTTCATCTTACCCTCAATAATCTCCAAGAGGCCATGGCGGCCTTCCAGCGCGGTTATGAGGCTACTCAGCAGCATCCCGCTGCGAGTGCGCCTTTTCTTTTTGGCCTAGCTCTGGCGCACTATAAGGCGGGAAATAGAGCCGAGTACGAAAGATATGCAGAGCTCATTCAAGATCCGCCTTATAGGCAGTGCCTGGAGCGGGCTGTAGCCCAATCGGGGGCTGCCTACGAGCCTATTCCCATACCTGAGTTTTATCCTACTATAAATGATGAGGATTGCTGTGCTGGGGAGTATGATTAGCTGCCTCCAAGGGTGTCTGCTAACCTACTTTCATGCCTGGGCGGTAGTAAAGACTCTTCTAGGTCAGGCCTGTTCTTGCAGTGGCCGCCTTAATCCAGCCTCAAGCTGCGCTCTCTGCGATGGCTAGTGGGGTAAGGTATTACCTGCTCAAAGTCAAAGGCACCGCCAAAATTCCCGACTACGTCCAAATTCGGGATGAACGGTTCTCGCTGGTAGGTTACCTCAGGTCAGACCGCCTGGAGAAGAAGACGAGCCTACCGGCTGGATTTCTGGAGCAGCTTAGCCTTCTACTTCCCCAGCTGCCCTATGGACAGGTACAACCAGTGGAGTGGTGTAGTGAAACCCAACGCCTCACCGTATGTCGGCAGCTCTAACGCTACGAGAGGTTACGCTGGCTTATGGAAATAGAGTCGTGCTTGAGGGGGTGACCCTCGTGCTTCAGAAAGGCGAGTTTGCCTATCTTACCGGCCGAACAGGCGCAGGTAAAACTACCCTTCTGCGGGCCATTTACGGCGATCTACGTCCTCTGCGCGGCGAAATATGGGTGGGTGATATGCGTGTAGATACCCTCAAGCCTGCTGAACTGCCTTACCTTCGTCGCCGGTTGGGGATTGTTTTTCAGGATTTTCAGCTTCTTCCTTACCGTACGGTTTGGCAAAATGTGGCGCTTACCCTAGAGGTGCGCGGCTGGCGGGATAGAAAGAAGATCAAGGAGGCTGTCTTGGAGGTTTTGGGTAAGGTGGGTCTTTTAGCCCGTAAGGATGCTTACCCTTATCAGCTTTCGGCCGGGGAGCAGCAGCGTACTTGCATTGCGCGCGCCTTAGTGGGAGCGCCTATCGTGCTCTTGGCGGATGAGCCCACCGGTAACCTTGATCCGGAGGTAGGCCAGCAGATTCTAGCCCTTTTCCACCAAATTGCCCGCTGGGGTACAGCGGTGCTTTTAGCTACCCATAACCTTCACCACTTGCGCGATATGCCTGCTCCTACGTACCTTTGTCAAGATGCACGGGTGCAACCTACTTCAGTCTCTCTGCCGTAGAAAATATGAAAAAGTCAAAGTTATGAGGACCTTATACTTCTTCTTTCTCTCGCTGGGCTTCGTGGGTTCTCTGGTGTATGCACAGGGCGGGATAAGAGCGCTGATTCAAGAGGGGGATAGGCTTCGGAAGGAGCGTCGGTACGAAGAGGCTCTGCAGAAATATGAGGAGGCGATAAGATTGGATCCGACCAAGGCGCAATTCCACATGCGCAAAGGCGAAGTCCTAGCGGCTCTCAAGCGGTATGATCAGGCACTTGAAGCCTACAGGAAAGCTGCTGAGCTTAATTCTTCTCTACCAGGAGTATATGCGCGTATGGCTTCTATTCATATTCAGCAGAAAAACTACCAAGCAGCCGTAGAAGCCTATAATCAAGGTTATCAGCGTGACACCGATACCGATCGGCGTATTCGGTATAAGCTCAATGCGATTCGCCTGTTGGGTACGCAGGGACGCAGTCAAGAAGCCTTTACCGAACTGGCTAACCTCAAGCGGGAGCTACCCAATAGCGCCAACTCTTTAGATGTACTTTTTGCAGAAGGCCAGCTCCACCTCAATCTCAATAATCCCCAGAATGCCATAGCGACGTTTCAGCGCGGCTATGAGATTACGCAGAACTCCCCCGTCGAGAGTGCGCGTTTCCTGTTTGGGCTCGCTCTAGCGCACTATAAGGCTGGAAACATGGCTGAGTATGAAAAATATGCTAAGCTTATACAGGATCCACGCTATAGGCAGAGACTTCAGCGCACTATAGCCCAGTCCGGTGCGGCACGCAACCTCAGTATCGCCTCGGCCTACTTCCGTGTAGGGGCTTTAGACGAAGCGATGGAGTATGTAAATGAAGCCCTCAAGACAAAGGATCGACTCAATATGGTGTATATGCTTCAGGGTACTATTCTCTTTCGGAAGGGGAGGGTAGCGGAAGCTGCGCGCAGCTTCTTAGAGGCGGCGGCGAATGAGTCCGATGAGAAGCGTCGCACGGCGCTCTATAACCGAGCTATCCGCCTTCAATATAACGCAGGCGACTACAGCGGTGTCATAAATACGGCCGATAGCATCCTCCGAAGGACACCCAGAGAATCGAGCACAGGCATCAATGTGATCCTGCTCAAAGCCCAATCCTACTATTTGATGGGTCGGTATGACGAAGCTATAAGTACCTTGGAACAGCTTTTACCTGCTCTAGCTAATGATGAAATGCGCCGCTCGCAAGCCTACTTTCTAATAGGCCTTTCGGCTCGCAAGAAGGGGCAGACCGAGAAAGCGCGTGAAGCCTTCGGTAAGGTTACCTTCCGAGCCTTCCGAGCCGCAGCCAAAATAGAATTGGACAAGCTTACCGCCCGCTAAACTTTCCTAACTTTTCTCCCTTGCCTCTCCCCCCTCACACGAGGGCGGGGGAGTTTTGTTTTATCTTAGCGTTATGCTACGGCGACTATGGCGGGCCTTTGACCCACGGGCCTCCCGGGTACAGCACCTTACAGGCTCAAGCCGGTTCAATCTTCTCTTCATGCGACGGACTAACTTTATCTCGCTCAGTCTTTTTGTGGTAGGTATCCTGCTCAAGCTGTTGTGGGAGTGGCTCGCGGCCAATTAGGGCGGGGGCGATTTGCTCCATGTACTGCCAAGCAGCCTCAAAGGTATTTGGAATTCTACCCTCCAGAATGGCTTGACGGATAGCTTCCTTGATCTTACCTACTAAGGGACCAGGAGGAAGGTTATAAGCCCTCATAATCTCTTCGCCTCGGATAGGGGGCTGAAAGCGGGCAAGCCGATCTTTTTCTTGAACTTCTCGCACGCGAGCCATGATCCGATCAAAATTTTCTAGAAATCGGCGGCGTTTGATGGGGTTTCGGGTAGTCACGTCACTGCGGCAGAGCAGGATAAGGTCTTCCAAATCCTCCCCAGCTTCGGCGGCTAGGCGTCGGATGGCACTATCGGTTGTACCTTCTTGGGCCAGAGCGATGGGGCGGCCATGGAGGCGGACCAAGCGCTGCACATAGCGCAGCCGCTCATCTAAAGGGAGGCGCAGCCGCCGAAAAATCGCCCCTACCATTTCGGCTCCTACCTCCTCATGCCGATGAAAGGTCCATCCCAGCTCTGGATCAAACGATTTAGTACGAGCTTTCCCGATATCGTGCAGCAAGGCGGCCCACCGCAGCCACACTGAGGCTTCTGGCCGCTGCGCTAGAAGCTGTTCTAAAACCTTCAAAGTATGCCGAAAGTTGTCCTTATGCTGGTAGCCCTGCTGAACTTCAGTGCCTTTGAGGGCAGCGAGCTCGGGTAGAAATTGCTCTAGGAGGCCTGTCTCTTCTAAAATCCTAAGGCCGCGCACAGGGTCTGGGCTCAAAAGAATTTTATGGAACTCCTCTACAATCCTTTCGGGTGACACGATACGGAGCCGAGGCGCTTCCGTTCGGAGGGCGGCATAGGTTTTAGCCTCAATCTGAAAGCCCAATCGGACGGCAAAGCGTATGGCCCGCAGCATACGCAGGGGGTCATCACTAAAGGTGCGTACGGGATCCGTAGGGGTACGAATAAGCGACTCATATAGATCCCGGACGCCGCCGAAAGGATCTATTAGCACGCCCCGCTCCGCCGCATGTAAGCCTACATAAAGGGCATTTATCGTGAAATCCCGTCGCAGGAAATCTTCCTCTAAGGTAGCCGGTACTACCGAAGGCTTACGGGATTCGGGTACGTAGGTTTCCTTGCGCGCCGCTACTACTTCTATTTCGTAGGTCCCATGCCGCACAAGTGCCACATAGAAGCGCCGGTATTCTGCAGCTATGGTAGTACCTAGGCGTTCGGCCAGCTTCTCGGCGAATTGGGTAGGGTTGCCCAAAACCACTACATCTAAGCCGGGTGAGAAGGTCCCGTTGAGAAGCCAATCGCGTACCCACCCCCCCACAATGTAGGCCCTCACGCCCAATTCATCCGCTACCGCTGAGAGGGTTTGCAGCATCGGCTCCGCTTCCCACAGGCTTAGGGGAAGCTGAGTCATAGGTTAGATCATTTTTTCAGGCCTTACGTGCTGGTCAAACTCCTCCGCCGATAGATAGCCTAGCTCTATGGCGGCTTCTTTGAGGGTTTTGTCTTCTTTGTGGGCTTTTTGGGCGATTTTGGCGGCTTTCTCGTAGCCAATAATTGGATTGAGAGCGGTTACCAGCATGAGGCTACGCTCTAAGTGCCGCTGGATCGCCGGGCGATTGGGTTCAATCCCCACGACGCAATTATCCGTAAAGGAGTGGACGGCATCGGCTAGGAGGCGAACGGACTCCAAGATATTGTAGATGATAAGGGGCTTGAAGACATTTAGCTCTAAGTGGCCTTGGAAGGCGCCGCAGGTGATGGCGGTGTCGTTGCCGATTACCTGGCAGCACACCATGGTGAGGGCCTCGCTTTGGGTGGGATTCACTTTACCAGGCATAATGGAGGAGCCGGGCTCATTTTCGGGAAGTATGAGCTCGGCTAGGCCTGCTCGCGGCCCGGATCCCAGCAAGCGAATGTCATTGGCAATCTTCATAAGGGCTACGGCTGTGCGTCGCAGCGCACCCGAAAGCGCCACCAACGCATCATGCGCCGCCAGCACCGCAAACTTATTTGGCGCCGAGGTAAAAGGATAGCCTGTAAGCTCCGCTATTTTTTGCGCGACTTTTTCGGCAAAGCCCTTGGGCGCATTTAGCCCGGTTCCTACCGCTGTACCCCCTAAGGCTAGGCGCGCTACTTCGGGTAGCACCCTTTCTATATCCGCTAGGCTATCGGCTACCTGCTGGGCATAGCCCGAAAATTCCTGACCCAGCCGCATTGGAACCGCATCCATAAGGTGGGTTCGTCCCACCTTAATAATCCCATCAAAAGCCTGCGCTTTCGCTTCTAAAGCGCTGTGTAACTTGCGCAGAGCGGGCAAAAGCCTTTCTACCACCGCCTTATAGGCGGCGATATGCATAGCCGTGGGGAAAACGTCGTTAGAGGATTGGGAGCGATTTACATCGTCGTTTGGATGGATAGGCTTTTTGGAGCCGAGGGGCTGATTGAGCCGCTGATTGGCCCGATTGGCGATGACCTCATTTACATTCATATTAGTTTGAGTGCCCGAGCCGGTTTGCCACACAACTAAAGGAAAGTGCTCATCCAGAGCCCCGCTGAGGATTTCATCGCAGACTTCGGCGATGATCTGAGCTTTTTCTGGGGGAAGCACGCCGAGTTCCATATTCACTAAGGCTGCGGCTTTCTTGGCTATAGCCAGCGCATAAATCACTTCTTTAGGCATTTTATGCCCGCCGATGCGGAAATTTTCCAAGGACCGTTGGGTCTGAGCGCCCCACAGCTTATCCGCCGGCACCTGCACTTCGCCTAAGGTGTCATACTCTAAACGGTAGCTCATAGAAAAGCGAAGTTACAGCCTTT
This sequence comes from Bacteroidia bacterium, assembly GCA_039630245.1. Taxonomy (GTDB): domain Bacteria; phylum Bacteroidota; class Bacteroidia; order SpSt-205; family SpSt-205; genus SpSt-205. Next base: position 209,729 of record JBCNVK010000002.1, read on the forward strand.
TATCTAATTAGGCCGGAAGCGTGGAGGAAGTTGGAAAGGTTTGGGGGGAGCGCTTCCAGCTCCCGAAAAAGTTGGGTACGGGTGCCTTGCCATTCGGCCCGACCTTGGTATAAGAAGAGGATCCGCTGCCCCATATCCAGCATACTCTTGAGGTCATGGGTAACTACGACGGTGGTAGTTTGGAATTCTTGAGTAATTTCCTGAATAAGCTCGTCTATGCGACGGGCGGTAAGGGGATCTAGGCCCGAATTTGGTTCGTCGCAGAAGAGGTATCTGGGGTTGAGGGCGATGGCCCGAGCTAGGCCCACGCGCCGCTTCATGCCGCCAGAAAGTTCGGCCGGGTATTTCGCTTGTATGCCGGCTAGACCTACCCGCTCCAAGCAGTAGGCTACGCGATCCTGAATAACTTTCTCTGGCTGGCGCGTGAAAACCCTCAATGGAAAAGCTACATTTTCGCCTACTGTCATAGAGTCAAAGAGCGCGGAAGATTGAAAAAGCATGCCCAAGTTTTTTAGTATACTGCGCTTCTGTTCGGAACTCGCCTTTAGAAAATCCACATCGCCAAAAAATACCTTGCCAGTCTCGGGGCGTATAAGCCCTACTATGCATTTGAGCAGGACGGTTTTACCGCAACCGCTTGGCCCGATAATCATATTAATCTGACCTGGGTAAAAGGTGAAAGAGATGTCGTAAAGCACTTGAGTAGCCCCAAACCACTTAGAGATCCCCTCTATACGCAAAAGGCTCATAAAAGCAGCTGCGCTAGGACATAGTCGGCTACCAGTATCATCAGGCAGCTCACTACCACGGCGCGCGTACTGGATTTACCTACCTCTAAGGCCCCGCCGCGTACAAAGTAGCCTTGGTAGGCCGAAACGGTAGAGATGATGAAGCCGAAAGTTACAGCCTTGATAAGCATGAAGGTAATTTGAAAGCCCTCAAAGAAGCTGCGGGCACCTATGGCAAATTGGGTGGGATTTACAGCCCCTGTGAAAGCCCCCGCAATGATCCCCCCAATGTGCACGATAAAGCAAGCATAAATGACCAGTAAAGGAAAAGCCACTATGGCACTGAAAAGTCGCGGTAGGATTAGATAAGTAGCGGAATTGATACCCATTACTTCCAAGGCATCTATCTGTTCGCTGACGCGCATGGAGCCGATTTGCGAAGCGATGCTGGAGCCTATGCGTCCGGCGAGTACCAGGGAGGTAACCGTGGGGGCCAGTTCTAAGATTGCGGAGGTAGATACGATAGCGCCGATGGTAGATTTAGGGATGAAGGGGGAAACGATTTGGTAGGCGGTCTGAACGGTTGTTACGGCGCCGACAAAGAGAGAGATAATAGCCACAAGGAAAAGGCTATCGCGGCCCATGTGGATTTGCTCGTGGGTCCAGAGTTCCCAGTATAGCCGAAAGCGTAAAAGCCCCGTAAAGCTGCGGCGCAGCAGAAGCAGGTACTGACCGAAATCTTCAAACCCCTTCAGCAGCAGGTTCATGGGCATACCAATCCGGCTGGGTCAGGAGTAAAGGAAAATATACAGAGAAAGTAGTTTGGCCGGGCTGGCTTTGGACGGTAATGCGGCCTTTATGCTTTTCTACGATGCGGCGGCAAATATCTAAACCGAGTCCTGTGCCCTCTCCTTTGGGCTTAGTAGTAAAGAAAGGCTCAAAGATGCGCGGCAGAATCTCTGGAGGTATGCCCGGACCGCTGTCCGTAAAGTCCACCCGTACATGCGTATTTTCAAGTTTTACCTTAATCTCAATTTTGCCCTGGCCCTGCATGGCCTGAATGGAATTTTGTAGAAGATTGGTCCATATTTGGCCTACTTCGTCGGCAAAGAGGTAAAGGGGCGGTACCTCGGGGTCGTAGAAGGTATGTACGGTAATGCCTTGCTTGAGCTGATTTTGGTAAAGCGTAAGAATAGTTTCAATGGACTCATCTAGGCGAGTAGGGGTGGGGTGGGCATGGTCGGAGGTGTGGGCGTAGCTTTTGAGAGCAAAGACGGTTTTGCGGGTGCGATTGGCGGCTAAGACGATATTGTCTAGTTGCAGCTTGAGCTGGCCTAGCAGGTAAATTACCTCGCTGCCTTCTGGATAGGCTAGCAGGGGGAGGAGTTCGGAGAGGTCTTCTGTGATGAGGCCTGATTCCACAAGTTGGCGGGCGAGGGCCTCGGCGTCATTTAGGCCCGCTTCAGCTAGTTTTTGGGTATAAGTGCGCCGCCAGCTACGCTCCTCACGGGAGGTTAGGATGGGCCGGTCGCTGCGCTGGAAGTACTTCTGCAGCCACTCTAAGGCCGTATGGAGGGCTGCACTGTCGGCGGTGCCTAGCTTAGCTATCAGCCCAAGCAGGCGCGGCAGGGCTTCTAAAAGCGTTTCGGCCGAACCTTTTATAGCACCTAGGGGGCTATTGATCTCGTGGGCTACCCCAGCCACGAGCTGACCTAGGGCGGCCATCTTTTCCGAGAGGATAAGCTGCTCTTGGGCCATGCGCAGCTCCTCTATGGCTTTACGCAGCTCTTCGGTACGCGCGGCTACGCGAGCTTCCAGTGAGGCGTTGAGGGCGCTTAGTTCGGCTTTGACCTGCTCCAGCTGGGCAAGGTTTTCCTGAAGGAGGCGATTTTGGCGGCGCTGCTCGGCCAGAAGCCGCTGGATGCGCTCCTGCTGAAGGGTGCTGCTGAGAAACATGGTAAGCAAAGAGCGGTTAGTTTCCAGCCAGCTGGTTTCGGCTTCGGAGAAAGCGCGCCAGAGGGAGGCCTCTACCACTGCGACGGTGCGGTTCTGATACACCCAAGGGTAGGCCCAGTAGAATTGGGGGGCCAGAAGGCCAAACCCTACAGGCATGGGCGGTGTGTTACCCAAGGGATGGAGGGTGGGCCTTTGGGTATAAGCTACCTCTCCTACTAGACCCTCGCAAAGTTGAAAGCTAGGCTTGGGTGGGTGAGTAAGGGCATAGCCGCCGAGGAATTCGTAAGTACCCTCGGCTACTTCTCCATAAAGGGCTGCCGAGAGCAAAGGTAAGCTACTATGGAGGGTTTGCAAAAATCGGCCACTCCACCGTGATAGCGTATCGTCCGGATGCCAAGTAAGCTGGGCTAAGGAGAGGCCCTCGGCTTTCACCGGCTGCAAAAATAAAGCGTGCTTGCAGCTAAAGCAAGCCAAAAAAGCCCCTTGATAAGGAAGAATAGAGTAGCTAAGAGGGCGGCTTTTTTAATCCATTTTAGGCTTTTCATTGGTCAAGGCCTCTTGGATAGTTTGAAGGAGGTGATGACGTTCCCAGGGCTTACGAAGGAAGGCGGTGAGGTTAGCGTAGCGCTGGGCGCGCGCAATAGCTGCGTCATCCGCATAGGCGGAAAGCATAATCAGACGGATATCCGGATAGCGTTCCGCCACGCGTATGAGGAAGCTATCCCCTTTCTCAAGCGGCATGAGCCAATCGCTAATAAGAAGGACAATGCGCCGCTGGCTTTCCTTATACTCATGAAGAATTTCCCAAGCTTCTTCGGCGCTTTGGGCTACTTCGTAGTCATACCGCTCCCCAAAGGCTGAGCGCACCTGAGCTAAAAGCGTATCCAGTACGAGCTTTTCATCATCTACGAAAAGCAAAACAGGCCGGCTCATCCTTCCAGCGCCTTCTGAATTAGCCCCATTAGCTCATCCTTATCCCAGGGCTTTGAGACAAAGGCTAGAATTTTGGCCTCTTGCTTGGCGCGCTCTATAGCTTCGGGATTAGCCTGCCCTGAGAGCATAATCAGGGCTAAGTCGGGGAAGCGCTTGCGGACGCGCACGAGAAATTCATCGCCCTTGATGCGCGGCATAAGCCAATCGCAAATGATAAGATCTACATTTTCACCTTCGGCATAGACCTCATCTATGAATTCCTCCGCCTCCTCAGCGCTGGTGAAAGATTCATAAAGGTAGCGGTTTCCGAAGGCCTGGTAGAGCTGACCCATAAGGGTGTTGAGTACTACCTTTTCATCATCTACGCAGAGAATGCGTTTTTTTGGCATACGCGTACAAAGTTAGGAAAGGGATAGCCTATGCGCATATTGCTTTTGGTAGTAGGTATGGTAGGCGCTCGTTCGGACGGCATTCAGCCAGCTCTGGTGCGTTTGATACCACTCGAGGGTTTGGCGCAAGCCCGTGTGAAACTCTACTTCGGGTCGCCAGCCTAAGTCCAGTAAGGTAGGGGAGGGCTGGAGAGCGTAGCGGTAGTCATGGCCGGGCCGATCCTGCACAAACCGAATAAGCTGACGGGAGTCCATAGTCCCATTGAGCGCATCATACAGGTCACAGAGGAGCTCGACTACTTCTCTATTGCGGCGCACATTTTGGGCGCTGATGAGGTAGGTGCGGCCGCGCGGGGCCTCCTCGGCCAGCCGTACAATCGCCCGTACATGATCCTCTACATAGATCCAGTCGCGCATATTTTCGCCTTTGCCATATACGGGGATAGGCCGACGCTCCATCAGATTCATGATGGTAAGGGGGATAAGTTTTTCGGGAAATTGGTAGGGGCCGTAGTTATTGCCGCAATTACTGATGATATACGGCAGGCCGTAGGTATGGCCGTAGGCCCGCACTAAATGGTCAGCAGCTGCTTTGGAGGCGGCGTAAGGGCTGCGCGGCGCATACGGCGTCTCTTCGGTAAAATGTCCTTCCTCCCCAAGGCTGCCATAAACCTCATCCGTAGAGACCTGATAAAAAAGCTTTTCAGTTTTGTCAGTCCAGCGATGGCGCGCAAGCTCTAGAAGCACCGCCGTACCCACGATGTTAGTATGCACAAAGTCCAGCGGTGAGAGAATACTGCGGTCTACGTGACTTTCGGCCGCTAAATGGAAGATCCAATCGGGAGGAGCACTCTCCCAAAGCGTCTGTAAAGCCGCCTGGTCAGCAATATTCACCTGATGAAAGTGATGATTAGGGGCCCCTTGAAGGTCTTCCAAATTACCTAAATGGCCAGCATAGGTAAGAGCGTCTAGGGTGTGAATCTCCCAATTGGGGTAGTATCGGACAAGCCAACGCACTAAATGACTGCCGATGAAACCTGCTCCACCTGTAACCCATACACGGCGCATAAGGCGAAGATAGGCGCTCTCCCCTTATCGCTCGCCACCTAAAAAGCCTAACTTTATACAGATGGATCGCTTTACCCTGCGTCTGGCGGTAGTGAGGGGTATTCCGATTTACCTTCACTGGAGCTTTTGGCTTCTCCTGCTCTGGATAGCGGTGGAGACCTTTTTGTCGCCTTACTTCAGCCTGACCCTTTTGGCGGCGCGGCTTATACTTTTGGGGGGGCTGGTGGTTAGCGTAATCCTACACGAGCTGGGGCATGCCTTTGCGGCGCAGGCCTTTGGCATCCAGACGCGCGACATTACTATGTATCCCTTTGGCGGCGTCGCTTCTTTGGCGCGCATTCCTGAAAAGCCCTTTCACGAACTCCTCGTGGCTCTGGCTGGGCCAGCGGTGAATTTCCTGCTTATCGGTCTGACTTACTTGGGCCTTGTTCTCCTAGAAGCGCCCCTGCTACTAGGGCAAGGGGAACTTACCCGCTCGCTGAGCGACCTACCTTCCCTGCCTATGTTTCTGCGCACCTTTCTGGTAATGAATTTGGTCTTGGGGCTCTTTAATCTTATTCCCGCCTTTCCGATGGATGGGGGGCGCGTACTGCGAGCCCTATTAGCGACGCGGCTTTCTTATGTGCGCGCCACACAAATTGCTGCCTATATAGGCCAGGGCTTTGCCATACTATTTGTGATTCTTGGCCTTTATGGCACACCCTCCCTTTTCTTGGTAGGATTTTTTGTATTTATAGCGGCTTGGCAGGAGCGCAGCCAGGTGGAGCAGCGCAGTTCTATGGAAGGCTTTACGGTGGGGGATGTACTCTTGCGCGAGGTGCCTACGCTTTCCGTGCATCATACCTTAGGGGACGCAATTCAGGCGCTTTTGGCCTCCCAGGCGAAGGCTTTTTTGATTGCGGACCCTTTGGGTATACCCGTGGGTAGTCTCTCTCGCGAGCAGATTATAGAAGCCTTAGGTGAAGGAAAACCGCGCGCCACGCCCTTGCATGAGGTTATGGATGCAGAGCTCATAAGCGTGGTACCTACTCTCCCCCTTCAAGAAGGTTTTCGGCTTCTCCAAGAGACCCAGAAGCCCTTTCTTTTAGTAGTTCAAAATGGGCGCCTTTTGGGGATTGTAGAAGTGGAAAATGTGGCGGAGTTTCTCCTGATTACACGAGCGGAGCGGAGTGGGCGGCACTTCAAAGGAAGTATCGGATAGCGGCGAAACCGGCCGCTCCAGCCTGGCGTATGAGCTCAATTTGGGCTTGGGTAGTTACCCCGCCTATAACTACGATAGGAAGGGGGGCGTAGCGCTGGCAAATCTCGGCTAAGTCTTTTAGGTCAAAGCGGGGTGGATGGCCGGGATGGCTAGGCGTAGGGAAAAAGCCGCTAAGCCACACGTAGGAAGCCCATGGGGCTGCTTGACCAACTTCCTTCAAGCTGTGGCAGGATTGGCCCCAGAGGTAAGTAGGGTGGGGCTTTGGGCCGGGTGGAAGGGGCGGGGCAGGAAAATGCATGCCCCATCCCATAGGTTGGGTAGCCCAGCGGGCATGCACGAGCCAAGGTAGTCCTTCCCAGCGGCGCGCCCATTCCCATAAGGCTTCTCCTGCGGGCGGATGCGCCAGCCGAAGCACGACTGCTGTAGCCCCACGCGCCACAGCCTGCTGCGTCCACCTATCTAAATCCTCCACCTGCCAGGGCGTCACGGCCATTGCTTCCCAAACCGCTCTCACGGCTCCGCTACGGGTATAACTAAGTATCTATTGCGGTCAGGTATCACTACCTGCGCTTCAGCCGGCAGCGGTACCTTAGTAGGGGTCTGGGTGAGAAAGACGCGCACCCGCTGGCCATCTACTAAAAACTCCATAGGTCCCGCAAAATTCGGCTCCTCTGTGATCCAGCGCGCCACGAGATAAGCCTGCCCCTCCTCCCGCGCTACCTTGAAGGAAATAAGCGGAGGACGCAAATAATTTAGATAAGCCCTGAAAAAAGGCTCTAAATCTTCGCCTAAAAAGGCACTCATGAACCGAATCAGCTCGCTTCCCGTAATAGCCTGGTAGGCGAAGTGCTGTTGGATGGCGCGCAGACAGGCAAACCATAGCGAGTCATTCGCTAGGCGGCTGCGCAGGGTGTGAAGCACCCAGGCCATTTTATAGTAGATATCGGTATTGTGCGTTTGGTCGGCATTTACCCCAGGCGGCCCTTGGATAGTTAGGCGATTTTGAATAAGGACGCGCTGCTGATTAAGATAGCGCTGGGCGGCTTCTGCCCCCTGGTAGTACTCCAGATAGAGCGCTTCGGCATAAGTGCAAAAGCCCTCTTGAATCCACAGGTCGGCGTTATCGCTGGCGCTAACATGATTACCCCACCACTCATGGCCTGACTCGTGGAGAATAATGTAGTCAAACCCCCACTGAGGGTCGGGCATGAACCGATTACCATAGGCGATGGCGCTCTGGTGTTCCATGCCGTAGTAGGGCGATTCAACTAGCCCATAGCCGTCCTGCTGATGGGGGAAGGGTCCAAAGAAGTGCTCCATGGCCCGCAGTACACGCCGGGCATGCTGCGCTAGGTAGGGTATCTTAGAAGCATGCACAGGAAGCACGGCGAAGCGTAGAGGCAAAGTCCTTCCACTGGCGGAATGAAAGGTATCCTCATGGATTAGATAGGCTGGAGCGGCGTAAAAAGTGATATTGTAGGTGTTAATTGGATGGCTTACGCGGTAGGTGAAGCAGGTATCCTTTTTGAGGGGGAAGTGGCGCTGGTAAATTCCATTGGCGATGACACGGAAGGGTGGAGGTAGGCAGAAGGTAAGCTGGGCGCTATCGGGTTTATCGGAGAGGTGGTCTTTGAGGGGCCACCAGAGGCTAGCGCCAATGCCTTGGCAGGCAAAGCCTAACCACGGTTCGCCAGAGGGCGTTTTGTCGCGTACGAAGCCACCATCCCAGGGCGGCCGCGGCGCTAATCGGAGGTGCCCCGCATAGGCTACCTTCCATTTATACAACTGGCCCTTTTGAAGCTGGGCTTTGACTCTCGAGAGCGGTACCCAGATTGCCCGTGTGCCGCGTACCCGCTGAAAAGGCAGGGATTGCCCTTCTATCCACACTCCCCGTACCTTGAAGGATTCCAGTAGGTCTATTTGGAGGGTGTCGGCCCCGCCTAGCCAGCGGAAGGTGCAGGTTACTTCGCCTTCTACATAGGCGCGTGCAGGCGAAAGGCGCAGATGAAGGTCGTAATGCACGACATCGTAGCAGCTTCGGTAGGGGTTGAGGCTACCTAATAAAGTATCGGCGCGGGTGTAGCTGGGGCGGCCGTAAAATAGAGCCGAAACCTCCTTTTGGGCGCAGGCCGCCAGAGGGATTAGCCCAGCCCATAGCCCAAATACCCTTTTGCCTGTACGGCTTAGGCTAAACCTGTAGCGAGAGCACACAGACGGTAGAGTAAATGGGCCGCAATGATAGCATCCAGTTCCATGCCTCCTGTCTCACACACGTCAAAGGCTATAATTTTTCGGCCAGAGCGTACAATGGCTTCTAGGAGAAAGAATACTTCTTCGTATTGGAAGCCGCCTGGTACGGGGGTGCCCGTGTGGGGTACATAGCCTGGTTCAAGGACATCCACGTCGAGGCTGACATAGACCCTTTCGGGCAGGGGGCTAAGAATTTCGCCGATCAATTCAGCCCAAGGGCGACCGTGGTAGAGGGCATGGCGTAGGCGCCGCATCTCAAAGAGGGTAAGCCGAGGGGCTAGCTGCTGAGCCAGCTGCGCCTCTTCCACCGCCCAATCCCGAATGCCCACAGCTACTAGGCTCTCAATGCCTTTGAGATGGGCTGCATGGTAGAGAATCGTAGCATGGGAGTAGGGGTTGCCTTCGTAGGTAGGGCGCAGATCCGCATGCGCATCTAAGTAAAGCAGACCGTAACCAGGGGCTATTTGGTCTAACACGTAGTGGCCGCCTAAGGCGATGCTGTGATCCCCGCCTACCAGACCCCACGCTTTGCCAGCCTCTACGGCTTGCCTGACCCACTCCATTACGTAGGGAAGTACGGTGGCTTCGTAGGCCTTTTCGGCTGAGGGGGAAAAGTCATAAAGCGGTTCTACCCAGTGGATGGGGAGTTGAGCGATGGCAGGGGACTCGGGGCGGTAATAGTCTATTTGGGCCGATACTTGACGGATGAGTTCGGGGGCTTGGGCGGTGCCTCGTCGAAAGGACACTCCGCCTTCCCAAGGTACGGCGATAAGGACGAGGGAGGCTTCCGCCCAGCTCGCCGCGCGTCCGAAGATAGGCTTGGGAAAAGCCACCTCTGCTGGGGTCATAGCGCACCCGCAAAGGTAGGTAAAGACGCGCGTAGTGTCGGGGAGGCGGGATTTGAACCCACGACCCCTAGTCCCCTAAACTAGTGCTCTACCGGGCTGAGCTACTCCCCGATGCCCCCAAAGGTAAGAAAAATGCCGCGCTTTTACTTGCCTGACTTGGGCAGAGGAAAAGCAAGGAGAGGATGGGTCAAATGCTGCGCTACATTCTCTGTAATGCTTCCAAAAAGAAGCTGGGCTAACCCCTTGCGTGCATGCGTACCCATAACTAGGAGATCCCCCTGCTCGCGCTGCATGGCCTGATTCAGCCCTTCTTCTACGGAAATGTCGTTGTAAATGCGCAGTTCTAGAGCAGGGTGGGTCACCTCGGCCTTAATCTGCCCTATGAAGCGGTCTATGGAAGGCGTGTCGTAGAATACATAGGGCGTATTGATCACTAGCAGGGTGAGCTGAGCGTTAGGCCAGGGCCGCAGAAACTCTACCGCCCGCTTTACCACCCCCAGCATGGCTTCTTCTTCGAAGATATCTACGGGGACTAAGACTTTTTGGTAGGGCTTGTAGGTGTTTTGGCGGTGGAGGGCGAGGACGGGAATAGGGCTATGGCGGATGAGGCGGGCCGTGTTAGTGCCGAAGAGCCCGCCGTGCCACAGGCTGGTGGCGCCCCGGGTACCCATTACGATAAGCTCCACATCGGGCATTGCTTCTAGGTATTCATCCGGCCGCCATACCGTTTTGTCCCCTAAGAGGTGGAGGAAGATGCGTAAGCCCTCATGGGGTACAGAGGCTACATATTCTTGCAGGTAGGCGCGCAGCTCTTCCCGCATCTTACGATCCAGCTCGCTATCCAGTACCGCAGAGAGTCCGCCCTGATAGGCGATACTGGCGTAGGGGCGATCGTATATGTGGGCTATATGTAGCGCACTCCCTAAGTGGCGCGCCAGCTCAACGGCATAGGCATAGGCTGCCTTTGCGGTTTCGGAAAAATCCGTAAGGTGCAGCAAGGCTTTCATTTCGGGGCAAAATTAGCGCAAAATACCAAAGCAAATCGGCGAAATTTGGCCCTATGCGGCGGATAGCGCCTTCGCTTCTGGCAGCGGACTTTGGCTACCTGGCGGCGCAAATCCAAGCGGTGGAAGCGGCTGGGGCCGATTGGCTCCACTGCGATGTCATGGATGGCCATTTCGTACCTAATATTTCCTTTGGCTTGCCTGTAGTGGCGGCGGTTCGCCGCTATAGCCGCCTTCCGTTAGATGTGCACCTTATGATTACAGAGCCTGAGCGTTATATTGAGGCGTTTGCGGAGGCGGGGGCGGATATTATTACCTTTCACTGGGAGGCTGCGCCGCATGCGGACCGGCTGGTACGTCGCATCCACCAGCTGGGCAAACGCGCCGGCATCGCCCTCAATCCAGCTACTCCTGTAGAAGTACTCCGAGATATCTTGCCTTTCATAGACCTAGTGTGCGTTATGAGCGTGAATCCGGGTTTTAGCGGGCAAGCCTTTTTACCGCATATACCTCAGAAGCTCCAGCGGCTCAGTGCCCTGCGTACTGAGCTGCGCGCTCAAGTGCTTATAGAAGTGGATGGCGGCGTCAGCCCCCAAATAGCCCCGCTCTTGCAGGAGGCGGATGTGCTCGTAGCGGGCTCCAGCGTCTTCCAAGCTCCTGACCCAGCGCACGCCATAGCCCTCCTGCGTCAAGCTTTCCCTTTCCATACTAGCTGAAGTTGTACTTTTGCTAAATGAACCTTCGCCTAGCGCTGGCAGGCCTTGCTGGCTTCATGTTATGGGCCCAAGAAGCGTCTCCAGGAATGGTCCGTAAGTCCCGTTGGGGCTGGCAGACTTATTTCGAAGTTGGATATAATCGCTTCTTAGGTATTCCTGATACTTTACGGGGGTCCCTACGCGGCGCAGGCTCTATCAAAGTTAACTTCGCTACATTTCCCTTTTTGCGCCTAGGCGCCTTTTATATTGGGGCAGGCTTAGGCCTTACCATCCGTGAAGTACGCTTCGCTAAAATAGTGCGTCTTTTCAGTACTCCAGATAATAAGCTGGGCTACCTCGTAGAAAACCTGCCTTCTTCCGTAAGGGCTAAAAGCAAACTGCAGCTGGGTTACCTACGAGTGCCTGTGGAACTGGGTCTGCTAAAAGGGACTTTTAATTTTGCCGTATATGGATTTGGGGAGCTTTTGCTGTGGAGCAAACACAAACGCAAATACGCGCAGAATGGGGAACTAGCCCGTTTTATTTCATACGGCAACGATGTGGTGCATACGGATATTTTACAGTATGGGGTAGGTGCCCGCATAGGCTATAGGAGTATAGGGCTTTTTGCTTCATATAATTTATCGCCGCTGTGGAGTGGCGGGCGCGGCCCAGCTAATGTCCATCCCTTGCAGGTAGGGATATATTTCTTTGGCTATACGATCCCAGAATCAATCTCTACTCTGCATTCTACTTCTCTCTCGGCTTCGGCTTTGTGAAGCGATTGCCGCTTGAGTGGGATCCGCCGCGCTATCAGGGGCAGCGTCGCCAGCTTGTAGAAAGTCTAATGCAGAAAGGTATACGGGACCCAGCGGTGCTGGCAGCGATAGGCCGTGTGCCGCGCCATCTCTTCGTAGAGCCCACTTTTATAGAACATGCCTACGAGGATAAAGCTCTGCCTATCGCTTGCGGACAGACGATTAGCCAGCCTTTCACGGTAGCCTATCAGACCAGTCTCTTAGAGGTAGCGCCTCGGCAGCGCGTCTTGGAAATTGGAACAGGCTCGGGTTATCAGGCGGCTATTCTATGCGAGCTGGGGGCGGAGGTATATTCCGTAGAATTGGAGCGAGAGCTGTATGAGCGAGCGCGAACCCTTTTAGAGAGGCTAGGGTATGTAGTCCATTTGCGTTGGGGGGATGGGCGATTGGGCTGGTCTACCTATGCGCCCTTTGATCGCATTCTCCTTACGGCGGCGGCTGAGAGCCTGCCGTCAGCGCTATTTGACCAGCTAGCCGAAGGCGGACGTTTAGTAGCCCCGATAGGCCGAACGGACAGTACCCAACAAATGACGGTGTATATCAAACGCAATGGCCAACTCCATCGGGAGATTAAAGGCTATTTCCGCTTTGTGCCTTTGCGCAAATGGGGTGAGCCAGCTTGAAGGCCTACGGTAGGCGTAGCCTCTGGCCAGGGCGTAAAGGGGTGCGTGGCGAAAGGCCATTAAGCTGGCAAAGGGTTCCCACACTCGTGCCATACCTCCGAGCGATCTGCCAGAGTGACTCTCCCGGCTGAACTACATGCCAGTGTGCCTTCTGCATGGGAGAAGGCCCCGACGCCACCGAGGGAATCCGCAGTATCTGACCGGCATATATGCGTTCATTTGCCAGATTGTTAGCCGACATAAGAGCTTGCAAAGAGACTCCATACCGCTGGGCGATAAGAAGAAGGGTTTCCCCGGGGCGAACCTTATGAACCCTATAAGGCAGGGTAGTGGTGGCGGGCGGCGAAGGCGGGGCGGGCGAGGAAGCCGGGGGTGCCACTAGGGCTAAAGAAGGCGTCAGACTGACCGTAAACATAACTTCCCCCAGGCGCAATTGAGCATAATCGCTGGCCGGCTCTGGCAGACTATCTGCCGCAAAACCTTCATAGCTGCGCCATAAGGCTTCTAAAAGCATTTGGGCTCTAACCTGAAGTCCCTTAGGCGATAACCGATAAAGATCCGTCTCCGCTAGGCCCCATAGGCGCCAGTTGCGCATACTTCCTAAGACCGTATAGCTATCCCACACGGCTTGGCCTTTCTGGTAGGCAAAGCGAATAAGCTGCAGGCGCCACCGCTCCAGACTACCTACGGGCCTTAGGCGCCAATAGAATTCCTGCGGTACTACCCAAAGCACATCTGCGTCAGGTAAAGCTTCACGAAGGCGCTCCATGTAGAGGGGCAAGAGGGCCTCCAGCGAATCTAATCGCTCAGCCGCTTCGTAGAGGTCTTGGCGACCTAAATCTACAATAAGCAGATCGGGGGCCAAACGCTGCAGGCTTTCCCGCCAGAGAGGCAGGCTAAACCATTCCTGCAGACGCAGGTTTTCCACGGCCAGGGTATGCCAGTGGAGGATAGCATTTTTCGCCTCTAAGAAAAGCCCATGAAGTTCAATAGAGCCGGGCGGAGCATTAGGGAAGCTGCCCTTGATAGCGTAGAGCGGACAAGGCAAGGAGAGGGAAATAAGCGCCACGCCAGTAGGAAGGGGCTGGCGTAAGCGTAAGGTATCGTTTATAATTAGCTGGGCCATTAGGCTGGGCTCCAGGACCCGCACGAGCATTTGGAGCTGGCTTCCCGCAGAAAGGGCGGCCACATGGGGTGGCCATCGTATTTCCCAGTCAGCTGTGGGGTCTTGCGGAGCTCCCCCTATTCCCGTGGCGGTGCAAGGCAAGGGGGAGCCCATCCTTTCACCCGCCTTTCCTACCAGCCAGGGACCCCGAGCTAAAGTGATAAAATTCCCAGCATTTCGCCAGCCAAACAGCACATATGGAAAGATAAATCCTCCACTACCCTGCAAACCCTTCTGAGCTAAAGCCTGAGCTATGGAATGGGGCACTTGGCTCACGGCTTCCAGCTGGTCCGTGATGTGAAGTATTCGGACTGGCGCTCGCCGCTGATGAAGCTTTATCCATAGGCGCTCCAAGTACCGAGCAAAAAGCAGGCGATTCTCCGCAAATCTGATGAAGGGATAGCTGCTATCGTTTAGGGTAAGTTGGCTCAAGGCCTCTTGCGCCAGAGCCCCCGAAAGAAACAAATAGAGGGGCCAGCACCGATTTAGGCTCATTCGCCTAGGTAGGCTATGCCAGATATTTCTATGCGCGCGCCGCGTGGCAGGGCGGATACGGCGACCGTCTCCCGAGCTGGATAGCCATTGTCCGGAAAAAACGCCTGGTATATAGCATTAACCTGCGGGAAAAAAGCCATATCGGTGAGAAAAATAGTAACTTTTACTAAGTGATGGGGCTGAGCTCCCGCTGCGTCTAAAACGGCTTTGAGGTTTTCTAGGACTCTCTGAGTCTCCTGGGCTATGGAGCTTGTTTCTACGGTGCCGTCTGGCTTTAGGGCGATCTGACCCGCAATGAATAGCCATGGGCCTACCTTCACCGCCGGGCTATAGGGTCCAATAGCGGGGGGGTGTTTAGGGTAGATGCGCTCCATACCACAAGTATAGGAGTTTATGGGCAATCCCCTTCTTATCTTACCTTTGCTGAGGATGAGCTGGCTACTGGGGCTACTTATTTTCCTTCTTGTAGTGGATGCGATTTTGCTGACTTTGCTGGTGCTGATACAGCAGGGGCGGGGTGGGGGGCTAGCTACGGATATTCGGGGGGTAGCGCAGGCTTCCCAGCTTTTAGGCGTGCGGCATGCGGCCGACTTCGCCGAAAAGGCCACTTGGACGCTTACCGGGGTCCTGGTGGGGCTTACCCTGCTTATTCATGCGGTGCATAGCGCCATGCGGGAGGGCGCTGGCCCACGGACGCGTACGGCTGAGGTAGTAGGGAACCTGCCCCCTCCGTCTTCACCTGCCCCTCAACCGCCTAAATAGCCCATGCAGAAAACCCTTTCCTCCGACCTCGCTTTTACCTACGATCCGCAAGGCCTTCCTGCGGAAGTGCTCAAGCGACTTTATACGGAGATGCTCTATGCCCGCCTGATAGAGGAGAAAATGCTTCTCCTCCTGCGCCAAGGCAAAATCAGCAAGTGGTTCTCGGGTATCGGCCAGGAAGCCATCGCCGTAGGGGCTACCTTAGCCCTTCGGCCCGAGGATTATATTTTCCCTCTTCATCGGAACTTGGGTGTCTTTACGGCGCGCGGGATGCCTTTGCGGCGGCTCTTTGCGCAGTGGCAAGGTAAAGCTTCTGGCTTTACGCAGGGGCGAGAGCGTTCGTTCCACTTCGGGGCGCCCGAGTACCGTGTGATTGGTATGATCTCGCACTTAGGGGCCATGCTGCCCGTAGCGGTAGGCGTTGCTTTAGCCGCTCAGCTGGAGGAGGAGTCCTACATAGCTTTAGCCTTTATCGGGGACGGCGGCACGAGCGAAGGCGACTTCCACGAAGCGCTCAATGTAGCCAGCGTGTGGCAAGTGCCCGTAATCTTCCTTGTAGAGAATAACGGGTATGGCCTTTCCACCCCCACTTCCGAGCAGTATGCCTGCAAGACTCTGGCCGATAGGGCCATAGGTTACGGCATAGAAGGAAAAACTATAGAAGGCAACAACGTTCTAGAGGTCTATCACACTATTCATCAGGTAGCTGAGTGGGTACGCCGAGAGCGGCGACCTTATCTTATAGAGGCTATAACCTTCCGCATGCGCGGTCATGAGGAGGCCTCTGGCACGAAGTATGTGCCCAAAAAGCTTCTGGAAACTTGGGCCCAACGGGATCCCGTGGAGAATTACGAGCGCTTTTTGCTTCTGACGGGGTATATGACGGAGCCAGAGGTGCAAGAGCTGCGCCGCACCCTAAAAGCCCATATAGAGGCTGAGATTCAGCCAGTTTTAGCTGAGCCGGATCCCGAGCCTGACCCCCGCCGGGAAGAGGCCTCGGTGTATGCGCCTTTTACAGAACCCCTAGTGGAACCTACGCCGGAAATGCCGGCCCGTCCGCTGCGCTTTGTAGATGCGATTAGGGAGGCCTTGAGCCAAGCCATGGAGTATGACCCTAAGCTTATCCTCATGGGCCAGGATATCGCCGAGTATGGGGGGGTGTTCAAGGTCACCGAAGGTCTAGTCAAGCGCTTCGGGAAAGCCCGCGTCCGAAATACCCCTCTTTGTGAGTCCGCTATTTTGGGTATAAGCTTGGGTCTAGGCCTGCGGGGCTTTTCCAGTATGGTAGAGATGCAGTTTGCCGATTTTGTAAGCTATGGCTTCACGCAGATAGTGAATAACCTAGCCAAAAACTACTACCGTTGGGGCGTCCCACCCAAAGTGGTGGTGCGTTTACCTACGGGCGCTGGCGTAGGAGCTGGCCCTTTCCACTCACAAAGTTTAGAAGGTATTTTCCTCCACGTGCCAGGCCTTAAGATAGTCTATCCTTCCACCGCCTACGATGCTAAAGGCCTTCTTACCACCGCCCTTCGTGACCCTAATCCTGTACTATTTTTTGAGCACAAAGCCCTCTATCGTAGCGTGCAGGACCTTGTACCCGAGCCCTATTACAATCTACCCCTTGGGGTAGCACGCATAGCCCGCCCAGGTAAGGCGCTCTCCATCCTCACTTACGGTATGGGTGTAGTAGAAGCTCTCAAATTAGCCGAAAATTTTCCAGATATGGATATTGAAGTTGTGGATTTGCGCACGCTTCTGCCTTGGGATAAAGAAACCGTAGCGCAATCGGTTCGAAAAACCCATCGGGTGCTTGTCCTTTATGAGGGAACTTATACGGGGGGTGTAGGCGCAGAAATAGCGGCTTGGGTAGGCGAGCATCTTTTTGAATGGCTGGATGCACCCGTCCTTCGCCTAGGCGCCCTAGACACACCCGTGCCTTTCAATATGCGCTTAGAAGCTGCCTTTTTACCTTGGCCGCGCTTGCACCAAGCCGTTGAGAAACTTCTAAGCTACTAAAATGGTACCCTGGACCTCCTATATAGGCCTTTTCACAGGGCTTACAATCATTGGAATGGGCGTATATCTTTATGTTTCGCCCGTAGCGAATTTGCCTGCTTGGGCCGCTCAAGGCTTGCCTGTTTTTATGATGCTATATGGCATAGGGCGGGCTGGGCTGAGTCTGTACCAATTACTCCGCCAGCGAAAAGCCTCCAATCAAACCGGGCTTGGCCTACTCCTGCTCGGAGGCTTCCTAACCTATTGCCAAAGCGGCTTAGAACCTAACCTACGCATACGCTTCGACTACGCTGGCGAATGTGCCACCTGTCCTATCCAGCGCATAGACTCTATCCTCCATGCCTCTTTTGCCCAGGGAATATTCCAGGTGCAGTACGACAGCCTCCAAAATCAGATTATCATAGAGCTAGACAGCCAAAAGGTCCGCTTAGATACCTTGTTCCGAGTCCTAGTGGCACATGGGTATGAGGTAGGCGAGCAGATTAGCGACGATCCGATTTTATCGCCCTGTTGCATTGTGCCAGGCCTTCCTGATACAACTAACCTTTTGGTATTGGGCCCCTCCGAGCTTCAAGAAGAAATCTCTCTCTCCGAGCGACAATTGGAAGTAGTTGCAGAAGACGAACCTATTGACCTAGATGCCGAACTCAACTTAGAGGAAGACCTAGAACAGGATATCAAGCTGGAAGAGCCTAACTTAGACGAGCTTCTTATAGATGTCCCTAGCGTGGATGAGGAGCTACTGAGCCTGGAGGAGCTGGTAGATACCGCTTCCAGAAAACCCCCGCGAGCCCCCTCACCTAAAAGGTGAAGTAGCGTGTATCGCAACGAAGGCATAGAAATAGATGTGGATGGAGCGTATCGGGCTGAAGGGGAGATAGGGTACGGGTTGGTTATTCGGCGCGATGGGAATGGAGTCTATATAGAGGGCGGTATCGTGCCTAGAAGTGACTCAGGGCTGCAGCTCCATCGCCAAGTAGGGGGTGAGATTTACGCTGTCGTCCAAGCCCTTCGCTGGTGTTATAGGCATAAAGTTGAGGCTTGTACGATTTACTACGACTATGCGGGATTGGCGCAGTGGGCAGAAGGCAAATGGCGTGCCCGTACCCCCCTCACCCAGCGGTATGTAAATTTCCTCCAGCGCATACCTATCGTTATAAAGTGGGTAAAAGTACCAGCCCACGCTGGCTGGTATTGGAATGAACTGGCCGATGCGCTTGCGCGAGGGGCCTGGCGTCGCTTGGGTTAGAAGCTCAATTCTGCGAGCTCGGAAGCCGGCAAAGAATCCGTTGAAGCGAAGCTAAATCCGCATAGTCCAGGCGGCGCAACCCCTTACGTTCCAAATGCCATAGTGTATCTAAGCTGCGTTGAATCTCCATTTCGGATAGGCTGCTTTTACCCGTTACTTTGAAGCGGTTGAGCTCCAGCATAAGGACACGGCGGGCATACCGTAGCTGCGCTTCTAGTTCAATCGCATCTACTTTTTCCGTTATCATAGGGCGGGGCAAAGATAATAAATTTTCAAATCGGTTCGTAACTATGGAGTGCGCTTTCTTCCAGATAAGGATGATGGCGAGGCAGAAGGGCAGGGGCCTGTTCTAACTGACGTGCCGCCCACCAGCCTAGCCCACCTAGGCTGAGAAGAAAGAATCCAAGCTCCATTGGCCCAAAGCCCCCATGCTTACCTGCTACCGAAGGCATCACAACCATAAAAGTATCCAGCCAATGGGTCAAAAGAAGCACGCCCGTTACGAAAAGGAGCCACCGCTTGTTCCGCTTGATACTGGCGCTCATAAGGCCCAAGAGAGGAAAAAGAAAGTTGAGTACCAGGGTGATATAGAAGATGGGCACGTATTGCGGGTTTACGTGGGCTCGTATGCGCTCGTAGAACCAGAAGGTTTCTTCGGGAATATTGGCGTACCAGATCAGCATAAACTGCCCGTAAAAGATGTAGGTCCAGAAGATGCTGAAGGCGAAGACGAACTTGCCCAAGTCATGAATATGGCTGTCGTTTACGCCAGAGAGGTAGCCGTGAAGTTTGAGGAGGGCCGCGGTAAAGGTAATTAGGCAGAGGGTCGTAATCCAGAGGTTGGCGAAGTTATACACGGCAAACATCGTGCTGAACCAGTGAGGGGAAGTGCTCATGAGCCAATCCCAACTCGCTACTGACCAAGTGAGGGCAAAGACCACGATGAAGCCTCCGCTGAGGCGGCGTAGGTTATGGAAGGCTCGGATTTCGCCCGTTTCATCCAGCCGTTCCCAATTCCGCACAAAGCCGCGCCAGAAAAGTAGCCAGGCGCCCAGAATTATACCTAGCCGCGCCAGGAAGAAGGGAAGGTTTAGGTAAGAGCGCTTGTGTTGCAGGATAGGGTCTTTAGCTACTACTTCGGCGTGGGTCCATTCGTATAGTATGCCTGAAAAGCCTATAATTACCAGAGCTAAGAGCAAAGCCGCCCAAGGTAGAAAGCGGGCAAACGTCTGGGGCAGCCGCTGGAGCATCACATACCAGCTGGCATTAGCCGCATAGCCCACAGCGAGAAAGAAAAGCGAGAGGATACTAATCCCCGTAAGGTACATACTTGCAATTAGGGCGTTAGCAGCTAAGCGGCTGAGCCAAGGAGCAGCGTGGTGATGCGCCTCCGCCGTAGGGGGATGAGAGGAGAGAGCTAGCCCAAGTCCTATAACAATCAGGATAATTCCGCCTACCACCATGTAGAGAAGCCCGCGCCGTAGTGGGAGGGGCAGCTCAAACCGCTCCCGCCAATTGATAGAGGGTGTAGGGTGTGTATGAGCCATAGCTTAGCGTTTTTGGGAAGGACTTGCGGGATTGCCCTCTGTGGCTAGGCCTTCAGCCCGCAGCTGCTGCACATACAAAATAACCTGCCAGCGCTCCGTAGGTGTAAGCTGCGCCGCATGGGAGCCCATGAGGTTCTTTCCATAGGTAATAGAGTGAAACATCTTACCCTCGGGTAAGTCCTTGAGCTGGGGCCCATAATACGAGGGGACGGCGGGGTATTTGCCCGATTCCACGAGAATGCCCCGGCCATTCCCCTTCTCCCCATGGCAGTGAATGCAGTAAAGGCTATAAAGACGCTTCCCCTCCGCTACATTCTCGGGCGTAGGAGGAAGGGGATTCTTGAGTTTTTTGCCCGCTTCTTCATAGCCTTCGTTAGTATTAGGGAAAGGGTAGATAAAATCTACCTTTCCCCGAGGTACGGTGCCTGCTACAGGCTCTCTGAGATGTTTGCCATCCGAGGCATAAGGGAAATAATCTACTTGGGCGTAGGGTTCCAAAGGAATAGAATGATACATCTGAGAGGCGTATTCTATCCCGGGGTCGCGTGGATCTGTAGCTGCACAGCCTACCAGCCACAGAAGGAGAAGGGTATCGCGTGTTCGTCTAAGCATAGTATCTATACCTCAACGATTTTGATTTCAGAAGCTCCCGTTTTTTCAAATACCGCCTGGGCTTTTTGCCAGTGAGGTTCAGCGGCGATCGCTACCACCATGTGGTCGTCCGTTTGGCGCGGGTCATAAATACGGGCGCGCTTGCCTGGATAGAGCCGATTTACAGCCAAATAGGATAAAAACATCAGCACGCCTGAAAAAAGTACCGTAAGCTCAAAGGTAACTGGAATAAAGCTGGGAAAAGGTAGAAAGGATTTGCCGCCGATGTTGATGGGCCAGTCTATAGTGTACATGTATATCTGCATGCTCAGAGCGGTAAGGGTACCCAAAGCCCCGTAGACAAAAGCCGCATCGGGTAGGCGCGACTTTTTGAGGTGAAGGAGCTGGTCTAGTCCATGTACGGGGAAAGGGGTACATACTTCGTGAATGGGTATGCTGGCTTTTTGGAGCGCTTCTATACCAGCGAGAAGCCGCTCTTCATCAGTGTATAGGCCTATGAGGTACTTAGCCATAGGTACAGCTTATTAGGGTTGGGAAGGGTTGTCGGGATGATGGGCGGGTTGCAGAACCGAGCCAAAAACGCCGGCGCGCTTCTGCGCCTGATAGGCTTCCCAAGAAAGGCCCGCATACTGATCCCCGGAAGTTTTGAGAATGCTCTTCGTCTCCGCCGCCGCTATGACGGGGAAGAAGCGCGCAAAAAGCATGTAAAGCGTAAGGAAGAGCCCAAAGCTCCCTATTAGAATGGTAACTTCCACCCACGTAGGCTTATACATGCGCCAGGAGGAGGTTAGAAAATCGCGGTGGAGAGAGGTCACGATAATCACAAATCGTTCAAACCACATGCCGATATTGACGAAGATGGAAATAATGAAGACAAACCACGGGCTTCGGCGTAGCTTTTTGATCCAGAAGACCTGAGGGATGAGGAGGTTGCACGATACCATGATCCAGTAGGACCACCAGTAGGGACCGAAGGCCCTATTGAGGAAAATGTAGCGTTCCCAGTAGGAGCCGGAGTACCAGGCGATAAAGAATTCCGTAGCGTAGGCAAAGCCTACCATCATGCCCGTGGCTAAGGTAACCTTAGCCATGGCGTCTATGTGTTCTAAGGTAATGTAGTCTTTGAGGTCAAGGGCTTCGCGGGTGATAATCATAAGGGTAAGTACCATGCCGAAGCCTGAGAATATGGCTCCAGCAACGAAGTAGGGGGGAAAGATAGTAGTATGCCAGCCGGGCAGAATCGAAGTGGCAAAGTCAAAGCTTACAATAGAGTGGACGGAGAGTACAAGTGGGGTAGAGAGTCCTGCCAGCACAAGCGAGACAGCTTCAAACCGTTGCCATTGCTTAGCGTTACCAGTCCAGCCAAAGGAAAGAATGCTATAAAGGATGTGAGCAAAGCTGCCTGGACGCGCCCGATCCCGCACCATCGCTAAGTCGGGGATAAGGCCTGTATACCAGAAGAGAAGCGAAATGGTAAAGTAGGTACTTATGGCGAAGACGTCCCACAGGAGGGGCGAGTTGAAGTTTACCCAGAGAGAGCCGTGGGTATTGGGAATGGGAAGAAACCAGAAGAGCAGCCAGGGCCGCCCCATGTGGATAATGGGGAAAAGGCCCGCACAGATAACCGCAAATATGGTCATCGCTTCGGCGGCGCGGTTGATAGCCATACGCCAGCGCTGGCGAAAGAGAAGAAGGATGGCGGAAATCAAGGTGCCCGCATGCCCGATACCTATCCAGAAGACGAAATTGGTGATGTCAAAGGCCCAGCCGACGGTCTTATTGAGGCCCCAGGTGCCGATACCTACCCAAATCGTATAGGCAATCGCCGCAAAGCCAGCAAACATGGCCAAAGCGGTGATAGCCGTAGTGACGTACCACTTCCAGCTCGTGCGTCCTAAGATAGGACTTACGAGGTCGGTTGTGATTTGGTTATAGGTTTTGTGCCCCAATATGAGAGGCTCTCGTATCGGACTTTCAAACATAGCTTAGGTATTTTGTGTTTCGCTCAGGGATTCATTGCGCACTTTTACCATGTAGCGGATGGATGGTCGCACATTTAGCTCGGCCAGCGCATAGTAGCCGCGCGGCTCAGCGGCCCGGCGGGAGACAAGGCTATTCGGATCATTGAGGTCACCGAATACGATAGCGCCAGTAGGGCAGGCCTGTTGGCAGGCGGTTTTAACTTCGCCATCCTGTAAAGGACGGCGGGCTTTCTTCGCCTCCAGCTTAGCCGCTTGAATGCGCTGGACGCAGAAGCTGCATTTTTCCATTACGCCCCGGGCGCGTACCGTTACGTCGGGGTTGAGTACCATTCGGCCGAGCTGGTCTACGGGATTAAAGACCCACTTTTCCGCATTAGTGTAATCAAACCAATTGAAGCGGCGCACTTTATAGGGGCAGTTATTAGCGCAGTAGCGCGTGCCAACGCAGCGATTATATACCTGCTGATTGAGGCCTTCGGAGCTATGGGCTATGGCGAGTACAGGGCAGACCGTCTCACAGGGAGCGTGATCGCAGTGCTGACAGAGCATAGGCTGGAAAAAGGCGCGCGGAAAGTCTTCGGGGGATGCAGCAGGGAATTCTTCGGGCTTGTCCGAGTGGCCACGCGTAGAGGTAAAGTAGCGGTCTATGCGAATCCAATGCATCTCGCGCCCACGCCGCACCTCGTCCCGGCCTACAACGGGGATGTTGTTTTCTGCCATGCAGGCGACTACGCAGGCGCCGCAGCCTATACAGAGGTTGAGGTCTATGGTCATACCCCAGCGGTGACCCGGCTGGGGATGCTCCTGCCACCAGAGGCTAATCAGCTCGCCTTCCTCATAATTACCTGCCTTGGGATTTTTCGCATACTCGCTCAGCGTAGTTTCGCGTATGTATTCCCTTCCGGCGTAGGTTTCCCACTGCTGAACGCGCGCCAAGACGTATTCGCCGGGCAGTTTTTCCAGAGTAGCTTGGGCGGTTGCGCTGGTAAAATGGCCTGACGGTAGGCGCTGAAAAAGCGGGAAGGCGTTTTGGCCCACGCCTATGGCGGCCCGTCCGCCCCCCTTTCGTCCATACCCAAGGGCGATTCCAATTGTCTTAGGGGCCGTGCCGGGCAGTACATAGACCGGAAGCTCTAAGGCCTGTCCGCTAACAGTTACGCGTACACGGTCATTTGTTTTCAAGCCGAGTTCGCGAGCCAGTAAGGGCGATATAGCGGCATAGTTATCCCAGGCCACACGCGAGACCGGGTCGGGAAGCTCTTGAAGCCAAGGGTTGCCCGCATCGGTCCCATCGCCAATCCCTACCTTTTCGTAGAGATAAACCGTGAGAGAGGAGCTGGAGTCAATCTTAGGCAGGCGCGTAGCCCAGTCGGTTGGCTTGCCTTTGGGTTTAGGCTGGGTGGGAGGGAGCGTCATCATATCCACTACGCCGCGCTCCAAGGCATAATTCCAAAATGCCTCGGCGCTCTCCGTCGGCAGAGGCTTTTCGGAAGCCTTCCAGAAAGGAGTGCTTTTGCCAGCTTCTTGAGCCTTGCGATAGGCCTGATAGGCTGGATAAATATTTTTAGCCCAGAAACTTTGCAGATATTCTAAATGACTTTCAGAGCGTCCGAGCCAATTTAGTAGAATTTCCTCTAAAGACCGTGTAGAAAATATCTTGGCTATGGCGGGCTGGCGGAGGGTGTATAGGCCTTCGTACGGCTGGGCGTCCCCCCAGCTTTCTAAGTAGTGATTTTCGGCTAAGACGTACTTGCACTGGCGCGCCGTTTCGTGGGCGTATAGAGAAATCGCTACTGTGATAGGGATTTGGCCCAGGGCGGCTTGGAGGCGATCGCTCTGGGGATAGCTGTAAAGAGGATTGACCTGGTAAAAGAGCACGGCGCCCACTT
This sequence comes from Bacteroidia bacterium, assembly GCA_039630245.1. Lineage (GTDB taxonomy): Bacteria > Bacteroidota > Bacteroidia > SpSt-205 > SpSt-205 > SpSt-205. The sequence goes on from JBCNVK010000002.1 coordinate 233,959, forward strand.
TATTCGCTTCGGCTTCTTGGATAAAGCGGTCAAAAGCTTCCTCAGACTCCTGACGCAGGCGGCAGCCCGGCTCAACAAAGAGAGTATTTCCATACGCCTCTAATAGAAGATTCATCCATGCCACCACGGCTTGAAGCGCTGGATCGTGGGCGCGCGCAACCACGAGGGCTTTTCCACGGGCCGCCCATAGGTGCTGGGCGGCGTGCGCAACATCCCCCTTGGGAGTATCCCAGCGTTCGTCATTGAGAGGGGGCTGCCCTGCGAGTTCAGCTAAGCGATTGTAAAGGCTAAGAATGACCCGCGGTACTTCAGAGGGTTCTACGGCTATGCGGCGATCGGCACTCAGCCCCGTAATCGTAGGCACCGGCTCAAACTGAATGTGATAGGACAAACTCTTATTGTCCCCGTAAAGCTGGCGATTCTCAGCCCACTGGCGAGCGAAGGTAGTGGGGTCTAGCCAGGTGCCTAAAAAGTCTGCGGCTATACTAACGATGACTTGCGCCTGATCAAAGCGGTAGGTAGGCACCACGCGCCGACCAAAGAGGGCTTCATGGGCCGTAAGCAGCCCGTCGTACGATTCCGCCGCATAGACAATATGGTGGGTCTGCCGAAAAGCCTTGAGCCATTCTTTTATAAGCGCCTCTAAACTCGGGCTGACAATCGGCGGCGTGATAAGGTAAATCGCTTTCCCCTGCGCATCCTGAGCTTTGATAAGATCCATGAGGGGCGCGCCCATGCTGCTCCAATCGGCCGGCTGGCCATCTAAAAGAGGACTTTGGAGACGGGTATGATCATACAGCGTAAGTACGGAAGCCTGCCCGCGCGCATGGGTGCCGCCTCTATTGAGGGGACAGGAGGGATTGCCCTCTATCTTGATAGGCCGGCCCTCCCGAACCTTAACTAAAACCGACTGGAATATCTGACCGTCAAAGAAAGTAGAAGCGTAGTAGTCGGCTACGGTAGGAAGGTGCTCGGGCGGCTTCTTTACATAGGGTAGGGCATACTTTACTGGCGTTTTGTCACAGGCAGCGAGTACAGCGGAGCTTATAGTTATACCGCACCACTTGAGAAAATCGCGCCGATTAGTGGGCAAACCCTCCGAAAAAAGGGCCTCTACGGGAATATCGCGTGAAAACTCTTCCATAGTAGCTTTAGTAGTGACATTTGGAGCACTCCAGTCCGCCCAGCTTTTCTACGGTTACCTCGCGTTCCTTAAGCTGCTCGTGAAGGCGGGCGTAATAGGGGTTAGCCGTAAGGTCTACCTTAGTTTGCCGATGGCAATTGAGGCACCAGCCCATGCTGAGGTCGGCGTACTGATAGACTTCTTCCATTTCCTCTACGGGGCCGTGGCAGGTTTGGCAGGCTAGGCCGGCTACTTTGACGTGCTGGGCATGGCTAAAGTAGACAAAGTCCGGCAGATTATGCACCTTCACCCATTCAATAGGACGACCTTTCTCGTAGGATTCTAAAATTTTGGCAATTTCCTTCGTGCCGTAGCGAGAGCCTTCCTGAATATAAGTATGGCAGTTCATGCAGATATTCGTAGAAGGAATTGTAGCGGACTTCCCCTTTTCTACGCCTATGTGGCAATACTGACAGGCGATTTTGTATTCGCCGGCATGCGTCTTATGGGAAAAGGCTATAGGTTGGACGGGCTTATACCCTTTGTGGAGGCCGACCGAGCGGGCCTTCTTAATAGTAGCGCTGGTTAGCCAGAGGAAGCCTATCAGGGCCGCTACGGCGAGGAGACGCGGGGAGCGTACAGCTTGGCCCATGCGCGTCCATAGCGTAGGGGTAGCGTACTCTGGCTGCAGCACACGGCTCAGCGCCAGCGTAGTCACGAGCAGAGCCAAGGCAATAGCGCCGAGCACCAAGACGAGTACCCACAGAAGGGGACTAACCTCAGGGGAAGGACCAGATACGCCACCCCCAGTACTGGGTGCCCCCGCCGTAGGAGAAGCAGCTGCTGTAGCCGTAGCTTCGGCTTCCGACTTGATGTAAGCCAAAATCGCCTTGATGTCTTCCGCACTGAGATGGGTGAAAGCCGTCATCACGGCTTTGTTATACTGCTCGTAGAGGTTTTTGGCATAGGCTGAATTTTTGAAGTTGCCATTTATATAGGCCTGCGAGTTTTGTATGAACTTTATCATTTCGGCTTCGTCGCCTCCCCAGCGTTCATGGACGCCCTTAAGGGCAGGCCCTACCACACGCCGATTGACGGCATGACAGGAGGCGCAGTTGGCCTGAAAGAGGGCCTTCCCATCCTGAGCCCACCCTAAGGTAAGGCTAAGAAGCCCTAGCCACCCCAGCGTGAATTTCATATTCATATGAAACCACGGCAAATATAGGGAAGTTCCATTACCTAACTAAGGGGTCTGGTCGGGCTGCCAGCGGCGGAAAGCCTCGGCCCGTTCGGCTAGGCCCTGAGCCACTATCTCGGCTTCGGAAAGGCCTTTTTCCTGAGCAAGCGCGCGGATCTGATGCGTAATCTCCATAGAGCAGAACTTAGGGCCGCACATGGCGCAGAAGTGCGCTAGCTTAGCCCCTTCGGCCGGTAAGGTGGCGTCGTGATAGGCCTGGGCCCGTTGAGGGTCTAGAGAAAGGTTAAACTGGTCGCGCCAGCGGAAGGCAAAACGCGCCCGGCTAAGAAGATAGTCCCGCCATTGGGCGGCGGGGTGGCCTTTAGCGATGTCCGCCGCATGGGCGGCGATCCGATACGCCATGATACCCTCTCGTACGTCATCCCGATTAGGTAGGCCTAAATGCTCCTTAGGCGTGACGTAGCACAGCAGGGCGGTGCCAAACCACCCCATCAGCGCTGCGCCAATCGCCGAGCTGATATGATCGTACCCAGGCGCAATGTCCGTTACTAAGGGGCCAAGCGTGTAAAAAGGCCGCTCGTAGCAGTCCTCCAGCTCTTTCTGCATGTTTTCCCAAATGAGCTGAAGGGGAATATGGCCCGGCCCCTCTATCATAACTTGGACGTCATATTCGTAGGCGATTTTCGCCAGCTGACCAAGGGTGCGCAGCTCGGCATACTGCGCCTCATCGCTAGCGTCGGCGATGCTCCCTGGTCGCAACCCATCGCCCAGCGAAATCGCCACATCGTACTGCCGAAGGATAGCACAAATCTCCTCAAAATGCGTGAAGAGGAAATTTTCCTTGTGATGCGCCAGGCACCAGTGGGCTATGATAGAGCCGCCCCGGGAGACAATCCCCGTAACACGGTCAAGCGTTTTAGGAATGTAGGCTAAACGCACCCCTGCATGAATAGTGAAATAATCTACCCCCTGCTCGCACTGCTCAATAAGGGTTTCTTTGAAGATTTCCCAGGTAAGCTCCTCGGGCCTGCCGCCGACCTTTTCTAAGGCTTGGTAGATAGGAACGGTACCCACAGGTACTGGGCTATTGCGTAGAATCCATTCCCGTGTCTCGTGGATATGTCGCCCTGTAGAAAGGTCCATAATCGTATCAGCGCCCCAGTAGGCGGCCCAAATAGCCTTCTCTACTTCCTCAGCAATGGAGGAGGTAACAATTGAAGTGCCTAGGTTAGCGTTGATTTTAGTGCGAAAAGCCCGGCCAATGATCATCGGCTCCGCTTCCGGATGATTGATATTAGCTGGGATTATGGCCCGCCCAGCGGCTATCTCTTGCCGAACGAATTCGGGTGTGATTTCGTCAGGTATCTGGAAACCCCACCTTTGGCCAGCGTGCCAACGTGGCAGTTTGCCCGCCTTTTGGCGATAGGCTTCCAGACGCTGATTTTCCCGAATAGCTACATATTCCATTTCGGGGGTAATAATGCCAGCCCGGGCGTAATGGAGCTGGGTAGGCGCACACCCCTTCTTAGCCCGCAGGGGAAGGTGCGGCCGAGGAAAAGCCCCGGTGGAAGGCTGCTCGTAAAGGCGCTGGGCTGCCTCGGAAGAGAAGCGGGAGAGGCGCTCTACATCCCCGCGCGCCATAATCCAAGGCTCTCGGAGGCGTGGAAGCCCCTCATAGATGTCTACTTCTTGCGCCGTATAAGGACCACTCGTATCGTAGGCGTAGTAGAGGGGGAAGTCTGGATCCGAGGTTTCAATGGCTCGCATGCCTACGCGTAGGAAAGGGTAAAGTACCCCTGATACGTACACCTTTTTAGAGGCGGGGTAGGTGATATGTACGCCGCGAGTGGCAGGAAGTTGGACAGGCCGTCCCATGGGGCCAAAAGTAAAAAAAGCGGCGGGAGGGCACAGCCCTCCCGCCGCCAAATCCATCCCTTGAGGCCCTCAGAAGCGGATGGCCTTCACTTCCAAAGTAGCTTGACCATTCCCTGCACTCGTGCGCCGAATAATACCCCAAATGTTGGAGTTCCCCAAGCTTTGCTTGAAGGCTAGGTATTCGTGGGGTCCAGAGATGTCTTGAGGCAAGTTCCCCGACTCCAGGTGGATGGTAGCCCGCGCACCATCACCATTATTCACATACTTTACCTTTCGGCTATCGGAGAGGCCCTGCACGAGCTGACGCAGGCTAGCCGAGTCGGCTACGCCATTGTACTCCTGCTGATTGATGTCATAGAAGATGGTAGTCGGCTTAGAGGAGGCCGTCCAGTTGATAGCAGGATCGGTGTAGTTACCCTTACCCAACGAGTCAGGCGTAATGAGGGTATAAGTCTTAGGATCGGCATTCCGAACGAAAAAGGCGGCAATCACATCGGCTGCAGCGATACTATTCAGGTCATTGAGGGCCTTAGCCGAGAATTGGCGGTTAGTTAGCACCAAAAAGTTAGTTCCACCCTGAGATAGCGTAACGCTGCCCGAGATAGGTAGAGGATTTTGATTGCCTCCCGTAGGCTGACGGAAGGTAATCTTGAGGCTGCGCCGGGCTTCCTTACCATTTTTATCCCGCACTACGGCCGTATAGGTGTAGACAGCGCCAGCAACGCCATTTACGGTCAAGGTCGTATCCCAAATGAAGGAGGCTTTATCGCGTGCTGGTCGGTTTGAGAAGATAGGTTGGTCCGCCGCACCTTGATTGACCAAGAAGGAATAGCTTTCCAAGTCTGCATCATCCTTCTTAGTGCCCTTGCTGAAGCGGAAACCAAACTTGATCTGATGGGAGCCTGCATCTACTGTAGTGTCGGTTGTGAGGTAACCCTGACCCGCAGGGATTTCAATCTTTGGACCTTCTTGCTCTTTCTCGCGCTTACAGGCGAGGAATACGGTAGCGGCTGCTAAAGCCGCCACACCTACGTGTCGGATGGTACCTAGTGTACGCATACTGCGGCAAAGATATGGCAAAATCTATGCCATCACGGTTTCTGACATCAGAGCTGCCTTTTTTGCCTGAATCTTTTCCTGAAACAGCCCCATACGCAAAGCCTCAGAGAAGTAGAACAAGTGCACAAGTGGCAGTGATTATCCCTAAAAGATAAAGGGCGCTCCTATCCGATGTCTTCCAGATATGCTTCCATAAGCGGTTCGTACCTCTGTGAATGGGAGCCATCGCCACGCAGAGTAATAGCAAAGCGAATGAGGCGTCTAAGCTCCGCTAACCAATTATTTGAGGAGGGATTATCGTAGCTTTGCCCGCATGGGGCGGCTAGCCTTTCTGGGAGCCTTCGTCTGGGCTCAACTGAGCAGTCCGAAGAACTTTATAGGGCTTAGCTTAGGGGCTTTTGCTCCTACGGGGAGCACGCAGGCTAAAAGGCGTTTGTATCCTACCGATGGCTATGCCCAGCCCGGATTCAATATAGGCGTTCACCTGCACGCTTTTATAGCGCCCTATGTAGGGCTGAATCTGCATGTAGCGCAAACTTTCTTTTCTCTAGAGGCCTCGGCACTGGGTAAGGATGACCGACTCTTTCCAAATGCCGTACTCCTATCTAAAACCCCCACTATTTCCCACACTCAACTAGGTTTCGGAGTAGGCACAGGGTTTCAAGTAGATTGGATGGCTTTGTATATACCCCTTCAGCTGGCTATGGGATTGTATGCCGCACCTGTAATGGAGGGACAGAAAGATCGCAATGAGATATGGGTGCAACCTAAATTTTCAGCTTTTCAGCTGGGCCTGAGTACGGGGCTCATGGCTAATTTTGCGATCACGGAGCGATTTTTTGCTGGGATCTCTTTGCGCTTTACAAGTATGCGTTCGGGCGAAAAGGAGTTTGTCCGGTCGCTGTATGATAGGGGGGTAGAAGAGCGGCGGTTCGTTTATCGCGAGCGAGTCGCCGTGGATGGGGTGGAATTCGGGGCCCTAGTGGGGATTTTTCTCTGAAGCTAATAGCAAGCAACCTACGCACGCCCTTTCCTCGGGCCTAAGGTATCCGCAGGCCCACGTCTAGGCATTTTTTTAGCCTTAATGCAAATGACAAGGCTAGCATGCGGCGTGAGGACCCATCTAACTACTCATGTCCTAAAAATGCCCTTTCACAGGCCTGCTGCATGCCGAAGTTCATTTTCTCCCTGACGCACAAGGTAAAAGGTTTGTACCAAATTTATGGCTAATTCGCGATAGCTTTGGAAGAAATCTACATACGTAAGGAAACCTATGCGGCCAGCTAGGAGGTTCTGGCGGTAGGTATTTTCGGCACGCTGGTATTGCGCTAGGAGGTCGGTGGGCATTTCGGTAGCCTGGCTATAGAGGTTCTGAAGCTAACGCCAGGCTTGAATTACTTCGGACTGGGCCTGGCGTAGGGCCTGTTCGTAGCGAGCCTGGGCGGCCTCCAAGGCATACCGCGCCGCCTGAATGCGCCCCTGATTGCGATTGAAAAGGGGGAGGGTTAGGCTCACACCTACGCCCCACTGATTTAGCCGGTAGTCGCCTAGCCGGTCAAAGCTAGTCCCTACAAGAAGGTCAGGGTAGGCCGCTGCCCGTGCTACGGCTAAGGTAGCCTCCTGCAGGCGCATTTCCGCAGCGGCTAAGCGCACATCCCCCCGCTGGTGCATTCCTGCCAGTAAGGTGTCCAGATTGGGGGGGAAGGGGCTAGGCAGCCAAAAAAACCCGTTGTATCCACCCAAAAAATAGCCGTAAGCGGTTCAGAACGCAGGAGCGTGCGCAGGGTATGCTGACCTTCCTCCCAGCGCTGACGCACCGTGCGAAGCTCCCCTTGAATCTGCATGTACAGGTTTTCTAAGCGTAGGTATTCGGCTAGGGGTACTAGCCCCTGAGCGCTCAGCTCTCGGTAGCGATCTACAAGCTGACGTAAAGGATAGGCCTGCTGGCGAAGGATATCCAGTAAAATCCTGTCGCGCTGTAGACCGTAGAATGCCGTATAGAGCGCATAGCGAAGTTGGCGCAAAAGTTCGGTGAATGCCGCTTCTTGACTGGCTACCACAGCCTCGGCCAGGGCGATTCCTTTGAGACGCTTGCGGGCCGTAAGAATAACCTGAGAAAAAGAGGCCACCACCTGATTGATGCGCGGGTAAGCCAGAAAAGGTGGGAGTGGCGCCTCCGCCTGCGTGAAAACATCCATTTCTGTCAGACTAAGCTGGGGATTAGGCCATAAACGCGCCTGCCAGACTAAGGCCCGATCAGACTCTATTTGAAGCTGCTGGGCTATAAGCAAAAGGTTTTTCTGCAAAAGCCGCTTCTCGGCCTCCTTGAGCGTTAGGTAAAGCGTATCCTGACCCCACAGCATCCAGCTGGCGAGCAAGTAGCGCCACACACCTGCAAAAATACTCTACCCCCTATCAGAAGTGAGGGTTTGCAAAGGGTGCATAAAGTTGAATTCGGGGGAGAGGGACGATAGAAGTTATATTTAGGGTCGTATGCGAAAGCTTGCGCGGCTAGCTGCCTTAGGGAGTCTGGTTATAGCCCAGCGCACGTGGTACTTCTCGTCTTCCCAAGGGAATGATGCGCAGGATGGACGCACGCCCCAGAGGCCTCTGCGCTCGCTGGAGCTGCTTCAGCGGCTCTTATCGGGGCAGGTGGTGGCAGGTCAGCGCCTAAGCCGAGGTGATACCATAGCTTTCCTGCGGGGAGACACGTTTCGGGTAGTGCGGGTTGAGGGCGGCGCGCTACGCTATGGCCTTTCGTTCAACGGTCCCATATTTCGGCAGCCTGGCGCCCCAATTGTCCTCACGGCTTATGGGCCTACTTCGGCGCCCCCGCCGCTTTTCACAGGGACTTGGCGCCTCTCCGACTCGGCTCAAGCCATCATCTCCTCTGGCAGCCTCGTCAAGGTAGCTAAACCCTTTGGCACGCAGGATAGCTTAGTGCCTCTGCGGGTTTTCTGGCGGGGGCAGCCCCTACGCCCAGCCCGCTTCCCAAATGACTCCATGCTAATTATCCAGCAAAGCCTCTTTAGCCGAGCTACGGATCCTGACACCCTTGTTTCCACTAGCCTGCAGAACGTGCCCTCTGCTTTCGTGACCGGGGCGCTCGTATGGGCCTCCTTGGGATCGGATTACAGCTGGGGCTGTAACAAAGCCCAAGGCCTCGTGAATAACCAGCTCATTGTGCTTCCTTGGGGCCACTTTACACCCCTGCGCGGCGCCCGTTTCTTCTTAGAAGGAAAGCCTGAGTTTATTGACCAGCCAGGCGAATGGGCCTACGATGAGCAGGGGGATACGCTTTACCTTTTTCCGCCCCAGCTGCCCTTCAATCCCGCCGAGTATGAGGTTATGGTCGTGCGCGTGCGGCCGACGGACCGCCATGTCCAAGACGCTAAGGCCTTCACCCTCACTGCTAGCTATGACACTTTGCCCGCTGACCCCATCCAAGCCGTTCATATAGAAAATCTCCACTTTTTTGCCTTGGGGGAGGGCATTCGTACGGCTGGGGTCTCTAACGTCGTCCTGCGCCGAAACCGCTTTTCCCATTCCTATCGTCCAGTTTGGAACTTCTTGGCCGACCAGCTTTACGTGCAGGAGAATGAATTCTTTGATAACGAGGATGGGTGCATCATAATTTACGGGCGCATCGTGCCGGGTCGTCAGGGCCATCCGCGCGCCATGACCCGTCGGGTGTATGTGGAGCGTAACCTCATCAAGCGTACAGGCCTTCAGCCGCGCTGGAGCTGGCAGGCTCTCCGCATAGACTCGGCGCGCTTCGTGCGAGAGGATTATAGCATCGTCGTAGGCTATAACATAGACAGCGTCATCGTGCGCTATAACCGCATAGATAGCGTAAGCCAGGGCGCAATAGGCGGAAATTGCTTCTACTACACGCAGGGGGACTGGAATCAGACCTACGCCGGCACGATTCCTTTCATCGTGGAGAAGAACTATATCACGAACTTCTGCATGGATTTTTCCGACTGCGGCGGTATAAAGTTTATTTCCTTCATGAAGGACGGCATAGTCAGAGATAATATCCTCATAAAGGGCGCCAATCGGGATAAGTCGCATTTAGCTTGGCCTGTTCGCCCCTTCGCTAAAGGCCTCTACAGCGACGTAAGCCCGCACGACATCATTTGGGAGGGTAATACGGTGATTGGGGCTAGCCTAGGCTGCGGAAACTTCTTCGGCGGAGGGGCTGTACGCCGCATTAGGGTACGGGGGAATACCTTCTACAACTGTCAGCGACTGGGGGTAGATATCGTACCAGCAGCTGCGGGAGCCGAAGGCTGCGAAGTGGTAGGGAACACCTTCTTTTTAGGCATGCATGATGGGGGCGCGGTTAATTTCTATGATGCCGGCGGAAATAACCGGCGCGATAGCTTTAGCCTCGTAGATCAGAATCGCTATGGCCATCCTACCTATGCGGTCTCCTACGTGTATAGGGCGGAGGATGGCGCAGTAACGGCCCTTAGTCTGCGCCAAATGCAGGCCCAAACGCCTTATGAGCGCTCCCCTATGAGCAAATGGCTGCACTGGGTGGGTTTCCGTGCATGGGATAGCGCCCAAGTGAGACAGCCGCTTGTAAGCAATCCATCCTTGGACCCTGCTCAGCCGCTTCCTATAGGCACTTTTGGTCAAGCCCGGCTTCGGCGGGTGGAGAGCTCCCCCTTTGGCGGGCCAGCGTATCTGGTCTGGTATCCCGATACCGCCCCAGCTGGGGTCTGGTCGGGCGTCGGCATCCGACTCAGTGAAGCCGTCTATACCACTACCTTAGACAGCAGCCAGCTCTACCGCTGGTCCATCTATTGGGCAGCGAATCGGTCCAAAGACTTCTATGCCACGGTCGGCTGGCCACGCTACCGCCACCCCAATACAGGCGATACCCTCGCCACAACCGACCGTTTTACCTTTCCTATTTTCCGCCCCTATACCCCAGAGACCCTGCAGGTCCGCTATAAGCCGCGCTTTCGGCAGTTCTGGACTAACCCTACTATAGCTTTGGAAAGGGGCGACTCGGTCTGGCTTAGATACTGGAACTTTGAAGAGATAGCCCCCTCCTCAGTGCCTTCTTTAGAGGAAGTGTATCCGATTTTTATCAATCCTTCTGATGCGGTGGTGGAATTTCCCCTGCCGCCAGGCTGGATATATCTTACCTTAGATAGCACGGCCGTGTGGGGTAAAGTGCGGGTGCAGCCGTGGCGCAGCCGCATTTTGGTACGCCTGCGGTACGAGCCGAGGCTGGTAAATCCTTCGGATGAAATCTTCGTAAGTACCTGGGCGCTGGCCTTTCCTAATCCTACCTCAGGCAAACTCAAGGTGCTTGTACCCGAGCCAGCGCAGTACTTCGTCTATAGTACCCATGGGCAGCTCCTTACGCAAGGTTCCTGGCTAGAGGAGGGCGAATTAGATCTAAGCAGCTGGGCTTCGGGGTTGTACCTTCTAAAGCTTAGGTATCAGTCGGGCCACCAAGAGGTCATACGGCTGATGCGGGAGTAAGTCAAGATAGAAGTCAGACTCACGCAGCGATTGAGGGAAAAATCCTAAATTACCTAACCATACGCAGAAAGACTATGCTATCGGCGTGCTCGCAGCAGTACTCCTGCGTGGGCAAGGTGTGGGAATAGGTACGGCTTTGCCCGATCCTTCGGCCCGCCTGCATGTTGAGGATAATCAGCGGGGTTTGCTGCTTCCGCGCTTAGGGCTTTCGTCGCAGAAGGTGGCGGCGCCGGTGGTCAATCCGGCCATAGGGTTGCTGGTATTCAATACCGCTACCGCTGGGGCGGGAGCGAATCGGGGCTGGCCAGCTTCCACTAGTGGAGTGAAAGTAAATGGGGGCGTTTCCTTGTCTATTCCGAATAAGTCTTGGCAGATTGAGAGAAACCTCGGACTGGAGTTCAGCTTGGCAGTCCCTGAAGCCTTGCATATTTTGCGCTATTACTCCCGACGCTGCGGGCAGAGATAAATCGTGTCTAATCCTCGGGACTGGAGCGGGCGGGACGCTAGCCAGTGAGAGTGCGAAGGTCGGGGAGGGGGAGCATTTCTCGGAGCGGCTTGGGTGGAACATGTACAGCTTAAGCGAAAGCTTCTAACTGATTGAGGGTAGGCTGGGCTGTGCCGCGCTCCCATTCAGCCAGCCGAGGAAAGCGCTTACTCAAAGAGAGAAGTGAATAACCTGCCCGCTCCCGTGCCCGTCGTAGGAGTTCAGGATGCTGTGATACTCTTATCGTCCCCCTCACGCACAGAAGCGATTTACTTCCCCGCATCCTTAGCTCTCAAATCGGCTTTTGGTATTAGTAGCAGTGCAGCAAGAGTATAACTTAGGTAGCGTCAGCTCTCATTTCATCCCCTCTTGGATTTCCTTGAGGGTGCGCCCGCTCGCGTCTTTCCATTCAATGCGACCGTTTGCACTCCGACCAAGTATGACTCCAGCTGCCGTAGAGGGTGAGTTGAAAATATAATCTTGCACAAACTCATAATAGCCACCTTTATCAATAAGGACTTCTTGCTGAATCAGCGTAGTTCTCATATCACGCAAATAGGCAGAAAGAGAGGGGGCTTCTTCCTTGACCGCTTGTGATCCAGCACGCACTATGAATCCTCCTATATCATCAACACCGCGAGCTTCTATCCCTTTTGCTTTGATAAACAGATCCTTCGCACTCTTGGGGCCTGGCTTAGCTTTCTCAAAGAAGGTAGCCCCTACTAATGGCAAGCAGAGAAGTATATCCTGGAGAAATGCTTCTGCGTCAGCTTGATCCGCCTCTGATAAGGAAGGCACCTGAGGTGCACTTTTATTCTCAAGTTCGGCTCGCTTGGCTTCGGACGCAAGCGCTGCCAGTCTGGCCTCAAGGTATTGGACGTGTGCCTTGTTGAGATTAAGGTCCTTGCTGGTGAAGACTACGGCGTGCGTCCAAAAGTCCTTCTGACGCTCCTGCTGATCTATTCGCTGAATCACATCATCGCTTTGACCAATATAAACCCGGGGTAGCTGGCTGGACTCGCTGGGTCCCCAGAGAATATACACGCCAGGACGGCTAAGTTCTTCTCGTTTCCTGAACTCTGGGTCCTGTAGTAATACACGAGGGAAGACAAGTCCTTTTCCCGTCCAGTTGGATTTCTCAATAATGCGCAGCCCCTCTGGCTCTCCTGAAGGGAGGAAAATACGGACAGAGAAGCCTTTGCTATGGGTCATAGCCCTCTCTGCGACAAAAATAACTCTGCTTCTCTCAACTGCAGCCCGTTCCGACCCAACCTATGCGATATACCAAAGGGTAGGCAAGCCCACGGAAGGGCATTCACTCGGGTGATCGGGTCATGACTTGCGTACGGGGGGGTAATTTCACCTCTATAATCCTCAGCTTCGTGAGGGGCGACGCACAGACCTGATACAGCTTAAGGGCTTAAGAGCATTTAGGAGTTTCTCCCTACACCAGCAGCCTGTATTATATTCGGGCTCAAACGATGCCGCACGACGTCATTGATAACCGCGATACGCTTCTTCACGAGGTGGTAAATAAACTGCTCCCGCATGCAGAGGCCGCTCACTTTGCTGTGGGCTTTTTCTTTCTCAGCGGCCTCAAAGCAATAGCCCGCAACCTGGAAAACCTGCGCCAAATACGCTTACTCATCGGAAATACGGCGACGCGTGCTACGATTGAGCAGTTAGCTGAAATTCATCCATATCGGCCTGCGATAGAGGAGTATCAGCGAGCCATGCAGTTTCAAAATGCGGCGCAGCGGGCTTCTTTACTCGCTGAGACAGCCCACAAAATCCGCGAGCGGTTGGAGCGCATGGAGCCCACGGATGAGGATCAAGCGCTAATCCAGCAGCTGGCACGCCTTATTCAGGAAGGGCGCCTAAAAGTACGGGTATACACCAGCGGCCGACTGCATGCTAAGGCTTACATTTTTGATTACCCCGCTGACCGCTATGAACGGGGGGTAGCAATTGTCGGCAGTTCTAACCTGTCCCTTGCAGGCTTGCGAGATAATACCGAACTGAATGTCGTCGTCCATGGAAACGCCAACCACGTGCAGCTGCGCCAGTGGTTTGACCGGCTCTGGGAGGCAGCGACGCCATTTGAGGAAAGCCTATTGAATGAGCTGCGCC
>JBCNVK010000020.1:0-4793 GCA_039630245.1 Bacteroidia bacterium
TTACCATAGGGCCAGGGGCTACAGGCTGCGAAAAAATCCGCCTCCAATAGCCTACCGCAGTCCAGAACTACAAAAGGACCGAGCCCTCTCTTCAGACCTACGCTGGACGCCTAATGCCGGCCATAGAGCCTCTATTTGTGCCTTGATGGCCTCTACGAAGAGGGAGATGAGCGAGCCGGTACTCAAAGCTCTGAGCGAAGCTGGGAAGGGCCCAGAGAAGGTCCTGAGGGCGGCCGAAGTGCCCCAAAATACTTCTCCCGTACTAAATCCGGAAAAGCCGCGCCACTTCCGCCGCCATAAACTCATAGCAGTAGCGCTCCCTACCTCCTTTGAAAGGCCCAGCATGTAGGGAGAGCGATAGGCTTGCAGGGAAAGGAGAGCCTGCAAGGGATCTCGGCTAGGTACGAGATTCCTTCTACCCCACTCCAAGGGCCTGAAAAATCTGGCCATGTCTACCAGAAGTAGCCCTACAAAACCATAAACCTTCAAGACCTGCACCGGAGAGAGCCTGCCGAATTAGCCATCCCAGCTTGTAGCCGTGGGCTTTCTGATAGCTAGCTTGCAGGCGAGGCCAACCCTGAGCCCCATAAGAGGACGGCCGTTGTTTCTGAGTGAGGAATTTTTATAACTTTGCTCCATGAAGTCCCCTTTCAGTTTGGCTTGCCTAATCGCGCTTGGGTGGACGCAGAACGTCGGGATAGGCACCGCCACTCCGACTAGTGCGCGACTGCACGTAGTTACCCCAGCTGGCGCCTACGCCGCCGTGCGCGGCCAGACCAGTAACATCCAAGCCTGGGTAGCTTATCAGTACAATATCCCCGCAGTAGGCGGTACCCCCAGCGTATCAGGAGGCGCAGGGTTTTACTGCGAGCCTAACACAGCGGACAATATCGCCATATTCGTACGCGCTGTGCCTAATAATAACCTTGCTACTATTGGGGCGTTTTCCACTGTCCCATGGATTAGTGTATTTGCTTTGACTGACAATACTACCAACAACTTCAATCCTGCGGCTATTTATGGTCAGCTAAATGTATCCAACGCAACCTTAGGCAACTTTCAAAGTGCTATACGAGGCTACCATAATAGAACCGCTACTACTGGAAATCCGGGCTGGTCAGTGGGTGTAGAAGGCGTCGGAGTAGGTCAGTCTCAGGATGGGTTTGGCGTACTAGGAGTAGCTCGGACAAATAGCACTAGCGAAAGAGCGGGGGGCTCTTTTCAAGCCCAAGACATGGCTATGAACTTACTCTCTTGGGCGCGCGTAGCAGATGCAAGTGGAGCAGTTCGTAAAATTATAGGTTCGGGGGGAGTCTCGGAGGTCATCCCCCATCCGCGCCATGGACGCATCACCCTTACGGCACCGGAAGCGCCCGAGTACTGGTACTTTGATTTCGGCACCGTGAAAATGGTAAATGGCCGCGCCCATGTGGATTTAGACCCTATCCTTGCCGATATCATCGTGGTGAATGAGGAATATCCCATCCGCGTCTTTGTGACCCCTGTGGATATGCCTGACTTCAAGGGGGTTACCGTGACGAATCGCACGGCTACGGGGTTTGATTTAGTGGAACTGGGTGGGGGCACCAGCACGGGGTACTTGGACTATCAGATTGTCGTACGGCCGAAGACAGGGTATGGGGAAGGGCGCTTCCCGTATGCGGCTCCCCCATTGCCCCTCAAAGTGGAAGAGGACCCAGCCCGACCCCTTACCAAAAATCGGCCGCGTGAGCAGGGGCGGGAAATCTTCTACTGGCCGCCAGACGCGCAGGTTTTCGGCTACGAGGAGCTCTACCGAGCTCGCATGAAGGAAACGCTAGAGCCCACTCCACCTAAGATGACACCTACAAGCTGGAAGTAAGAGTATTTTTCTCCAAGTATAGGTGAAGCTGTAAAACTTTCAATACATAGCGGAAGCAGTACTTGACTTAGCCTCTGTGAGGTGAAAACACCAGTGCAAGTATCGCCTCACCGCACCGAGGACGACAAGGGGAAATCTATTTATGCCTTATCGGGGCCTGTTTCACTTTCTATAAGGAATAAATCACATACCATTTTGGCTGACTCATAACTTCGTCGCTTGTAGCCGCAGAAGGAGATCCAAGCTATTGCTAGGTAGGCTATAAACATCTCTAGGCTTATTTCCCACCTCAACCTCGAGGCGAATAGCCCTAGGAGAAGCTCAGCCAAAATCCCTAAGACTCCTACAACAAAGAGTACTCGATAAAACCCATAGCGCGCTATCTGAATCGTGAGAATAGGAGGACGATTCTGCAAGCTGCGGTACATAAGGTTAAAGGTCTCTCTAGGGCTGAGAGCCTCTTTAGTTTCCCCAGCTTCCAAGGAAGAAGGCAGATTAAACCGACGGCGAAAAATCTGAGCTAGGCGCTGCTTATAGGAGGGAGAAAGGGAAGGATAGAGGCCACAGAGTACTAGGTTGGAAGCCGTTTCACTAAATAGAAGTTTTTCTATCATGCCCCCTTTTCTCTCTAGCTGGCCCCAGAGCATATGGGAGGCTCCTTGAAGGAGCATCCCCACTACATAAGCCAGCACAATCTGAAGCACTACCCCGCGCGCAGTAGCCTCATCTAGCACGCTTAGCCATTCTACTTTCATGCCTCCTCTGGAAAGATACCCTTGAATAAGCCAGAGAAAAAGATAACCTGGAAGTATATTGGCGATAAAGTCGTAGAGGTCGAAAATACGCTCAAATACACGCTCCATTTGCTGGAACCATTAAGGCGTATGTCGTATGTTCAGGGTATAGACGCTGAGCGTTATATAAGGGGGCAGGCTTCCAAACTTGTTGGGCTCTAGGAGGGACATGTGCGTTCTTGAACCAGAGATGCTGTCCAAGAAACCCTCTTTCGCTTTGGTATTTGTTAGCATACACTTCAAAGCCGCGCGCCCATAGCGCATCAATGACGACCTTATCGGGATGGCCTAAATCTTGATCACCAGCCAGTACAATAGCCCACTTTCTTCTTGTATTTGAACCAAAGGCTTCATCTACTTTATCTAGTAGAGAAGGACCTAGGTTGTTTTTACTTCCATGGTGCGGTACTTTGAAGAGAAGGATTTGACGCGTACCACTATCCCCTTCTGGGAATCGCGCAAATGCCCTCTCTAAAGCAGGCACGCCTGCATCTCCTGTAAATAGAAAGTAATCCCCCTGAAAGTCAAAGAGCAAGATTACCGAAGAGTTATTCTCTGGAGTCGTCGCCTCAGGAAGAGGGTCTTGTAAGAATTGGTTTGAGGAAAGCTCAGAAAAAAACTTGGCAGTCCTCAGATATTTCTCATAATCTCTGAACTGGCTAAGAAGCTCTTTATAGTATCCCTCATCAGGTCCAAGGATGTATACCCTAAGAAAATCATATCCAGTGTCGATTTTTTCCGCTGAATTAGGAAAGCAGAAAGGCTCACAAGTAGTTATATTCTTCTTTTTAGCTTTGTCAATCAAGTTATCAGCTTCTTTTAGCGAGGCAATTAGCAGGCGCCTTTCTGGACACTCATTCTCCCCAGCGTCTGATTTTCTACTATACGAGGACGAATTCTGATTTTGAACATAAGCCACTACTCCATGCTTTGAGGGATCATGCATGTAAAGCTTACCAACATAAGCATGCTCTATGATTTGAGCCAATCCCTCTATGTGATCGTTATCTGTATGCGTGGCTATGATGTAGTCTATTTTGGTACTTCCATAATACTTATCCACAAACTTCAAAATGTACTCCGCCGTACTCCTAAACCCCCCATCAATCAGCCAAACCTTAGAGTCCAAGATCTTGCGCTGAGAATCCACCCACCCTGCGCGAATAAGGATAGCCTCTCCGCTTTGCTTTCCCTCAATAGGAGGAAAGTCTATCTCAAAAAACGGATACCTAGGCCGCATCATGTTTATAAATATACACGGGAGACCCTTCTTAGCCATTCACACTTTTTCCACCTGGGTCCCTAGCCCCTAGCTTAGCTCCTCTACTTAGGTACTCGGCTCTTTGGGGGGTATATTTAAGGTAGGGGCATAGATGGAAAAATCGGCTTTTAGGCAGGACGCCGGGCGCTTCGGGCGCTTTACCTTTTTCTGCGGCCCAACTGGAGTCAGGCCCCAAACTTTCTTCTAACCCTCTCCCTCCCTATGAAGCGCGCCTCCGCCACTGAGGAAGGCGAACGGGCCTGCTACCCGCTCCAGCAGAGCCTAGGCCGTGTAGAAACTATCCGCACGCCCATAGAGAGTGAGGAAATTTAGAGGTGATTTGCGGGCGCCTATCAGCCCATCCAGGACCATCAGACTGTGTTTCGTATGCTTCAATCCGTTCTTCGCAATCTATCATAGGCCTCTCAAAAAAGCGGGGCAAAAGTGCTTAGCCCGATGCCCCGCTTGATGTCTGTAGCGAAAAGGGCCCAACAGAAGGGAAGCTTAGGCAGATTCGGGAAGAGCTTCAGGGGATACGGATGGAGGTAGAGTAGGGAGGGCTGGCCCAGCCTGCTGGCTTCGTTTAGACACTGCTTGCATGCTTTTTTGAAGGAAGAGCCTCCCGTACGTAGCTATAGCCAGCTTGTGCAAGAGGTGACAGATCCATTGCATCCTAAGAGGCCCAAAGAACGTATATTTGCAAAGCCTTCCAGGGTTATGAGAGCCTACCTTTTCCTCTTTCTCTCTCTGCTGTGGGGTCAGTGTTTGCCGGTTGTACCTCCTCCCCCTTCCTGCTCGCCGGCGTGTGCTCTACCTGATACTAGGCCAGGGTATTATGAGGTTCCCGCAGGGCAAACTCGCTGCATACCTGATAATA
>JBCNVK010000021.1:0-1877 GCA_039630245.1 Bacteroidia bacterium
ACTCCAACCCCCACATTACCACTGGGCATGAGCGCAATATGATCATCGCCATCGTTTCGCATGGCTATTTCCAAAGTGCGTGCCTCTCCAGCGCGGGGATAGGAAGCTATATACCACTCATCGCCACAGCCACCAGGCCCGGGCTCTGGCGCATAGATACCTGAGGTGGCATTAGAGATCCAATTGCCCCCGCAGGTATTCGGGATAGCGTAAGCCCCGGCCTCATCTCGCACCCCTAAGGCCACTAAACCACCAGAGATATGCAGACGAGCCCCCGGATTAGGCGTACCAATACCCACATTCCCCACATCAGTGATACGCATGCGCTCTCCTAAGCTAGTGCCATCAGCCCGCTTAGTCCAGAAGGTGAGATGACCCCCATTGTTAGCATTTGGATTACCCAGAGGCAGCCCAGCTATACCGCCCGTGTAAAAGCCGCCCCTATTCATAAAGACTAGCCCATTGATAGCGCCTACGGTCGGGTCAAGGTTCTGAATCTGAAGTCCGCCCAGCGCTGTACCGTAACTGGTAGAATTACTACTATGAGAGACACGCAGGCGCCCATCATAAACATGGAGGCGCTCCTCCGGCGTAGAAGTGCCGATACCAACATTCTGGGCCCAGAGAAGGCTACTGAAGCAAGCTGCTAAGGTAGCTACGCATCGGTACATGAAGATAAAGTTAGGAAAAATTTCGGACTTGGAAAGGGAAACGCCGAGCCACCTTTGCAGGGCTCCGCTGAGCCCGTGGGGGTCTAGCGCTAGCCCGCCCCGAGTTTGGGTGATTGACGGAGGGCTTGACCTTTTCCCACCCGCCATAGAGAAATGAGGGCGGCTAGGGGAGATAAGAGGTTCAGGATGATACCTATTTAGACCCCACAAAGGGGCACTCCCTGTGCTACAAGGCCTCCGTCTTACTCACCGCTTTAGTAGCAGCAGAGACACCCAAATAGAGCCTGAGCCTATCGTAAAACCGCGCCCAGGCCGAGTCGGAAATGGGCGGTTTAGGATGCATCAGAATTTTTAGCGCCTCTTCTATCAGCGTCTCTACCACCGACCGAATGCAGTCCTGAGGCAGAGGGCCGATCGTAATTTTAGGATATCTACTTTGAGTTCTTGGCTACATCGCAAGGGTCTATCTGGACGCAGCTTGGCGTGAAAGTGGTAGCTAGCTTAAGAGCCGAGGGAAAAACATGAACGCTTAGAGGCTTATCCAGTGAAAAGTAGAGAAGGTATAGGCCGCTTACGGTCTTGGGAAAAGGCGAGGCTGGGGTGCGCATAGCGATGTAGGCATATACCACAACCTGGACCGCATACATAAGGGCTGTGCCGCTATTCTTATCCTTAGGATCGCTAAGCTTGTAATCTACGATGATGACCTCTGAGCTGGTTGGGAGAAGTATCTCATCGGGCTCTCCGTGGATTCGTACGGTAGGCCCCTTAGAAGTCGTATAAGGTGTCCAAAAGGTACGCCAGGAAGGACGAGGTAGCAAAGGCTGTCCGCCTATTGGACAAGTATCAAACCATGTGGGAAGTTTGCGGTGATTTGTCCAGTAGTCCTCGGTATACTCCTTGAGCAAGCGATCCATGGCCCCCGGCAGAGCCGGAAAAGGCTCCGACGGCGGCTTGAGACGCTTCTCTATCCAGAAGCGCATCGGACAGAAGTCGGGATAGACAAGCTGCGCTACATCCCGAGCCGAGAGCGTGAGGGTAGTGGATTTAGGCATACAATAAAAGTAAGGATTTCGGAAAGAAGGTTGAGGATAAAGTCGTAGCTTTGAGGGCATGAGCCTTAAGACTTCCCTCTCCTCTATTCCTATTCAAGTAACAGAATTAGGCACGAAAAACGGCCACAAGTTAGACTTCAAGGATGCTGCG
>JBCNVK010000022.1:0-1838 GCA_039630245.1 Bacteroidia bacterium
GCGGCTGTGCCGCCCTGAGGGCCGATAAAAAGCAGGGCCGATAAAAAGCGCTACGCAGCTCTTTCGGGAGCTGTGCAATTTGTTGTTTCCACTCCACCAAGGGCCGATAAAAAGCCTGTGCTGGGGGCGCACCACGATGCCGAAGTCCTCGTTTCCACTCCACCAAGGGCCGATAAAAAGGTTCGTATAGAGCGCCCGACGGGCTATCGTGCCGCTCGGTTTCCACTCCACCAAGGGCCGATAAAAAGCTCATCCGCCCAGGCTGCTCGGCACGCCTCCACAAAGTTTCCACTCCACCAAGGGCCGATAAAAAGAAAGACTCGCTTGGGCTAAACGCTATTTTTTCTCTAGTTTCCACTCCACCAAGGGCCGATAAAAAGCTTGCGCCGCTGCGTGCTGGGGGCGTACGCCTCGCCGTTTCCACTCCACCAAGGGCCGATAAAAAGGGTATAAAGATGCGCAGCCGCAGCGCATACACCTCCTGTTTCCACTCCACCAAGGGCCGATAAAAAGCTTATGCCATAGCGGGGCTAAGGTTTCGGGCATAGCATGTTTCCACTCCACCAAGGGCCGATAAAAAGTCTCTAAGGCTTCGCCTAAGGTGTAGCGCCTAAGGGTGTTTCCACTCCACCAAGGGCCGATAAAAAGTAACCTTCACCGTGCCCTCTGCCGTGCGCAGCTCCTGTTTCCACTCCACCAAGGGCCGATAAAAAGCAGCGCCCCTGCGCCCACACCCACGCGGGGCGGCCGCGTTTCCACTCCACCAAGGGCCGATAAAAAGCGTCCTTCGCGATACGCCCGCACCGCCTTTGTGATTGTTTCCACTCCACCAAGGGCCGATAAAAAGGCGCCGCCGTGCGGCTGAGGAAGCGGCGCAGAAAGAGCGTTTCCACTCCACCAAGGGCCGATAAAAAGACGATATACCCCCGCTTGAGCCCCGTAGCGCCGAGCGTTTCCACTCCACCAAGGGCCGATAAAAAGCTGGAGAAACGGCTGATGAAAGGTTCTTGACCTTCATGTTTCCACTCCACCAAGGGCCGATAAAAAGGGTCAAAAATCACCTCCTCCTCGTGGAGGTATTGCCGTTTCCACTCCACCAAGGGCCGATAAAAAGTCTCTACTACCCACCGCTCCCAGTCCTCAGGGGCTGGTTTCCACTCCACCAAGGGCCGATAAAAAGGTATGAGCCGTATGCGCCGCCATGTGCCGTAGTCTGGTTTCCACTCCACCAAGGGCCGATAAAAAGCCGTAGCTATGCCCGCCTTCTCCAAAGCGGCTTTGTGTTTCCACTCCACCAAGGGCCGATAAAAAGGCGCACCTGCATTTGGGGGGTACAAGTGTGTACAGTAGTTTCCACTCCACCAAGGGCCGATAAAAAGGCAATTGCAAGTCCCTGCAAAATACTTGCGCAAGGTTGTTTCCACTCCACCAAGGGCCGATAAAAAGACACCCACGCAGGGATTGTGTGCTGCGCAACCAATGGTTTCCACTCCACCAAGGGCCGATAAAAAGTTTGGTCGCCACAATCAGTGCCCACGCCACGTCCAGGTTTCCACTCCACCAAGGGCCGATAAAAAGCAAATAAAGTAGTGCTTCTTCCAGCGTTAGTGCCTCGTTTCCACTCCACCAAGGGCCGATAAAAAGTGCTGGTGGGACACAAGCACCCCAAGCCGCTTTTTCGTTTCCACTCCACCAAGGGCCGATAAAAAGTGTTTTATGCGGGTACGGAGAAAATCACTCCGCGCAGGTTTCCACTCCACCAAGGGCCGATAAAAAGTCTGCGTAGCAGTAAGCATACCGCTAAGATAGCGAAGTTTCCACTCCACCAAGGGCCGATA
>JBCNVK010000023.1:0-1767 GCA_039630245.1 Bacteroidia bacterium
ATACGCCTTAGAGCAAATGGGGGTGGAGGGGGTAAAGGGCTTCTTAGTGTATCCACGTCAGAAAAAGCGCATCTTCGTAAAACTGGGTGAAAAGGAGCGCCAAGAAGTGAGGCATATCTTACAGGGTATGGCAGAGGTGAGGCGGCGCCGCACGCCTCCGCCCCTTCGGCGCAAGCCCATTTGTAAGCGCTGCGCCTATCATGATCTATGCTTTGTAGCAGAGCCGCAAATTCAGGGAAGCTAGCCATGGGGAAGGCTTTCTATTTTACCCAGGCTGGGCGTTTGCGCCGCCGGCAAAATACGCTCCACTGGGAGCCCAAGGAAGGCAGCCCGCGCACGCTGCCCGTGGAGACTATAGGCGAACTCTATTGGCTAGCGCCGATTCAATTGGGCACGCCTTTACTTCGGTTTCTGGGGGAGAAGCGGATTCCCGCCCATGTGTTTAGCCCGTATGGCCATTATCGGGGAAGCTTTTTGCCGAAGGCCTACCTTCTATCGGGTGAAGTGCGCCTTCGGCAAGCGTCCTGCGTGCTTCACCGAAAAAAGCGCCTAGACCTAGCGCGGCGGCTAGTGCGGGGTACGCTCTGGCTGATGCAGCGCAATTTGGCCTACTACGCCAATCGGGGGCGCCCCACTGGGCCTTTCCAAGAGGAGCTCAGTCGGCGCCTTCAGGAGGTAGAGACGGCTTCTTCGTTGCCTGCGCTCATGGGCGTGGAGGGTGCCGCTAAACGGGCCTATTACGCCGGCTTTGGGGCTATTCTGGAGGGGTGGAGCTGGCCCGGCCGCACCAAGCGCCCACCTACCGACCCCGTCAACGCGCTCCTTTCTTTCCTCAATAGTCTAACCTATGCCGCCGTGCTGGGCCAGTTATACCATACGCCCTTAGAGCCTACAATTGGCTTTCTTCATGCGCCGCGCCGAGCCCGCTACACGCTGGCGCTGGACCTAGCGGAAATCTTCAAGCCCGTACTGGCGGACAGGCTACTTTTTCGCCTACTCAATCGGCGGGAGCTGAGCCCGGAGGACTTTGAGCCTGCCCTAAATGGCCTCCTCCTCAAGCAAAACGCCTTACGAACCGTCCTGAAGGTATGGGAAGAGCGGCTCTCGGAGACCCTCCAGCACCGCTCGCTGCGCCGCCCTGTCTCCTACCGCTACCTTATCCGACTAGAAGCCTATAAGCTCCTCAAGCATATCTTGGGGATAGAGCCCTACGAACCGCTCAAACCTTGGTGGTAGATGTATGTGATTTTGGTCTATGATGTGGCCGTGGAGCGCAACGCTAAAGTGCTAAAGCTCTGCCGCCGCTACCTCCATTGGGTGCAGAACTCCGTATTAGAGGGCGAGCTCACCGAAGTTCAGCTGCAGCAGCTACTGGCCGAGCTAAAAGGACTCATTCGGGACAGCGATAGTGTAATAGTTTTCAAGTTTAGGCAAGAGCGATGGGTGGATCGTACGATATTGGGCCTACAGAAGGGCAGTACGGAAAGTATTTTGTAGCCCTTTCGTCGATAGTTAGGCCGGAAGGAAATAAGGAGGGTCGACGAAAGGCGCCCTTCCGAGCCCTCAGCCAAGCTGGGGATAAATCGCTACTCTTTCTTACCTTTGTCCGGAAAGTTAGGAAGTCGTTGGTCTTTGACTGGGAGATTGGGAAGGAGGGGGAAGACTTTTTATCGGCCCTTGGTGGAGTGGAAACGCTTATAGCGGGGCAGCTTGTCCCTCCGCAGCTAATACTTTTTATCGGCCCTTGGTGGAGTGGAAACGGCATCA
>JBCNVK010000024.1:0-1215 GCA_039630245.1 Bacteroidia bacterium
GCAATGAAGTGCGTCACCTCATTCATCTCATTGGTGAGAGGGGTGATGTAGAGGCGAAGCCAGTAAGGGCGCCCGTCTTTGGTATAGTTTAGGATCTCCTCGGTGAAAGGCTCCTTGCGCTGGAGCTTCTCGCGAATTCGTTGCACGGTGGCGGGATCGGTATCAGGTCCCTGCAAAAGCCTGCCCGGAACCTTCCCCCGC
This sequence comes from Bacteroidia bacterium, assembly GCA_039630245.1. Lineage (GTDB taxonomy): Bacteria > Bacteroidota > Bacteroidia > SpSt-205 > SpSt-205 > SpSt-205. Next base: position 202 of record JBCNVK010000024.1, read on the forward strand.
ACTTCCTGTAAGGTGTAGCCCGAGATGCGCTCAAATCCTCTATTTACCCATACGATTTTACCCTGCGCATCTGTAATAACTACGGCGTTATCCGTATAGGCTGCCACGGCGGCTAGCAACCGAAGCTGCTCCCGCTGCTGCGTCAATTCTTGGTTTGATTTTTCTAGCGAAGTTCTAAGGCCTGTCAAAAGATCTACCTGCTGCCGCAGCTCCTCGGCGTATTGGGCCAGCTCTTCCTGAGCTTGCCGCAGTTCGGTAATGTCTTGAAACACTAGCGCAAAAATGCCCTTCTCTAAGTTCATCCAGTACCCCCTAAGCACCCGCTTAGCCGGTAGATAGGTTACCTCAACCTCCTCCTGTACCTTCTCCGCCAAGAGGCAATTCAGAAGTGCCTCAGAAGGCACAAAGTTCTCTTCCAGGAAAACCTTCGGAGAGACTTGCAGTAAGGTCTCACTTGGCTGTCCTAACAAGGCAGGGGTACTAGGACTGACCCAGAGGAAGCGGTCACGGGGTTTATTAATCAGGAAAACCGGTGCGGGGTAGAGAACCGCTAACTTGGGAAGCCACTCATGCACCTCTGAAGGAGGTGACGAGGCCCCAAGGATACCCCGAAGGTTTTCCCAAAAGTTCGCCATGGCTAGAATAACAAATTAACTCTCCCTTTCTAAGGGAGCCCCCTGAATCCAGCTGAGGAGTACCTCCCTATCCTTGTGGGCAATAAGACCTTCCGTCTCCCAAAAAACAAGGGCCTGGGGAAAGGTGAGAAGCCTATACAGCGGGAAAGGAAAGGGAGGAAGCTGTGGTAGTTCATAGCTCCACAGTACGAAGGCCGCTCCTACGGCGTAGCCGTTCTGCGCTAAGGCTTGGGCGGCCCTATGGAGACTCTGTCCCGTGGAAAGGACATCCTCTACAATCAGCACGGGGGCAGCGGAGGGCCTTAGCCCTTCTACTTGCTGGCCATATCCATGGGATTTAGGCTGAGGCCGCACGTACCCTACAGGTAAGCCTAGGCGT
>JBCNVK010000025.1:0-1215 GCA_039630245.1 Bacteroidia bacterium
ACGCCTAGGCTTACCTGTAGGGTACGTGCGGCCTCAGCCTAAATCCCATGGATATGGCCAGCAAGTAGAAGGGCTAAAGCCCTCCGCTGCCCCTGTGCTGATTGTAGAGGATGTCCTCTCCACGGGACAAAGCCTCCACAGGGCCGCCCAAGCCCTAGCGCAAAATGGCTACGCCGTAGAGGCAGCCTTTGTGCTCTGGAGCTATGAATTGCCGCAGCTTCCTCCCTTTCCTTTCCCTCTCCATAGGCTTCTTACCTTTCCCCAGGCTCTTCTTTTTTGGGAGAGGGAAGAGCTCCTCACCCCCAAGGATAAGCAGCTACTTCTAAGCTGGGCGCGAGGGGGGATCTAGACAAGTGAGACCAATTTTGTTATCGTAGTCGTGGCAAACTTCTGGGAAAACCTACGAGGCTTCCTAAGTGGTGCTACGCCTTATTTGGAAGCGCAAGAGTGGCTTCCCAAACTAGCTGCCCTCTACCCAGCGCCTGTTCTCGTGATTAATAAACCTCGTGACCGCTTTCTCTGGGTCAGTCCCAGCACTCTTGCGCTCATGGGCGAGCACAGCGAGAACCTCCTGCAGGTTTCTCCAAAGGCCTTTTTAGAGGAGAATTTTGCGCCTTCTGAGGTACTACTCAATTGCCTCTTAGCGGAAAAAGCCCAGGAGGAAGTTGAGGTATCCTACCTGCCCGCAAAGCGGGTGTTTAGGGGCTACTGGATAGGCTTAGACAAGGGGGTTTTTGCCCTAATATTTCAGGACGTCACCGAGCTGCGGCAAGCTCAGGAAGAGCTGATCCAATACGCCGAAGAGCTACGGCAGCAGATAGACCTCTTGACTGACCTGAGGAACTCTCTAGAAAAATCAAATCAGGAACTAGCGCAGCAGCGGGAGCAGCTCCGCCTGCTGGCCGCCGTAGCCGCCTACACGGATAATGCCGTCATCATTACGGATGCGCAGGGTAAAATCGTATGGGTAAATAGAGGATTTGAACGCATCTCGGGCTATACCTTGCAGGAAGCGCGAGGGAAGGTTCCAGGTAAGCTTTTGCAGGGACCTGATACCGATCCCGCTACCGTGCACCGAATTCGCGAGAAGCTCCAGCGTAAAGAATCCTTCACCGAGGAGATCCTAAACTACACTAAGGACGGGCGCCCTTACTGGCTTCGCCTCTACATCACCCCTCTCACCAATGAGATGAATGAGGTGACGCACTTCATTGC
>JBCNVK010000026.1:0-969 GCA_039630245.1 Bacteroidia bacterium
CAGGATGTTCGCTGTGGTGATGAAGAGGACCTTCGAGAGGTTATACGGGATCTCCAGATAGTGATCGGAGAACGCATGGTTCTGCTCGGGGTCCAGCACCTCCAGGAGCGCCGCCGCCGGATCCCCTCGGAAGTCCGCCCCGATCTTATCGATCTCATCCAGCATGAAGACGGGATTGATGGTCCCCGCTCGGGCCATGCCCTGGAGGATCCGCCCGGGCAACGCCCCGATGTAGGTGCGCCGGTGCCCCCGGATCTCCGCCTCGTCGTGGATGCCGCCCAGAGAGATGCGAACGAACCGCCGGCCCAGGGCCTCGGCGATGGCCTTCCCCAGGGAGGTCTTCCCCGTGCCCGGGGGGCCCACAAAGCACAGGATCGGGCTGCGGCTGCGTTCTCCCGCCAGCTTGCGGACAGCCAGGAACTCCAGGATCCGTTCCTTGGCCTTCTTTAACCCGTAGTGATAACGCTCCAACACCTCCGCCGCGTGGGCGATGTCCAGGTTGTCCTCCGTCTCCTCCGTCCACGGGAGCTCCAGGATCCAGTCGATGTAGGTGCGGAGGATGCTGACCTCGGGGGAGAGGGGCGGCATCTGGGCGAGGCGATGGAGCTCCTTCTCGGCCCGGGCCCGCACCTCCTCCGGGAGGTTCCTGGCCTCCATGCGCTCCCGAAGTTCGTGGATCTCCTGCATGTAAACATCGACCTCGCCCAGCTCATGCTGGATGGCCTTCCTCTGCTCCCGCAGGTAGAACTCCCGCTGGGTCCGGTCCACCTCCTGCTGGACCTGGGCCTGGATCTTGTTCTCCAGCTCCAGCACGTCCAGCAGCCGGGCGAGCAAAATCGAGAGGCGCAGGAGCCGGGCGGAGGGCTCGAAGATCTCGAGAAGCTCCTGTCGTTCGGCGGTCTTCAGGTTCAGGGTGCTGGCGATGAGATCAGCCAGCCAGCCCGGCTCGTCGATGTTCATCGCGAACAC
>JBCNVK010000027.1:0-893 GCA_039630245.1 Bacteroidia bacterium
ACATTTATGCGCGATTAGAACAAGCGGGGTGGCGGCGGCTTTTTATCGGCCCTTGGTGGAGTGGAAACTCGTGGGTGGGTCAGGCTTGAATAGCGGCCATCAGGCTTTTTATCGGCCCTTGGTGGAGTGGAAACACAGCGACAGCATCGTCGCATGCCGCGCACCCGCGGCTTTTTATCGGCCCTTGGTGGAGTGGAAACAGGAGCGTCCCGATGCGCGCATTGTGGTGCTGGACGACTTTTTATCGGCCCTTGGTGGAGTGGAAACCCTGCCCCCGCACCTCGGCGGGGGCAAGCTTTTTAAACTTTGTATCGGCCCTTGGTGGAGTGGAAACTCCTGAAGCGCTGCCGCGTCCTCGGGGCGGCGCATAACTTTTTATCGGCCCTTGGTGGAGTGGAAACCACCTCGCGGCCGCCCCACCACCACACGACGCCGCCCACTTTTTATCGGCCCTTGGTGGAGTGGAAACGCAGTTGTATTCTGCCGTCCCCGAGTGCGTTAGAGGCTTTTTATCGGCCCTGGGTGGAGTGGAAACAACAAATTGCACAGCTCCCGAATGAGCTGCGTAGCGCTTTTTATCGGCCCTTGGTGGAGTGGAAACTCAGGGCGGCACAGCCGCTATGGGAATGATGGCGTTTCTTTTTATCGGCCCTTGGTGGAGTGGAAACAGGAGCGTCCCGATGTGCGCATCGTCGTGCTGGACGCTTTTTATCGGCCCTTGGTGGAGTGGAAACTGTGTAGCCCGAAGGGGGGAAAAGTAGGGGGGCAAAGCTTTTTATCGGCCCTTGGTGGAGTGGAAACTAGCTCAGGGGCGTTTGTTTTTCCCGCGACGGGTCGCGTTTTTTAGGCCCGTGGGGGGGTGGGAACAGCGTAAACACCCCCGACCAAAACCC
>JBCNVK010000028.1:0-745 GCA_039630245.1 Bacteroidia bacterium
GCGCACACCGATCTTTTTATCGGCCCTTGGTGGAGTGGAAACAGGATATCTTCGCCCGAGCGGCGACTTCGGCAAAGGCTTTTTATCGGCCCTTGGTGGAGTGGAAACCAGGGGACGACTCCGCAGCGGCTGTATGAGATGGAGCCTTTTTATCGGCCCTTGGTGGAGTGGAAACAGGGGGAGCGGTATAAGCTGCTTTTCCTCGAGCCGCCTTTTTATCGGCCCTTGGTGGAGTGGAAACTTACTAAGAAGCCCGCGTATCGTTCGGCCGTGATATCTTTTTATCGGCCCTTGGTGGAGTGGAAACTTAGCGGTTCGCGCAGAACGTCTTTTTCCTGTTCAGCTTTTTATCGGCCCTTGGTGGAGTGGAAACCTCTTTGACGCGTTTAGTTTTTTCCAGTGCCTCTAAGCTTTTTATCGGCCCTTGGTGGAGTGGAAACATAGCGTATAGTATCGTATCGTAGGCATATTGTACAACTTTTTATCGGCCCTTGGTGGAGTGGAAACAGCCTGACCAGCTAGCACATGTAGCTGCGGTGCTGGCTTTTTATCGGCCCTTGGTGGAGTGGAAACTGTGTAGCCTTCGGGGGGAAAGAGTAGCGGGGAAAACTTTTTATCGGCCCTTGGTGGAGTGGAAACTGTATTTGCAGTAGTCCTCATAGAGGGTTTTTGCGGCTTTTTATCGGCCCTTGGTGGAGTGGAAACATTATGTTATGTACAAGCAGCAGGACGACCCACCTTCTTT
>JBCNVK010000029.1:0-744 GCA_039630245.1 Bacteroidia bacterium
CGCGGGGTAGCCGCCTTTTGCAGTAGGCTTTGGAGTTCTGGCAGGCTCTGCGCGGGTAGTCTCTGTGCTATACGTGTACGGGGGTCTGTGCGGGTGGGCTCGCCCTTTATGGAAAGCCGATACGAAACCGCCCCCGCCGCCCAAAGAGCCGCCCAAATCGCCCGTATCGCCGAAAGGCTGCGGTTTATGCTGGCAGGTTTCCGCTTCTGTGCCCGCAGGTGTGCGCGGTAGTCTGCTACTACCTTATGCGCCTGCATAGGGGGTAGGCTTAGGAGCGCCCTTAGCGCCGCCATATCGCCTGCATCGGGGGCATACCACCTTAGGAAAGCCCGAAGGTCGCGCAGGTACTCCATGCGGGTACGGGGGCTTAGGTGGCCCGCCACGGCATCTAACAGGTTTCCTACCCCTTCGGGTAGGACGGGCAAAGCGGCTTCGCTTCGCACAGGCAGCATACCGCAAAGATAGGGGAAACGCTTTACACAACATATATTAGGTAAAGCGTTAGCCCCGCTGTGAAGGGCATGGCGAAGGGGGGTAGCTAACGCTGTTTCTGCGGGGCTTCGGGTAGGGCTTCGGGTAGGGGTACAAGGGTTTCCTTCGGGTAGGGGGTATGTACCAGTACCCGAGTTTCCACTCCACCAAGGGCCGATAAAAAGCGGGGTACAAACGCACGGCCCAGGACTTTTTTGTCAAGCGTTTCCACTCCACCAAGGGCCGATAAAAAGGTCGCGGGGGCCGAGCGAC